>WRAO01000006.1 GCA_009780175.1 Oscillospiraceae bacterium
CGAAGTGAGCGGCTTATGTTCCCACACGCAAACCACAAAATCCTGTAATGTTGGAATTTTTTCTGTGGTGTATCTAAAATATCTCTTATAATTCGGATTCGTTAGATAAGGTACTTGAACCGGGTTGTACATTCTATATTCCCCACAATTATTCGAGTTATTGAGTTGCTAGATCAAATATAAAATTCCTACGTCACCTGCCGCAAAGACAGGCAACGACCAAAATGATTATACCACCCCACCAATCAAACGTCCACCGCATACTGTCATGTTGGCCTGGGGTTCAGGGGGCGGCAGCTTACCCCTGATTTTGAACCGACAGGTTCAAAAAGCTCCCAGCGGGGCGCACACGTTCGTTAGAACGTATAAGTGCGCTATTGGTATAATCACACCAACGGACTTGGGATATGCTACCGCCCTTATTCGGCAAAACAGGGGCAAGGTGTTCTTATTTGCAGAGGTTCACATGCTGAACAAGGAGAAACGACGTCCCAGCCACATGCTAGAACGCCGTTTTTTGCTTCTTTGGGTTATCAGCCCACGGATTCACTGCAAATGAGCCGCCTACTCTGCTGCAATAGTAGTGGTTTATCAAAACTACCCTTTACAGCATAAGCCATTTGCATACTTTTTTGCGTCGCGCAAAAAAGTAGGTCGCCTCAGCGCAACGAGCATTGCGAGCCGCGGGCTCAGTAAAAAACGGCGCATGGAACATGCAACGCGGCCAAAAGAACAACTACTCCCCCGCCTTAAAGTTATACGTCGGGCGCACTCGCGCCATAATCTCCGCTGTCGGTCCGATATGGCGCGTGATGGCATCCATGCTCTTATAGGCCATGGGGGCTTCATCCAAGGTTTGTTTGGTAACGGATTTTGTAAAAATGCCCTGCATCTCGGCGACATAGTCGGTCATGGAGAGGGCTTTGAACGCCGCCATACGGCTCATGAGGCGGCCCGCGCCGTGGGGGGCGGAATAGTTCCAATCGGGGTTGCCTTTGCCGATGCAGATGAGACTGCCGTCTCGCATGTTGATGGGGATGAGGAGGCGTTCGCCTGCTTTGGCGGATACCGCGCCTTTGCGGAGGATCATGGAATCGGTGTCGATATAGTTGTGAATAGTGGTAAAACGGTCTGTTTCAGTAAGGCCCACGCCAGTGAGGATGACTTCAGTCATGGCTTTGCGGTTTAGGGTGGCGAACTGTTGGATGAGCTTCATGTCGTGGATATAGTTGTCAAACAGGGCGCCGCTGACGTAGGTGAGGTCGCTGGGAAGGTCGTTTTTGTCGCCCTTTTCCACCGCTCTGCGCTGTTTTTGGGACATGCCGAAGAGGGATTTGCAGGCGGCTTCTTGGTAATATTCGGCGACTTCCGTGCCGATGTGGCGGCTGCCGGAGTGGACGACGAGGTAGAGGGCGCCTTTTTCGGATTTGGCGACTTCGATGAAGTGGTTGCCGCCGCCGAGAGTGCCGATGCTACGACGGGCGCGGGCGAGATCGACGTCTCGGACGCAGCGGAGGGCTTCTAGGTCGATCTGTTCGTTATAGGGGTGGTGGGTTTTGCGGATGTCTCGTCCGGAGGGGATTTGTTTGCGGATGAGGTTGTCTAGCGCGGCGTAGTTGATGTTGCGCTCGGCGAGTTGGACCGTCTCCATGCCGCAGCCGATGTCTACGCCGACCATGCCGGGGACGATTTTGTCGGAGATGGTCATGGTTGTGCCGATGGTGCAGCCCATGCCGGCGTGGACGTCCGGCATGACGCAGATTTGGCTGTCGGCGAATTCTGGGCGGTCGCAGACGGTTTTGATCTGGGTTTCAGCGGTGGGTTCGAGGGCGTCAGTGTAGCAGATGGCGGTGTTGTGGGCGCCGGGGATGTGGATCATGGGGGCACCTCTATTCGGAATAGTTTTCAAGCGCGAGTTATTGTAAGAATCCGGCTGTCAATATTAAGTTGTTTTGTTCAAATACGCCCGGTAGCACGGTGTCGACGCCATGCCCTGAATGTTGTCGAAAGGCTGAGGATACACCGGGAATCTTCCACCGGCTGGGGATGGCCACATAATGTAGAGTATCTAGCTCTTACAACACAAGTATTGCAAGTGTTGTAAGAGCTAGATACAAGGTGAATTTTCTCATACCCCCCGCCTCTCGTTCCTCCACGGAAAGCAAACCCCCAACAACCCCGTTCCAACCCCTGCCAACACTACCAGCGGCCACAGCGCACCACTCGCCAGCCCATACAACATCTGTCCCTGCGGAGTCAGTAGGGATAGTATGCGCAATCCCGGCGAAAGGGCGCCCAAATCTAGGAAAACGCCGCCGAGGATGCTGGTGAAGAGGGCGAGGAGGGGGGCCATGACGTCCATGGAGCCGGCTTCTTGGAGTTTGGAGAGGGCGAGGCAGATGCCGACGAGGCAGTAGAGGTAGGCGAAGAGGAAGAGGAGTTCGCGCAGAGACAAAGACCGCGACGCGAGATAGGCCAGCAGGAGGATGACGCTGCCAATCCCAAAGAGTAAGCCAACGTCACCCCAAAAGGAGCGCGCCGCGCCCTGCGGAATAACGCCCATGCGCGTTGCCACCCGCCGCGTGTCGGGCTGGGCGAACCATTGGCTGAGGGAGAGGAGGACTAGAATCAGCACCAGCGCGACGAAGCCGAGGTAGCTTGTGGACATACGGTCTTCCTGCGTGCTCTGGACACCGGCGGGAGGTGTTGTGTGGTAGGAGAAGGCGTAGAGGGGGTGGGCGTTTTCTTCGAATTCGGCGATGAGGGCCCGCAGCTCGGCTTCCGTGGCTGGGATTCCGAGATCTTCGAGTTCGCCCGCGGCGCGGAGGAGGATGCGCTGTGCGATCACGCGGCCCGCGATCAGCTCGCGGGCGGCGGTCCGGGACGTGGCGTTTTGGGCGCTGTCGTAGAACAAGGGCAGACGCGTGCCATCGGTCAAAGCCGCGGCATACCCTGCGCCGATGGTCAGAATACCCTCTACATTGCCGCGCGCGAGCATCAGTTGGGCGGAGGATTCGTCTGACACGGAGAGCGTCACACCCGCTAGGGCGCGGAGGTCGTCGGTGAGCGAGGCAGACAAGCGGCTCTCGTCCAAATCGACTACGGCGAGACGCAGTGTCTCTGCTCCCGCAGCTGTTGTGATGGTGTGGGCGATGTGGAAGCAGAAAAATAAGGTCAGCAGAAGGAAGAGGAGCAGGCTGACACTGCCGATCATGGCTTTTAGGCGAAAGAATAGGATGGATGCTTGCTTCATCTACGTATATACCTCCCGTTCCGCAGGAGTAACAGCGCGAGGAGTGTGCAGACAAAGGCGGCGGCGAGGAGGGGCCAGATCAGAGCGAAGATGCCGCCTGTGGAAAAGCCGAGGCCGATCCCCGAAAGGCCTGTGATGAGGTAGTAAGGGATGGTAAAGCGGCTGAGGGTTTGCAGGGCCGTCGGGAGCATTTGGATCGGGTAGAGGCCGCCGCCGAGGACGAGAAAGAGGAGCAAAATCAGATTCCCGACCAATTGGGAGCGGGCGGGGTCTTGGACGAGTGTGCTAATCAAGAGGAAGAAGGCGAAGGAGGCGAGGAAGCAGAGGAGAAACAAGAGAAAGGCGGGGCCAAAGGAGAATGGGAAAATGAGCGCCGTGAGCAGCGCCCACACGAAGAAACAAATCAAAAATGCCGTGAGGCCTTTTGATAGAATAAACTGGGGTAAAGACCCGCCCTTCGCCAGATAGCGGGGCAAGATGCCGATACGCATCTCCTCCGGCAACGTTTTCAGGATACAGAGCGGGATGAAGAGCAAAAATAGGGATAGGATCGCGCCATAGAGGAAGAGGGCCGTATCAGTTGCGTCGTCCAGAAGGGTTTGCTCGGGGGCGAATACGCCTTGGCGGCCCAGCGCGTCCGCGACGATGAGGAGCGAGGCTTGCCAATAGAGTTCTTGTCGTGCCGCGTCGTCCAACTCGCCGTATTGCAGGGTGTGCACGGCCCACATCATCTGCTGATTTTCGCTGATGATGTCCATGACGGAGGAGAGGATGGCGCGGAAAATGGTCGTCTCGAGGGGCATGTTGGCGTTTAAGGTGATCTCCACCGTATAGTTGCGCATGTCGTAGAGGGAGAAGAAAAAGTCTTGCGGCAGGGTCAAAACCGCGGCTACGCCGAGGGTGGCGATGAGTTGTTCGTCTGGTTCGTCTCCTGCGTGATAGACTGTGTCAAAGAGTTCGATGTCTTCGATTTGGTCGATTAGCATGCGGGACATGATGGTATCGTCCAAATCGCGGATGGCGATGGGGAAGCTTGGGACCGCCGCCCGCTGATTGGCGAGGTCCGCCATGCCGAAGAACATGACGGCCGAGAGCAAAATCGGAAGCAGCAACATGGCAACCGCCCGTCCCCCGCTTCCGATTAAGAGGCGAATATCTTTTTGGATAGAGGCGAGAAGTCCGTTCATCGTGCCTCTCCCCTCTTGTGGAGGGCGACGATTTTCCCTTTTTCCAGCGTGAGAATCCGGTCGCTTACCCGTTCTAATTCATCGTCTCTGTGGCTGATAAACACCACCGTCACGCCTTGTTTGCGCATGCGTTCCATGATGGAGAGCATGACCTCCACAGAAGGCACATCCGCGCCGACGGTCGGCTCGTCCAATAATAAGAGGCGCGGGGTGACTAGGAGGGCCGCCGCGAGATTGAGGCGTCTGCGCATGCCGCCGGAATAGGACTGGACGCGGACATCTGCCTTGTCGGAGAGCCCGACTTCTTGCAAGAGCCAGTCGATTCGCAACTTCTTTTGCGCGCCGCGCAGGCCGTAGATCCCGGCCCAGAATTCGAGGTTATGTCTGCCGCTGAGGCCTTCATAGAGGGCGATGTCCTGCGGCACGTAGCCGATGGCCTTTTGAATTTCGGCGGGCATTTGGATCGAGCCGGAATCTGCCTTGGCAATCCCGGCTATGAGCTTCAGCAGGGTAGATTTACCGGCCCCGTTTGCCCCGCGGATGCCAAAAATCTCTCCGCGACGCAAAACGAGCGACAAAGGCCCAAGCACGGTGCTTGAGCCATGTCGCTTCGTGATTTCTTGGAGGGTGCAAATTGGCGAGTTCTGTTCCATTGGATTAGAAGAGTCCCATCAATAGCGAGGTGAAGAGGCCTTCTAAATGCCACTCCAAATCATCGAGCAAGTCTTCGAAGAACCACTCTAGTTCCAAGAGAGATAGGCCGGATAAATCAACCGCCGGTGTCGCGGGCCATGCGACAGTGGACGGGGCATCGGTGGAGTGCATGTTCAGGAAGACGCTGCTGATGCCAAGGCCCAAGGCGTCCAGCCCGTAGATGGTGAGCACATGGTCGCTTCCGCCGCCTTGCGCTGCGGACACGGCCAAGGAGAAGTTTGCGATGGATGTGCCGCGATCCATGATATCTATTTCGTATCTCCCGTATGGAATCCCGAGGATAGACTCATTGCGGCGGTCGATCTGGTAGCTGACGTCCATAAAGGCATCCGAAGGCCGCACGGGGAATCCGAATCTGTCTTGGAAGTAGCCGCGCAGGGTGCCGTCGAAGGCGGAGCCGCTTACGGTCATTTCGTTGCGGAAGGAAACCATACCGGTGAACCCGAGGCCAAAGCCTTCCAGCGTGAACCAATCGGTGCGTGCGCCGCCGCGGCCGGTATTCCCTTCCCAGCGGAAGGTGATTCTTTGTCTGCCGACCTCGAAGGGGAACTCGACTTCGATTTCTTGCAAAAGGAGTTGACGTCCGTTCGCGGCGGTGCGCCAGGTGAAGTTGCCCTGTGCCAAAACGCTGGCGGCTTCATCTAACATCGCGTCGTCGATTTCGTCAAAAATCTCAGCCCAGGCTTCCTCGGCAGAGATGTGCCAGCTGGCGGGCAGGGACATCTGCATTTGCGCGTGCTGCTGCGCGAAGAGCGTGAAGACCACTTCGTCGTCTCTGATGTCTTCGACTAGGGCCGCCAGCATTGTACGGAGGTCCGCCTCATTCGGGGTGAAGGTGTATAGCGTAGCGGTGACGGATTCTCTCTCGTCAAACAGGGTGACAGTCTCTCGGCTGGAGGTTAGATTATTTGAGTTGACAGCGGCGAGGATGATCTCGCCCCATCTGCGGAGGAGGACGCCGTATTCGTCGCCGGTCCAGGCGAGCTGGTTTTCCAGGACCGTGAGGAAATCTTCGCCAAGCAGCGTGAGCAGGGACTCGAAGTCTATGGTGTAGTGCGCCCAGATGCCGGGGATATAGAGGCCCATGGAGTCTTCCGTGAAGGTCATGGCCGCGTAAAAAATCTCATCTCCAAGGGCGGTGAAGCCTAGGCCTAGGATAGATTCTGCGTCTGGGTTCGCGTCTATGCCGATTTCGATCGAAAACTGTTCCAGCATAGCGGCGATCATGGCCATTTCAAAGCCGCGGCCTTCCATACCGGCGGTGAGGATGATGTCTGTCGAGAACGGTTCCGCATCTGCCGACGCGGAGGACATGGAGGCGAGCGGCTCGATGATGGATTGCCGCTGAATGTCCCGGAAGCTGTCTACCGGAGATGTAAATGTGCCGGTGGAGAAAATCGCTACGGCGGCAGTGCCGAGCACGAGGATACCGACGATGGCGGCAATCGCCACTTTGAGGCTGGTCGAAAATCTCTTCTTTTCCGGTGGCGCCTCGAACGTTGCTGGTTCGTACGAATACGCTGTGCGGACAGGCTCTTCCACTGCGGGTGCGGAAACGGGTTCGCTGACTGTTTCCGCGACGACCGCTTCCACATTCGCCTCTTCCGCCGGCGCCTCTTCGCGTTCGATCGGGTGCTCGCAGTTGGGGCAGGTTAACTCATCGTCTTCAATGACTTCTCCGCAATTACTACAATACTTCATAATGGCCTCCCTCTTTTTCGCGTGATATAATGACAATTATATCACAAACTCCATTGCGACGCAACGGAAGCGATAGTACGCCGCCGCTATTTTCCGACGCAGGCAACTCTATATTGCACGATCTCCCGGATCAAATCATAGGGAACCGGCTGATCCAGTGGCAATTGAATACAGCCCTTGTTTGTTTGATAGGCGGTCAACCGATCGGCAAAGGCGGTTACGGCTTCGTCGCCGGGATAAAACCCGATGTGGCGCTTGTGCGCGGCGAGTTGGACCAGATTTTTCTTCTGCCAAAAGGTCGGGATATGGCAGGAGATTTTCTCCGTTGCCTCCGGCGCGGCTTCGCGGATCGCGGCGCAAATGTTCTGCAGGATCGGCTGTACGTCTGGGGCTTGTGTGGAGATGTATTGGTCGATGGTTTCAGGTTTGATACAGTAATGGCTTTGGTCGGTGTTTTTGAACGTGCGTTTACAGGCTGGACATTCCCACATAGTAACTTCTCCTTATCTCTATTTCAGATATTCTCGCCGCAATTCTACGCGCGCGGTTTTCTTGGGGTCGACCACTTGGCAAATGCGTACGTCTCCCGCGAGGGAGAGGAGCATTGCGGCTTCGCTTTTTTCGAAGCCATGGGTATTGTATAGGTATTCCACCATATTCACGACCGCCAGATCGACGGCTTGGTCGAGGTCTTCGTGGGAGGCTAGGGTCATGACGTGGGTGTCGGAGAGGATCATGGGGAGGGGGAGCGGTTGGTTTTTGATGACATCTACCGTTACCGTTACTTTTCCGGAGACTTCGAGGCCGCTGACGCAGATTTCGCCGTCTGCCATGACGGCGTGCAAGTCGCCCAATGCGAGGAGGGCGCCGGGGACGTTGACGGGGAGGAGAATGGTCGCGCCTTCTTTGATTTCTTTGCAGTCCATGTTGCCGCCGTGCAGGTCGGGGATACCGCAAGGGATTGCGCCTTCGGCTGGTGCGACGCCGATGACGCCGATCATTTTGTTGAGGGGGAGGCGGATTTTCTCGGAAAAGAGGGCGAAATCGCCTTCGATGGGGATGAGTTTGCTTGCGGGCTCGTCCAGCAGGTGCCCGACCACGCCCATGCCTTTGCCGGTGATGGTGACGCCGGAGGATGGTATCTCGATTTTTTCGATAGTAACGGATAGGATGTCGCCGGGTTCGGCGCCGGTTACGTAGACGGGGCCTGTGGCGGGGTTGACGCGGGTCCAGTCTAGGGTTTCGAAACGATCGGCGATGGAGGTGATTTGACCGGAGAGGGCGTCGGCGGTTTCGAACTCGATTTGGCTGTTTGGGGGTATGGTTAAAACGGGGGTGTTTGTGGGGCTCATGGCGTAGATGACTTGGTCTTTTGTGAGATGGAACATGTTGGCATCCTCCCGTGGTTTTTTATTGTTCGGATAGGGTTGGGTCCCAGTCTTTGCAGACGTCGATCCATGCTTCTGCGTTTGCTAGGGTGAACATGGTGTCGCAGGCGATTTCTATGGCGCTGTTGCCGCTTCCGCAGGCGGGGAAGACGGTTTGGAAGCGTTGGAGAGAGATGTCTAGGTAGATGGGGATATGCGGATTGATGCCGAAGGGACAGACGCCGCCTACGGCGTGGCCGGTGAGGGCGAGCACTTCTTCGGGGGTCAGCATTTTGGCTTTCATTTGGAAATAGTGCCTGAATTTTGGGTTGTCGATTTTTGCGTCTCCGGCGGTGACGATGAGGAATCCGCCGTCTTCTTTTTGTTGGAAACTGAGGGTTTTGGCGATTTTTGCGGGGATGGTGCCGATGGCGGCGGCTGCGAGATCGACTGTGGCGCTGGAGACGGGGAATTCTAGGATTTGGTGGGCCATGTTATGTGGTTGGAAGAAGGATTTTACAGTTTCGAGGGACATGGGGGTGTGCTCCTTTGTTGGGTGTTGGGGTTAGAAGGGTTCTACGGCGACGAGTTCCGCTTCGGTGTGGGCTTCTAGGAAGCGGATGATCTCGTCCAGCGACTGCTCGGCGTGGGTGGCGGTGTTGGAGACGACGGCGATGCCGAGGGTTAGGGTTTGGTGGAGGTCTTGGGTGTCCACTTCGGCGATGGAGGCGTTGAAGCGGGAGCGGGTTTTGTCAATCAGGCTCCGGCGGATTTGGCGTTTGTCTTTGAGGGAGGCGGCGTGTGGGAGGTGGAAGGTGAGGCGGGTGGAGTGGGTGTGCATGGGGGTGTACCTCGTTCCTCAGGGCGCTTTTTTATTTTGAAGAATCTCTTCTATGTCATTTATAAAAAGAGCAAGTAGTTCGCCCTTCTTCATACCTCTCTTTTTCACGCCTAAGTCTTCACGAATTGCAAACAAGATGTTTTCTAGTTGTAGCATACTTTCTGCTAGAGGCGGTTTGCTAGCCAGTGAAATTCTGTATTTTGCCCATCTTCTTACAACCTTATTTGAACCGTACAGGGTAACTTCTTTTGAAAAAAGAACCATTCGGTTAGTAATTTCTTCGTCACTTATTACTTTTTCCTGCTTGGTGTTCGCCATAATATCAAAAATCAGACTGACAAATTCAGAATAAGGCTTTTCCATTTTTGCTCTTAACTCAGCCTTAACTTTGCTGCGATGCTCGGAGGCTTTTATAATAATTGAGATGATTGAGTTAACAATCAAACCTAAGACGGTTATTGCACTAGAAATAAGTGCAATAACTAATACAGTATCTAAGGTTGAAACGGTATCTACTAGGCTTAACATACCTGCCCACACAACACCAAGACCACTCCACAGAAGTCGCAAAAGCCAAAATGTGATGACCACTAAAACTATTAGGGCAATCATTCCTAGCAATAGATCTTTATTTTTCCTCATCGTATCCCCCTTAGACACAGTTCAACAAGTGGTACTAGTATATTCCAAAGCCCAAACAATAGCAAGGGCGTCCAAAAGCGATTGCCGCACTTCCAAAATAGAAGTGCGGCAATTGTTCTTTAAAAGTTACTGCATTTGCACGAACTGTAAATACTGTTGTAACAGCGGATGCTCTGGGTGCAATAAGATATCTTCAGTCGTCCCCTGCGCTTCGATTCGGCCGTTGGAGAGGAATAGGACCTCGTCGCAGAGGCGGTGGATGTGGGAGAGTTGGTGGGCGCAGATGACGTAGGTAGCGGGGTCTTTTTGCTGGCGGTCTAGGATGAGGCGCTCAAAGCGGGCCGCGCTTTCCATGTCTAGGTTGGAGAAGGTTTCGTCGATGAAGGTGAGTTTGGGGGAGAAGATCATGGCGCGGATGAGGGAGAGTTTTTGCTGCTCGCCGGAGGAGAGGCCGGGGGCGTAGGCGTTGCGGTATTTTTGCAGGTCGGCGAGGGTTAGGTAGTGGTCTACGGTTGCGGGGTCTGGGGGGAGGCCGCGCAGGGTGAGGGGGTAGGTTAGGTTGCGGAGGACGGTGTCATGGATGAGGTAGGGTTTTTTGAAAACCATGGTGATATCGCGGGGGGTAAGGCCGGGCCAGTCGATGGAGCCGCTGTCTGGGGGGAGCAGGCCTGCCATAAGTTTCATCAGGGTGGTTTTTCCGCTGCCATTGGGGCCGATGATGCCGTAGATTTTGCCGGGGGTTAAGCTGAGGTGCTCGATCTCTAAGGAGAAGGCGCCGAGGGTCTTTTTGAGCTTAGAAATTTTCATCGGTGCGCCGCTCCTTTCTGCGGATCAGGCTGATGAGCAGTTGTACGGCGAAGGCGATGAGCATGAGGAGTATGCCGAGGAAGATCGCTTGGTCGATTTCGCCGCGGTTGCGCAGGAGGGAGATGGAGGTGGTCATGGTGCGCGTGTGGTGGCGGATGTTGCCGCCGACAATCATGATGGCGCCGACTTCGCTCATGGCGCGTCCGAAACCGGTGACGATGGCGAAGTAGAGCTCGTTGCTGAGTTCTCGGATGAGTAGGATCTTGGTCTGCCAGCGGTTTGCGCCCATAGTTTGGGCAAACAGGTGGATGCGCTCGGAATTGCGGGCGGAGGCGGTGTAGACGATGCCGCAGATGATGGGGGTAATTAACAGAACTTGGGCGAGGACCATGGCTTCAAAGGTGAAGAGAAGGCCCATGAATCCGAAGGGGCCGTTGCGCATGAGCATGAGATAGACCACGAGGCCGACGACGACGGGCGGCGAGGCCATCAAAGTACGATTGATGGCGACGACAAGACGTTTGCCGGTGAAATCGGCGCGGTCGAGCCAGAGGCCGAGGGGGATGCCGAGGATGGCGGAGATTGTGGTGGACATCAGGGTCATGCGGAGGGTCAATGTGATGATGCCGAGTAGTTCCGCGTCAAGTAGGTCGAGCATGCCTGAAATCCACCCTTTCTAACTTAATAATAGGATCGAACGACCACAGAGAGTGGCCTGTGTGGTCGTTCGATCTATGTCGGATCTATCTATGCTTCGGGGAAAAAGAGGGGTTGACCGAATTGTTCGACGCCGAATTCGGCGATGAGGGCTTGCGTGGACGGACTTGTGATCCAGTCGATGAAAGCCTGTGCGCCTATGGGGTGTTCGGTTGTCGCGACGACCATGACGCCGTAGGGGTTGAGCAGGAGCGGGCTGCCCTCGGAGACGATGATGAGGTTGCCGACATTGGGATAGGCGAGCCATGTGGCGCGGTCGGAGAGGGTGAAGGCGTCAAGCTCCACGGTCATGCCGAGGGTTGCGCCCATGCCTTGTCCGACTTCGATGTATCTGGTGTTGTCTTCGGGCGTCAGGCCCAGATGTTCCCAGATTTGGAGTTCGCGGATATGTGTGCCGGAGTTATCGCCGCGGGAGACGAAGGGGAGATTTTGCTCGAGGATGGCGGCGAAGGCCTCTTCGATGTCTAGGTTGTGCGCGATTGGGCCGTCGCTCGGGCCGACGATGACGAAGTCGTTGTACATGACGTCGTGCCGGCGTTCGGCGTAGCCTTCGGCGACGAATCTGTCTTCTTCGGTGCGGGCGTGAACGAGGAGGACATCGGCCTCACCGTCGCGGCCTAGTTGCAAGGCCGCGCCTGTTCCGACGGAGATGACACGAATGTCCCAGCCGGTTTGTGCGGTGAAGTCCGGCAGGATGAAGTCTAAGAGGCCGGAGTCTTCGGTGCTGGTAGTGGTGGCGAGGGTAATCATGCCGGTTTGTGGGGCTGGCTCTGGCGTTGGATCGGGAGCTGGGGTTTCAACTGGGGCTGGGGTTGGCGGCGCTGGTGTTGGTGTGGCGGCGGGCTGCCCGCCGCAGCCGGACAAGAGGAGCATGAGCGCGAGCGCGAGTACGGCAAACAGGGCAAATGTGTTTCTTTTCATGTTTGAACCTCCCATTTTTGCGCCAAGAGACGACAAGAAAAAATACGCCTACAGGAGAGGCGTAAAAGGAAGGTTCAAAGCGATAAAGCTTCGAACAGAGGTAGCATTCCCTTTACACATGGAAGGCAGAGCGGTTTCCCGCTGTACCCTGACGCTCCGGGCCCCATGGCTTGCGCGGTAGGGGAAGGGAGTCGGAAATGGCGTATTTAATTTGCGCCGCACGGCGGACTTGTACCCATCATACCGCATGCAAAACCGAATGTCAATCAGCGGGCGGAAGACCTTGACATGCAACCTGCGGCGGGATATGATGAAGGCGTATCTTGTTGGGAAGAGAGGGGTCGCGCTATGACGCAATTTACACACTTTGACGAACAAGGCAACGCTGTGATGGTGGATGTCAGCCAGAAACAGGCGACGACACGCGTGGCCGTCGCCGAAGGACGCATTAAGATGAGCGCGGCGTGTTATGAGTCGGTGGGGCAGGGGTCGATGAAGAAGGGCGATGTGTTGGGCGTTGCCAGAATCGCCGGGATTATGGCGACAAAGCAGACGCCTGCGCTGATTCCGCTTTGTCATCCGCTGGCGATCGAAAAAGCCGCGATTGATTTTGAACTTGACCCGGACGAGTGCGAAATTCGGGCGACGTGTACCGTGAAAACGAGCGGGGTCACGGGGGTGGAGATGGAGGCTTTGACGGGGGTCAGCGTCTGTCTGCTCACGATTTATGATATGTGTAAGGCGGTTGATAAGGGCATGGAGATCACGGGGATCCAACTGCTGGAAAAGAGTGGCGGGAAAAGCGGGACGTATCGGAAATAATGAATGGCAGGAGGCGGGGCTATGGAAAAAAGAACAGGGGTTGTGAAGGCGGTTTGTCTCAGCGATGTGCGCGGGGTACAGAAGAAGAATGTGGAGCGTGCGCGCTTTCAGACTACGTGGGGGATGGAAGGCGATGCGCATGGCGGTGACTGGCATCGTCAGGTGAGCCTGCTGTCTTATGATAAGGTCAAGAACTTCAACGAACTTGGGGCGGGGGTTTCGCATGGGGATTTCGGCGAGAACCTCATTGTAGAGGGGATTGATTTTCGTGCTCTGCCGCCGGGGACGCGACTGCAATGCGGAGATTGTGTGCTGGAACTCACGCAGATCGGTAAGGAGTGCCATTCGCATTGCCAGATTTACCATAAGATGGGCGACTGCATCATGCCGCGCGAGGGCGTGTTTGCGCGGGTGGTGCGGGATGGGACCATCGCGGTGGGAGACGGTATGGCGGTTGTAGACGAGCCCATGCCGCTGCGGGCGGCGATTTTGACGCTCAGTGATAAAGGATCCAAAGGGGAGCGAGACGATCAGAGCGGCCCTGTGATTGCGGAGATGCTGGAGAGCGCGAGGTATCGTGTCGTGGCGCAGAACTTGTTGCCGGATGAGCGGAGCAAGATCGAGGCATCGCTCGTCAACTTTGCGGACAGGCGGGGTGTAGACCTCATTCTAACCACAGGCGGAACCGGATTTTCGCGCCGGGATGTGACGCCGGAGGCGACCATTGCCGTCGCGGAGCGGATGGTGCCCGGCATTGCGGAGGCAATCCGCGCGCATTCGATGCAGATTACAGGCCGCGCGATGCTGAGTCGCGGAGTGGCGGTGATCCGCGGGGGGACGCTGATTGTCAATCTGCCGGGCAGTCCGAAGGCTGTGCGGGAGAGCTTAGAATGTGTGCTTCCGCATTTGGCGCATGGGATCGAGGTTTTGCGCGGAGACGCGCGGGAGTGTGCGGCTATAGAAGAGTGACAAAAAGAGAATGTTGCGGCGAGATTTTCTTGACAAAAGTGCTGTTTTGAACTATATTGAAAGTAACTCCGAGTCGGCAATCGCCGACCTATGGGTCGATTGAGAAGGTCGGCCTGCCATGTTTGCAAAGGAGCCTCTATTTAAGGGGGCTTCTTTTTGTTTTCTTATCGGGACTGTTCCATCATAAGCGCGATTCCGCTGTGGGAGATTCAGGCGTATCTCGCGGAGCTCGGCGCGGTGGCGGCGTCTGAGTTGGTCTATACATACGCGGGGCTTGAGATAGAGGTTTCCGCTTGCGCAAGTGATGTGGCGCAAAGTCTCTGTATCCCGCGGCATAGCATCCATGTGCGGGGCGACAAAGCGTTGGCGGAACAGTTTTTGACCGCGTTTCGATTTCGATTTTTATCTGCCGGAGGGTAAGATGCTCCACTACCACGACAGCATTCAGAAACTATACATAGAACTCACCCAATTCTGTAATCTCAACTGCCCCGCTTGCTTTCGGAGCAATTGGACACATCCGCCTGTGCATATGACGGAGGCGGTGTTTGAAAAGGTCCGCGCGGAAGCTGCATCTGTGGCGACGGTTGTTGTCGGCGGGGTTGGGGAGGCGACGGCGCATCCGGAATTTGACCAGTATTCGCGGCGGTTGGGCCATGAGAACATGGAACTGACAAGCAACGCGTACCATTGGGACGCGGATACGGTGCGGACGATGTTGGATTGTTATCAAAAAGTGACCGTTTCGGTAGATGGTCTGCCACCCACTTTTTTCGAAGCGCGCGGATTTGCCTTTGAGGTCATGGCCGAGAACGTCCGGCGGCTCGTTGCGGCGAAGAAGGCCGCGCGGAGTAAATTTCCCCGGATTCACGCGCAGCTTACTTTGTCAAAGGACAATTTGCACGATGTCAGGGGATTGATTCCGTTGCTCAAGCAGATTGGGTTTGAGCGGTTTGTGATATCGAATCTGCTGCCGCAAACGGAGCGGGATAAGGATAAGATTGTGTATACGCCTTATTTGTCGAAGGAGCTTCGAGCGTTTGTGCATGCGTGGTATCCGGTTGCTTCGGTGAACCAATTGCCGACGCAACTTCCGCAGACCAAGTTTAACGCCGAACACCGATGTGCGTTTGTGGAAGACGGCGCGCTTTTTATTACGGCGGCGGGCAATGTGGCGCCCTGTTATCGCTTTGCGCACGATGGGCAGGAATATGTGTTTGGGCGGCAGAAGAAGGTGCGGGCGGTTTCTTTTGGAAGTTTGTTGGAGAATCGCTTGTCTGAGATTTGGGAGCAGACGGACTATAAGACCTTCCGTTTTCAAAACTATGCCAGCCGCTACCCATCCTGCATTGACTGCGACTATGTGGAGTGCTGTGATTACATCACAACGAGCGAGGCGGATTGCCGGGCCAACGAGCCGTCTTGCGCGGACTGCCTGTGGTGCAGGGGCTTGATTGCGTGCCCGTGATAGATCGGAACCTGTTTAGTCAGACTATTTGGTGGTTTGACTGTGGTTAATAAGAGAGAGCTATCATAAAAGGAGGAAATCATCTATGGCAACATCATACTGTGGCAAAATTTTGCGGATCAATCTCAGCAACAAGACTTGTAGGGTAGAAGAGCTCGATCTGGAGCTTGCCGAGAAATTCATCGGCGGCCGCGGACTTGGCACGAAACTGTACATGGACGAAGTCTGCCCGACAGTAGACGCGCTTTCCCCGGAGAACAAAGTCGTCATCATCAGCGGCCCCTTGACCGGCACTGCGACGCCCACGGGCTGCCGTTACATGGTCGTTACCAAATCCCCGCTCACGGGCATGATCGCCAGTTCCAACTCCGGCGGCAAATGGGGCGCGGTGCTGAAATACGCGGGCTATGACGCTATTATCCTCGAGGGCAAAGCGGAGACGCCCTGCTATGTCAACATCGTGGATGACAAAGTGGAACTCCTTGACGCGGCGCATCTGTGGGGCACCACGGTTGAGACGTGTAAACACACCTTGGAAGAGGCCCATAAGGGCGCGTCTGTGCTCAACATCGGTCCCGCCGGGGAGACACTCTCGCTGGTTGCCGCCGTGATGAACGAGGGCGAAAGAGCCGCGGGACGTTCCGGCGTCGGCGCGGTTGTTGGGTCGAAGAATTTGAAAGCCATCTGTGTCACCGCTACAACTCGTTCGGTCATGCCTGTGTATGACACGGAAGCCCTCAAAGCTGTGACCAGCAAGTGCATGGCGAAGATCAAAGAGAACGGCGTGACCGGAGCGGGTCTGCCTACATACGGCACAGCGGTTTTGGTCAACATCATCAACCAAGTCGGCGCCTATCCCACGCGGAACTGGCAGCATTCTTATGACGAGAACGCAGACGCTACCTCGGGCGAAACACTAAAAGAGAAGCACCTGGTCAAAAACGGCTTCTGCCATAGATGCCCGATTGGCTGCGGCCGTATCGTAGAGATCGACGGCAAACACGTTGGCGGACCGGAATATGAGACAATCTGGGGCTTTGGCAGCAACTGCGGCATTACCGATTTGGAGTACATTAACCGCGCCAACCTCATGTGCAATGAGATGGGAAATGACACCATCTCCGTCTCCTGCACCATCGCCGCCGCGATGGAGCTCTATCAAAAGGGCTACATCAAAGAGGAAGAGTGCGAAGGCGTGCCGCTCATTTGGGGCAACGGCGAGGCGATCGTCGTCTGGACCGAGCGGATGGGCCGTGGCGAGACAGCGCTGGGCAAACTTATGGCGCAGGGTTCCCATCGCTTGTGCGAACACTATGGGCATCCGGAAATCGCCATGGTGGTCAAGAAGCAGGAACTGCCCGCCTATGACGCCCGTGGGATTCAGGGTATCGGCATCACTTACGCCACCAGCAACAGAGGCGGCTGCCATGTGCGCGGCTACATGATCGCACCGGAAATCCTCGGATCTCCCGAGGCGCTGGAGAGAACCGCGATTGACGATAAGCACGTCTGGGCGAAGATTTTCCAAGATTTGACCGCTGTGATCGACTCGTCCGGCCTGTGCCTCTTTACCTCCTTCGCCCTCGGTGCGGCGGAATACGCCGAACTCATCAACGCCGCCACAGGCACGAACTACGATGTAAACAGCCTCCTCGAAGCCGGTGAGCGGGTCTACAATTTGGAACGCGTATTCAACCAGAAGGCCGGTATGGATCCGAGTGAAGATACGCTGCCGAAGCGTCTCCTCGAAGAGCCTATCGCACACGGCGTATCCAAGGGGCACCTCAGCAGACTAGATGAGATGCTGCCCAAGTATTATGAGGCCAGAGGCTGGGAGAACGCCTTCCCGACGCAGGCCACGCTGGAACGTCTCGGTCTGTAAGCCCTATGGAAGTTCGGTTGTTTGCAACGCTTCGGGAAAAGCGCGAGAAGGTTGTCGATGTGCCGTGGACGCCGGGGCTGGACGGATACGCCCTCCTGGGGACACTCGGCATCGCGCCGGAAGACGTGGCGATTTTCCTCATCAACGGCGTACACCATAGGCTCGACGCCCCGCTGAACGCGGAGGATGTCGTCGCGCTCTTTCCGCCCGTCGGCGGTGGCTAATGGTCAGACCGACAAGCCCGCTCCACTATGGAGCGGGCTTGTTTTTTCGCGCTTGCCATGCTATATTGGACATATTCAAAGCCTGGCCGAATGGAGAGGATTTTGATATGGATAGATATGCCAGAAATAGAGAGTTGATATCTGTAGAGGAACAAGGTTTGCTCGGCGAAAAAACGGCGGCGATCGTCGGACTCGGCGGGCTGGGCGGACACATTGCCGAGCAGCTGGCCCGGCTCGGGATCGGACGCCTGATTTTGATTGACGGCGACAAAATAGAGCCCTCCAACCTAAATCGGCAATTGTTTGCGACAGAACGTACGCTGGGTATGTCGAAAGTAGATGCGGCCTGTGCGCGGCTCTTAGAGGTTAACGCGACGATACGCTATACACCCCATCCCCTGCGCTTGACCGCTGAAAACGGCTTCGCGCTGCTGCAAGATGCAGCCGTCGTGCTCGACGCGGTGGACAATATTCCGACGCGGCTATTACTGGAATCTCTCTGCGAACAACTAGATCTGCCCCTCATCCACGGTTCCATCGGCGGATGGTGGGGCCAGGTGAGCGTGGTCTTTCCCGGTGACAAAACCCTCGCCCGCCTTTATCCTTATCCAGACGCAATCGGCGCTGAGGCCCACTATGGCAATCCGGCCTTTACCCCAGCCCTTGTGGCTTCCATCCAAGTGGCGGAGGCGGTTAAAGTCTGTTTGGGCCGGCCGCAGATTCTGCGCGGAAAGCTGTTACGCGTAGATTTGCTGGAGCATGAACAGTTCGTCATCAGCATTTAGCAAAGGAGCGAACCCTATGCGCGACGCCCATGGACGCGTGCTGGATTATATGCGGGTTTCCATCACGGACCGCTGCAATTTGCGTTGTACCTACTGCATGCCCCACGAACTCCCCTTTCTCTCCCACGACGATATCCTGCGCTATGAGGAAATCTTGCGGGTCTGTAGGGCGATGGCGAAGCTGGGCGTAAAAACCGTCCGAATTACAGGCGGAGAGCCCTTGATGCGCAAGGGCTGTGTTGATTTAATCCGCGAACTCAAAGCAGTGCCGGGGATAGAGCATGTGACCCTGACCACCAACGCGGTGCTGCTGGAACCCTATATCGACGAACTCGCGGCCCTGAAACTCGGCGGCCTCAACATCAGCCTAGACAGCCTCTCTGCTGAAGGTTATCAGAAGATCACCGGGCAAGACGTATTTCATCAGGTATGGAAGGCGTTGAATCGCGCGGTAGAAACGGGGATTCGCGTCAAGATCAATTGTGTAGCGATCCGGGGCAAAAACGAGGGGGAGATTCTGTCTCTGGTCCGCCTGGCGGAGACAATGCCGATAGATGTACGCTTCATCGAACTCATGCCCGCCGACGAGGGAGACGCAATGGAAGGAATCTCCGGCGAGGAAATTTCGGGCGTGCTTCTCGGCGCATATCCGGACCTCACGCCGGATCCCTCTAAACGCGGCTTTGGCCCGGCGCGGTATTTCAAAAGTGAAAAACTCAAGGGCGGCATCGGATTGATCGACGCGATCAGCAACCATTTCTGCGCCGATTGTAATCGCCTGCGCCTGACCAGCCAAGGTTTTCTCAAACTCTGCCTGCACCACGGAGACGGCCTAGATCTGCGGGCGATGCTCCGCGGTGGCGTCGGCGATGTCGAGATCGAAACCGCAATTGCCGAAGCGGCCTTCGCAAAACCGGCGCGCCATTGCTTTGACCAGAGCACAAGCGGGATCCAAAAAATGTCACAGATAGGGGGATAGGGCGCCCGCAGCCTGCAATATGGAATTTTTGAAGGTTGATTCGATAGACACCGCACGGGAAAAGCTCTTTGCCAGCGCAAATGGCTGGATGGCGGCACAGGAAATCGTGCCGCTGGCGGAGGCGTTGGAGCGGATTTTGGCGGAGGATATTGTGGTGTGTGAACATGTCCCCACGTTCCGGCGGTCCACCGTGGACGGATACGCCGTATGCGCGGCGGACACCGCCGCCGCAGGCGAAGGGATTCCGGTTTTCCTGACTGTAAAAGGGCAAGTAGAGATGGGCCAACCTGCGGCCTTTGTTTTGACGAGCGGCATATGTGCGGAAGTCGCCACCGGAGGTATGCTGCCGGACGGGGCGGACGCGGTGATGATGGTGGAATACGCCGAACCCTTTGGCGCAGACGGAATCGCGCTGTATACGAGCGTCTCCCATGGGGAGCATGTGGTCCAAATCGGGGAAGATGTCAAAGCGGGCGAATTGCTTCTCCCACGCGGGAAGTGTATCCAGGCGCAGGATATTGGGGCGATGGCGGCGGCTGGCATTGTCCGTGTGCCGGTGTATCGGCGGCCCCGGTTGTCCGTACTCTCCACCGGCGACGAATTGATTGCGCCGGAGCAATCGCCCACCTTGGGGCAAATCCGGGATGTGAATACCAACGCGCTCACGGCCCTCGCGCAAAAGATCGGATTCGAAATCGTACACACTGCCCTCGTAGCAGATGACGCAGAGCGTTTAGAGCAGGCCATCCGCGCCGCAATGGAAAAGGGCGATATTGTCGCTGTCTCCGGCGGCAGTTCTCGGGGCAAGAAGGATGTGACCCGGATCGTCTTCGACCGCGTGGCTTCGCCCGGGGTGTATACGCATGGATTGGCTGTCAGACCCGGAAAACCGACAATTTTGGGCCACGATGCCCAGTCAGAGACGCTCCTCATCGGTCTGCCGGGGCATCCCGTCGCGGCGATGATGATGTTTGAACTCCTATTGGGTTGGCTCTGGCGGAGCCTCACCGGAAGTTCGCCGCACCCCGCCATCCCAGCGCAACTCGCCTGCAATGTCGCCGCCGCGCCGGGGAAATTAAACTGCTGGCCAGCCAAATTGATGTGGACGGGCGACTCGTATCTGGCTGAGCCGATCTTTGGCAAGTCCGGCCTGATTACTGTCCTGACCAAAGCGGACGGATATTTTACGCTGAACCGGGAGAGCGAAGGCCTCACGGCCGGACAGAGAGTCCTCATACACTTGTTTTAATAGAGGGAGGCATGACAGATGTCGGGGCGTAATCTTTATCTCAGCAACATCCCTGTAGAGGAGGCACTGGATCGTTTCCGGTGCGCCTTGGAGCCGCATAAACGGCCGCCGCGCGCCGAAGAGATCGCGGTCATTGATGCCCTAGACAGAATCACGGTCGCCGCTGTGTTCGCCCGAGACAACTCGCCCCTCTACGACAGCGCCGCGATGGACGGCATCGCCGTAAAGAGCGCCGCGACCCACGGAGCGAGCGAGACGACTCCGCTCACGCTCCAACACGGCGACTTTCTCCCCGTAGATACCGGAGACACTGTCCGCCCGCCCTTTGACGCGGTCATCATGGCCGAGGAGCTCCAAGAGGCGGGAGAAGGGAATGTTATCATCCGCCAAGCCGCCTCTCCGTGGCAACACGTCCGCCCGGTTGGGGAGGATATCGTCCAAGGGGAGATGCTCCTGCCGAGCGGACATAAAGTTCGGGCTATAGATATCGGCGTGCTTCTCTCCGGCGGCATTACCAGAGTTGCGGTGCGATCCCGTACGACGGTCGCCATTATTCCCACTGGGACCGAACTCATGGAACCTGGCGATGCGCGAAAAGAGGGCGGCATCATCGAATCCAATTCGCGCATGTTAGAGGCTCTTGTCCGGCAGGGTGGCGGCGCTCCCGCGCGCTTGGCGCCGGTGGCGGATGAATACGAGTTGATTCGAGAGACATTGCGGGATGCCGCTTCACAGTTTGACATGGTGTTAATCAGCGCAGGCACGAGCGCGGGTCGGGAAGATTATACCGCCGCCGCCCTGCGGGAACTGGGCGAAGTGGTGGTGCACGGCGTCGCCATGAAACCGGGTAAGCCGGTTATTTTGGCGATCGTCTCCGGCAAACCCGTAATCGGTGTGCCGGGATATCCTGTCTCAGCCTATCTCGCGTACGAAACGTTTGGGGCAGTGGCGCTCCAGGCGCTGTCCGGCGGGTCGGAAGTTGGTATGTCTCTAGTCCGGGCGACCCTCAGCAGGCGATTGGTTTCCTCGCTGAAGCATCGCGAATATGTCCGCGTCAAAGTCGGAACGGTTGGCGGACGTCTGATCGCTACCCCTCTGGCAAGGGGGGCGGGTGCGGCAATGTCCTTAGTCCGCGCCGATGGTTTTTGCGTGATCGAGCAAGACTGCGAAGGCATAGAGGCCGGCACAGAGGTAGACATTCTGCTCTGCCGCGATTTGGAAGATCTGGAGCGCACAATAGTCAGCATCGGCAGCCATGACCTGATCTTGGACCTGATCGCGGATGAGCTGCCAAAGCATTTCCCAAACACGCGCCTATCCGGCACACATGTAGGAAGTATGGGCGGACTGATGGCCCTACAAAACGGCGAAGCGCACATCGCGCCCATCCACTTGCTGGATGAGGCCAGTGGAATCTATAATACCCCGCTCCTGAAAAAGCTCTTCCCTGGACGACAGATGGCCCTGATCAAAGGCCCTGCGCGGGAGCAGGGAATACTGGTGCAAGCGGGCAATCCCCTCGGGATTAAGAGCCTTGCGGATTTGACCCGTGTGCGCTATGTCAATCGGCAGCGCGGCGCGGGTACACGTGTGCTGTTGGATTATAAGCTCAAAGAACAGGGTATTGATCCGGCCGCCATTCGAGGATATGAACGAGAAGCCGCCACGCATATGGCAGTCGCCGCCGCGGTGCAGAGCGGCAGCGCCGACGCCGGAATGGGTATTTTGTCCGCAGCTTCGGCGATGGGCCTGGACTTCATTCCCGTAGGCAAAGAGGAATACGATTTTGCCCTTCTGGCCGAATCGTTGGAGACGGAGCCGATCCGCGCGCTGATTGCCATGCTGAAACATCCCGTATTCCACCAAAAACTAGAAGAGATGGGCGGCTATCAAATCGTGGGCTCCGGGGAGGTCGTGCGGATTGACTGCTAAGATCATAGCGTTGACGCGCTACCCCCAAAAGGGAGAACCGGGTGTATCCCTCGCCGAAATGGCACTGATTGAAGGGCTTGGCATCGAGGGGGACCGTCATATGGGTACCGAGCGGCAACTTAGCATTTGCACAGCGGAGGCCCGCAGGTGGATGGAAGCCCAATCGAAAGAGGGGCTATGTTTTGGGCGGTTCCGTGAAAACATACTGCTGGAAGGCCTTGTGGCTGCGGCCCTCACGAACGGCGACGTTCTTCTGCTCGGCGACACGGTTGTGGAAATACTTGCCAGCGGAAAATACTGTTTTCCCCAGTGTAGACTCTTCTCGGACCAGACGCCTTGCCCTCTCTCCGAAGGAGTCATATTTGCCGCCGTCTTGCAAGGCGGGACGGTCAGCCTTGGAGATGCAGTTCGTGTGAAAGCCTAAGTAGGCGGGCAAACAGAACAATAGGATACCAACCCGGCTGCTGAACTGAGCGGCCGGGTTTTCGCTATCGTTGCCTACCAGGATTGCCAAAAAAATTCTGTATATCCGACTAAATCCTGTAAACACTAATGGGGTAAATTGACTGGCAAGCGAGCAAAGGCATTGCCTATTTTAGGAGGATGTTTCATATATGAAAGCAACAGGAATTGTGCGTCGCATCGACGACCTCGGCCGGGTAGTGATCCCAAAGGAGATTCGACGGACTATGCGTATCCGCGAGGGTGACCCGCTGGAAATCTATACAGAGAAGGACGGCGAGGTCATCTTCAAAAAATACTCCCCTATGGGAGAACTGGCGGACTTTGCCTCCCAAATCTGCGAAACGCTGTCCAAAACCACCGGCTGCATCGCCGCGGTATCTGATCGAGATACGATCATCTCTGTCTTCGGCGCGCCGCGCAAAGAACTGCTGGAACGTCGCATTTCGGGCGAACTGGAGCAGATCATGGAGGGACGGCAAGTCTATGCCATGTCTCCGGGTGAAGGGATGTTCCCTGCCGCAGACGGCGTGGAGAAGTATAGTATCTCCATCGCGGCCCCGATTCTATCTGAGGGAGACGTGATGGGTTGTGTGATGTTCCTCATCACCGAACCCGCCCAAGCGCTCGGCGAAGTAGAACACAAACTAGCCCAGACTGTAGCCGGATTTTTGGGCAGACAGATGGAACATTAGAGCGATCCAGCACAGAAAAAGGGGGGTGTATCGCATCAGGCCCCCCTTTTTTGAGCGAGTAAAGCATTGGAAAACCTTGGAAAATCAGAACATACTAAAAAAGTAAAAAAATAATAAGAAAATTTTACAAAAAAAGCTTGACATAACAAAGTGAATATTATATTATGGGTTCAGTTAGATTACATAACGCTAAAAACTCCTTCCTCTTTTTCACCTTCCTTCGCCTGAGGCAATCCTCGGGCAAAGCATCTCCCTCCGACACAAGTCGGGCTCATCATAGACATTTCCTCCTTTCCTCTCTCCTTCTTTCGCCCGAGGAACACTCGGGCAAAGCAACCCCTTCCGACGCAGGTCGGACTTACATACGATATTTCTCCTTCCTCCTCTCTCTCCTTCCTTCGCCTGCGGCAACGCAGGCACACTTACTCCACCGGCGAACAGTCGGGTCCTCATAGGCGGCTCCACTTATTGTCAGTAGCGCCATGGTTTGTAGAACAGGCGTAACAATGAAAGGCAGGTGGATACTTGTCGGACGATAGCATGTGAATGCGCCACTCACCGAAAGGTCAGTGGCGCATTTGTATGTCTAGAAATAGAAAAAGCCGACCGGGGCAGTGCCCCGGTCGGCTTTTTTTGTCAGGCAGTTATTCCTTCTCTTTCGTCGCAGCCGGAGCCGACGTATCGCCCCAAACTTCCTTAAGACCGGCGGCCAGGCCTGCAAGTCCCTGAATTTCAGATGGGATGATGATCTTCGTCGCCCGTCCGTTTGCGGCGGCGGCGAAAGCCTCCAACGCGCGGATTTGGATAACTTTCTCAGACGGCACGGACTCGTTGATCTTCCGGATACCGTCAGCGGTTGCCGTTTGGACCATGAGGATCGCCTCGGCCTCACCTTGGGCTTTCAGGATGGCAGCTTGTTTCTCCGCGTCCGCACGGAGGATGGCGGATTCCTTCTCGCCTTCCGCCACGAGGATGGCGCTCTGCTTCTCGCCTTCGGCGCGCAGGATGCTCTGACGCTTCTCACGCTCGGCGCGCATTTGCTTCTCCATCGCCTCTTGAATGTCACGCGGGGGGATGATGTTTTTCAGTTCCACGCGGTTGACCTTGACACCCCAAGCGTCGGTCGCTTCGTCGAGGATCATGCGCATTTTGGTGTTGATGAGGTCACGGCTGGTGAGGGTTTGGTCCAATTCCATCTCACCGATGATGTTACGCAGCGTCGTAGCTGTGAGGCTCTCGATCGCGACGAGCGGGTTTTCCGCGCCGTAGGTGTAGAGTTTGGGATCGGTGATCTCAAAGTAGAGCACGGTGTCGATGTCCATGGAGACGTTATCTTTCGTGATAACCGGACGCGGCGGGAAGTCGAGCACTTGTTCTTTGAGCGAGACAACCTTCGCGACTCTCTCGATGAACGGGATCTTGAACTTGAGTCCGACGCTCCAAGTAGTGCTATAGGCGCCCAGCCGCTCAATGACAACGGCCCGGGCCTGCGGGACGACGCGGATGTTTTTCACTAAGATCAGGATGACCATGAGGCCGATAAACATGAGTACAGGATACAATGGATTCATAGTTGTTTCTCCTTCTTTTTATATAGGCGTTATACTAGTTACAAATAAAAACATGTCTTCTTGTTTTTATATTGGAACTTAATGAATACGTCTTTTGCGCGCTTTTGCGCAAAAGTGGCCTGTGAAACAGGCGTTGGCTGGATGATTTTTATCCAGACAGAGTATTACGAATCAGATGATGTCGTGACAGCCTCGGGAATATGCGGCCGGACAATGAGCTTGACGCCTTCAATGCGTAAAATGTCTACTTGCACATCTGGTTCAATGGTTGATCCGTCTTGGCTTCGTGCGGACCAGAGTTTGCCGTTGACGAAAACAGAGCCCTTGCCTTCCAAATTGTGGATCGCGTCTCGGACGACGCCGATCTGCGCAAGTGCCCGATCTGCATTTGTCTGCGTGGGGCGTACTTTGGAAAGGCGTTTGGACAAGGGTCTTGTGAAATACAGGGCGACGCTGGAAATCACAAGAAAAACCGCGAGTTGGAGCATGAACTGTTCCGGGGCGACCGCGGTTACGATCAAAGCGCCGGCGGCACCCAAAGCGAACCAGATGGCGCTGAGCACGCGGCCGGTAAACTCCACGATCAAAAACTCAAGCACCACAAACACGACGACTAGCGCGCCCCAGAAGAGCAAGAGATTCACGGGCGATCCCCCCTCTCACCGTGCGCTCTCACGATGAGCTTGACGCCCTCAATGCGCAAAACGTCTACTTGAACATCTTTCTCGATGGGTGCGTCGTCTTCGCTCCGCGCGGTCCAGAGTTTGTTGTTGACATAGACAGAGCCACGGCTTTCTAGATTCTGGATCGGATCTTTGACCACGCCGACCATGCCGATGACACGATTGGCGTTGGTAGGCAATTCTTTGACTGTAGCGTATTTTTTCGCCAGCGGCCGGGTGAAATAGAGCGTAATGCCAGAAATACTGAGGAAAATCATCACTTGGAACCAAAACAGGTCCGGACTAGGCGCTACAGCGGCGCTGATTAAGGCACCGGCGGCGCCCAGAGCAAACCAGATGGAAGTGAGCCCTGCGGTAGAGATTTCGATCACGATAAAAGCGACGAGCAAAACGGCCCAAAAAATAACTAGATTCACACGTCTCCCCCTTTCCGGAGGGCCTTATTTTCTCTTGAAAACAGATACGCTCCATATTTGAGTTGGTCCTATGCTAGTAGTATATCATAACTCAGCCCCAAATTGCGAAGAAATATTTCCGAAAGATAGAATTTATGTGTTGTAGTCGACGAGGGGCGATTGACCGGAAAAAGAAAAGCCTCCTTTTCCAACTGACGCCCCAAGAGCGAAGCGATTGACTCGGCGGAAGGGGTGCCTGTGGTGCAAAGGAGGTGGCGGGCGAAGCCTGACGGAGGATTTTTTGGATGCGGGCGAATGTCGATAAAGGGCAATCCTCAGTCAGCTTCGCTGACAACTCCTTTGGGAAAGGAGCCTTTGCGCTCGACACGCCCTACACAAACACCCCCGTTCCCCTTGTATCCACAGGAAAAATATGCTACACTAGACGCACTCTTTATAGGAAAGGGCGAAAACATATGATAGGAAAGCCCACAGACCTCAATAATCTACACCTAGCCGTCCTCATCGACGCGGACAATATCCCACACAGCAGTATCCGCGGCGTTATGGAGGAAATCGCCATCTACGGCACACCGACCATCAAACGCATCTATGGAGACTGGACCAGCCCCAACGTCGGCGGCTGGAAAGGCGCGCTCTTGGAGCACGCCATCACCCCCGTCCAGCAGTATGGCTACACCACCGGCAAAAACTCCACCGACTCCGCCATGATAATCGACGCCATGGACATCCTTTACAGCGGCAAGACCGATGGTTTTGTGCTGATCTCCTCCGATTCAGACTTCACCCGTCTCGCCATCCGCCTCCGCGAAGCGGGGCAGAAGGTCATTGGTATCGGCGAACGCAAGACGCCAAACCCCTTCATCGTCGCCTGTGACAAGTTCATCTACATCGAGGTCATCCGCGACCATCAGCGCAGTCAGGGCAAGAGCCCGGGTACGGTGCCGCCCAAGATACAAGATATGACCCCGGCGGCCCCGAAAGAAGAGAAAGGCACAGAGCAGAAAGAGGGCAAAGCGGCCCCGGCCCCCATCCAACTCATCGCGGACTCCATTGCCGATATCGCCGACCACGACGGATACGCCTTCCTCGGTGAACTGGGTAACCTGCTCCTGAAAAAACAGCCGGACTTTGACGCGCGAAATTACGGTTTCCTCAAACTCACGCCCCTCATTAAATCCATTCCCCGCTTCGAGATCAACGTGCGCGAGACGAAAGACGCGAATATCAAACACATTTATGTCAGGGACAGAGAGGCGTAATCCATGCTGCAATTCGAAGAATTTAAACTGAAAATCGCAGCGTTGGAGCCAGAACTTATCGACCTAGGCCAAGCGTTGCGAATCGCGGATACCAAGACAGAACTGGAAACGCTGGAAGCCGAAGCGGCGGTTGAAGGATTCTGGAACGACCTCAAGCACTCCCAAAAGGTCCTCCAGCGCACCAAGCAGCTGCGGCAAAAGTGCGAGACTTACAATCGCCTCTATTCTCGCTGGGCAGATGTCGCCGCCCTCTGCGAAATGGCGATCGAGGAGAGAGACGAAAGCCTTCTCCCGGAACTTACCACCGAATACAACGCCGTAGAGAGTACCCTCCGGGACCTGCGGCTCACCACACTCCTCTCCGGCGAATACGACAGCCAAAGCGCCATTCTATCCCTCCACGCGGGCGCGGGCGGCACCGAGGCGCAAGATTGGGCACAGATGCTCTACCGCATGTACACCCGCTGGGCCGAGCGGCATGGATACACCGTCAGCCTACTGGACTTTCAGGACGGCGAAGAAGCCGGACTCAAAAGCGCGACCATCTCCATCGAAGGCCTCAATGCTTACGGCTACCTCAAAAGTGAGAGCGGCATCCACCGCCTGGTGCGCATCAGCCCCTTCGATTCCTCCGGACGACGCCACACCTCCTTTGCGGCAATCGAAGTCATGCCGGACCTGGACGACACCATAGAGATCGAAATCCGCCCCGAAGATCTCCGCGTAGACACCTTCCGTTCTTCCGGTGCAGGCGGCCAGCATGTCAACAAGACCGAGAGTGCCGTCCGCATGACCCATATCCCCACAGGTGTCGTAGTCGCCTGCCAGACCGAGCGCAGCCAGATCCAAAACCGGGAAACAGCTATGCGCATGCTCCGCAGCCGCCTGATCGAGATCAAGGAGCGGGAACAGCTCGACAAGATCGAAGACATCAAAGGCGAACAACGCGCCATCGAGTGGGGCAGCCAGATCCGAAGCTATGTCTTCATGCCTTACACCTTGGCGAAGGACCATAGGACAAATTTCGAAAACGGCAACATCAACGCCGTCATGGACGGCGAGATTGATGGGTTTATCAATGCGTATTTGAAGATGAAGGCTGAGAAATAAGCAGAGGGGCGGACATTGTCCGCCCCTCCTGTTTTTGTCGAGCCTCCGGTTTCTCTGGCGCCGTTCAAACCCAGCAGATGTAATTTGGCAAAGAATGGTTCCCGAAAGACATAGGCAAAGCCAATCGGCTCTGCCTATTGCCCATTAGAGATGCTTGCCCTGATAGGAGATCTTCGTTCTGAACCAGTACACAACCGTGCCGCCCATGCTGCTCAAGCCGACCAGCAACAGAACGATCAGGTCTGCCGTCTGGCGATCATCTCCCGTTGGCGGGGCGATTGGCGGCTCTGATGGTGTGGGTGACGGTGTAGGCTGTGTTGGCGGCGTGGGCACTGGGGTCGGCGATGGATGGGGGGAGGGCGACGGTAAAGGTGTGGGTGTTGGAGTCGGTGTTGGGGGTGGATATGGCGGCGGGTCTGTCGTCCCGGGCGGCATCGGAGTATATCTGTTGTTGATTTGAATCGTTACTTGGCCGCTTTGAGCAGTTAGGGGTGCCGTATACGGCAGTGTCGGGTCTGTTGTTACATCGAAACCGGCAACGGTGTAGTTGCGCTCTGTAATGGTATATAGACCAGGAGCAAGGTTCTCCAGCGTGACACCGGCCACTGCCTCCGCAAGAGGAATCGTCCGGCTGAATCCGTCCGGTCCTGTGACGATCAACTCAAAGCCTGGCGGATATTCTTCCGGAGCCAGCCCGTGGAATACTTTATTGATCCGCAAGGACGGATTGGCCTGCGGCGGTATGCGCTCATAGCTGTTTATCACAGGGACGGAAACGGATGTAATCGGGGCTCCCGTCACTGGGTCCGGACTGGGTATCGTTACAATGCCCACAAACAGCCCGTCCGGCCCGACTGGCTCAACCCCCGGCCCTGTAAAGCCTGGAATGGTCCCGCCTTTTTCAAAGATTCTATACGTTCCGTAAGGCAGATGTTCTAGATGCAGTGTGAAGGTGCCGTCTAGATTGTTTGTGAAGTCTGTGAAGTAAACAGTGTTCCTGTATAACTCAATTAAGCCTCTTGTTCCGATCACCAAAAAGCTCAACTCTGCCATAGACGCGATGAGCGCGTCTATCTCCTCCTGCGTTTCCACCGAGGAATCGAACACGAAGCTTTTTTCAATGGTCAACTCCCCGGTTGGCTCATTCGTAATGGTGATAAAGTCGGATACGCCCGTTCGGATCGGCCCCCACAATGCTTCGGCGTCGGTAATCAGGTTAGACGGTATCGCGGGATTGATTGTGAAGAACGTGAGATTCAACGGTGGAGGAGGCGAGTAGCCGCCATCTGGTGCAACGGTTTCTTCTAGCACGAACAGGATATTCCCTGCGCCGTTCAGACCGATGCCAGGGACGAAGCTGCTAGAGGGAGCGTCAAAGTAAAAACCATTGAACTCCACCATACCGTCCAGGTCTGTATCACTTTGTGTTCCGAAGTAGAAAAATGTTCTAGCAACGCCATCGCTCCCGGTCATTATTTTAGTTTCAAGATCTGAACCGCTGGAAGGAATCCCGGCCGCCTCATAATCTGGAAGCAATGCGCCCCAAAGCTGGAACATTGCACCGGGGCCGACGCTGCCAGCGGGGGGAAGCGGATTTCCAGCAGAGTCCACTTTAAACACCCGGAGTGTCGTTGCGCTACCGCCGGCGGATACGCCTACGTCAGTGACCGTATAGTTATCCGCCCCGTCACCGGATGTCAGGCCCCAGATTTCGATCTGATTGCTGATACTGCCAGTGGTTCCCACGGGCAATGTCACCAGCGCTTCGTATGTGATCCGAACAGGCGTCTGATTCGGTATCACGAAGTTGACTTGACTCTCGCTGATGAAATTGATGGCCCAGGAGGTGTCCTGGTTAAAACCAACTACCTCTGTGCCTGTTCCTGTCAAAGGTCGCCACGGGCCTAAAGAAGGACTCGTATCCCTAGTTTCGAAGGTTACGGTGTTAAGGAAAATATTCAGATTCTCAAGTCTGTCTATTGCGGTAACATCGGGTAAAGAAACCCCGTTTAACTGAAACTCGGTTAAACCGTCTGGGTTGATGATAATCTCTACGTCTATTCTGTTTGAACCGCCTACGGCCGGCGTCACTGTTTTTGATAGTGGATTTAAGTCATAGTCAACCGTCCAAGAAGCCTCAAAGGTGCAGTTGCCCGGACCATGCCTAGACATACTGGCGGCATTATTAAGCACGATCATACCCGCGCTTTGCTCCGCCGGGGTGGCGGTGCCGTCTATCAGCTTCAGCTGATAATGGATATCAAAGATAGCCGAAGTCCCCCACCATCCGGCAGGCGTACCGGATGGGTCCTCGGCAGTTGGCCATGCGCCTGGCGTGGGAGCCGTAGTGGTTGAAACTCTTTGCAGCTGTGTGAGGTCCACAGTGAATACGCCGGGTGTAGAGGTGTAATCTATCCCGACACCATTCACCGGCGCAAACCACCCGCCGCCCGCGCCTGGCAAATGCACAAAGAAGGAACCCGGCACAAGCGCCAGTCTGAGGTCATGTGTATCCGTAAAAATCGGGCTTAAGTCCGGCCTCATAAAGGTTGGATTTCCGTTGCTGGGTGAGTAGGTATAGTTGTTTTGTATAATCACCGTGTAGTTGAACAACGTGGGATCCCCAACCGCCGCCGCGCCCTGCTTTGTGATTGGCCAATAGTCGTTTACATTTACCCCGAGTATAAAGTTGGGGCTAACGCCAGCCGGTGGCCAAATCTGCGGGCCGGCATGGTCGTTGATTACATATACCACGTTTTGTACATAGCTTGCAAACGGCGTTACCTGACTTTGCAGTCTCCCCAATAAATTGGTGGTCGCACTCGGACCATAGGTGCCTTCGCTGATCCAGAGGCGGTATCGGATGACAACGATCCTTGCGTCGTTAAAAGGCCAGTAGTTGTTGGCCAAGTTTGTGGAGCCGGTGCCGAAGAACATCGACCAAGCATTGATTGCCCCGCCGCCGCTCACATAATGATCCAAGGCCTCCCAAGTTCCATCAGGTGTAATAATGTCTGGAACTGAAGTGCCCGCCGGTGCGGCAAAAACGCCTGCGCCCGGACCACCGATACCGCCGAATGCGGCATTTTGACCGGTTACGCCATTGACAGAATTGGGCGCACCGGTGTTCCCGGGCCACACGCCAAAAATGTCATACAGATAAATCGGCTGTCCCTGCATGTTCGCGGGTACGCCGAGCCTGATCTCGTAATCTATAAAGTATCTTTCGCCGTTTGGACCCACGTTGGGCGCTGCCGCGTCCATACTTCCGCATAGGCCGGCGGTACTTTTGGTGAGGGTGAAGCCTAAAGGACGCACCGGCACATTGGCCACTGCCGGGACACCCTCAAACGCTGCCGTGTTGGTGAACATTCTACCGGCACTGCCTACCCCCTGCATGGCGCCGGTAATGTCCGTGTAATAGACCATCGTAATTTGGTAGACGTTATAGTAAGGCTGCACGGGGGATACAGCGGTAAGCATAGTTCCGGCAGGTGGCACCACGAAATAAAATCCATTATTGGTAGAGTTGAAGGCAGCGGTATACGTTTGTGAGGCGTTAATGGTTCTAACGATTGGAACAGTGGGCGCCGCGGGATTAAAACTGGTAAAAGTCAGTGATATTCCAGCCAGACCGCCAATGATAGGCGTAGTGGTCAAGGAGTCTCCCAATGTATCGGTTACATTGCCTCCCGTATATCCTGCGCCGCCTGGTACGCTGTTCAATAGCGTCGTTCTGCCGTCGCCGATTATGGTTGTCCACTGGATACTCTGCGGGGTGCCATCATCTGTGGTGATTAATGTGCCTGATTTTGTGATCGGGAGGTCTTTTCTCACAATATCTACCACGTTGCCGATGATTGGCGTGGGGTTAACACTGCTGATGACGCCTACGGTGTTTTCTACGCTGAAATTGTATATAACCTGGGTGCTGGGACTCAAAACAGCCAGGTTGTTCGCAATCAATCGTTGAAGGTCGATATAGAAGGTCAGTGTTGCAAATTCATTCGCCTCAAGCACGAGCGGGGTGCGGTCGTCGTTTCTTAACAGATCAATCTGAAAGGACGCGGGGTTACGGCTGGGCCAGGTTACGCTTGGAGATTGCAAAATCTCCGGCGGCGATATTGCCACGGGCGGAGTTACTGTATTATCGAATCTGGTCACTTGTAACGCGGCGGCGGAGAAGGCGTCGTTCGTAACGGGATTTGCGATGCTCTGCCCGCCGCTGACAGTCAGAGTATCCGTCAGACCAATATTTGTGACAGAACCGCCCAAAGCTGTGATGGTAATCGTGTAGTAAATCCGCTGTTGGTCAGGATCGTATCTGGATGTTTTGTTCACGGCCACCTGAGGCGGCGGCGGTGTCGGTATCACGGTGATGATTCCGCCCTGGCCGAAGTCCAAGTTCTCTCCATTAAACTGCGCAAAAATCTGAAGGGTAAAGAATGCCTGAGGATCGTCGATAAAGTTGCTGGGCCTCGGGTTGCCGTTCGCATCGACATTATTGAAATATAGCTCCACAAAGCCAGTGGAACTGATCCGATATTGGCCAATGATATTGTTATTCGGGAGACGGATCGGTGTCCAGTCCACTGCGTTTTGAATCGTAAGTGCGGCGGGGAGCTGATAGGTCAGAAATCCATCCGCGTTATATGCGAACTGCTCATCTGCGGTATCTCCCTCGCTGAATCTGATATCGAACCGATACGTTTGGCCTATATATGCCGGAGTACCGGGAAGGACCTGGACCCAGTTGCCGCCCGCGTCCTGTGTCCACATCGCGGCGCTCGTGACGAAATACGATAAATCCGACGGATCGCCAATAGACAGCGCGGACACGGATCCAAGCGCGGGCCAGCCGAACAAAAAGCCGTTGCCGAACTCCAATTCCCCGGGGAAAATGTAATCCAAAGCGACAGCTTCAAACACGAGCCAAAACGCAAGGTCTGGCTCATATTCATTGTCAGCCGCGCCTTCGATGTTCCGCTCCGCTTGAAGATCATCAAACCATACTGTGATTAGACCGTATTCATCAATTGCATACCAGCCATACCCGTCTGTGCCGTCAATCGGCATCGGGTCAGTTGCTTGCACATAAAGCAAATCCGTCGGTAACTGATATGTAAGTTGCCCCGCTTGACTTAACGCAAAGCGCGTTTCTGGTGTTGGTGCGAAATACATCGAGAATCGATAAGTGCCTTCCGCCCGCAACAGACCCTCTGCGAAATCAATCGGCATACCCTCCATGTCGAATAGTTCGACATCTTGGACAAAGTTGCGCAGATCGGACGGATCGCAAAGCTCGTTCCCCATTTGAAGTCCGCAAACTTCCGTGCTCACGCCCCGGACATCTGCAACCGCCAGCAAAGGGAGGGTCGTAGTGAGGAGCAATGCAACGATTAATAGGATTGATAGGATTCTTGATGTTTTCAAAAAATCACACACCTCAAATCTTGTTGCAGTCTAGTCTGCATAATGGCCTATGAACCGACGCAGCAGGACGGCGCACTCCGCGCGAGTAGCTGCGTCGAGTGGCATACTCTTTCCGTCGAAGCCGACGATGAGCCCATTTTCCACAGCCCATGCCATGGCCTCTTTTGCCCAGTCGCTGACGAGGTGATAGTCAGAGAAGATGGTATGTAAGGCCAGGCTTGGAATACTGGCGTCATAGCCCCGGAATGCGGCATAGCGGTGCAGGAACACGGCAATTTGCTCACGGGAGACGGCGGTTTCCGGTGCAAAGCGACCGTTTCCAACGCCCTGGACAATCCCATTCTGTGCCGCCCAAACCACGGCAGCGCTATACCATTGGCCATCTGCTATGTCGGAAAATGCCTGGTTAAATGCGACCTCCGGCTCACCCGCCATGCGATAGAGGATGGTGACAAACATGGCACGAGTCAAGCTGTCATTCGGCGCAAAGGTGGTGGCAGATGTGCCCCGCATGAGGCATCGATCATAGACAAAGGCGATGCTGCCGTCTATTGCGGCCCAATGGCCCGCGATATCGAGAAACGGGAGGGTTGGAACAGGTGGCGGGGTGGGTGTAGACGGAGGTGTTGGCGTGTGTGGCGGCGTAGGGCCTGACGGCGGTGTGGGGCCTGTGGCCGCCGCTACGGTAAAGCTCACAGGAAAGGAAACAGCGGTAATGTTACTTCCGCCGGAGACTGTAACGGTGGCATTGTAAGTGCCCACAGCAAGGCCCGTGTTCGGCGCGACGGTAAAACTGTCACTGCCGCTTGCGGCAATACTGCCAATGGACGATGTGCTCAAGGTAAAACTGCCGGAGTTCATGCCGCTGAGCGCCACGGTCAAAGCGCCAGTGGGCTGGTTGCCGATGTTGTGGACGGTGATCGTGCGCGCTGCCGGCGCTGTCGTATACCCAACAGACAGCGTCCCGAAATTTTGTGTGGTGTTGGGGGAGAGCGTGATGCCATAAGCCGCCGTGGACACGGTGAAGCTTACGTTGAACGTGGCCGTAATCCCATTGCCGCCCAATACCGTGACGGTGTCTGTATAGACGCCCGCCGTGAGGCCGTCATTGGGCATGACGGTGAACGCGTCATTATCGCCCACTGCGATGGAAGAGATGGTGGTTTGGCCCAATGTGAAATTCGCACCTGAGGTAAGCGCCACGGTGAGCGCCCCAGTGGGCTGATTGCCGATGTTCGTGACCGTGATAGCTAGCGGGGTGACTGGCGCGTAACCCTCCGCGGCCGAGGCAAATGAGTAAGTCCCGGTTTGGCTGAGCGAAATCCCATAGGCCGCTACGGTGAAACTTACGGTAAAGGTGGTGGTGATCTGATTGCTGTCGGTGACCGTGACGGTTTCCGTGTAGGTACCCGCGGTGAGGCCGGCATTTGGCGCGACGGTAAACGTGCCAGTACCGCTCACTGCGAGGCTGGTAACCGGCGTAATCTGGGTGACGCTGAAGTTGGAGGACGCGCCCTCGGAAAGAGTTACAGTGAGTGCCCCCGTAGGCTGATTGCCGGTGTTATCGACCGTAACCGTGAGCGGTGTAGCGGTGTAACCGACTGTCTGCATGGAGAATGTATACGTTGTGCCGTCGAGGGCGGTTGCGGGTACTGTGCTTGCGTCAGAGAGCGCAATTCCGTAAGTGGCCGCCGCCACAGTAAAACTCACATCAAAGGAGGCAGTGATCCCATGGTCGCCTGATACCGTGACGGTGGCCGTGTAGGTGCCAGCCGCAAGGCCAATATTTGGCGCGATGGTAAAGGTGTTATTGGCGCCCACTACAATGTCAGGAAAGGAGGTTGGAGCTACGGAAAAAGCTGTGGGATTTGCCCCGCTAAGCGCAACTGTCAATGCCCCCGTGTTCCCAGTGCCTGTATTTGCGACCGTGGCAATGAGGGACGGCGCAGTCGTGTAATTCTCCGCAACTCCGGGGAATGTGTAGGTTCCCGTCTGGCTCAGGGAAGCACTGTACCCCACTGTTGTCACAGTGAAACTCACCTGGAAAGAGGCGGTGGCACCATTGTTGCCCGCGACCGTGACTGTCCCTACATAGATGCCTGCCGCAAGACCGGTGTTTGGGACAACCGTGAAGGTGGCGGTATTGTTTCCGGTATTCGTCCCGTCATCCACCGGAATACTGGAGATTGTCGCTGTATTTATGGTGAAGCTGGAGCTTGCGCCTCCGGAGAGGGTCACCGCTAATGCACTGGTCACTTGGTTGCCGCTGTTGGTGACTGTGACAGTGAGAGGCGTGACAGCGGGGTAGGACTCCGCCACCCCGGGAAATGTGTAAGTTGTGCTGTCAAGCGTTGTCGTGTTGTCGCTCAACGTAATATCAAAGGTAGGCGCGGTTGCCCCGGTGATGGCGCCGGTCCCGGTGTTGTTGATAAGGCCGATTGCGGTGTTGCCGAAGTTGCCGGTGGTGACGATGGAGTTAGCGTTATTTATGGTGCCGCTGTTGGTCAGCGAGCCGTCTATGGTATTGGTGAGTGTACCGCTGGGCGCATTGTTGTTGAGGGTACCGCTATTGCCGATGGCCCCGTCGTTAGTCAGCGTATTGGCATTCGTGAGCGTACCCCCGCTGACAATTGTCACGGTACCGTTTGTGCCGTTGTCCATGGTGCCGAAACTTGTGTTCGTGAGGGTTCCGCCATTGCCAATCGTCACCGCGGCAGCGGAACTGCCCGTGCCGTTGTTGAGGGTGCCGTAGTTATCCAAGCTGCCATTGACGTTGAGGATGTTATTGTTGTTGATGGTGCCGTCCGTGCCGTTTTGGAGTTCACCCCCGGAATCTACGGTCACAGTTCCGGCAGCGTTGTTGGTGATAGTTGCCCAGTTATCCAGTTGGCCGCCGGAAGCGATTGTCACGGTGCCGCTGTTGGTGATTAGATCATCATTCACGAGCGTTCCGGTGCCGGCAACGGCCAGCGTACCGCCGCTGTTATTGTTGATGGTGTTATAGTTGTTCAATGTTCCGAGGATGTTGAGGGTGCCATTGTTTTCGATGTCACCGGAGTTCGTCAGGGTAGTACCCGCGCCCACAGTTAAAGCCGCTCCGACAGGAATGTCCAGCGTCGATCCGCTTGGAATCGTCCAATCCGTCGCAGTAGTGAGACTGCCGTAAACCGTACCGGCGGTGCCGTTAAATAAGATGCCGCTTGACGACGCCGGCAAGGGCAAAGTCATGTCCACGCCGGAGGCATAGACAATCGGACTGCCGGACATGGTGAGTGTACCCGATGGCGTGCTGCCCCCAATGCCCACGCCACCGCTGCCGCCGAAGTTGTTGGCGTTCAAGATGCCGTTGCCCAGAATGTTCAGTGTCCCGTTCGACGGTACAGCAATAGCCGGTGCGGCAGAATAGGATATGAGAGAGCTTGTACCCGTCACAGTCAAGTTGAGCACCGCGCCGGAGGCCAGCGTCAGCGGGGCGGAAATCCCGTCCCCGGGGTCTGGAATTGTAACGCTGTCAAAAGTGACGTTCGTGGGAGCGGTACCCTGCACCACGATCCGAGTGCCGGCGGGCGCTGCCCCTGTGAGCGAGACGGTGGCGCCGGCGTCTATGGTCAAGACGGTGCCGTCAAAACTCCAGCCAGGCCCCCAGGCTCCGGCGGCTCCCGTGGTAAGAGTAGATAAATCAACGGGGGAAATGGTCGTTTCCGACTGCCGTGCCGTCACCGCGGCCACGGCTGAGGTGACGGGACTTGCTCCCCCGGCATTGGGATCGCTGACGATCACATAGAAGTAATATGTCGTCCCCAGACCCGTTGTATCTGTCAAAGCAGGGGTGGTGAAAGAAGCGCCCGTTCCCGTCCCGTCAGTAATGGGAGTGCCGCTGGCCACGGTGCCGTCCGGGGTGCTGTACCATTGATAGGTTGCATTGCCCGAAGTCAGCGACCAGACGGCGGTCACAGACAAACTGGCGCTCTGGCCCGATACAACAGAGGCATTTGCCGGCTCGGTCACGATTGCGATAGAGGGCTGGATAAGTGACAGCGTATAAACCGCGTTGCCCGTATTGGTGTTGCCGTTGCCCAACTGAAGCGCACCGTTACTGCCGGCACTCCAGAGGCTGCCATCGTTCTTGACGGCCATCGTGTGATACCAAGCGGCGGAGACACGGATCCAGTTTGTATCTGTTCCGATTTGGAGCGGGGTTTGGTTTGTGGCGGTCGTGCCGTTACCCAGCCAGCCCTCATCGTTCTGACCCCAGCCCCAGAGGGTACCGCTGCGAATCCCCATCGTGTGATACCGCCCAGCCGACACGCTCTGCCAGTCCGTAGCCGTACTGATTTGCTGCGGCGTACTTTGATCGCCTGTTACACCGAGGCCGAGTTGGAATTGTCCATTGCCGCCCCAGCCCCAGAGGGTGCCGCTAGAATCGATGGCAAAGGAGCTCCAACAACCCGCTGATACACTGCTCCAAGTGGTGCCTGTCGGGGTAATGTTTGTCGGTGTCCCTATTCCATAGGGACTTCCCAATGTAATTGTGCCATTGCCGACCTGACCGGATTGGTTCCAGCCCCAGGCCCAGAGCGTACCGTCCGCCCGAATCGCCAACGTGTGCCCGCCATACGAAAGACCGCCATCGTAATAACCGCCCGCCGATGCATCAAGCCAAATATACGTGTCCGGAATTCCTGGCATCACAAAAATCTGTTGCGGGGTATTATATTGGCCAGGGCTGTTGACATTACCTTGCCCAATCGCGCCCTGCGCGTTTTCGCCCCAGGCCCAGAGGGTTCCGTCTGCCTTGATGGCCACGGTATGGCGCGCACCCGCGGACACACTGACCCAAGGGTTTGCCGCGTTCGGGTCAGTGACTTGGGCAGGTGTCCCGCTGTCAGTGGTTGTGCCGCTGCCGAGCTGACCTTGCCCAGCGGCGCCCCAAGTCCAAAGGACACCGGCAGAGTCAATGGCGGCGGAGTGTAGGCCGCCCGCTGACACATAGACCCATGGCAGCGTTGCACCGGCAGGTGTGGGAATCGGGAACGGCGTAGCACGGCTGTGATTAGACGTATCACCATCGCCGAGTCGGCCATATAGGCCAAGGCCCCAGGACCACAGCGTACCGTCATTGCGAATTAGCAGCGTATGGCTGCCATTTGCCGAAACCATCTGTGCGGAATTCGACGACAGTGTGGTCGAAGTTGCCGCACTGAGGGGGATCAGCATCAGAATCATGCAGACCACCAAGATCCAACTGAGCGCTCGCTTTATCCTTGTTCTCATAATATTCCGCCCCTTTTCAAATTTGTCCACAAGGGAATCGGTAAATATACTTGGCTAAGTTTTTCGCCATAAGTATATAACAAATTTTGACTGAAGTATACATTAATTTTGTTCAAAAAAGAAAAAGCTCCAAATTTTAACAGAGCGCGACAATAGACCCGGTGCGAGTGCACCGGGTCTGAATATATTGTTATGTGCGGGTTTCATGATGAACGCCACCATTTTCCCCAGTTCAAAGTATAAACTAAGCCGTATACGCTTTTTCGTCACTGGCGTTCCGCCCTCTATCCCCAATCGGGGATGGGCTGTTCTCTTATGGTTTCAACTCCAGCACATCATTCTCCGTCATGCGCAAAGTCTGCTCTGCAAACACCCGCTTTTCCCGCGGGATAAAGCCCCGCACATTGGTCAACGGGAATATCCAAGTATGCGGACCGATATGCGTACCCGGTTGCGTCACGCTGTTCGCCCCAAGACGCGCACTGTCTCCGATAATCACGCCGAAGAAATCAGCCCCCAAATCATGCCGTTCGCTGTCCAGTGTGAGCGTCGCGTTTGTCTGGTCAAACTTCCGGTTCGCTGTAATCACCCCGGACCCAATCCGCGCACTCTTGCCGAGCACAGAGTCACCCACAAAGGCGAGACTTGCCACCTTGGCCCCGGCAAAAAGCACACTGTGCTTGATCTCGCTCCCGTGGCCCACGCTGCAATTGTCGCTGATAATCGTCCCCGGCCGGATCGTAGCCCCCGGCAGGATGTCCACGTTCTCCCCAATATACACCGGGCCGATAATGGTCACGTTGTTATAAATCACGGTATTCTTGCCGATGTAATAGGGCCCATAGAGATGCGGAGCGGTGCCCTTCATCGTGGCGTGGTTCTCCTGCACACCCGGCTCCACGAGACGCGTTTTAAGGAACGCCGTAGCTTTCTCCAAAATCTCAGACGGCTGTTCCATCCCCTCGAACCAGTTCGGAAAAGGGAAGGCGTCATGATTGGAAAAGTAATAATCAAGTGAGAGTGACATAGCGCAACTCCTTTATTGTAGTCCTTCAATCAACGCAACAGCCTTCGGTAGATACGAACTTCCCAGCGCTTCGAGTTTCCCTTCGTCTGCCGCATCCGCCAAAACAGGATCAAAAGCGAGCCGGTCCATGAGAGGAATGTCAAATCGTGCGGCGAGTTGCTCAGCGGCGTCGCCGGAGAAGAGGCCACTAAAGTTCTCGATCAAACCTAAAATCGGCACCTGATTCTCCAACGCGAGACGCACCGTCCGTGCAACCGCCTGGTTCACCACTGCCTGCGGCGTCGAGACAATCAACACCCCATCCAGCGGAAGAGACTCAAACGCCGTCACACTGACATCCGTTGTGCCGGGCGGCAGATCAATGAGCAGACAGTCAATTTCATCCCAGATCACATTGGACCAAAGCCGCTGTAAAATCTGCCCCATGATGGCGCTGTGCAGGGTGATGGCATCTGTGCTGTCCTCCAGGAGCGGACCGATGCTCATCACTTTAATCCCCCGCTCGGTGAGCGCGGGATAGAGGCCCTCCTCCCCCTTGGTCACGCCCTGCGGCAACTCAAACATCTCAGGGATCGTGGGGGAAAAAATGTCCGCGTCGAAAATAGCGACCCGCTGACCCGCTTTGGCCAATTCCGCCGCGAGAATGCTGGTGACAAGACTCTTGCCCGTGCCGCCCTTGCCCCCGGTAATGCCGATGACAGTTGTGATCTTACTCAGCGGATGCGGTGGGAGTGTCGTCTTTGCCTCGTGCCCATGTGAGCCGCAGCCGGAACAACTGGAGCAGCCGTGGCTCCCGTGGTCGTGATTGTGATCGTGTGACATATGAAAAGTCCTCCTTTGTATTCTGTAGGTGGGCCGCCTGCCGAGCGGCCCATCTATTCATATTGCAATGACTGTTGATCTATGGGGCGCGTGTCCTCTAATACTTATACGAACCCCCGCCGATAAACTCCCGCATGAGAGAATCCTCGGGAACAAGGTCCTCCGCGAGATCACAAAACAGCCGGAACGCCGGTATGATCTCCGAAAGTTCCTCGCCCCGCTCCACCTTGGGATCCAACTCCGCAAAAAGCGGCTCCGCAAACTGCTTCATCAAACTGACCTCATAAGGCAGCGAGGAGTCAAACTGATAATTGGCCTTGTCCTTATAAGGCGAGATGTATAGCTTTTCCCCCCGGCGCACATTGGCCCAGACGCCGAGTGTAAAAGCCGCATCGGATCCGCGGAAGTTGTTGTCCCGCACCACGCGGCGCACGAGGCGCATCCAAGTACCCTTAAAAACCACATCGTCCTCGCCCCCGTCCACGATGTTGGACCGGGCGCTGACATAGAGTTTAAACGCCTCCGGATGCCGCCCGGCAATCTCATCATTGAGCGCGTGGATCCCCTCAAAGATGACGACCTCATTGTCCTTCGGGCACAGCGGCGTCCATTTCGTCGCACTGCGAATCTGCCGGGAGAAGATGAAATGCGGGATCAAAATCTCCTTGTGCTCATTGAGCCGCTCAAAATGCTCGTGCAAAAGGTCCATGTCGAGACATCTGGGAGACTCATAGTCAATATCGCCCTCCGGCGTCCGGGGCGCAGTTTTTGGGTCCATGGTCTTGAAATACTGATCCAGACTGACGGCAGTGCAGCCAACGCCCCGCCGGGCGAGTTCCCGCGCCAGTTTCAAGGCCGTTGTAGTCTTACCGGACCCCGAGGGGCCGGAGAGCAGCACAATCGGCGAGGTCGCCGCGCTTTTCTCAATCAGATCCGCCGCCTCGACAACCTTCTTCCAATAGCTCCGGTCGCATTCCTCGACGAACTCCCGAGGCCTGAGGGTCAAATTGTCATTGATTGCCTTCAGATCATAAGTCAGAGCCATGTGAGAACACCTCCTCGATGAAAAATGGTTTGATCTTTTCTTTCGCTGCTAGTATTCTATCAATTCCATCTGTATATTCCAAGGGGAATTTCGGATTATAGGAGCGCGGAATGCGTCCCGTATGAGCGTCGACCAATTTGGTCGATGCTCCGGCTCCAAGGGAGATAATGCTGCAGAGCTCCTCCATGATGGCGATGTTATACAGATTCTCAAACCCCGACAAGCACCAGCCGACATTCTCAAAACCGCCCGCCGTAAACTTCTGGCGGTAGAGGTAGTAAGGCAAATACCCCGCCTCGCCAAGAGATGCGAGTGCCATATCCAGCATCTCCCCTACGGCCTCCGGACCGGGGATAGGAACCGCGTCCGCCTTAATATGCGAACCCTTTTTAAGCGCCAAAGTGTGAACCGTGACATTCTCCGCCCCAAACTCTAGTACCCGCCCCAAGGTCCGCGCAAATCCCGCCGCCGTATCAGCGGGAAGACCCGCGATCAAATCCATGTTGAGTACAGGAAATCCGACTGATCGCACCAACTCCACCGCAGAGACAATATCCGCCGCCGTGTGCCGCCGCCCAATCGCCGCCAACACCGGATCCTCCATCGACTGCGGATTAATGCAGATGCGCGACACCTGAGCGTCCTTCAGAACACGAAGTTTCTCCAAGTCCAACGTATCCGGCCGCCCAGCTTCTACCGTATAATCCCGCAAATGGCTGAGATCAAACTCCGTCGCCAGCGCCCCCGTCAAAGACCGCAACTGCGAGGCCGAAAGCGAAGTCGGCGTCCCGCCCCCGATATAGAGCGACTGCACCCGAAGCCCAAGCTCCCGCACAATTTGCGCCGTAACCGCAATCTCCCACCGCAAGGCCGCCAAATAAGGCTCCACTAGCCGCCCGGACCGCTCCACATCATTCGAGACAAAACTGCAATACGTACAGCGCGTTGGGCAAAAAGGGATGCTCACATACAGGCAGATATCCCGTGACGTAAGGCTCGCCTTCGCCTTAAGCCCCGCGCGAGCCGTATCAAGGCAAAGCGCCGCTCGTTGCGGACTGACCTCATACTCCGTCACAAAAACCCGCTTCACCTCTGCCGGGGCTATCCCGGCTTCCAGCAAAGCCGTCGCCCGTTTCCCGGGCCGAATGCCCGTCAAGGCCCCCCAAGGCGGGACAATACCCGTAGCAGTCGTCGCCGCGCGGTAGAAGGAGAGCTTAATAATCTTCTGCATCTGCCGCGCATACACCAGTTCGACGCGATTCTTGCCCTCGCCGGAACCCTGCTCCGGCCGCGCAACCTTCGCCACGCCCCGATACCAAACGCCCTCATACCAAAGCTCCGTCACCGCGGTGCTAACCTTTGGCCCGTGAGACAGCCGTATCTCCGCCGTGGGAACACACGGTGTTTGCCCGCCCCTGCGATTTACTGCAACAGACGAAATCTCGTCCACATCCTCATACACAGGCCGCTCCTCCGGAAACAGCGTCAGCAGCACCTGTTCCACGGCGTACTTATAGTCGTGCCCGATCAACCGGAGAATCATCTATTTCCCCGCCGCCGCTTGCCGTAGGGCATAGTTAAACCGCCGCTCCCGTTCCAGCGTCGTCGCCTCCGCATGACCGGGGTAGATTTCATCCACACCCTGCAACTGGTCAATCCGAGCGAGAGATTGCATTAAGGTCTGCGGATCTCCCCCCGGCAAATCAGACCGCCCGCAGTCGTCGCGGAACAACGTATCTCCGGTAAACAGGCAGTCGCCCACGCGCAGACACACACACCCAAGCGTATGCCCCGGCGTCGCGATGACCTCAAACGTCAGCCCGCCGATCTCAATCGTATCTCCATCCGCCCAAAACCGCGTATTGTCCCCCGCGATATAGCGAAACGGCTCCGGGCGATTCGTCGGGTTCACATCCAGCTTGCTGATGTACACCGGAATCCCCCACTCCAGCACAAGGTCATCCGTAGCCGTGGTGTGGTCATAGTGTCCGTGCGTAAGAAACACGGCCTTCGGCGTGATCTCTTCTTCCGTAAGATAATCGAGGATCAGGTGACTCTCATCACCCGGATCGATCACTGCGGCGAACTTGGTATCTGGATCTGTGACCACATAACAATTGGTCTGAAGCTGTCCGACTGGGATTGTTTTGACGTGCATATCTCTCATCCTTTCTTCTAACACGGGCGGCATTTTGCCGTCCGCCAAACATTACAGTGTATCCGTATCCAGAATCAAAGTCACCGGCCCGTCATTAAGCGACTGTACTTGCATATACGCCCCAAATGACCCGGTTTCTACATGAAATCCGCGCTCCCGACATTCCGCGACAAACCGCTCATAGAGCGGAATCGCCGTTTCCGGCCTCGCCGCCGCCAAAAAATCCGGGCGCCGACCTTTCTTGCAGTTACCATAGAGCGTAAACTGAGAGATGACCAGCAACGTCCCCCCAACATCCGCCAAAGCCCGGTTCATCTGCCCATTCTCATCGCCAAAGACACGTAAACCGCAGATTTTATCCGCAAGCCTCACTGTCTGCTCCACCGTATCGTCCTGATGGATGCCGAGAAGCACCAAAAACCCCACGCCGATCGCACCGATGACCTGCCCATCCACTCCCACAGATGCCTCCGTGACGCGTGTGACTACCGCCCGCATAAGCTCCGCCTCCCGTTCCTATTCGATACCCCGATACTGCCATTTCGGCCTTTGGTGGATATAAATCGTAATCGCCCGCTCGGGACAGCGGTTGATACAACGATAGCAGACCGTACAAGTGCCGCTAGAGACAATCCTGCCCTCGCGCTGTTTCAAATTCCGCATCGGACAAAGCGAAACACAAAGACCGCAAACCGTGCAGTCGCTATGGATTTTCAGGTTCTGCCCCATGAGCCGCTCGCCCCTATCCTGCCAAGCGGCGCCTTGTAGATTGCCAAAAAACTGAGAAACACGAGAAAACCCGCGACGCTTGACCCGTCCCGCCTCAAGGTCTGCACAAACCCGCTCAAGCCGACCTATGCCTCGGCGGATTTGTTTCTTATTCTGAACATCACTCGGTTTCCGATAGAGTGGCCAAAGATTACAGACGTTATTGGGCATCGGCAAATGTTCGGCGTAAAGCACTTCCACATGGTCCGTCGGCAGCAAATCTAGAAACGCCCTTGCCCCATTGCCGGAAAACGTGACTTGCGTGACGAGAATGATAATCCGCTTCCCCCGGAAGGCCTCCATATGCCGATTCACGAATCTGCGCATAATCAGCGGCACGCGAGAACCATAGATGGGATAACAAACGGCGATGAGGTCCGCTGTCGCAATTGCGGCATCAAAAGCGAAATCCGCTTCGATAGAAACGCATTGCGCTCCCATACGCTCGCTCAATCTCTCGGCGATATATTTTGTATTCCCAGTCCCCGAGAAATAGAGCGTCAACATAAGCGCTGCCTCCTCAAGACGAACTCCGGCTGACATCTGAAACGCCAGAAATACCGGACAACTTATTGACCGCCACTTGCAACTCTTTCGAATCCGCCACTTCCAAGGCGATAAAGACCACAGCTCGTTCGCCCACCGCCTCTCGCGCCGTAAGGCTCCGCACACGCACCTTAATCGCCGTGAGCGCCTGCGCGATATCGAGCAATAGACCCGATCTGTCTTTTGCGGTAATCACAAGGCTCGTGCTATAGTTCTGTCCCTCCGTATCGCCCCAGCTCACCGGGAGCCAACGGCCCAACTCCGCCGGATTTGTAATGGCGTTGAGATAATTCGCGCAATCCGCCCGGTGCACAGAGACACCATGCCCCCGCGTGATAAAGCCCACCACTTCGTCCCCCGGAACAGGCGAGCAGCAGCGCGAAAACTTAATCAAACAGTTGTCCACGCCCTCCACCACAATGCCTTTGACCGCTTTGGTCGCCACGGGCTTTTGCTCGTTGATCTTCTCCACCAAACTCTTGCTGGGCTTCGCAAGCTGCACCAACATATCCCGCACCTTGCCAACAGCCTTCTGCGCCGAGAGCCCGCCATATCCAATAGCGGCATAGGTGTCGTCAAAGGACGGAAAGCCAAGCCGTTTTAGCACCTGTTCCTGCACTTCCCCTCGGCTGATCGCGTCCACCGAGAGCCCCTGCCGCCGCATTTCAGCCTCAAAAGCAGACCGCCCATGCGTGACGTTTTCCTCCCGCCGCTCTTTCTTAAACCACTGCCGAATCTTATTCCGCGCCTCACTGCTCTGCACGATCTTGAGCCAATCTCGGCTGGGCCCATGGGAAGTGCCGGAAGTGATGACCTCAACAATATCCCCATTTTGCAGCGTATGGTCAAAGGGCACAATCCGTCCATTGACCTTCGCCCCCGTCATCCGATTGCCGACGGCGGAGTGGATCGAATAAGCAAAGTCAATCGGATTCGCCTTCGCCGGCAGATTAATCACGTCGCCATGCGGCGTAAAGACGAATACCTCATCCGCAAACATGTCGATCCGCAGATCATGGAAGAAATCCTGCGCGTCCCCGGCCTCCTGTTGGCTTTCCAGCAAGCGCCGAACCCAAGCGAACCGCTCCTCATCTCCCGCGGACTTCTCACCCTCCGGGCCGGGCGTCTTATACTTCCAGTGCGCCGCGATACCGTATTCCGCGGTGTGATGCATCTCCCAGGTGCGAATCTGCACCTCAAAGGGGATGCCCTCTTCCCCAATTACGGTGGTATGGAGACTCTGGTACATATTTGGCTTCGGCGTCGAAATATAGTCCTTAAACCGCCCTGGCACAGGCCGATACATGTCGTGCACGTGCCCAAGCACATTATAACAATCCGCGATGTCCGACACGATCACCCGGAACGCGCAGAGATCAAAGACCTCCTCAAACGTCCGTTTTTGGGTATACATCTTGCGATAGATGCTATAAATATGCTTGAGCCGACCATACACCGTGCCCTGCAACTCATTCTCCCGGAGCCGCCCAGACATTTTCTGCTGTACGTCAGACATAAACCGGTCCAGCGTCTCCTGCCGCTTTGCGAGGTCCTCCGTAATAGAGTCGTATGCGGCGCGGTCAAGATAATAAAAAGAGAGATCTTCCAACTCCCACTTAATCTTCTGCATCCCCAGCCGGTGCGCGATGGGAGCATAGATCTGCATCGTCTCCGAAGACTTCTCAAGCTGTTTCTTACCCGCCTGATATTCCATGGTCCGCATATTGTGGAGCCGATCCGCCAGTTTGATGAGGATCACGCGGATGTCCTTGGCCATGGCCATGAGCATCTTGCGCAGATTCTCCATCTGTTCTTCTTCTTTGTTGGTGTATTGCACCCGCGTCAACTTCGTGACGCCTTCCACAATCGCCGTAACAGAGGGGCCGAACAGCTTCTTGACCTCCTCCTCCGTGATGCCCGTATCCTCAAGCACGTCATGGAGCAGCGCCGCGATGATGCTGTCCTCATCCATGCCCATCTCAACAATAATCTGCGCCGCTGCCAAGGGGTGGGTAACAAAAGGCGTCCCATCCTTCCGCAACTGACTCCCATGCGCCGACGCCGAGAGCGCAAACGCGCGCTCGATCCGCCCCAGATCGACACTGGGGTTCGACTGTTCGATATGCGACAGCAAGTCCTCCAACTGCTCACGCACAAGGGCCATACCCGGAGCATCCCAAGGGACGTTCTCTAAATGTTTCGGATCACGCACAACGAATCACCCCATTACACTGGTCAACGCGGACAACATCCGCGAGGCATTTAAATCGACTTTTTCAGCCTGCTCGGCGAGTTTGATATGCACCGTGTCTGCCTGCTCCTCCACCTGTGCCAGCCCCAACTCGTCCAACACTTTGAGACACAAATAAGCCTTAGCCGGACTTCGGCCGCTCAAATCCCGCGAAAGAATCTCAAGCACCCGGTGAAGCTGGCCCTTGATCTCCCTGCCCTCTTTGCGAAGCCGGAGCCAGAGACTGACAAAATCCTCCCGACCGGGACAAAAACGCCTGGCCTCTTCAACTGTGGGGAGCTGCCCGTCCAAAAGTTCAGTACAAAGCCGCTTGGCCCGGCCTGTTAACCGCTCGTCAGTCCTTGCGAGGTCCGAGAGCAAAAATTGCACCGTAGTCTTACCCCGAAAGCTGTTAATCTGCGGCGTAAAAGCCAAATCGACTACATCGCCCTCGTTTGCACCAAGTGTCTGCAAGGTAGTGCCAAAGAACACACCGTCATACACCTGTCCCCACTTTTCCACCTGTAATTTGAGATGCTTGCCGCCGCCGATGGGGAAACAGCGAACCAAAGTCGCCCCTTCCATCACCAGAGTTGGCTGAGGGAACCCCTTGCCGCAAGGCTCAAGCCGCTCCAAACTCTCGATCTGCTCTAGAGCAAGGAGCTTAGGCTCCGTCACGGTAAAATCCGCAAGCAACGTGCGCCCCCCTGTATGAGGCGGGTGATCCTGATAATATGCCGCAAACGCGCTCTCAAATCGCTCTAATTCGGACATGGGCAAAGTCAACCCCGCCGCCTGCTGATGCCCGCCGCATCGCTCAATGCTATCCCGACAGGCCTCCAAGGCCGCCATCAGATCAAAACCCTCCACACTGCGGCAGCTGCCCTGCCCGACCTCGCCCTCTACCTGCAACAAAATCACGGGCTCCTGATATCGTTCCTTCAGCCGAGAAGCCACAACACCGAGCACGCCCTTATGCCAACGCGCCGAGTGCAGCACGATAGGGCCGGAAGTATAGCCCCTGTCATCCAGCATCTCCGCGAGATCGTCCAATATCGCCTGCTCCACCTTCTGCCGCTGCTGATTTAACTCCGTCAGCGCCTCAGCCAGCGCAGCCGCCTCGTCCTTGTCCCGCGTATCCAGCAGAGAAAACGCAAGCATCGCGTTCCCCATCCGCCCGGCGGCGTTGAGGCGCGGGGCGATCAGATACCCGATATCTGTCGCTTGAACCACAGCCGGATCGAGCTTCGCCTCTTTCATCAAGGCCAGAAGCCCGGGCCGTTTTCCGGTCTGCAACGCGCGAATCCCCTCTGACACAAACACGCGATTCTCCCCGCGCAAATCCATCACATCCGCCACCGTGCCAATCGCCACAAGATCACTATATCGCGCCAGCAAGGCCTTTTCCTGCCCCGGCCCTTCTACAGCGGAAATAACCTGAAATGCAACTCCAACCCCGGCAAGACTTTTGTCAAGATAAGCACAATCCGGCCGTTTCGGATCAATCACCGCCACTGCGTCCGGCAGCTCTGTCCCCTGGCACTCATGGTGATCCGTAATCACCATATCCAACCCAAACGCCTTCGCCGCTTCGACTTCCGTAATCGCCGTAACGCCGCAATCCACGGTGACAATCAAAGTCACCCCCGCCGCCGCAAGCTCTTCCAACGCGGCGAGATTCAGGCCATAACCCTCCTCCAGCCGATCCGGAATGTAAACAGAGCAGGAAAGTCCCTTAGAATGCAGATAATCCGCCATCAATGCACTGGCTGTCACGCCGTCCGCGTCATAGTCGCCATAGACCGCGACAGTCTCCCCGCGCTCAATAGCCGCCCGAATCCGCGCCGCACCCTCCGCCATACCCGCCATCTGCATCGGATCATGGAGCGGTGCCGAAGAGGAGGTGAAGAAAGCCTCTACCTCATCTCCGCTCTGTATACCCCTTGCCCAAAGCACAGCCGCCACCAGGTCAGAACCGGCCCGCTTCCGCGCCTCCGCTTCGATCTGCGAGGGGTCATGTTGAACGCTGCTCCAAATGTCCCATTTCATGCTGGATCTCGCTTTTCTGTAGTCAAATAAACTTAAGTATATCAGAAATCAAACCCCGACACAAGAGCGGTGTTTGGCAATGTACACGGGCGAACGCGCCTCGCCCCTGCATGGCGCTTGTATAACCGCGCTCCGTTCTGTTTATGCTATTTACTATGGTAGGGGCGAACTATGATTGCCCGAACAAAGCCACGAAAGGAGCTTCACTCCATGCCATACACAAAACGTACCGACCTCGCCGTAGAAGCCCGCGAACTCTGGGCCGAATCCGCGCCAAAGACGACAAAACTCAGCGGCGTCAAAGCCGAAGACCTCAAATGCCACGGCTACGACGTCACCCGCATCCAAATCCTCGACCGCGAAGGCGAACGCGCCCTAGACAAACCCCAAGGCACTTACGTCACCGTAGAACTCAGCGCCCTAGCCCGCAGAGAGGAGGACGCCTTTGCCCGCGGTGTCTCCGCCATCCGAGAACAACTACTGCCGCTTCTCGGCATGGTGCGGGACGACAGCGTCCTAGTCGTCGGCCTCGGCAACCGCGCCATCACCCCGGACGCCGTCGGCCCTAGCACGGCAAAACACACCCTGGCAACTCGCCACCTAGTCGAACACGTCCCCGAACACTTCGGCCACTTTCGCCGCGTCACCGTCGTCCAAACCGGCGTCCTCGGCACAACTGGGATGGAGAGCGCTGAGATGGTCAAAGCCCTCGTCGCCCAATTCCGCCCTAACCGGATCATCGCCGTAGACGCTCTCGCCTCCCGTAAACTCACCCGCATCTGTCGGACCGTGCAAATCTGCGACACAGGCATCGCCCCCGGCTCCGGCGTCGGCAACGCCCGCGCTAAACTCGACCGCGAAACCCTAGGTGTCCCCGTCATCGCCGTCGGCGTTCCCACCGTAGTAGACGCCGGCACCCTCGTCTCGGATCTGCTCGAAGAATCCGGCCGCGACATGGTCCCGCCCGAACAATGGGGCCCCTATGGCGGCGGCATGATCGTCACCCCAAAAGAAATTGACACCCAAGTAGCCGACATCTCCAAACTAATCGCCTACGCCCTAAATTGCACCCTCCACGACGGCCTAACAATAGAAGACGTAGACATGCTAACCTCGTAGGGTAGAATGCTCTATAGGCCCATTTTTCAAAGGGGCCTATAGAACAACGTCGGCTAAAATGTTTCACGTGAAACATTCGCCCGTTGGACCGCTCGTTCCGCGGCTCATGTTTCACGTGAAACAAAATTTTTCGTCTTGCGCTCCGCAACAATCAGTGCTATAATCAACTTCCGCCCTTTGCGGGCATGCACAAACGGACTCCAAGCAAGAAAGGCGAAGACTATGGGCAAAATCATTGCTGTCACCAATCAAAAAGGCGGCGTAGGCAAGACTACAACCTGTATCAACCTAACCTGTGCCCTCGCGCAGATGGGCAAACGCGTCCTCCTGTGTGACACAGACCCACAGGGCAACGCTACCACTGGCATGGGAATTGACAAAAATAACGTCGCCCCCAGCATCTACGATGTCCTCATCAACGGCGCAAACGTGGAAACCGCAATCGTCCGCACAAAATACGGCGACGTCCTGCCCACCAACCGCAATCTAGCCGGAGCCGGCGTGGAACTGGTCAACATGGAGCATAGAGAATATAAACTCCGTGGGGCGCTAGCCTCCGTCAAAGATAAATACGACTTCATCTTCATCGATTGTCCGCCCTCTCTGGAAATGCTCACAGTCAATGCCCTTTCCGCCGCTGAGAGCATCCTTATCCCCATCCAGTGCGAATTCTTCGCGCTCGAAGGCGTAGGCGACCTCGTCAACACCCTGCGCATCATCAAACGCAAACTCAACCCCGACCTTGACGTAGAAGGCGTCCTGCTCACCATGTACAACGGGCGGACAAACCTCTCACTCCAAGTCGCGGCGGAAGTGAAGAAATATTTCCCCGGGAAAGTCTATCGAACCCTGATTCCTCGCACAATCCGTCTCTCCGAGGCCCCCAGTCACGGCAAACCGGTTCTGATTTACGATCCCGGCAACCAAGGCTCCGCAGCCTACAGAGAACTCGCCCGCGAGCTCATCGCAAACAACACCTAATACATACGATACACGAAAAAGGAGGAGCGTCCCATGTCACCAAAAGGCGGGCTCGGAACGGGCCTAGGTGCGATTTTCGGAGAGGCCATGCTGGACAACGATCAAACGGACTTCAGCTATCTACCTATAGAGAAAGTCGAACCCAACAAAGAACAGCCCCGGAAATACTTCGACCATGTCGCGCTCCAAGAACTCACAGACTCCATCCGCGAACACGGTATCCTAGACCCACTCCTGGTGCGCAAACTCGCCTCCGGCTACTATCAAATCATCGGCGGCGAACGCCGCTGGCGCGCCGCGCGTGAAGTGGGCCTAAAAGAAGTCCCCTGCCGCATCATCGAAGCGGACGACAGATTGGCCACAGAAATCGCCCTCATCGACAACCTCCAACGCGAAAACCTCAACCCGCTCGAAGAGGCTGAGGGATACAAAACCCTCATGGAGACATTCGAACTCAAGCAAGAAGAAGTGGCCACCCGAGTCGGCAAAGACCGCTCCACCGTAGCCAACGCCCTCCGCCTGCTGCGGTCCAACCCCGAAGTCAAAGGATTCCTCGAACAAGGCACCCTCTCCGCAGGCCATGCGAGAGCCTTACTTAAAATAAAAGACGAAAACCAACAACTTGTCCTTGCGCGCAAAGTCATCGAAGAAGGCCTCTCCGTCCGTCAGACGGAAAAACAAGCGGACAAGGTAGACAAGCTCCGCGCGGAAAAAGCAGCCGCTCCGAGCGCCGCGCAAAAACCAAAACCCTTCGTAGACTACACCAAAGAGGCCGAAGATAATCTCACGCGCAGCCTAGGCCGCAAAGTGAAAATCATCTCTGGTCAAAAACGCGGCTGGTTAGAAGTGGACTATTACGACACAGACGACCTGGAAGTGCTCATTGAGGCCCTGAAATCGCTAAAATTGTCAAAGGGGAAGAAGTAGATGTTAGATATTCGTTTGATTCGGGAGATCCCCGAGGCCGTCAAGGCCGGACTATTGAAAAAAGAAATCAACTGCTCCGCCGCGATTGACGAAATTCTAGACCTTGACGCCAAACTCCGCACCCTCATCCAGAGCACCGAGCAGAGCAAAGCGGAACAAAACAAAGTCACCAAACAAATTCCCGAGATGAAGAAAGCAGGGGAGGACACCACGGCAATCATGGCCCAAATGAAGGCCCTGTCCGATTCCATCAAAGAAGCCGACCTGGAGCTCCGCGAGATCGAAACCAGACGCGACACCCTCCTCCTTGGCCTACCCAATATGCCAGATGAAGACCTCATCGGCGGCGGCAAAGAGAACAACGAAGAAATCCGCACCTTCGGCGCACCGAAAGTGTTCGACTTCGAACCCAAAAACCACGTAGACCTCTGCACCGGCCTCGGCCTCATCGACTATGAGCGCGGCGCAAAAATTTCCGGCAGCGGATTCTGGGTCTATCGCGGCCTCGGCGCCCGCCTCGAATGGGCCCTCCTCAACTATTTCATCGACACCCATCTGGGCGACGGCTACGAACTCATCCTCGTTCCCCACCTCCTCAACTACGAATCCGGCCTCACGGCAGGCCAATTCCCGAAATTCGAACAAGACGTCTTCTGGCTCGCGCAAAGCGAAGGCGAACACGGCAAGTTCCTGCTCCCGACAGCGGAAACAGCCCTCGTCTCCCTCCACCGCGACGAGATTCTGACAGAAGCCGACCTCCCCAAGAAATACATCTCCTACACCCCCTGTTACCGCCGTGAAGCCGGCAGTTACCGGGCAGACGAACGCGGCATGGTCCGCGGCCACCAGTTCAACAAAGTCGAAATGGTCCAATTTACCCGCCCGGAAGACTCCGACGCGGCCTTTGAAGAACTTGTCACCAAAGCCGAACGGCTCGTAAAAGACCTCGGCTTCCACTTCCGCACCGTAAAACTCGCCGCTGGCGATTGCAGCGCCGGAATGGCCCGTACTTACGACATCGAAATCCACATCCCCTCGATGGACGGCTACAAAGAAGTCTCCAGCGTCTCCAACGCCAGAGACTATCAAGCCCGCCGCGGCATGATGCGCTACCGCAACGAAGCGACCGGCAAACCTGAATACATGCATACCCTCAACGGCTCCGGCCTCGCAACCAGCCGCATTCTGCCCGCCATCGTCGAGCAAAACCAACAGAAAGACGGCAGCGTCGTTGTCCCCGAAGTCCTCCGCAAATACCTCGGCGGCCTAGAAGTGCTCCGCAAACCGGAATGACAGGGGATTCCACACTGAACAAATTACAGCAAAGCGCCACAGCCTTCGGCCTGGCGCTTTCTGCACGTCAGCTAGAACAATTCGAAACCTACTGGACCTTCCTATCCGAGAAAAATCAAGTCATGAACCTCACCGCCATCACCGACCGCGCCGAGGCCATGGAAAAACACTTCCTAGACAGCCTAGCCCTCGCCGGCGCCGCAGATTTTATAGGAAAACGCCGCCTCATCGACATCGGCACCGGAGCCGGATTCCCCGGACTCCCCCTCAAAATCGCGGTCCCTAGCCTAAAACTCACTCTGCTAGACAGTCTAGCAAAACGCGTAACCTTCCTCAAAGAAGTCTGTCAAAAACTAGATCTAAACGCCGAATGCGTCCACGCCCGCGCCGAAGAATGGGTGACGCAACCCGGCGAACGCGAAAGCTACGACTACGCCACCAGCCGCGCCGTCGCAGACCTCAACATCCTCCTAGAACTCTGCCTCCCCTACGTCAAAATAGGCGGCGCCTTCCTAGCCATGAAAACCCAGAACGCCGCCGAAGAAATCGAAACCGCCAAAAACACCGCAGCCATCCTAGGCGGCGAAATTGAATCCCACTACGACTACGCCCTCCCGGGTACCCCAGAAATCCAACGCCGAATCGTCATCATCCGCAAAACTGGACCGACGCCCAAACAATACCCCAGACGATTCGCAAAAATCCAAAAAGACCCCCTAAAATAAACTAAGAGCTGGCGCATCCGCGCCAGCTCTTAGTTTATCCAGCCCTCCGCAACTCCGTTCTTTTCGCCACAGGAGTGCGCGTTAGTGTGCGACGGAAGGTGAAAAAATCAAATCTCGTCGATTCCGGGGCTTTGCCTCGGATTGACACCACATCCTCCGCAGCGCCCGGCCCGCAGGCCGGTATCTAATCCCAAACGAAATGCTTGCATTTCGTTTGATTATTCGATAATCCCCATCCGCTTCCGAATCGCCGCCTGCGCCGCCGCCAACCGCGCAATCGGCACCCGATACGGCGAACAAGACACATAATCCAGCCCCACATGGTGACAGAACGACACCGACCGCGCATCGCCCCCGTGCTCCCCACAGAGCCCAAGCTTGAGCTCCGGCCGAGCGGTCCTGCCGAGCTTCACCGCCGTCTCAATCAACTTACCAACCCCGGCTTGATCCAGCCGTGAAAACGGATCAAAGTCCAGGATCTTCTTCTGATAATACTGCTCCAAAAACTTACCCGCATCATCCCGTGAGAGCCCAAAGGTCATCTGCGTGAGGTCGTTGGTGCCAAAGGAGAAGAAGGCCGACTCCCGCGCAAGCTCATCCGCCGTCAAAGCGGCACGCGGCAATTCAATCATCGTACCCACCTGATAGTCGAGCGCAACCCCGCTCTCCGCAATCACTGCATCCGCAGTCTTCGTAATAATCCGCTTGACATATGTAAGCTCATCCACATGGCTAATCAAAGGAATCATAATTTCCGGCACAATATCATAACCCTTCGCCTGCTTCACCCGGATCGCCGCCTCAATAATCGCCCGCGTCTGCATCGCCGCAATCTCCGGATACGTGACCGAGAGCCGACACCCTCTATGCCCCATCATCGGGTTTACCTCTTTGAGAGCATCAATCGAAGCCAGAAGCGCGTCATACCCCAGTCCCATCTCCTTCGCCAAGGCCCTGAGGTCCTCCTCCTGATGCGGCAAAAACTCATGCAGCGGCGGATCCAGCAATCGAATCGTCACAGGATGTCCCTGCATCGTCTCATAAATCCCCTCAAAGTCCGCCCGTTGCATTGGCAAGAGCTTCTCCAACGCCCGCTCCCGTTGTTCGACCGTTGTAGACAAAATCATCTCCTGCACAACCGGAAGCCGGTCCGGCTCAAAGAACATGTGCTCTGTCCGCGCAAGGCCAATGCCCTCCGCCCCAAACCGCCGCGCCACAGCCGCATCCTGCGGATTATCCGCGTTCGCCCGAACCTTGAGCGTCCGCACCTCGTCCGCCCATTCCATAATCGTAGCAAAATACCCGCTCACCGAAGCCGGCACAGTCTTCATCTGTCCGCTATACACATACCCCGTACTCCCGTCCAAACTGAGGAAATCACCCTCTTTAAACACGTGATCCCCCACAGTCAGCGTCTTCGCCTCTTCATCAATCCGCAACTCACCACAGCCAGACACACAGCAAATGCCCATCCCGCGCGCCACAACGGCCGCATGGCTGGTCATTCCCCCGCGGGCGGTCAAAACACCCTTAGAAGCGTGCATCCCCTCAATATCCTCCGGCGATGTCTCAATGCGAACCAAAAGCGTAGGCCCATGCGCCGCCGCGGCCTTGCAGTCTTCAGCGGTAAAATAGATCCCCCCACAAGCCGCCCCAGGCGAGGCCGCAAGCCCATGCGAGATCGGCTTCGCCGCCGCCAAAGCCTCCGCGTCAAACTGCGGATGGAGTAGATTATCCAGCTGTTTCGGATCAATCTTCAGCAGCGCCTCATCCTTCGTGCAAAGCCACTCCGATACGAGATCTACCGCGATCTTCAAAGCCGACAACACAGTCCGCTTCCCGCTCCGCGTCTGCAGCATATACAGCTTCCCGCGCTCAATCGTAAACTCCATATCCTGCATATCCCGATAGTGCCGCTCCAACTTATCCCCAATGAGGAAAAGCTGGTCATAAATCTCCGGCATCACATCCGCGAGCTGTTCAATCGGCAGCGGCGTCCGAATCCCCGCGACGACGTCTTCGCCCTGCGCGTTCGTGAGAAACTCCCCATAAATCCGCTTCGCCCCGGTAGACGGATTGCGGCTAAACGCAACCCCCGTCCCGCTGTCCGTCCCCATATTGCCAAACACCATGCTTTGCACATTCACAGCCGTGCCGCCATCCGCCGAAATGCCATACATCCGCCGATAAGAAACCGCCCGCGGGTTATACCAACTGCGAAACACCGCCGCGATCGCGCCCATGAGCTGTAACTTCGGATCCTGCGGGAACTCCACACCCAGCGCGTCCTTATAGACCGCCTGAAATTGCTCAACCAAAGTCTTCAGGTCGTCTGCTGTAAGCTCCGTGTCCAGCGAGACTCCACGCTCCTCCTTCATGTGCTCCAGCAGCGCGTCAAACCGCTTCTTCGGCACCTCCATTACCACATCGCCATACATCTGAATAAACCGCCGATAGCTGTCATAAGCAAAGCGCGGATTCCCCGTCGCCTCCGCGAAAGATATGACAACTTGATTGTTCAGCCCCAAATTCAAAATCGTGTCCATCATCCCCGGCATCGAATCCACCGCACCAGAACGGACAGAGACAAGAAGTGGGTTTTCCAAGCCCCCAAAGGTCTTCCCGGTGATCTCTTCCAACTTAGAGATATACCCATAGACCGCTTCTTCCAACTCTGAGCTGATGGTTTCACCATTCGCATAGTATTGGAAACAGGCCTCCGTGGTGATAGTGAACCCTTGGGGCACAGGCATCCCCAGCCGCGTCATCTCCGCGAGGTTAGCCCCCTTGCCGCCGAGCAGTTCGCGCATTGCGCCGTTCCCTTCGGAAAACAGATAGACAAACTTCTTGTTCATGTGAGCATCGACCTTTCCCTGGTGTTTTTAAATGGATCCATTGCGAGTTAATGAACTAAAGATATGACCTAAAAAGAAACGCCCTCTCGTTTTCGAGAGGGCGTCACGCACATACTTAGATGGTGAGATTAATCACCAGAGTAATCAAGGCAAACACACAAGCGACCCACTTCGTGATTCTCGCCAGACGTTTGTCGAACGATTTCCCTTTGTTTCTGGACATATGCGTGTCCGAACTGCCCCCCGTGATCGCACCGGACAAACCGGCGCTCTTGCCGGATTGGAGCAGAATTACAGCGATCAAAAAAAGCGCGGAAAGCATGTGAAGTATGCTGAGTGCTAGTGTCATAGGTCATTCATCCCTTTCAAATCTTTGGTCATGAAGGATAGTATAGCACAGGGTCTATACAAGTTCAAGCTTTTTTTATATAATATTCGATAATCACAGCTACGGAACCGCCCACCTCGTCCCGCAGCATACAACCGCCTGATGCGTAAGAAGGCACCGACCTAAAAGTCTCCTCTTCCAAAGGAGCCTTTTTGCCGCGCACCCTAACTCACCATACACAACACAAGGAGCCAGCCATGTATTTCGACACCCACGCCCACTACGACAACCCCCGCTTCGACCTCGACCGCAGAGATCTCCTAGAGCGCCTGCCCAAACACGGCATCAGCCTCGTCCTCAACCCCGGATACGATCTGCAATCCTCCCGCCAAGCCGTCGGCCTCGCGGAAGACTACCCCTATATCTACGCCTCCGTCGGCTTCCACCCCCACGACGCAAGCGCCATGGAAGAAGGCGACCTAGACCGCCTCGAATCCCTCACAACCCGCCCCAAAGTCGTCGCCGTAGGCGAAATCGGCCTAGACTACCATTACGACCACTCCCCCCGCCCCATCCAGCGGCAACGGTTCGACGAACAGATGGCCCTCGCCCAAAAAGTAGGCCTCCCCGTCATTATCCACCAACGCGAAGCCACAGCCGATACGCTTGATATCCTCAGAACCTATCGCGGTACCCCCGGTGTCGTTCACTGCTTCTCCGGCGAGGTAGAAGTGGCGAAGCAAGTCCTGGACCTCGGCCTCCACATCAGTTTCACCGGCGTCATCACCTATAAAAACGCCCGCAAAAGCCACGAAGTGCTTCGCTACATGCCCAAAGACCGCCTCCTCCTCGAAACCGACGCCCCCTATATGGCCCCCGAACCCCACCGCGGCCACCGCTGCACTTCGCTTTACCTCCCCCAAATCGCCCAAACCGTAGCCGAACTATGGGAAACCACCACAGAAGAAGTCGCCGAGATAACGACAGCAAACGGCAAACGCCTCTTCCGCATCTCATAGGAAAAAGCCAGATAGATTGGAGAACAAACATGGAACACATCCTATTATGGATCGTCTTCGGCCTCTGCATCCTCCCCCTCATCCTCAGCGGCGGATACATGATGCTCACCGGCAAAGGCGCAAGCCTCATCGCCGGATATAACGGGAAAAGCGCGGGGGAGCGGGCGAAATACAACGAACCAGCCCTCTGCCGCTTCGTCGGCAAACTCCTGCTAATCACGTCAGTCTGCCTCTTGCTCTGTCCGTTCGGCGTACAGTTTGAAATGCCGTGGCTGATGTGGCTCGGAATCGCCCTCGGCACAGCGCTCCCCCTCGTCGCCGTAATCTACATGAACACCGGCAACCGCTTCCGCAAGTAAAGCGGGAAAGGAAAGACCTATGCAAATTATTGCGGCCCCCCTCCTCATCCCCTTCCTTATCGTCGCCGCCGTCTTCCTATCCGGCCGAGGCGCCTGGATGATCGCCGGATACAACCTGAAAACCGCGGAAGAAAAGGCCAAATACAACGAAAAAGCCCTATGCCGCTTCATGGGGCTCCTCCTTCTCTTCGTCTGCGCCCACATGATCCTCATGTCCATCGCAGACCTATTCGGCCTCGCGTGGCTGATTACCCCCGCAACCATCCTCTTCCTCATTATCCTCCTCGGCGGGGTGGTTTACGCAAACACAAGCAAGCGGTTTCACAAAAAATAGAAACCATTTGCCTAAATCGGCTCTTTGCGGCATAGGCTGTTCTAAAAAGCATTAAGAAAAGGAGCGATACCCTATGAGCGGCAAACCCATCCCCGCCGGCGAACACACCCTGCCAGCCCTGCCCTACCCCTACGACGCCCTCGAACCCGTGATCGACGCAAAAACCGTAGAAATCCACCACGACAAGCACCACAAGAAATACGTAGACGAACTCAACAACACAGAGCTCGCCCTCGTCAAAGCCAGAGGGCAAAAAGACTGGAGCCGCATCACCTGTCTCGAAAACGACCTCGCCTTCAACGGCTCCGGCCACATCCTCCACAGCGTCTACTGGACCAATATGACCCGTCCCGGAACCGGCGGCGCCCCCGGCAAACACACCCAATCTTACCTAGACTGGTACTTCGGCGGCGTAGAAACCTTCATGGCCCAATTCACCGCCACCGCGACAAAAGTCCAAGGTTCCGGCTGGGCCATCCTCGGCTATAACCCTGCCTTCTGCCGCCTAGAACTCACCCAGTGCGAAAAACACCAAGACTGTACCCTCCAAGGCACCATCCCCCTCCTCGTCTGCGACGTCTGGGAGCACGCCTACTACCTCAACTACCAAAACGACAGAGCAGGCTACATCAGCCGCTGGTGGACCCTAGTCAACTGGGCCGATGTAGAAAACCGCTTCCTCCAAGCCACCCACGGCAAACTGCCGCTGTCCCAATAAAAAGAACCCGCTATCCTCTTTTAAGGATAGCGGGTTTCCATATCAGGCAGAGCGCACAAAACGCGAGCACCGCAATCCCCGCCAAATAAGCCGCAACCGTATCCGTCGCCGTATGCGCCCCCAAGTAAATCCGACTAAATCCCATCAACCCAGAAAGCCCGACAGCAAGCGCCAAAGCGCCTATCCTGACAGACGCCCGATCGGTATACCGCCAAATCAAAATCACACACATCCCAAAAAACACAGTCGTCCGCATCGTATGCCCGCTCGGATGCCCATACCCGCTCGCCTCCAACAGCACCAACACCTCCGAAGGCCGCGGAATAGCGATAACTCGCTTCAATATATACCCAAAACCCATCCCCAAAAAAGTGGCAAGCAAAACCGGCACCCCGACCTGCCGTCGTGTCCAAGGAATTACCACCAAAAACCCCGCGACAAACAAACTAACAAACCACTGCCCAAAGAAACTAACAAACATCAAAAAACGAGTCAAAGCCGGATGCATCCGCGCCGCAACACGCGCATAGATAGCCGCGTTCCACCCATCCAAACTCCCATTCAATACCTGAATTGTAACCAGCAAAAACAGCGTCATCGCGACAACGCCAATCGTACCCGGGAGCCACGCCTTCACAAAAAAACCGCTCGGGGCTATGTAAACATCAGATCGCCTCATACACAAAAATTCTCCTCAGATCGACAAGGTAAGACCCCAATCTACACGACTTTGCCCGCGCTGTCAAGGCCGCAACCGCTCCGCTTCGACAAGCTCTCTCTTGACCACCCTTGGAGAAACATGGTAGACTGACAAAAAAGGATGGGGGTGACAGCATGCATCGAGCGCAACTTCGCCGGATCTGTTTGATCCTGCTCGTCCTCGTGCTGCTCACCATCAGCATAGGCACCCTCTTCGCCTTGGCAGAGCGCGCAAACTGCTGTGTCAAAGAATGCGTTCCCTGTTTCAACCTAGCCAACCTGCACGCCCATTTGCGATACCTAGGCAGCGGATTCAGTTCGCTGGCAGGCCTCCTGTTCCTGCTCACCTTCCTACACCTGATCCTGAGCGCCGATTTGCACAACCAACACACCACCAGCCTCGTCACACTAAAAACGAGGTTAAACAACTAAGAGAAACCCCGATGCGGCAAAGCCTGGCGACGTCTGTCTGAACAGAGGTCGTAGCTTTGTCGTTCTTCCTGTACTCAAATTTTAAAAATAAAAACGATTGAGAGGTTTCATCCAATGAAACGACTTTTATGCGTATTACTCGCCCTCGTGCTCGTTCTCACCCTAGCCGCCTGCGGCGGACAAGCCCAAGCCCCCGCCCAAACCCCAACAGGCCCGACCGAACCGACCGAAGACCGCCTCCGCGTCATCGCGACCATCTTCCCCCAATACGACTTCGTCCGCCAAATCGCCGGCAACCGCGTGGAACTCACCATGCTCCTCTCGCCCGGCGCCGAAGCCCACTCCTTTGAACCCACCCCGCAAGACATCATCCGCCTGCAAGGCGCGGACCTCTTCATCTACATCGGCGGCCACGGCGAACGCTGGGTAGAAACAATCCTGGCCCCCATCTTGGAAGAACACCACATCCACGTCGTAACCCTCCTAGAACTAGTGGAAGGAATCGAAGCGCCTCATGACCACGACCACCACGACCATTCCCACAGCCACGATCACCACCACACCCACTCCCACGCTCACAGCCACAACCACGACTGCGACGTAGAAACCTGCGAAGACGAGACACACAACCACCATGCGCACGGCCACAGCCATAGTCACGACCATCACAACCACGCACACGATCATAGCCACAGCCACGACCACCACAATCATTCGCACGACCATAGTCATAGTCACGACCACGCAGACGCCTGCGACCCAGACACCTGCGAAGACGAGACTCACCATCATCACTCCCACGATCACAGCCACGCTCACGGCCACCACCATGACCATAGCCACCATCATCATCACCACGAAGGAGACATCGACGAACACGTCTGGACCTCCCCCCGCAACGCAATTCTGATCGTACAGGCCCTCACCGAAGTCCTCGCCGAACTAGACCCAGCCAACGCCGCCTACTTCAGAACCAATGCCGCCGCCTTCCTCACAGAACTCGAAGCCCTAGACGCGGCCTTCCAAGAAGTGGTAGACCAAGCCGTCCGCCATACCATCGTATTTGGCGACCGTTTCCCCTTCCGCTACCTCGCCCACGAATACGGCCTCACCTATTTCGCCGCCTTCCCCGGCTGCTCCACCGAAACCCAGGCAAGCCCCGCGACCATCGCCCAACTCATCACGCTCGTACGAGAAGAGCAAATCCCTGTCATCTTCACCATTGAATTCTCCAACCGCCAAATGGCAAACGTCATCTCCGAAGAGACTGGCGCAAGACAACTCGAACTCCACTCCGCCCACAACCTGAGCCACGCCGATTTCAACGCCGGCGTAACCTACCTCGACCTCATGTGGCGCAACGTGGAACACCTACGGGAGGCGTTGAGCTAATGGCACTCATCACCTGCAAAGACGTCTCGTTCTCCTACGAAGGCAATGTCGCGGTAGACGGCCTGTCTTTTGAAGTCAACCAAGGGGACTACCTCTGCATCGTCGGCGAAAACGGCTCCGGCAAAAGCACCCTCATGAAAGGCCTCCTCGACCTTCTGCGCCCCAAAACCGGTACGATTACAATGGGAGACGGCCTCAAACAAACCCAAATCGGCTACCTGCCCCAACAATCCGCCGCACAAAAAGACTTCCCGGCGAGCTGTTTCGAAATCGTCATCTCCGGTCGCCTCAACAGCCGCGGGATTATGCCCTTCTATTCCCGCATAGACCGGATGATCGCCTCAGCGCACATGGACCAACTGGGGGTCATCTCCCTGCGGAACAAAAGCTTCCGCGAACTCTCCGGCGGTCAACAGCAGAGGGTACTCCTAGCCCGCGCCCTCTGCGCCACAGAAAAACTCCTCCTCCTAGACGAACCCGTCAGCGGCCTAGACCCCCTAGTCACAGCCGAACTCTACCAGACCATCCAGGATCTCCAACGCGACACCGGCATCACCATTATCATGATCTCCCACGACGTCCACGCCGCGGTCGAACACGCCAACCACATCCTCCACCTGCAAAACAAACAACTCTTCTTCGGTCCCACGGCAGAATATGTAGAGACAGAAGTCGGCCGCCGCTTCCTCCGGAAGGGAGGCGACTTCTAATGGAAACCCTCTTCGAGCTAGACCGCATCATCGTCGAAATGTTCGACTTCCTCTTCATGCGCCGCGCCATCTTAGTCGGCCTCCTCGTCTCCCTCTGCGCGGCCCTCCTCGGCGTCAACCTCGTCCTCAAACGCTACGCCATGATCGGCACCAGCCTCAGCCACGTCGGCTTCGCTGCCATGGTCATCGCCACAGGGATAGACCTCGCCGTCGAGCGGGAGTTCTCCCACTTCTTCGTCACCCTCCCCATGGTCGTCCTAGCGGCCTTCGCGCTCCTCCTCCTCAGTGAAAACAACAAAATCAAAGGAGACAGCGCCGTCGCCCTCGTCTCCACCAGCAGTTTAGCAATCGGTATCATCATCGTCAGCCAGACCACAGGCCTCAACACAGACGTCTGCGGCGTCATGTTCGGCAGCATCCTCGCCATGACCCGGTTCGACGTGCAACTCAGCGTAGTCCTCAGCATCTCCGTCCTCACCCTCTTCGTCCTCTTCTATAAGCAACTCTTCGCCGTCACCTACGACGAAACCTTCGCCAAAGCCACCGGCACCAAAGTCTTCGTCTACAAAGCCCTCCTCGCCTTCCTCACCGCCGTAACCGTGGTGCTCGGTATGCGCATGATGGGCGCCCTGTTGATCGCCAGCCTCACCATTTTCCCCGCCCTGAGCGCAATGCGCCTCTGCAAACGCTTCCTCTCCGTCGTCATCACAGCGGCGATCATCGCCGTCACCTGCTTCTTCGTCGGCATGGTCCTTTCCTACACCTACAACCTGCCGCCCGGCGCAAGCGTCGTCGCGGTCAATCTAACCGTATTCGTATTCTTCAGCGGCATCGCGCTTATGAAGGGGAGAGGTTAAACATGAAAAAAATCCTGATTCTGCTCTTGATCGTCCTAATGGTAGGCACACTCCTAACCGGCTGTACAGACAATGAAGCCGTCGTCACCATCACAGACCGCGCCTTCCTCACGCAAATCGTCAGCATCAACCGCAATGCCGACCAATACGAAGGCCGCACCATCCGCTACGAAGGCATGTTCTACACCTTCTATTGGGAAGCCACAGGCGAATACTACCACCGCGTCCTCCGCTACGTCATGGACTGCTGCGGAGACGACGGCATAGCCGGCTTTGAAGTCTATCTAGGCAACATAGCCCCCCTCCCAGATAACGCGTGGGTCGAACTCGTCGGCGTACTAGAATGGTACCAAGTAGGCCAATCCCGCTTCCTCCGCGTAGCCGCCACCTCCATCACCGAACTAGAAAACCGCGGCCAAGAATTCGTAACGCCGTAGGGGAGGGGAGTCTGCACATGGCAAGCCAAAAACCCCGCCAATTCCTATCCCTGCTTCTAGCAAGCCTACTCCTCGTCGGCCTCGCCCCGCCAACAATGGCAACAAGTCCCTTCAACGACGTTCATTCCAACCAATGGTATGCCGAAGCCGTGCAATTCGTCTACGAAAACAACATCATGGACGGCGTCGGCAGCAACCAATTCCACCCCCAAGGTAACCTAACCCGCGCCCAAGTAACGGTAATGCTCTTCCGGATTCACAACGAACGCCCAGCAAACGCGGAAGATGACCGCACCAACAAGTTCAACGATGTAGGAGACACCTGGTACGCCCCCTACATAACCTGGGCCTTCAATCACGACATTGTGCTAGGCACATCTCCGACAACATTTAATCCGCACGGCAATGTCACACGCCAAGAATTTGCGACGATGGTGCATAGGTATGCAATGAGCAGGACGCTTTTGCGGGATGGGTCGGGGTCATGGCAAGTTGGGTGGCGGCAGTTTGCAGACATAGGACAAATCGCAACATGGGCTTACGACGCATTACGGTGGATGCATTTCAGCCGAATTGTAACTGGTTGGACCCCAACAACGATAAATCCGAAAGGAATTACAACTCGCGCGGAAGCGGCAGTGATGATGATGCGGTTTATTCCACAAATTCCGTTAACTCCATTTGTTGTGTGCCTCGGGTGCGGGGATAAACGAACTTTTTGGATACCTTCCCTTGATAGCGATTTTGAAGATAATTCCGTGATAGTTTCCTTGGTCAGATGCGTAAGCCAGCGGGACAACAGAGACTGGACACTCGATGACTTCGGCAATATTGGCGCCCTATACATCAGGGATTTGATGAGGCTTTCAGATCGGTGCTGGGAATTGCTGGAGGCCGGAAGATTAGAAGAAACCATGTGGAATTGGCCGCAGTTCAGGCGTATCCTGCTGATACGCTTAGACCAAAATTGCAAAGAAAATGTTATAAATGTGGTACAACAACTGCAGGAACTCGAATTTGTCTATGCGGTGGGATCAAATGGTTTTTCGAGGCCGGCGTAACTATTCAAGCGCAGAAAACAAAAGAGAAACCGACACCCCCTGTGACACCCCCACACCCCCAAAGCATACAATAGTGGCATCCCACATAAAAGGAGCCACTCAATATGCACGAACAACGCCACCCGGAGCATCATCGGCATCCGATGGAGCATCCGCACCACCCGCACCACCACATGGACCACCGCCACGCCGCGATGGACATCGACCGCCGCTATCCCGAGCTCTACCATCGCATGATGCCCTACATAGAAGACGCCCACATGGCCCACAGAGACATCGGCCGCATGAGTCCCGACCAGCTCCACGTCCTAGCCGACCGCGCCATGCGCGACAGCGGCGTCCTCCACCACATGCCCCCCGGCTACACCGAAGACACCGTGCGCGACATGGTCAAAATGCTCCTCCTCACCATGGACGACAGCATGACAGCCATGGAGACTTTCCGCCCCCTCGCCCCCCTCGCGCTGGGCCTCGGACCCTGGGGCTGGGGCTGGCCCTACGGCTTCGTCGGCCCCTGGTTCCCCTACCGCCGCGGATTCAGACGCGGACACGGCGGCGGGTTCCGCGGCGGCCATCGCGGACGCCGCTAGACAAGGCCCTTTCACCACAAAACCGGGAAAGCTTCCAGACGGACAGCTTCCCCGGTTTTCTCTTGCGCTGAAGGACATTTTTTGATATGATAAGTTGATTGACTTCTTTCGGAGGTAAGGGCTATGCCAAACGGGCTCAAACTTTACGGGTTCAACAACCTAACCAAGGCGCTCAGTTTCAACATATACGACGTCTGCTACGCGAAAACCAAGCAAGAGCAGCGCGAGTATATCGCCTATATCGACAACCAATATAACGCCGAACGTCTCACCGGCATCCTCTTGCAGGTCGTAGACATGATCGGCGCCAAAGTGCTCAACATCTCCAGCCAAGACTATGACCCCCAAGGGGCCAGTGTCACCATGCTCATCTCCGGCCCGGGCCCCTCTTCCGTGTCCGATCTGCGCGGAGACACCACCGTCGCCCACCTGGACAAAAGCCACGTCACCGTCCACACCTACCCCGAACACCACCCCGAAAACTCCATCGCCACCTTCCGGGTAGACATCGACGTCTCCACCTGCGGCGACATCTCGCCCCTCAACACCCTGGACATGCTCATCGGCAGCTTCGACTCCGATATCATCACCATGGACTACCGCGTCCGCGGCTTCACCCGCGACCTAGACGGCAGAAAACTCTTCATCGACCACGAAATGTCCTCCATCCGCGACTATATCGCCAAAGAAACCCTCGCCAAATACGAAACCATCGACGTCAACATCCAAGAATACAACATCTTCCACACCGAAATGCTCATCCGCGAGATTGATTTACAAAACTACCTCTTCAACTCCGACGCCGTCAGCCTCTCCCCGGCGTTGAGACAATCCATCATGGAAAACCTCCGCAGAGAAATGGTAGAAATCTACAGCGGAAGAAATATCTTCTATTAATAGACACACCCCGCCCGGCGGTTACACCGGACCTCCCGCAATAAAAGCCTCCTTTTCCAAAAGGAGGTGGCAGACGAAGCCTGACGGAGGATTCGCCCGATACGCACGGCCAAAAGGACAATCCTCAGTCAGTTTCGCTGACACAACGGACGCCCCAAGAGCGAAGCGATTGGCTCGGCGGAAGGAGTGCCTGTGGTAGCTCCTTTGGAAAAGGAGCCTATTGCCTATCCCCCACAATCCCCCGAAAGGTGGTGACCCAGCATGGACCAACAAAAAGCCCCCATCTATGAAGCGCTCGAACGCTTCCGCCGCGCCCGCGTCGTCCCCTTCGACGTCCCCGGCCACAAACGAGGCCGCGGCAACCCCGAACTCCGGGACTTCCTCGGCGAACGCTGCGTCTCCATCGACGTCAGCGCCATGAAACCGCTGGACAACCTCTGCCATCCCATCTCCGTCATCCGCGAAGCCGAAGAACTCGCGGCAGACGCGTTTGGCGCCGCTGAGGCCTTCTTCATGGTCGGCGGCACAACCAGCAGCGTCCAAGCCATGGTTCTCACCGCCTGCAAACGCGGCGATAAAATCATCCTCCCGCGCAACGTCCACCGAAGTGTGCTCCACGCCCTCGTCCTCTGCGGCGCCGAAGCGGTCTATGTCAACCCCGACGTAGACCAAACCCTAGGCATCGCCCTAGGCATGCCCATCGAACAAGTCCGCCGCGCCATTTTGCAGAACCCAGACGCAAAAGCCATCCTAGTCAACAACCCCACCTACTACGGCATCTGCTCCGACCTCCGCTCCATCGTAGACCTGGCCCACGCCCACGGCATGCTCGTCCTCGCGGACGAAGCCCACGGTACCCACCTCTATTTTGGCGACAATCTCCCCCTCTCCGCCATGGCGGCAGGCGCGGATATGAGCTCGGTCAGCATGCATAAATCCGGCGGCAGCCTCACCCAAAGCTCCTTCCTCTTCGCCGCCGATACTGTATCAGCCGGATACGTCCGCCAGATCATCAACCTAACCCAAACCACCAGCCCCTCCTATCTCCTCATGGGCAGCCTAGACATCTCCCGCCGCAACCTCGCCCTCAGAGGCCGCGAAACCTTCGCCCGCGTCCTAGAACTCGCCGAATACGCCCGTGCCGAAATCTCCGCGATCGACGGCTACAGAGCCTACGGCAAAGAACTCATCAACGGCGACAGCGTCTTCGACTTCGACCTCACCAAACTCTCCGTCAACACCCTCGGCATCGGCCTCGCCGGCATCGAGGTCTACGATATCCTCAGAGACGAATACGACATCCAAATCGAATTCGGCGACCTCGGCAACATCCTAGCCTACCTCTCCGTGGGCGACCGCTACCAAGACGCCGAACGTCTCGTCAGTTCCCTCAGCGAAATCCGCCGTCGTTTCCGCAGACCCAGCACCGGCCTCCTCACGCAAGAATATATCGAACCCGAAGTCACCCTCAGCCTCCAAGAGGCCTTCTACGCCGAAAAAGAGGCCCTGCCCCTAGAACAGACCCTAGGCCGCGTCTCCAGTGAGTTCGTCATGTGTTACCCCCCCGGCATCCCCATCCTCGCCCCCGGCGAACGGGTGACAGAAGCCGTCCTCCGCTATATCGCCTACGCCAAAGAAAAAGGCTGCTCCATGACAGGACCGGAAGACGCAGAGATCCAAATGCTCAACGTCATCCGCTGATCCGTGTAAGGGCGGCCATTGGCCGTCCGCCCCGGTCCCCCGCGAAAGGAGTCCGCATGAAAAAACTGGGCAAAATCCTATATGGGATGACCATGCTTGCGGGCGGGTTCTTGTTCGGAGTCTATATCATCCCATTCCTCCGCGCCCATAGTTCGCCGCAGGAGATTGCGCTAACCCTAATCGCCCTAGTGGCGTTCTACCAACTCCACATCCTCCTTCACGAAACCGGCCACCTCATCGCCGGAAAACGCTCCGGCTACACCTTCATCTCCTTCCGCGTATACAACTTCATGCTCATCCGGCAAAACGGCCGCCTCGTGCGCAAAAAATTCAGCGTCGTCGGCACAGCCGGCCAGTGCCTCATGTCACCCCCGGAGATGAAAGACGGAAAATTCCCCGTCCTGCTCTACAACCTCGGCGGCTCCCTGATGAACTTCCTAGTCAGCGCAGTCTGCTTCGGACTCTTCTGGACTCTGCCCACCCCCTGGTCCGTCCCCTTCTTGGTCGGCGCAATCCTCGGCGTGTTTATGGGCCTCTTCAACCTCATCCCACTCAAACTCAACGGCGTCGCGAACGATGGCTACAACGCCCTCCTCCTAAAACGCAAAGGCAACGAAATCGCACAGCGCGCCCTCTGGACCGGCCTGCGCGCCTACGCCGCCCAAGCAAGCGGCACCCGCGCCCGCGACCTCCCCCCAGAATGGTTCGAATGGGTCGATCTAAACAACATCACCGACCCCATCCTCGCCTCCGTCGCCATCCTCCGCTACAACTACCTCTGCGACAAGGGGGACCTAGACGAAGCCAGAGCCTTTATAAGTACCCTGCTCGAATCCAACGCAAAACTACTCGAAGTCCAAAAAAACGAACTCCGCTGCGAACTCCTATTCTACGAACTAATCCGCGAATGCCGAGAAGAAGAGATCAACCGCCTCTACACCAAGGAGTTACAAGACTATATCCAAGCCACCTCCATCTACCCCTCCCGGCAACGCCTCCTATACGCCCATGCCCGCCTAGCAAAACACGACCCAACCCTCGCAGCAAAATACCTAGCCCTATTCCAAACCGCCATCCAGAAATCCGCCGTCCTAGGCGAAATCCCCGGCGAAGAAGAACTGGTTGCATTGGTTGACACCATCGCCGAACAGCGGCAATAATCCTCCGTCAGGCTCCGCCTGCCACCTCCTTTGCACCACAGGTACCCCTTCCGCCGCGCCAATCACTTCGCTCTTGGGGCGTCAGTTATGTCAGCGAAGCTGACTGAGGATTGCCCTTCCATCCCTTATAGCCCACACAGCCGACGAAAGGAGACTCAAATCCATGGACCTTTGGTTCTCAGAAGCCCACTCCAAACACGTCAAATTCTCCGTCCGGGTAGAACGCCAACTCTTCTCAGCCCAGAGCGACTTTCAACGGATCGACGTATTCGAATCCCGCGAATTCGGCCGCTTCCTCACGCTGGACGGTTTCATGATGCTCACCGAACGAGACGAGTTCATCTACCACGAGATGATCTCCCACGTCCCCATGGCAGTCCACCCGTCCCCAAAACGCATCCTAGTCGTCGGCGCCGGAGACGGCGGCGTCATCCGCGAACTCACCCGCTACGACACGGTAGAACACATCGACCTCGTCGAAATCGACTCCATGGTAGTAGACGTCGCCCGCCGCTTCCTCCCCCAAACCTCCTGCGCGCTGGACGACCCAAGAGTCCACATCCACTACGCAGACGGCCTAAGACACGTCCGCCAATGCGAAGACGAATACGACCTCATCATCGTAGACTCCACCGACCCCTTCGGCCCCGGCGAAGACCTCTTCACCCGCGAATTCTACGGCAGCTGTTTCAAAGCCCTCAAAGAAGACGGCATCATGGTCAACCAACACGAAAGCCCCTTCTACGCGCAAGACGCCGAAGCCATGCAACGCGCCCACAAACGCATCGTCGAAAGCTTCCCTATCTCCCGCGTCTACCAAGCCCACATCCCCACCTACCCCTCTGGTCATTGGCTCTTCGGCTTCGCCTCCAAACGCTACCACCCCGTCAAAGACTTCGACGTCCCAAGGTGGGAAGCCCTCGGCCTCAAAACGCGGTACTACACCACGAGATTACACGTGGGAGCCTTCCTGCTCCCCGCCTATGTAGAGGAGCTATTGCGCGATGTTGAGTAAAAACATAGAAACCTTCCTCGGCTGCGACGCTGAATACGCGGACGCCACCACAGTCCTCTTCGGCGCCCCCTTCGACTCCACCACCAGCTACCGCCCCGGCACGAGATTTGGCAGCCGCGCCATGCGCCAAGAATCTTACGGCCTAGAGACTTGGAGCCCCTACCAAAAACAAGACCTCACCGACCGCGCCATCTTCGACAGCGGCGACCTAGAACTCCCCTTCGGCGCCCCCGAAGTAGCCCTCCAGCTAATCCGCGAACGGACAGCGAAAATCCTAGCGGACGGCAAACGCCCCTTCCTCCTCGGCGGCGAACACCTCGTCACCCTCGGTGCCGTAGAGGCCGTCCTCGAACAATACCCCGACCTCCATATCATCCACTTCGACGCCCACGCCGACCTCAGAGACGAATACCTCGGCATCACCCTAAGCCACGCCTCCGTGATCCGACGATGCTGGGACCTCATGGGCAACGGCCGCATCGCCCAATTCGGCATCCGCTCCGGCGACCAAGCGGAGTTCCAATGGGGCGAAAACCACATCCACACCCAACTCTTCAACTTCACTGGCCTCGCCCACATCCTAGACACCATAGGCGAACGGCCCGTCTACTTCACCATCGACCTAGACGTCCTAGACCCCTCCTGCTTCCCCGGCACCGGCACCCCCGAAGCCGGCGGCGTCACCTTCCCCGAACTGCTAGACGCCATCTTCCTCGTCCTAGGCCAAGCCAACGTAGTCGCCTGCGACCTAGTAGAACTCGCCCCCCCTCTAGACCCCACCGGCGTCTCCACCGCCACCGCCTGCAAAATCCTAAGAGAAATGTTAATCGCAATGGAGTAAGAGATCTAGATATCGCAACCTATCATAAAAATTTTAGGAGGTTCGAATAAAATGGATACCATGATTCTCCCCGGACAAACAGTCTTCGCGCGTTGGGACGACGGCTACTACTATCCCGCGGTTATAGATGAGCTTTTAGAAGAGGATATCATAAAAATTACCTTCCTAGATGGCTGCCCGGGATTCGCATCTAAAGAACAAATTGTAGAACTGCAAGAAGCCCTCCAGATTATGCAACTGCAAGGAAACTTTAAAAATCAAGGCCTCTATTTCAAAGGCAGACTAAACACGCAAGAGCCCATGACGATGTATTATAACGACGGCGATATAGAACAGATCGAACTAAAGCAGCTCCGCGGCGCAAGACCGGGAGAGCCCGTCGTCTGGAAACAAGCAGCCGCTTTGGCTGTCGCCGGAGCCGTTGTAGGCTTGGCAATTTACGGAATCCGCAAAGCGATGAAAAAAAGCAAGAATAACAGGGAAACTTGCTGCAACGATAAAACCCTCTAAACGAATAAACATGTTCCGCCCACAAACCCAATCATCTAGGAGGAAAACACCATGGGAAAAGTTCTAATCATCGGAGCCGGCGGCGTAGCCGGCGTAGCAGCCCACAAATGCGCGCAAAATAACGAAGTCTTCCACGAAATCTGCATCGCCAGCCGCACCAAATCCAAGTGCGACGCGCTCAAAAGAGAACTGGAAGACAAATACCCTGTAAAAATCACCACCGCCGAAATAGACGCCACCAACGTCCCCGCCCTCATCGCCCTCATCGAGCAGGAACGTCCAACCGTCGTCCTCAACCTCGCCCTGCCCTACCACGACCTGCCCATCATGGACGCCTGCCTCGCCACCAAAACCCACTACGTAGACACCGCGAACTATGAGCCGGAAGACACCGCAAAATTCGAATACAGCTGGCAATGGGCCTACCGCCAACGCTACGAAGAAGCCGGCATCACCGGCCTCCTCGGCTCCGGCTTCGACCCCGGCGTCACCGGCGTATTCTCCGCCTACGCCCTCAAGCACTATTTCGACGAAATCCACTACATCGACATCCTAGACTGTAACGGCGGCGACCACGGCTACCCCTTCGCCACCAATTTCAACCCCGAAATCAACATCCGCGAAGTCTCCGCCAAAGGCCGTTATTGGGAAAACGGCGAATGGATCGAAACCGAGCCCATGGAAATCAAACGCGTTTACGATTTCGAAGCGGTCGGTCAAAAAGACATGTACCTCCTCTACCATGAGGAGCTCGAAAGCCTCGCCCAAAACATCCCCGGCCTCAAACGCATCCGCTTCTTCATGACCTTCGGCGAAAGCTACCTCCGCCACCTCAAATGCCTCGAGAACGTCGGCATGACCAGCATCGAACCCATCCTATTCGAAGGCAAAGAGATCATCCCCCTCCAATTCCTCAAAGCCGTCCTCCCCGACCCCGCCTCCCTCGGCCCGCGCACCAAAGGCAAAACCAACATCGGCTGCATCTTCCAAGGCGTAAAAGACGGCAAACCGAAAAACCTCTATATCTACAACATCTGCGACCACGAAGAGTGCTTCCGCGAAGTCGGCAGCCAAGCCATCAGCTACACCACCGGCGTCCCCGCCATGATCGGCGCCGCGCTGGTCATGAAGGGCCTCTGGCAAAAACCCGGTGTCTACAACGTAGAAGACTTCGACCCAGACCCCTTCATGGAAGCCCTCAACAAATGGGGCCTCCCCTGGCAAATCGACGAAAACCCAACACTGGTAGACTAAACTGTAAGAGTCGCACCGCACATGCAATTTCGCCCGCCGTACAACAGCGTACACGCCCTAAAACGACAATCTCTTCGCCGGCAGGCGGAACCACATGACTTTTGTGCCCACAAACCAAAAGTCAAATGGGGGTCGTCAGGGGGCATAGCCCCCTGGCGCGCATTTTTTGCATACTTTTTTGGGCAAGACCAAAAAAGTATGTCGCCTTCGGCGAAACGAAGCGCAAGGCCTGCTAGGCCAATAGAAATATCAATATAGCGAAAATAACAACCGAGGCACCTAAGCGTGTGCCAGCTACAAGGAAAACGAGATGACACGACAAACCCTCCCCACCCCCACCTACCTCATCAGCGAACCCAAAATCGAAGAAAACTGCCGCATCCTGCGCGCCGTCATGGACCGCACAGGCTGCAAAATCCTCCTCGCCCAAAAAGCCTTCTCCCTCTACGCCCTCTATCCGCTGATCGGGCAATACCTCAGCGGCGCGGCCTCGTCCGGCCTCTATGAAGCCCGGCTCGCAAGAGAACACTTCCCCGGCGAAAGCCACGTCTTCTCCGCCGCCTTCCGCCCGGACGATTTCCCCGAGATCTACAACTACGCCGACAAACTCATCTTCAACTCCCTCGCCGAACTCCACCGCTACGGCCCGGACGCAAGAGCACGCGGCATCAGCGTCGGCCTGCGCATCAACCCCGAACACTCCACACAAGACGGCGCCATCTACGACCCCTGCGCCCCCGGCTCCCGCCTCGGCGTCCGTCTAGACCAATTCGACCCCGCCTGCCTTTCTCTCCTAGACGGCCTCCACTTTCACACCCTCTGCGAACAAGACGCGGAACCCCTCGTCGAAACCGTCGCCGCCTTCGAATCCAAATTCGGCAAGTGGCTCCACGGCCTGAAATGGCTCAACTTCGGCGGCGGACACCACATCACCCGCCCCGGCTACGACATCGAAGCCCTAGAAACCGTCATCCGCCGCGTCCAAGGCACCTACGGCGTCGAAGTCTACCTAGAACCCGGCGAAGCCATCGCCCTCCGCGCCGGTTGGCTCGAAACCACGGTGCTAGACATCGTCACCGCCACACCAAACGTCGCCATCCTAGACAGCTCCGCCGCCTGCCATATGCCAGACGTGCTGGAAATGCCTTACCGCCCCCCCCTAGCAAACAGCGGCCTCCCCGGCGAACTGCCCCACACCTACCGCCTCGCCGGCCCCACCTGCCTCGCCGGCGACATCATCGGCGACTATTCCTTCGCCGCCCCGCTCCAGGTAGGCGACCGCCTCAGCTTCGAAGACATGGCAATCTACACCATGGTCAAAAACAACACCTTCAACGGCATGCCCCTCCCCTCCATCGCCCTAGAAAACGCGGACGGCACCTGCCAAATCCTCCGCCAATTCACCTACGAAGACTTCAAATCTAGGCTGTAAGGGCGACCGCCCCGGTCGCCCGGCCCTTGAAACACGGACGGCAAAAAACCAACCCCGTCCACCCCATACGCCCGTAGCTCAGTGGATAGAGCACTCGCCTCCTAAGGACTGTAAGGAGCGTTTGCACTCCAAGTGGTACAGCAAATTTGTTACCTAGAGTGGACAAACTGTGCGTTTTCTTAAAAGTTTGTCCATTTTCCGTTTTTTACAAGAACCGACACGAACGTCTTAAAAGTGGACAATCGGAGCAATCGCCTTTTTAGCAGTTCATTAGCTAAATGGTTGCTTCGATTTTTTTGTGCTACCGAACTGTATAAGCCTCATATTTTCTATACGAGGTGATCTTGATGAAAAGGACAGCACTATCCCTGCAAGAGCGAAGCCAAGGCAAACTACTAACGGAAGCATTTCAAATTTTTAGGAGAGTAAAGGTCAATAATAATATCTCGGAAAAAACCATCATCCACTTTGACACCATTATGAAAGTGCTTGAGAGCTTTTATGAGGATGTGAGCAAGGTCTATTGTAGCGAGATTACCACCGATACCGTAGAAGAATTTATCGAGTTCCTAAAGGAGCGAAACCCGAAGATCAGAGCAACAAGCATTAACTCATACTTAAAAGACCTCAGAACATTTCTGTATTACTGTATGGATCGGGGCTATCTAAAACCGTTCAAAATCAAACGCCTGCGGGAAGATCGGATAGTAAAAGAAGTCTATACACCAGATGAAATTAGCAGGCTGATTGAAAAACCGAATCTCAAAAAGACCAATTTTTCAGAATATCGAAACTGGGTAATGACTTGCTATTTGCTGGCAACAGGGAACCGCCTCGGCACGGTGTGCGATCTGCGGGTAAAAGATATTGATTTTCAAAATAGCATGATTCACTTGCGAAAAGTAAAGACCAGAAAGGCATACAATATGCCCTTGTCGGTCACATTAGAAAAGATATTAAGGGAGTATTTGGAGTATCGCAAGGGCGAGGGTGATGATTACTTGTTTTGTAATAGGTATGGAGCAAGATTGCAAGAGAGTTCCTTAAATACCGCGATTGGTCGGTATAACCAGAGGCGAGGGGTGGCTAAAACAAGTATCCATCTATACCGCAATACCTTTGCCAAGAACTACTTAACATCGGGCGGAGACTTGGCAAGGTTGCAAAAACTACTGTGCCATTCGACACCAACAATGTCGCTCAGATATGCAGAAATGTATGATACCGATTTAGATTATCACTTTAATGAGCGAAATCCTTTGGATAGCCATATGAGAGAGTTCGGGAGCGGTAAAGTCGGTATCAAGATGAAGAAGTAGCATAAGCAAAGGGGCAATAGAGTTTATCTATCGCCCCTTGGTGTTTAGCTAATGGATATTTCTGCATCGTGCTAGTTTGTCAGAGCTTATTGGTAGCACCTCTTTTTAAATCCAAAACAAAAAGCTCATTTTCTGTAATTTGCTTAAAAGTGTGAGTCCATCTTTGTCTACTTGATAATTTCATCTCTGGCAAAATTATCGGTTGATTATTAAAAGGTTCTACTTTGTATTTCTCTAATTTTATATTGGTGAAGACAGCATCAGAGTGATTATTGACTTCGATCACTATAGATTCTGTGCTAGTAGAGTAGTTTCTGGGGTCTATGATTATGATTGATGGGCTGTCTAAACTGAAAAATCGTTTCCATTTTAGAGTGAGGTTATAAATAAAGGATTCATTAAGAAATATAGGGTCGCCTACAAGTGGTAAGTCCAAGGCTTAACTTTATAATTTCTATTTGTGGGGAAATCCTCTGCGTTAATATTAACACTTTGCTCATTATGACCTCTTTTTTGGTAGCTTGCCGAAGCTTCGATATGGCTATCAAAATAATAATATGATTTTTTGGTGCTCAGCCATATGTTAGATATATTTTCTCCCGTATTGTTAGTTCCATCAAATTTATAAGTTATTGTCATATCTAAGTAATTTTGGTTACTTTCATTATTGTTGACGTCATAAATAATCGTCATTTTATTTTCAAATGTGTTAAAATAATAATTCTCTAAACGATATAATGCGTACTGTGCTACGCTTATAGCGTGATTTCCACTTAGTATAGAGTTTCGTAATTTCTTTTCAAATGTGTATTTTTTATATAAAACTATTGATACGAGTATTGATGCAATAATAGTAATATATAATATAATGTCAATAATTGGTGTTCTTATGATGTGAAATATGTCGTTTAATAATTTAACTAATAAAATTATTAACTGAGGTGCAAAAAAGCTTGCAGTTTCTTTCTTGTTCATAATCAAATCCTCTTTTGCATAAAACTCATCTATATAATTTTCAAAAAAGTGCAAAAAAATCATTCATGGCTTATGATTTGATTTTTAATAATTTTACTTGTTAATTCCAAAAAACATCTGGTTCTTTATGCCTCTTTTTTTCTTTTGCCATTTGGTTAATTACAAAATCTATAAATCGCTCACGTACATACTGTTTTCCGTATATACTGTAATTGTCAATAATCCCATCAATTTCTAGGTTCATCATTTCAAATTTACCATCGATAGTATAGCTGACATAACCTATATGTTGTTTTTTCCCGTCCAAAATCATCAGGTGTTCATAATCTTGAATCAAATAAGACTCTCTGTACCAGTTTTTAGCTCTCTCTAATTTTTCGTCACTAATAGGGCATCCGCTATGAAGATGGTTTTTTACGAAGTGCTCTATATATTTTTCTATCTCTTCTTTTGTCATAGCCCTAAAATAAATTTTGCTTCTCCAAAACATCTTTATCATTCCTTGCTAATTCAATATATCATATTATTCTTCATTTTTCTACATGCTTTTATGTAAGGAGCATTTGGTTACGTATTTTAATTGCTATTACCTAGGTTTACTGCAAAACTGCTCTAAATATTCAGATTTATAGTTTCGAAGGATAAGTTACATAAAGAATTGTTTGTAAGGACTTATTTCAAGCCCTTACTTTTTTATTTCCCAAACCCAAAAACTGTCTTTCGTTTGAGTGCAAACCCGTTCTAGTGACATATGAGAGGCCATAGACTATATCTGAGCTTGCCCACCGCAACGCAATACTGCGTATTTACGCACTCTCCCACGGTAATAGAGGGGTCTCGGCTACTAATCAAAGAAGCAATTAGCACCCGAGACCCCTCTATTACTACGTGGACGTTACACTGGAGAGTGCTCGGTGCGTGGGAAATATGGTTATTGATCGTTGGGAAATAATGAAAGGGGTGGGGTGAGTGATAGTAATAACGGATCGGGATATGGAGATTTTAAGGCTTGTTTATCGCTTTAAATTCTGCCTTGGTCGCCACGTCGGGTTGCTGGTGGAGTTTACTGGCTTTCGGGCTTCTGATCGGCGTTTAAAGGCCTTAGTTGAGGCTGGCTATCTAAGTCGGAAAAAATACCTGTACGGTATCCCCTACCTCTATACGCTGACGCACAAAGGACGCATATTGATCGGAGCCAATAAGCGAGAGAACAAAATCCGCTTGGAGCAGATCAGCCATGATATCGCGGTTTTGGGTGCAGTGATATTTTTCAAAGAGAAATATCGCCTTGCCCTTGCTGATATCGAAAGTGAGAAAGACCTTCATATTAAAAATGGCTTTGGGATGCGGAGGCATCAGCCAGACTTTGTTTTTAGTTCTGAAGGGAAGAAATATGCCGTGGAGCTTGAACTAACTGCAAAAGCCAAAAGCACCCTAGAGAAGAATGTAAGAGAGAATTATCTAAATTACGATCATCAAATTTGGATTACAGGTGATAACAAGGTTTTCGCCTTGCTCCAAAACCTTACAAATGAATATGCAAATATGACAATAGAAAAATTGGAGGGGATGATATGCCACGAACAGACATAGGCGGGATAGCTGGAATCATTATAACGATCTTAGTTTTCTGGCTTGCTTTTAAGCTCATTCGTGGAAGGCCACATACAGACGGCCTTTTTGACTTTGAGCGGGATTATAAAATGGTAGTAGCAAAGCCACGAGAGAAACAGGACTTCCAAGAAAAAATGACAGAGGAAAAGGTATTTATTGGTACATCGCAAAATAGAAAAAACGTGTTTATTGCAAACGATGCTAAACACGTTTTTGTTTGCGGTACAACAGGAAGCGGGAAAACGATTGCTTTGTCCAACTTCATTAAAGCTGGTGCGGATTATAATTATCCGATGCTCATTATTGACGGCAAGGGCGACACCGACAAAGGCTCCTTGCTTGATATTGTAAAAACCATTTGCCCAAATAGAAAAATCTATGTGATTGACTGCAACGAGCCAACCACCAGCGATAAATACAACCCATTCAAAAATACTAGCACCGATGTTATAAAAGATATGTTGATGAACATGACGCATTGGAGCGAGGAACATTACAAATACAACACCGAGCGTTATATAGGGAGATTGCTGAGGCTTCTCGCTTTAGAAGGTTTCACCGTATCACTAGAGAGCTTGACGCGATACCTACCAACCAGCAACTTTAATAAACTAAGCCGGGATTTAAGTGCGAAGGGGCTTATTAGCAAAGAAGAACATATAGAGGATATCGAACTATCTAAAATCAGCGGACAGATTGCAGAAGGAGCCGCCGCAAGGTTTGCCACCATCAAGGAAAGCGATCTAGGACAGATTTTCATTTCTGAAAAAAATGAGGGCATTGATATTTACACGGCCTTGGAAGAAAACGCGATTATCTTGTTTATCTTAAATCCGCTTTTGTACCCGGAAACATCGCCCCTGATCGGGAATTTAATCATCATCGACAGTAAAAAGGCAGTAAGCAATTTCTTTAAAAATAAGAAAAAGCGGATTTTTTATATCTTGGACGAAATCAATGTGTATGCTTCCGCAACACTTCTCGATCTGGTGAATAAATCGCGGTCGGCAAACATAACTTGTGTTTTAGCAACCCAAAGCCTGTCCGATTTGGATAGTGTATCCCAGCAGTTCAAGGAACAAGTAATCGAGAACTGCAATAACTATATTGTCCTTCGGCAAAATAGCTCCGTTAATGCCGAACACTTTAGCAATGTGATCGGCACAAGGCAGACGATGCAAGCGACATACCAAATCAAGGGCGAGGCAGGCGAGGTAAAAAGTACCGACTTAGGTTCCTTGCGAAAAGTGCGGGAGTATATTTATCACCCCGATGAGATAAAACTTCTTGGAACAGGCAAAGCAATATTCCTTTCCAGAGATAAAATGTTTCATACGCGAATAGAGATAAACAAGCCTTTTTAGAATCTTCTTAAAAAATAGGAGAGCTTGCTTATGAACATGGATTTTATCATTTGCTGGATCAAAGCCAAAGTAGAACCAGCGGTGATCTTTCTAAAAGAGCATGGAGGCCGTGCCTATGTTTGTATTCAAGGCGAGGTTAAAAAGAAATGGACATTATTTGAAAACAATAAAATCTATCTTGTTTGGTTTGCTTTATACTTTGCTTTCTTTGTGTATATCACTAGGGGCTTCGCACTGGCCTTTTATATTTTAACAATACCGATTGCCCTCTCTGAGGAGGCGGAAGCGGTCTGGCATATGGTATCGGGTATCCGACCTCTTAGGCTCAAATCAGAAAAAGAGCGACTACTACCGCTCTTTGAAGAAGTGTACCACGGAGCATTATGGGCAAATCCCGATCTTTCCAAATCAATCAAACTCTACATAAAAGAGGATATGACAATCAACGCCTTTTCCTTTGGAAAAAGCACACTTGTTCTAACAAGGGGAAGCATCGAGCTACTCGATGATGATTGCTTAAAAGGGCTTCTAGCTCATGAGTTCGGGCATTTTTCCAAAAAACACACCGAGGCGATTTTAATTGGGGCGGTGGGCAATCTGCCGATGAGCTTTATCATCCGAAGGCTAACCGATCTCAGGAATCATTTTAACAATCAAGAAAACCGAAGAACCTTAATCACTGGGATATTTTTTATTTTCTTTGATCTTATCTACTGGCTCTTTAGAGGCTTAGAGTTTATTGGTGATGTAATCTTAATGTACTCTAGCAGGGAACACGAATACATTGCCGACGAGTTTGCTACCCGTGCTGGCTTCGGTACAGAGCTAACAAAGGTCTTGATCGAGATATACGGAGTGTCGATCAGCAAGCCACAGAGCGTGAGGGAGCAGTTACGGAGCACCCACCCGCATATAACACTTAGGATTGAGGAGCTAGAGGAAGTTCTCTACAAATAGATAAATAAAACAGGCCAGCGATAAATTGAGAAATCGCTGGCCTGCTTTTGTTATGCTTTGCCTATGACACTGGTCGTCCAGACTTATCGAAAACTGTGTGCCCTGCAATCACATCAAAGCCTCGCAAAGCGTCTGTTTGGATTCTTTGAAACTCGGATATCTGCTTTAAATGTGCGTTGCTGGCCTCGTGATGTAGTTTAGTTGCCTCAGCAGTCTTATTAAGGGCGTTGATTCCTGCAACGACTTGTGCTGTTGCGGCACTTTGTATCTCGCTGGCACGATGAATCGCATCACAAATGGCTTGGTTTTGTGTACGCATGGATTTGCTCATATCATTTACAGCACCAACAATTTGTGTTCCAACCAGTCCCACAATATTTATGATTTTTCCGATACGAACATCTTCTTCATAAAGATTATATGCACCAGGGTCACTTCCTGAACGAACAAGCGAGCTTGTCCGACCAGTAGATAAATAGTTGTATATAGATGCCACAGCTTGGAAATTCTTATAACTGCCATGTAAAATATTTAGTTCATATAATGTTGATCGTGTTTCTTCGGCATGGGTAACGAGTTCTTCTAACCTGATTAGCTGTTCCTCATAAATTTGTTTATGTATAGCTTCATCTCGCATACGTCGCTTTTCTTTTTTCAATCGATCTTGGTATTGTGCCATTTCCTCTTCGTACATAAGCCAATAGGTCTTATACTGGCTTAATATTACCGCTTTCCTAGTTTGCATTTCGTTAAAACGTTTATAGCCACACCATATTTGCCAAAGCAGGAAAGGCAGTGCGAAAAGAACCAACGGGGTAAAGCACAGTATGATAGCAACGATCACTTTTAGTAGCCAGATAGCATCTATCGGGTACGAGTGCGTTCCTTCTGTTATAGGTGCGGGTTCCTTTGGGGGACTAAAAGAGCGAGGGATACATAGTTCTGCCGTCGCTTGGATATTCTCTTGTATTGTATTTTCAAATCCGATTAACGAGGACTCACAATGTAAAATGTCTCGAAAATACGTAAGCAACTGCTCTGTATTTTCGAGAGTGCTCGTAGGTATGGGCAATTTTTCCCCTTGCTCTTCAGGAGAAGAGATATCTGGCTCTTTACTAACAGCTTTTCCGCATTTCCCGCAAAAGGCACTTTCAGCTTCAATAGCCTTCCCACAACTGGTGCAAAACATATTATGTTGCTCCTTTCGTCCTTAAGTGCCTTGCAAAAGTTTGGGTAAAAGGTGTTGCCAATCATCACGGCTTTACTGCAAATTTCGATTTGCAGTAGCTGCCTTATACTTTTTCCAAAGATATAAAGAGATTCCTATACCAGCAAAAATAGCCAAGAGAATAAGCACTGTACTTCCAAAGCCACTACTCATTCTAGTAAACTGTACGGACATACCATCGAAGGTCATAATATCGTCTACAATGCGGAAAGTGAATGTTTGCGTTACTCCATCGGACAAAAACCAGCTCATTCGATTTCCGTGGATTTCGTATCTTCCTTCTACAGGAACCGACCCACTGGGACGCTGCTCTTGTGCGATCATTGTGCCATTTGCTCTAAATACAAATTCGCCCAAGGGCTCACCGTTAAGCATCCTGCCTTCCCAAGTTCCAACAACGGGATGATTACTGCCACACGCAGATAATGAGCCTATGAGAAGAAAAACAAGTAAGCTCAGGGTGATAAGCCTCTTCCAAAATCCTCTGTTGTTACGATTCATTTTCAATTCTCCTATGTATGCAAATTGGTAAATAAAAACCTCATAATGAGGCATGAAGTCCGTTTTGAATCTTTCCACAAAAACTATACTTTAAGTGGAAAATTAAAAATGTCCGAAATTACAGGGTTTCCTTGCAACAGTCATTGACAAGAAAACCCTTAAATGATATGATTTTTCCGTAGTCCGCAAAAGGTATGCCTTTTGCGGACTACAGTATTTTCGTTATACTGGGGGCAAAAACGAGGGAGATCGCACAAAATGACCGCAACTACATACGCACTGATCCGAGTTTCAACCAACAAACAGAAAGTAAAACGGCAGATCATCCGCATGAATGAGCTGGGTATCCCAAAGGAAAATATCATCATCGAAAAGGAGAGCGGAAAAAGTACAGGCCGGGTGAAGTATAAGAACCTCATTAAACGGCTTAAAGCTGGCGATATCCTTTACATTGAGAACGCCGACCGCCTCGGTCGTGACTATGACAGCATTATTGAACAGTGGCACAAACTGACCATTAAAAAAGGCGTGATTATCAAAGTTTTAGATACGCCACTCCTTGATACCGACGGGGCAACGGGCGAACTGATGGACAAATTCATGCGAAACATTTTGCTCCACGTCCAAGCCTTTCAAGCTGAAAATGAATGGGAAAAAACCAAATACCGCCAAGCTCAAGGCATCGCGGTTGCCAAGGCCAGCGGTAAAAAACTAGGTCGGCCGAAGAAGCCTCGAACCAAGAAGGAAATAGAAACAATTAAGCAATACCTAAGCCGTGAAATCGGCCTAGATATTGCTTTAGCTTTAATGGGCATGAAAAAAACCGCTTTTTACAATCTTTGCCGAGCAGTAAACGAAGAACAAAATTAAAACTATTTGAAGGGAGGAAGACGAGATAAAAATATCATTTTCTAAAGGAAAAATCATCATTGAACCAGATGCAAATGCAGAATTGGTAATGATGCAAAATGACAGCGGAGATTTAGTAATCTCTAAGAAATAAATATCACCCACAATTGCTACACCAACGAAGGGGGTTTTGAGAATAAATTATATAGAACTGTTTGGAGTAGTAAGTAAACAATTGGCAACTGTGCGTGATATACAGCAGTTATGCGGTAATGGGCGGGATATTGCCCGCCAGATCAGAGGTGAAATAGAGGCAGAGATTAGAGCCAGCGGTAAAAAACTGCTAGGCGGTAAAGAGAAAAAAGTTCCTATGTCGAGAGTTATTGATTATCTAAATATGGATATAGATCACATAGCAAAAATGGCTATGTTAGAAAAGAGAATCAATAATGAGAAAGAGACATAAAATTGGCGATATTTAAAGCCAAGCAAGCTACAAAAGACGGCAGAAAGTGGTATTTCTCCGTTTGTTACCAAACCGCCTATGGAGAGCGAGGGCGGAAGAAAAGTGGCCTTTATGCGACCAAGCAAGAAGCACAGGAGGCCGAACGACAATTTTTAAGAGAAAAGACTTATGACAGGGTGGATATCACCTTCGAAGAAATGTATCATCAGTACCTAGAGTATGCTGACGAGTATATCAAAGGCTCGACCAAGTATTGTAAACAAAATCGCGTAAAAAACCATATTCTAACGTACTTTGGGAAGATGAATATTCACACGATAACAGTAACTACGGTTATAGAGTGGAAATCCAAAATCAATAAGTGTACTTATAACGACGACAGAAAATACATGGTATCATATAAGCAGACTTTGTTTAAAGAACTCCGAACGGCTTTAAAGTATGGGGTGGATTTCTGCGGATTAAAAGAAAATGTCGCAGGGAAAGTAATGAATTTCCGCGATAGAAACGAACGAGTAATTGCCGATGAGGACAAAATCAGATATATAACGCCTACGGAGTACAACCTGTTTGCAAGCGTCATAGGCGATCTGCTTTTCAAAGTGTTCTTTGCTTTTTTGTATTACATGGGAGTTAGAAAAGGCGAAGCTCAGGCATTAAATTGGGAAGATATTGACTTTGAAAAAAGCCAAGTACGGATTATTAAGACCATTACAAACAAAACGGATGAACTCAATGAGCATGGTATAAGATTGAAAATCACCAATACTAAAAATCGAAAGAATCGGACAATCAAGATACCACCGATACTAAAAAATATGTTGTTGGAATTATATCAATATTATCTTGATTATGAAGGGTTTAATGATGATTGGTTTGTCTTTGGGGGAAATAGACATTTACCTAGTACGATAATAGACAGCAAAAAGGAGTTTTATTTTAAATTAGTAGAGCAGACCTATGGCAAAGCTATCAATCGGATTACTAACCACGAGTTTAGACATTCACACGCGAGCTACCTAATTAGCAAAGGGGTTAAGGCTGAACTGATCGCTTATAGATTAGGCGATACTGTTGGGGTGGTTTTAGAAATTTATGCTCATTTATTTCCAGAGGCCCAAGATGAAGTCATTGAAACTTTGGATTTAATTGAAACGGACTACAATATAGTTCAAGGCATAAAAAAAGAATTTTTGAAAAGCCTGTTAGCTTAAAAAATTCTTCTATGCAGTTGGTGCAAGTGTACCTTAACTGTACCTCAAACACCTTTGAACATCTATAATCGCCCTAAACACGGCGTTTATATGTTAATTGGAGGAGCCTACCAGAAACTATGTGATGCAAACCGCCTTTGCCCCAGAACCGCATTTTTAGGGCATTCACGGCTACACGCTTCTTATCGAAAAATGATGAGAATTTAAAAAAGTGTACCGCAAGTGTACCTCAGATAACAATAATTTTTGAATAGGACTTTTAAGAAGGAGCGGGAAACAGCTCCTTTCTCTTTTGTGCTACCGCCAGCACACCGCAAAGCACCAGCCAGCCGACAGCTAAACACCCGTTTTTACCAGATAATAACCCCTTCCATTTCTGGGTGAGGGTGCTATAATGGGTACAATGGGAAAAATTCCCAGAAAGCAAGGGAATCCGTTTTCTTTCAATGAAAGCGGGTTCCTTTTTGCATGGAAAGGTCGGATAAAGATGTATATTGTCGTAAAGCGTCTAGTGATTAGACAAATAAAGACAAATCGCGACAGAGGAACTTAATATACTGGCTAAGGTTAAAGGAGGCAATACTTATGTAAAAATATGTAGAAGGTATATGAAAAAATGAAAGCGTTAAAAGGTGGAAGCACCATCTTTTATATTGATAAGACAGGGGGAAGGGGAAAAATATGAGAATAAATAGAACCATGTCAATGGAAAATTTAAGAGAGTTCGACTTTGAAGCAACAAAGAGAAATGTAAATAGCTACTTTGTGAACTTGGAGGCTCTGGAATGGGAGTATTCCAAACTGAACGCCCAGAGAGGATTAACTGCAAATTATGACTTCTCGGAAGAACATCGAGGACAACCATATATCAAGGTGGGCAAAGATGCTTTCAATGTCTCAGCGAAAGAGCTTACCGAAGCAGAGTTAAAAAGCTACCTTGCCAATTACTACTGGGCGATCAGCATCCTAACAGAGCTTGAACAGCTATATTTAATGGAGTATTTTATAAACCAAAAATACGAGGATGAAATAGTCGATTTGCTCGGCTTTAATAACAGCGACAGCACCGAGTTTAAACGACTAAAACGTAGTGCCATTTTCAAATTCGCGGACTTCTTAAATTTAGTCGTGAGTAAGGAAGTAGAAAAGAAAGAGGGGGTTGTCTATGCAAAAAAACGAGTTAATCGAAACAGTCATTAGTTTCTGTCTCGATTATGGCGTGTTACTTGATAAAGAAGAAATAAAAAGAAAAATCGAAGCCGGATTGGAAAAAGAAGAATTTTTAGAAAACCTGATTGGAACAATTCGGAACAAGGCCAAAAGGGATAGTACCTTAGATATTCAGCGAGTAAAAGAGCTTCTTATAGAACTTGAGAAAATCCGATTAGACCTAGAATTTAAAGACTACAATGCCGGAGAGCGAACCAAGCAAAATAGAGTATATGTAAAGTGATTGACAAAACGCTTGAAACCCACTACAATTACGGCGTGCTTATGCAGTTAGGCAATTGCTCCGTCGGTAAAAGAGGCGGGTGCTCTAAGTAACAAAAGCGTTGCACCACAAGGGTTTTCATGCGCCCGTAGCTCAGTGGATAGAGCACTCGCCTCCTAAGCGAGGGGTCGGACGTTCAAATCGTCTCGGGCGTGCCAAATCAAAAAAGCGGCCCAGCCAATGATGTTTCCCCCAAAAAACGCAAAGCCCTAGTATGATATAACGCATACTAAGGCTTTCGCCTCTCCACTTCACTCACCCACAACTACCTTACCGCCTGCGATTGCCATTTTGATCGAACTCTTTTCTCAGCGCGATTTCAGTGGGTATGAGAGCCAGTAACACAGCAAGTACTTGTGCCGCGATCACCACACCTATCATTCCCGAAGAAGCCCCGTTATCCACAAGCAGTACTCGTTCAATAGATAGAAGAACATAGACGAAACCGAACATAATCATTTGTTTCCCAAAGTGTTTGTGCGCGAATACCCAAGTATCTTGGTTTTTGCAAGCCAGTGGTGTTCTATAGCCCATAATCCAATTCGGTTTCCGTGGTATAACCGCTAATGCGCAAATGCCGAACACGATTAAAATAAGAGGAAGCATTACATCTACCGCTGCGTTTACTCTTAAAAGTTCCCATAATTCCATGTTACATTTCTCCTCCAAATTATCTTAGATTGCCCCGCAAGCCCCCGCAGAGGCGTTTGAAGCGAGGTTCATCAAACAAAGCGGAAAACACAGGGTTTTCGATTACTTCGTCAGCCATGCTCTGTCGAATCGACGTTTCATCCCGCGGCATCTCCGCTTGACCAAAGGGTAATTCGTCTTCTAGTTTTTTGATGGAATCAAAAAATGCATCTCCTTTCAAAAAGTCTAGTGGATATGTAAGACCCAGTACAAGATCTGTATAGGCTTCCAGCAAATCAAGCGCCTCTGCCTTCTTCCCATTTGCCATATAAGCCTGTGCGGCGGCGATATAAAAAGGCAAGATTCCTGTTGGATCGAGGGTTTTCAAATGAAATGCACTGATTAGCCCTGTCGCGCGCTTGCATAGTTCCTCAACCTGGCGGCAATCATCAGCAAAGAAGACAAGATATTGCGGTATCGTTCCCATCAGCATGTGGAGATTATAATAAATCTTCTTTTGAAACAACGTTTTTGCTTCCGCCTCTTTCCCGATCATCATATAGGCTTGCGCAAGCAATCCCTCGTGCGGTGGCTGGCAGCTGATATCTTGGAGCAATTCGATCGCTTCATTTGGCCTGCCAAGCGCCAATTCACACGTTGCCTCTAATCGAAGCGCAAGCTGCTTTAGCTCCGCGTCACCGCTCTGTTTTTTCACTCGAATAAAAAGTTCTCGCGCTTCTGTAATCGCCGCCTTTTCTAGCGCGTCATCCTCCATCGTCATACCATAGTTCACAAAGAGCAAACCCATTCGATACAGGAGCGGAAAACAAGAAAAGTATTTCTTAATAATATCACGGCAGCGATTCATAACCTCATCGAAAGGCTTAGCCGCAAACTCCGTGGATAGTTCTTCATAGAGTTTGTTAATATCCTCCTTGGTCATTTGCGGGTCATAGCCCATGAGCTCATCTAAGCTGGCGCCAAAATACGAGGCAAGCTGAGGCAAATGTGCAATATCGGGAAGACTCTGTCCGGTTTCCCACTTGGAAACAGACGACTTGGAAACGCCGATAAAATGTGCAAGTTCATCCTGCGTGACGCCTTTTTCTTTCCGTTTGCCGATGATTATTTTTCCAATCGTAACTTCTGTCACGGCTGCCCCCCCAAACTTCGATGCCTAACGTCTGTATTATAACCGATCAGAAATACTTTCTCAAAGGGGTGTTGGTTGATTCCGGGCGGAAAAAATCAACCAATGGGAAACCTACTTGTATCAACACGCCAAAAGCCGAACGTATAGCAAAAAATAAGGCGAGAAGTGATAAGCCGTCGTTTAGCTTAATCCTACTCGCCGGGGTTCAGGGGGCCGCACCCCCTGATGCGACGCCCCAGCAAGGCGCACACGTATCAGTGCGCCCTTGCGTCGCAATCCTATGAGGCCATTACCAACCGTTCCGCAAAAACCACGGATTCACTGCAACTGCGCCGCCTCTCGTCAGACAATCCCCAAAACATGCTTATACCACCAATACCGCAGACTTCCCGCCGAAGCCAGAAGCGCCGCGTCCTGCTCCCGCACCGCCTCCGCCATCCGATTCCGCTCAACAAGGCTGATCTCATGGCCACTATACCGCGCCCGCGCAAAAATCTCCGCGACATCCTCAGCCCCGCCCGTCCGCGCAACAAACCGCTCCGCCGTCTCATCAGGCTGAATCTCCGACCCCAACGCCTTCCGATACCGCACCAAAGCCGCAAAATAGAACCGCACCGCCTCCCGATGCCCCAACGTCTCTACCCGCGCCCGCCGCGCAGACACCCAAAAGATCCTCGCCCCCAAAAGAGCTAGAATCACTAATAAACCAAGCGCAATCCAAACCCAAAGCCGGATCACCAAAACAGTCGTCTCCGCCTCGTCCACTATCTCTCCCGGCCCCGTCGTTGTCGGCGGGTCGGCGACGACGCCGGGCGTAGGCAGCGCACCTCCAGGGAACCCGCCCGTCTCGACATCCCCCGGCCAACCCGGCGGAAACGGAGGCGGCCGATCCACAATCCCCGGACCCGTCGGCATCTCCGGCAAAGCCCCCGCCGGCGTCGGCTCAAACCGATGCCACCCATATCCCTCAAAATAGACCTCCGCCCAAGCGTGCCCCATGTTGTTGAGCACATTGATATACCCATGCTCCTCCACCGGCCCGCTCACCAAAAACCCCTCCACATACCGCGTCGGCAGCCCAATGCTCCGCGCCAACACCACAAAAGACGTCGCAAAGTGTACGCAATACCCCATCTGCAAATCAAACAAGAAATGATCCACAAAATCCTGATCCCGCGGCGAAGCCCCCGGCGTCAGCGTATAGTAAAACTGCGTAGACAAGAAAAACTCCAACCGCCGCGCCCGCTCATAATCACTCTCGGCCCCTTCCGTCAAAGACCGCGCCAATTCCCCCACTCGCTCCGGCAACCCATCCGGCAACTGCGTATAAGTCTCATGTATCCACGCCGCACGGGGAATGAGGTAATTGCTGAGCAGTTCATCATAGAAAATGCCAGCCCCGTGATAGAGCAGATAAGGCGCCGGAATAATCCCAACGCCGGATACGTGGTTTTCTCGGAAATCCTGCAGCAACTGGTGTGCATCCGCCAAAATCCCCCGATAAGAAGCCTGCGGCATAGGGGATACCAGGCCTTCCACAACTGCAGTTCCAATCCATCCCGGACCGCCTAGCGTGGCCGTTATGGTAGGCTCGACCGCTGCCCGATACACCACCGTATACAAGGTATTCCCCGGCATCCGTGCCTCCGCCGTAATCTGCCCATGCTGATCCCGCAAAAACCGAACCCCCGGATCCCGCGCAAACACATCTTGCACAATCCCCTGATAAAACACCGAATACGTCCGCCCAACCGCCGCGATATCCAAAAACCGGAGCTCCGTCCCCTCGTCCGCATAGACCACAAAATGCGCAATCTCTCCCGCGATCAACAACGCCGTCGCATGGCTGGTCACCCGCTCAAAAAAATCAAGCTGATACCTAGTCGCGACAGAAATCGCCCCATCCCGCACCACCGCCCCGGCCTGGAGTCCAAACGGCCGCGGCTCCCGCTCACTACTCTCCCAAGCGTACCCGGTATAGATATCAAAAATCGCCCCCGTCAAATAAAACGGCGTAGGCGCATCTGTCCGCGCAAACAGAAAAATCCGATCATCCGGCGCAATATTCCCCCCCAGCGCCCCCCCGCCGCCAAAGCCGACATGCCGAATCGCAAAATGGCTCGGACTCCGGTCCGGCAAAATCGCGTCCGTAATCGCCTGAAACGGATTCCGCACATCCTCAAACAACTCGTCTCGCGGTATCGGAATAAAACTCGCGGCGACCAAACAAACCGCCGCAAGCCCCGCCGCGTAAATCGAACCGCCAAACCCGACGGACGCAGGCGCCGCCCTCCACCCGGAAGAACGCACGAGATAAGCCAGCATGCAAAAAACAAACGCATAAAACGCCGGATAAAAATCAAAAAACGGCGATATCAAAATCAACCCAAACGTCCAGGCAGACACCACAAAAAGCGGAAAAAAGAAAGGCAAGAAATACCCAAACAACACCACCGCAACCCCAACGGTAAGGCTAATCGTCCAAACAATCGCCTGCTCAAAACTCTCCCGATACTCCAAATACCCGCCCAGATAGAGCAAAATCTCCCGAATAAAATAGATCACCTCATAAGCGAGATGATAAGGCTCCCGCCCCCAATAGGCCAGAGCCCCAAGCCCCAAAATCAAAACAATCGCGCTCCCCCAACGGAGCACCCAAAACCCAAAAATCAACCGAAGCGCACCAACAATGACAAACATCCGCCCCAAAGTAGCGAGATGATCGTCATAAAACACCGTAGTATTCAAAATCCCCGCGACCAAACTAGCCGCAAGCAGCACCCCAACGGTCATCAAAAAAACCGTATCCGCAGGCCTCAGTTTCCTCAGTTCCATACCCCTGACCCCGCTTCCGTGTCGCCAAAGCGAAGGCAATGTACCCCAATCGCCCGCAAAGCCAAAAGCCGAGGATCCGTTTCCGCAAGCGCCTCAAAATAAAACAAAATCACCCGGCTGCCGGATAATTGAAGCGTCCGAAGCAGAGCGCAAACATTCTCACTCAGCGTCTGCGCCAGCGCCACCAGATTCATAGCCCCCTCCCGCGTCTGCACCAGACGAGAGAGTTGATCCTCCATTGTCTCGGACGCGTCAAACCGGAGCCCAACCGCACGCCTAAACAGCCGCGCGAAATCATCCGTAAACGCCGCATCCCCGCTTTCCGTGCGCAGCGAGATAGAATACCCCTGCCGATTGCACTCATACAGCGCGGACACCAGCCCGTCCGCCATGAGGTCCTCAAAAGCCAAAGCCTCCAATGGCGAAGCCGCAACAGGGGAGTGGTCCATCAAAAACACCGCAGACTGCCGCCTCGGCTCCAAAAAGTCCCGGCTAATCAACTCATTCCGCTTCGCGCTCGCCTTCCAGTGAATCTTCTTATAATCATCCGTCGGCTGATGTAGCCGCAGTTCCGAGAGGGACCGGTCCCCCTCATCCTTCCGATAATCCCGCACCTGCCCAGCAAGCTCTACCGTAGCCAGCGGCAGTGGCGCAATCGCCCAAATCTGCGGCGCGACGGTGAGCGTCAACGCCTCGCTCTGCGCCTTCCGAAAAGAGAACAAGCCAAGGAAGTCATACAGCCTCACCTCGTCCACCCAGAGCGCGTAATTCCCCCGATAAGGCGCAGAAACAGAAAAAACGGCCTCCTGCTGGCGGAGAGGCCGCACTGAAAAAACCGCCTCCCAACAGTCCACCTCCACACCCGCCTCCGCCTGAAAGCGGACATGCAGTGCGGATACAGGAAACGGCGTACGATTCCGAGCCGTGACAGTATACAAAACCGTCTCGCCCTTCTGCGCATAATCCGGACAAAGCGTCTCCGTAATCACAAGCCCATACTTCGCCGCCAGCGCGATCAAAAAAGAAAGCGCCGGCAGAATCAAAACAGCATACAGCGCCAAATAAGTCATCGGCTCCGCGCGCAACAACACAAGCGCCAGAAAAACCAAGACGACGAAGCCATATACAACACGATTTTTTGCCATGAAAGCCCCCCTATCGAGGCACCCGAACAGAGGCCAACACACGCGCCACCACATCAGAAGCGGACCGCCCGCCAAACCGCGCCTCTTGGCGCAGCACCAAGCGATGCGCCAGCACAGGCTCCGCCATCTTCGCCACATCGTCCGGCGTCACATAGTCGCGCTCTTTATAAAGCGCCCAAGCTGAAGCCGCCCGATACAAACTCAGAGACGCCCTGGGGCTCGCCCCCAGAGACACATCCGCGTCCTCCCGCGTCCCCCGCACAATGTCCACAATATACTGATTCACGCTCGGATCCACATGAATCCCCGCAATCAGCTCCTGCAACGCGATCAAGGCCTCCGCGTTCGCGACGGACTTCAACCCCTTGAGCGGATTCTCACCCTTAAACCGCTCCAACATCGCGCTCTCTTCCGCCGCCGTCGGATACCCCATCGCGATCCGCATAAAAAACCGATCCAACTGCGCCTCCGGCAGAGGATACGTCCCCAGATATTCAATCGGATTCTGCGTCGCAAATACAATAAACGGCCGCGGCAGGGGATAGGTCTTCCCATCCACCGTAACCTGATTCTCCTCCATCGCCTCGAGCAAACTCGATTGCGTCTTCGGCGAAGTCCGATTGATCTCATCCGCCAAAATAATCTGTGCCATAATCGCGCCCTGGCGATACTCAAACTCACCCGTCTTCTGGTTATACAGCGAAAAGCCCGTAATATCCGAAGGCAGAATATCCGGCGTAAACTGAATCCGCCGGAACGAGCAGTCAAACGATTTCGCGATCGCCGACACAAGGCTCGTCTTCCCAACTCCCGGCATGTCCTCAATCAACACATGTCCCTTACATAAAAACGCGCACAAAGCCAACTCAATGGCCTCGCGCTTACCTATCATCACACGTTCCACATTGGAAACGATATCGCCTAAAATCTTAGACACAATATTGAGCATCTGCGCAGAATCTCTTTGCACCGCACTCACCTCTTATTTCACACTCGCCTATACGACGCATTCACTCCGCCGATGTTCCCATCCGCTTCCCCAAGAGCACAAACACACTCGAAAGCCCGACCCCCGCAAGTATCGCCACAATGCCAAGCCCCCAATGAAACGCCGCGTCTTCCAGCGACAACGCCTCAATAAAAATCCCGATCAACGTCCCCGCCATAAACCCAAGCACCGCGCTATTGGCAAACGCCGGATACCGGTCAAAAATCCGCTTAATCCCGCGCGCCGTCAACACCAACCCAAGCACCGCGCACAGCGCAATCCAGATCAAATGCGGGAGAAAGCCCAGCTGCAGCTGCATCAGAGCATCGAGCATAAAAAGAAGCTGCCCAAATACGCCGGTCACAATCAAAATCGCGGAAATGCTCATCCCCGGGATAAACGCAACCGCCCCCGCGAGAAATCCGCCCAGCGCAAGCTCCCAAAACGGAATGTCCGTCGAAGCGTTGCCCGAGAGCCCCCCGCTGTCAATCGCCACAAGACTAATTCCCAAAGCGATAGAAAAAGAAGCCAATCCCCCGCAAAGATCCCGCTTGCGAATCGTATACTTGCGCAGCTCTTTGCCAATCACCGGCAGATTCCCGGCGATCAGACCAACACAGAGCAGAAACGTCAGCTTTTCATACTGCGCGAACAAAAAGCGGAACACAACAACAAACGCGCCGACACTAATCACCGCCCCCACAAAAAGCGGGACGATCAGCCGGATGTTCTTCCGAATCTCCGCCACAGGGTTCGATATAATCGTAATCAGATCCCGATAAATCCCCATCGCGATCGCCACCACACTGCCGCTAAACCCGGGCGCAAACGCGCTAAACCCCAGAAAAAAGCCACAGATCATGCGGTAAGTGAACGTTTTAAAACTCGTCATATATGTAACTCCCTCGGACACTCTAAGACACAACATAAACAGTATAACATAAGTAAGCGGGGGTTGAAACCCCCGCAACTCACAAATATCCCTTGGATTAATTGGTAGTCCCGCAAGGGCGAACTGTGTTCGCCCGCCCCTTGAAACAAATGGCCCGCAAGGGCGAACACAGTTCGCCCCTGCGACAGAAATCATATCCTTGACAATACTGCTATTTCCCCTACTTCTTCTTCACATTCGTCGATATCTCCGACAAAGCCTTCGAGGCCTCCATATCAAAGGAGCGGGTCTTAGCCAAATCCCCCAGAGACACCATCCCCACAACCTTGCCGTCCGAGATCACCGGCAAACGCCGCACCTGCTCCGCCGCCATAATCCGCGTCGCCACGCGCACATCGTCATTCGGACTCACCGAAACCACACCCTTCGACATAATCTCCTTGACCAGCGTCGTAGCCGGATCATTCTCCGCCGCCACACAGCGCAGCACAATATCCCGATCCGTCACAATCCCCCGGAGCCTGCCGTCCTCCCCGCAGACAGGCAAAGACCCGATATTGTGCCGATAAAGCAGCCGCGCGGCAAGCGCCGCCGATTCTTCCGTATTGATGGAGACTACATTGGGGCTCATCATATCGCTGATTAGCATAAGAAAACCTCCCAGGCTCAAGTCTTTTCCCTAGTATTGACTCGACCCAGCAGGTTTATACCATAATTTCCTTATTTGTAGGAGCGCGCATAGCGCGTCCGAACATTTTTGGCGCAGTGCGATACTACCACCCGGACGGCCAATGCCCGCCCCTATCAAACCCACCGCACACAAACCAACGTACCCAAAGGCTCTTTTTCCAAAGGAGACTTCCTTGCGTGTCCGCATACTTTCGCTGTGCCGCGCTGCCGCACCCGGACGGCCAATAGCCGCCCCTACAAAATCAAACTCCGCACACCCAGCCCGATCAGCACCAGGCCCCCAACAAGCTCGGCCTTTTTGTGCAGCCCCGTCCCCACGCGCTCCCCGGCCAACCCGCCGACCGCCGAAAGCCCCCCGACGGTAAGCCCGATCACAACACAGGCATAGAGCACACCGACCTGCTGTAATCCCAAACTAACCCCCGCCGCCGCGGCATCTATGCTGGTAGCAAGCGCCAAAACCAGCATTCGCCTATGCGTGAGCCCCGTAGAACACGCCTCCTCCTCGCAAATGCGAGACGACCGAACCATCTGAACCCCAATCCCCGCCAAAAGCAAAAAAGCGATCCAAGGCCCAAACGCCCCCACAAGATCGCTGAAATGACTGCCCAAAAACGCGCCAAGCAAAGTCATACCCGCCTGAAACCCGCCAAAATAAAGCGCAAGCCAGACCACATCTATCTTTTTGAAGCAGGGCGATAAACCCTGCGCCACAGAAACCGCAAACGCGTCCACCGCAAGACTGAGCGCCAAAAAGATTGTCGTCATGCGCGCCCTCGGAGCGCCTCTTCCACCTGATAGAGCTGCTCGACAGTATTCACGCCGATCATCTCATCCCCAAGTTCCCGCATGCAAATCCCAATTCGCTCCCCATCCGCCTTCAAAATCGCCGGCACATCAGTGAGATAATACTCCCCCTGACTATTGGCGCACCCCAAACGGCCCAAAGCCGAAAGCAGAGCCTGCGACTGAAACACATACACCCCCACATTCAACTCCCGAATCGCCTTCTGCGCCTCGGTGCAGTCCCTATCTTCCACAACCTCCTGAAACCGCCCCGAAGCGTCCCGCACAATCCGCCCAAACGCCATCGGGACATCAGACGTACCCGTCAAAATCGTACAAACATTCCCCTCCGCGAGATGCACCCGCACCAAATCCTCATACGTCTCCCGCCTGAGCAGCGGCATATCTCCGTAACAGACGAGTACAGGAAAATCTCCCTCGCCCAGCGCCTCTCGCGCCGCCATCACCGCGTGCCCCGTGCCAAGCTGCTCCTTCTGCTCGACAAACACATAACCGGAGAAGTGCGCCATCACCTGCTCCTTCTGATACCCGACCACGAGTATCGTATCCTCCGGCGGAACAAAATCAATCGCCCGCAGCACATAAAAAAGCAAAGGCTCTCCCAGGGCCTCCCGCATGACCTTGGGCAAATCCACACCCTCCGTCCGCAGCCGAGTCCCTTTCCCCGCAGCCAACACAACCGCCTTAATCGACATACGCGAAACCCTCCTTTACACATGTAGGAGACGCTGTCCGCAGCGTCCCGTGGCATCTATGCCCTTTGTAGGGGCGGCTAATAGCCGCCCGCGGGTGTTGTACACCTGCCCAGGCTCCTTTTCCAAAGGAACTGCCACAGGCCCCCCTTCCGCCGAGCCAATCGTTTCGCTCCCCAGGCGTCAGTTGTGTCAGCGTAATTGACTGAGGATTGTTTTTATGGGGGCGGAACCCGCCCACCCCTAAGACAACAAGCTCACAACACCAATCACCCGCTGCGCGTTGTTCCGCGCCGCCCCCGGCAGAGTAGAAAGCGCGTGCGCGTTTCCGGTATCCCGAATCAACAGATTCCCGTTAAGATTTTCCAACGCCGCCCCGCTCGGCATAGGCCGAATTTGCGGATAAAACAATACCAACCCAAGCTCCGTCACATCCGGCACCATGTCCCGGCTCTCCACGGCCACAACCACCGTCCGCACCCGAGCGACCTCAAACAAAGCCGATGAAGCGGCCCGATACGCCTCCGCGGCGTTCCCGCTCAGGAAAACGCCAATCTGATGCCCTTCCCCATGGAGCCGCCGCACAACATCCGGATGCTCCAACACATCCTCCGCCGTAACAAAGAACCCGGCCGAGATGCGAGAACGGCTGAGCGCGTCCAGCAGCACGCCCGTCTCCGCGGACAGCCCCACAAAATTGAGCGACACCGGACCCGGCGCCGGGGTCGGCGTAGCAGGGTCGCCCACAGTCGCCCCGCCTGTCTCCCCGCCGGTAATGCGCCCCATAAAGGTGTCATACCGAGCCTGAAGCCCAAAGAGGATCTCACCCTCATTGACCAAAGCCGAATGGCTGATATTCCCAACCGAAGTATAAAGCCGCACCGTAGGCGCGGGCTCCGTCTGCACAACCCGAAATTGGAACCCAAAAAAAGAAGCCAACGGCCCCCGCGCAGATCCCGTCGTACCAACCGGGAAAAACCAAGTGCCGTGCCGCGCCATCGGCAAGACCCCGAGCGACCCGCCGTCACTGGTCACATTCGTCCCCGCTTCCAAATCAAAGCGAATATAAACCGTCCCGTTAGACAAAGTCAACTCATCGCCCTCCCGCGCAACCGAGACACCAAACCGGCTAAGCACAGACTGCGGCACATAAATATTCCCATTGCGCACAACCGGCATCGTCCCCGCCCAAAGCGCGTCCGGCGCCTGAGAATTGACCATAGTAAAATACACCGACCCCGCCGCCAAAGGCGCCAAAGTCAGCAGCAAAACCACAACAAGAAGCAGACAAACCAACCGTTTCCGAGCCATGAAGAACCCTCCCAATACAGAAGGACAGAAATTCGTATGAGATAGTATAGCATAAAACCCCTCGCCCCGCAAGGCAAGGAGAGGCACACGCATCAAAATGTGGGGCGCAACCCACAACACCGCACATTCAATCGCACCCACCGCACAAGAACGCTACGCCCGAAAGCGACAAAAACCTCCGCCGGCAGGCGGAACCACAAACCCAGAACGCGCACAAACCAAAAGTCAAAAGGAAGAGATCCTTAAGAGAAACGCAGTTTCTCTTAAGTTATTTTTTTGCCTACTTTTTTGTTAACACAAAAAAGTAGGTCGCCTCAGCGAAACGAGCGCAGCGAGCCGCAGGCTAAAAATAAAATAATAACAAAAAAGGGGCCACCCCCAAGGCGGCCCCTTTCTGTCTAATCATTCATCGGCTTCGAAGCCACCTCAAACTCCTCCAAAATCGCGGCGGACGGCGGCTTCGTCACCAAACTGACAACCACAATCGCCAACAGCGAAAGGAAGAACCCGGGCACCAGCGAAAACAGCCGCGTATAAGCCGCCAGCGTCGCCCCATCCATCAGCGGAATGTACTGCCAAATGATAACCGTCGATCCGCCGACAATTACCCCGGCAATCGCCCCCGCCCGATTGGTCCGCTTCCAGAACAAGGAGCAAAGCACCAGCGGACCAAAGGCCGATCCAAACCCAGCCCAAGCCATCGCCACCAGAACCATAACGCCCGTAGATCGGTTCGGCCCACCCAGCGCCGGATCATACGCGTCCAGCGCGATCCAGATCGCGAGCGCCGCTACCACAAACACCGCACCCCGGCTGAACCAAACGAGCTGCGTGTCCGTCGCCTTCTTGTTCGCCACCCGATAAATGTCCGCCACAGCCGAAGACCCGACCAAAAGCTGAGAATCCGCCGTAGACTTAATCGCCGCAAACATCCCACAGAGGAAGAGCGACCCGATCAACACCGCCCAAAGCGCCCCATGGTCAAAGAAGATCGCCCGTACCATATGGATAAACACCGTCTCCGGATTCGCCAGCCCCGGCATAAACGCCCGCCCGACGAGCCCGACCACAACAGCCGACCCCAGCGCAAGCAATACCCAAACAATCGCGATCACCGCCGAGCGGGACACATACTTCTCCTTCTCAATCGCGATCAACTTAATGAGAATATGCGGCATCCCAAAATACCCAAGCCCCCAAGCCATGTCAGAGATAATGGAGACAGCGGCAATCTGCCCGCCCTGCCCGTCCGACATCATATCAAAGAACCCCGGCGGGATATTCGCGTAAACATTCCCCCACCCGCCCATATTCGCGATTACAATAATCGGCAGGAAGAAGACCGCGCAGAGCATCATCATCCCCTGGATCGAGTCCGTCCAACTAATCGCCATCAACCCGCCGATGAGCGTGTAAAGCACCACAAAACTCGCCAAAATCACAACAGCGGCGTGATAGTTAATATCAAAAATCTGCGGCAGCAAAGTCCCCCCCGCCACAAAGCCAGAAGCCGCGTATACCGTAAAGAAAATCGCGAAAAACACAGCCGACGTAATCTTCAAAATATGAGACGTGTCATGAAAGCGATTCTGGAAATACTCCGGCAAAGTAACCGAGTTCTTCGCCACAATCGTATACCGCCGGAGCTTTTTGGCCACAAAGCACCAGTTGAGCACGGTGCCGATGATAAGACCCACCGCAATCCAAGCCCGACCAGTCCCCGCCGCATAGATCGCCCCCGGCAAACCCATCAGCAGCCAACCGGACATATCCGACGTCTGCGCGGACAAAGCCCCTACCCAAGGGTTAAGTTTCCGCCCGCCCAGATAATAGTCCGCCAGATTTTGCGACTTTCTAAAATGAAACGCCAGAGAAATGATGATTCCAAAATACACAAAGAAAACAGCTAAGATCCAAACTTGGTCAGACACTTCCTTCGCCCCCATTTCCGTTGCCATTCCAGCAACGTAATATTCGTATATCATACAGAACGAAACGGCCCATGTCAAGCGAAAATGCAAGGACCGTTTCGCGAAATTGCAAAACGGTCCCGATTGCGTCTCTGTCAGAGGGTGCTTTCCACCCCGTTTTGGGCCGTTTCGCGTCCTCGTTCAGGAGTGTTTCCACCCCGTTTTGGGTCGTTTCGCATCCTCATTCAGGAGCGTTTCCACCCCGTTTTGGGTCGTTTCGCGTCCTCGTTCAGGAGTGTTTCCACCCCGCTTTGGGTCGTTTCGCGTCCTCATTCAGGAGTGTTTCCACCCCGTTTTGGGTCGTTTCGCATCCTCATTCAGGAGTGTTTCCACCCCGTTTTGGGTCGTTTCGCGTCCTCATTCAGGAGCGCATTCCGCCCCAGTTTGGGACGCTTCGCGTACAAAACAGGTCGCTAAATGGTCGTTTACCACGCCCGTCGCTTGCAAAAACGCATACAAAGTAGTTGATCCGAGAAACTTAAACCCCAACTTCTTCAAGTCCTTACTGATCCGATCCGACAGTGCCGTAGTCGCCGGAATGTCCTCTATCGTCTCCGGATGCCCAATCACAGGCTGATAATCCACATAGCCCCAAAGAAACTTGTCAAAGCTGCCATACTGTTCTTGAACTGCGAGAAAAGCCTGCGCGTTCGCGATTGCCGCATGAATCTTCAAGCGATTGCGAACAATCCCTTCGTTTCCCAAAAGCTCCGCGACCTTCGCCTCATCATACCGCGCGATCTTCACCGGATCAAACCCATCAAACGCCGCCCGATAAGCTTCCCGTTTTCGCAAAATCGTAATCCAAGCCAGACCCGCCTGCATGCTCTCCAGGAGCAGCATCTCGAATAGCTTGCCATCCTCATGCACAGGCCGGCCCCACTCCTGATCGTGATAATCCACGTAAATCGGAATATTCCCCGGCCAAGGACAACGAATCATTTCGCCCATACTAAAACGCGATCACGTTTTCGATATAGGCCTTCAGGTCCCCAATCGCAACCCGCTCCTGCTCCATTGAATCCCTATGCCGGACAGTAACGCAATTGTCCTCCAGGCTCTCAAAGTCAAAGGTCACACAGAGCGGCGTCCCGATCTCATCCTGCCGCCGATACCGTTTCCCGATAGACCCCGCGTCGTCGTACTCCACCATGAAGTGTTTTTGCAAATCATGATAAATCGCTTCGGCGCCCTCTTCCAATTTTTTCGAAAGCGGCAAAACCGCGCACTTAATCGGCGCCAGTGCCGGATGGAGCCGAAGCACAACACGGCTGTCCCCCTTCTCAGCATCTACAACTTCCTCATCATAAGCGTCAATCAGAAACGCAAGCGCCACCCGGTCAACCCCAAGCGAAGGCTCGATTACATAAGGAATAAACCGCTCATTCGTTTCCTGATCGAAATATTCCATATTCTCTCCGGAAGACTCCTGATGCGCCTTAAGGTCAAAGTCCGTCCGATCCGCTACACCCCAGAGCTCGCCCCAACCGAAGGGAAAGAGGAACTCGAAGTCAGTCGTCGCCTTGGAATAATGAGAGAGCTCTTCGGCCTCATGGTCGCGCAGACGCAGGCTGTCTTCCCGCAGATTCAGGTCCAAAAGCCACTGTTTGCAGAAGTTACGCCAGTATTCAAACCACTCCAAATCCGTGCCGGGTTTGCAGAAGAACTCCAGTTCCATCTGCTCAAACTCCCGTGTCCGGAACGTAAAGTTGCCCGGCGTGATCTCGTTGCGGAAGCTCTTGCCGATCTGGCAGACGCCAAAAGGCAGCTTCCGTCTCGTCGTACGCTGAACATTTTTGAAGTTCACAAAAATCCCCTGAGCCGTCTCCGGGCGGAGATAGACCTCAGCCGCGGAATCTTCGTTGACGCCTTGGAAAGTCTTGAACATCATATTAAATTTACGGATAGCCGTAAAATCCTGTTTGCCGCAATGCGGGCAGGGCACGCCTTTTTCCGCGAGATAAGCCGACATCTGATCGTTGTCCATCGCCTCAACGATGACGTCTGTAATGCCCTTGGCCTGATTGAACTCCTCGATCAATTTATCAGCCCGGTGGCGCATTTTACAGCTCTTGCAGTCGATCAGCGGATCATTAAAGTTCACCACGTGTCCCGACGCGACCCAGACTTCGCGGTTCATCAGAATCGCCGAATCCAGCCCGACGTTATAAGGGCTCTCCTGTACGAACTTCTTCCACCAAGCGCGCTTGACGTTGTTCTTCAATTCCGCCCCCAGCGGACCGTAATCCCAAGTGTTCGCAAGGCCGCCGTAAATCTCGCTGCCCGCATAGACAAACCCCCGCCCTTTGCATAGGGCTACGATTTTGTCCATAGTTTTGCTTGTATTTTGCATAAAAATCCTCCTACATGCAATATCAATGGGGACAGTATAGCATGAAACTATTTAAAGTACAATCTTTGTAGCCTCTGAGAATGTAGCGTTTTTTACATATTCGCTGGACAATGAAAACACGCAAAGCAAGAAAACTTTTGCGTATTTCGTGTTTTATTGTAGTGCAGCTAAAACAATGCGGCGGAGAGATAAATCTTATCTCTATCTTCCTGCGCGATGCCGAGGTATCGCTTTGTGATCTCATACGAAGAGTGGCTGTAAATGTCCATCAGCATAACAGGGGAGA
>WRAO01000007.1 GCA_009780175.1 Oscillospiraceae bacterium
ATCATCCCTTATTTCAACTTATGGCAACAAAATGAAATAAGATGCTTTCGCATTATAATTGACAGGCACAAATATCAAAGCCCACGCCAGAGTTTTTTCTAGCGCAGGCTTGACATATTCGTGCGCCTCGGCTCACCCGCAAACTGTACTCCATATTTCATTTTACCTAGCCAAATTGAAATATGAGGCACATTTCGTCGTTTCTTATTTCAATTTATAACAACAAAATGAAATAAAAAATGATACTCCACTTGTTATTCTAATTTATTTTGATATAATGAAATAAATTATTTTTTATATGCGGGGTAGTGTATGTTCGTTCATACAGGAGATTATGTAGAGCAGAGACGCGATGATGCTATGCGCTCTGCCTACTACACGTTCACCCCCCTTCCGCTGGCAAAGGGAACGTTTCATACAATAGACGATGGTCTTGCTGTGCTACTGACAAAGACGCATCGCTCGTTGGGTGTGCTTGAAGGCATAACCGCTTCCACTACCATCAGAGACACTCTAGCTGATTTAACTCTGCTCCGTGAGAGTTGTTTTTCAAAAATGATAGATTATCCTGATCCTGATATTCGCTCCATGCTTGCAGAGCAAGGAACAGGCAAGCTGAACAGCGATATACAAAATATCATGTCTGCTTATCATTATGCCTTAGAAACGCCAACGAAAAAGTTAAGCTACAATGATCTTATCAATCATGCATTAACCGGAAATGATTACAGACGAAAAGTTGCCCTTCGCGACAAACCCCTCTTCTTAACATACTCTACCTCGAATTATCGCCAATATAATCCCACTGATCCAGATAGTATTCGACCTGCTTTGATCGATATAGAGCATTACATAGCATCTAGCCGCGCTGACGTGCTCATCAAAACGGCTATGTGTCATTATCAGTTTGAGATGATCCACCCATATGAATGCTATAATGGTATTGTCGGACGTATACTCCTTTATCACATATTAAACGATGCGAAACTGAACGGAGCGCGCTTTTGTTCCATCTCTGCATCCTTGTACCGCCATAAAGCTGAATACTTTGACAGGTTGGCATCGACGCAAAAGAATGGTAACTATACGGCTTGGATCAACTTCTTCGTCCAGATCATAGACGAAGCGGCACAGCAAGGCATTGAGTTCATCCAGTACTATGACACGACTACCCGACAAGATGAAGAAAACATCCTTCTGCAACGTCATAATCGGACAGATTGTATACTGGATGTTTACCGACATTTCAAAAAGAATATCATTTCAAGCATCAGATATACCAGCGAACAAGTGGGCTTGTCTTTTAATACAGTATCAAGCTCTATAAATCTCCTCCAAAGTTTAGGGATACTGGTTCAGACTGCGCAAAGCTCTAGAAATCGTTTGTTTGCCCACGCCGGCTTAATGGAGCGATTAATGTCATCCAAATAGATCGTTTTCCCCACATGGTATATCCTCTTCTGAGGAGGTGTGCCATATGAAAAAGACATATCGAGCAGCAAAGTACATAAGGACTTCTACTCCAGATGACGAATTGCAACACAGAGATAGTATTGCCAATCAAAGCAAACTTATTGACAGATTTCTTCAGACGCATCCGGAAATCATAGTTGCCACTGAGAAGATTGATAGCGGCTATAGCGGTTTGTTTTATGATCGTCCTGCATTCAATGAGATGATTGCGGATATCAAGGCTGGGGATGTGGATTGCGTGGTCGTCAAAGATCTCTCGCGATTAGGGCGAAACTATATTGAAACTGGGAAATGCCTTCGTGATCTTTTCCAACCCAATGGTGTTCGATTCATATCGATTGATGACAACATTGACTCCATCCAGTTGGATGGAGTCGAGAGAACGATAGCCCTCATCAAGAATATCTTTAGCGAGCAATACAGCCACGATATATCTAAAAAGACTCGTAGTTCATTGAATGCAAAACGTAGGCAGGGCGCATATGTAGGTGCTGTTCCGATTTATGGTTACCAACGATCAGACAGCAACAAATATAAACTTGCTATAGACCTAAACACCTATCCCATTGTCCAATCTATTTTCCACATGAAGCTACAAGGTTTGAGTGCCGCAAAAATCGCATCAGAACTTAACAATTCTGGCGTCTTGTCTCCAATTGCATATAAACGAGAGCAAGGGCTCCCCCATTCTCATGGAGGATTTGCAGATAATCAGAATGCGCATTGGAGTGCCACGACAATTCTCCGAATTTTACGAGATGAAAACTATACTGGCACTCTTGTTCAAGGACGGCTGCGTCAAGAAAGCTATAAGTCAAAAGCGTTGAGAGCCTTAAATGAAAGCGAATGGAGCAGAATAGAGGAAGCACATCCGCCTATCATATCTAAAGTTGATTATTCCGCAGTACAGCGGGCATTGGCAATAGATACTCGAACAGCTCCGAAATGCCGCGGAGTACATATATTCTCGGGATTACTTATTTGTGGATGCTGTGGTAGTAATATGACTCGAAAATCCATAGCACCGGCCGAGCAAAGCTATATCTATTATTATTGCCCAACAGGAAAGAAACGTGGCTGCACTTCACCCCACATGGTTCGCGATGAAGCTTTGCTGGCTATGGTGACACTAGCGATCAAAGAGCGTCTTGCCAGTATCGAGGGCTTAACGCGTAATCTTTCTGTCGCGCATATAGTAGCTGTAGCAAAAAATGAATGCGCACAGCAACTCGCTGAGCACATTCAAAGTATTAACGATTTACAAAAATTCAGATCGAGCCTTTATAGCAGTCTCGCGTGTGGCCTCATCGGGGCCACAGAATTCCAGCTGCTCCAAAAACACTATAGTCACAAAATTTCTCTTCAGGAAAATGAAATATCTAGCCTACAGAACAAGTTGTACTGCGCCACAGAGTCATCATCTAGCAATGAATTAGCTTGGACTTACAGTTTCTTGCAATTTATTGACTCGAATGAGCTAAATAGGTTTTCCGTTGTCAAAATGGTTCAGCACATACGTGTCTTAGCTAAGAATAAGATCGCTATTGACTTTGTTCACCAACGCGAATACGAACAACTAGCCCGATATATAGAACTGCGGGGGCGTAACGATGGCTAGAAAAAGCAGAAAACATAATAATCAAGGACCTCTACTCCGTCATAAGTCAACGCTTACTCAAGTGGCGGCATATGTTCGGCTGTCTTTAGAAGACCGCTCTAAAAAGGGAAATTCCATCGAGACGCAACAACACATTATCTCAAGTTATATCCATGAGCATCCTGATTTAGAATTGTATGATACATATATCGATTCAGGCGTATCCGGCACAACTTTTGAACGACCCAACTTCCAACGAATGCTACAAGATGCAAAATCTCAAAAGATCCATTGTGTCATCGTAAAAGATTTATCTCGGTTGGGCAGAGATGTGATTGATACAGGCTATTATGCGGAGGAGGTTTTCCCGCGCTTAGGGCTTCGCCTTATCTCAATCGGTGACAACTATGATTCCAGCGTCGATAATGGCGTCATCACGCTACCGTTTATCAATTTAGTCAACGAAGCTTATGTTATTGATATCAGTCGCAAAACAAAGTCTCAGACTCGGCAAGCCATGCAAGATGGCATATATGTAGGCGGGCGGCCTCCTTATGGCTATATGAGAGCACCGAATAACCACCGCAAATTGATTGTAGATACCCCCGCCGCAGATACTGTCAGGCAGATTTTTGCATACGCAATGGATGGGGCAAGTACATCTGAAATTGCCCGAAAGCTGAATGCGTTAAAAATCCCGTTACCTAGTGCTCAAAAAAGCAGAATTGCTACAAATAGTTTTCGTGCGTGGCATGCCACAGCTGTGAGAAAAATCCTAGACAATGAAATATACCTGGGCCATTTGGTGCAGGGTAAAACAACAGGCCGTCTCAAGCGTCAACGAACACTCGCCAACGAGTGGATACGCGTTTATGATACGCACGAAGCAATCGTTTCTTCTGACGTATTTCAAGCGGTTCAGGCACTCAAGCAAAATAGATCAAAAAGGAGCCCAGCCATCTCATATTCCACAAATATCTACAAAGGTAAAATTTATTGCGCTCACTGCGGCAATCGTTTGGAGAGAACAAAGCAACGTGACGTGTACATATTTCGTTGTACTACTAATCGCATCACACCAGATTTCTGCGTTGGTATTTGTGTTTCTGAGGACGTGATCGCAAGTGCCCTAGCGGAGCAGTTGTTGCGCCTCAGAGACGACCTTTCAAGGCAACTTGAAGCACCGCAGAAAAAGGAGGACCCTCTTCCTGAACTTCGTTTTATTGATATGGAGCTGCATCATTTGCAAAACCTTTTCCTAACTCTATATGAAAACTTGATCACTGGCGTTATTGACCAAGCCGATTATCTGGAATTAAAAAGAGGGTATCAAGTCAAGGAAGAAGAATATAGGCAACGCGCTACCTCTTTGCACCGATTATTGGATAAGGAAAAGGAGACTAACAAACACAGGCAAGAGTCTCTGCAAATTTTGAACGCATTCGCGGATACAGCGGTACTGACATCCAAACATATTGATCGGTTCGTTTGTAGGCTGATTGTTTTCAGAAATGGCAAAATTCATGTTGACTTGATGATATAACTTCCTGAAAAATTATATATAGCGGTATGTTTTTGCCATATTCCAAAGCATACCGCTATATATTCTTGCTCCTCTATCGTGAAACAAAGCCCTTATTTATTGCCAGAGGTAGCTATGGATTTCCTCAATGCCCCAATTATATTCTGCACTCGCCACACCAAATCATCGTAAGTCATTATATCAGCAACATTTCTATACTGGCGCTTTATCAGTTCAAAATCTCTTTCTCTCTGCTCTTTGAAGTTATTGCTCCGTCCAAGTAGCAAAATACCTTGTGGATTTATTATTTTGGGAAGCAAACCATCTGGTAAAATGGCCATTAGCTTTTTATCTTCACTTAGACACTTCTCTCCTGTCTCTCCCCAGTGCCTTAGACAGTAAATATACTTTTCAATTTGCTGGACAGTGCCAACGAACTCTCTTGTAGAGATATAGTTATTTCGATATATAGGTTGCTCCGACAATATCTGGACACTTGGCTTTTTGATCTCCATCACATCGACATATCCGTTTGCGTCAACCAGAAGGAAATCTGGTTTTTTATCATGCTTATCAGCACCGTGAATTTTCATCTCACGTACACTCGCTATGTATTTCGGATAAAGCACACGAATGATATCGCATATTTTTTCTTGCCAAGTTGCTTCATCTATATTTTCGGCATCGTTAAGCATCTGCCGTAGCTCGCTATTTACAACCTCGAATTGCTCTAACTCAGTCAAGCGACTATACTGTTGAAATCTTGCCTTACCATCAGAACCTGAATTCTTTTCGTTTCGTTCCAGAAACCGTTCAAATCGTTCTTCATATATCTCAGCGTCAGCAAAGTATTCTTTTACTATTCTTGCAATTTTTGAATTCGCATAATGGTTTAATTCAGTCGTTTTAGGAAACCTCTGAATCAGCTCCTTAAAAACTTCAAATGGGAAATTACATCCCGGCGCATCCTCTTCTCCAATATATGCTTCCATGCTGATAACTTTATCAAGCTTCCGAAAAATTGAAATGCCACGATGAGCAATGAACATGTTCTCTTTTAGTCTAATCTTGTTGTCAAAATGAAAACCATTAGATGTTCCCAACACTTCAGGGTCTATAGTCGTATAGGCTTCACCCACTGAGCCAATACAGAAATAGATCCCCTCAGATTCAAATCGACCTTCTTCATCTTCCCTTATACGCGCAACGGTTACAGAAAAACAATGTTTAATATCCCACACCCCTTCCCTTTCGAGTTTCTGTAAAAGGGATTCTTTATCCATAAGATCAGGAAGGTACTCCATAATCAACTCGCCATCACGGCGTTCAAATCTTAGGCTCATTTTACACCACCCGCTCATGTTATGAACTTGCGTTTTTGTCTACAAACATTGCTCCAATCGATCACGTTCATACTGCATCAGTGGGGCAAAAAGCCTGTCCCTGTTTTCTTGAATAAATTGTATTACGTCATCTTCGCTTAAGCTAGCAGGTATTTCTTGTTCAATCCTTCGCACAGTCTGACTTGGTATCCCATATTCAATTAGGATCGAAAGATTGTTTCGAATAAAATCATTCTCAAGCTGCTGAACATAATAGCTATATGACCCCGCCTTAATCCCTCTTTTGGCACAAACATATCTTTGCAAGCTATCTACAATTCTAAAAGCTTTTGGCACCGTAAACTGAAACCAATGTCGGTAGACATGAAAAGCAACTTCAATCGCTTTATCATAATGATCTGCTTGTCTTTGTGCTGTCTGCTTTTTAACTTTCCCAATAGAATAGTCATAGCAGCCTTGAATTATTGATGCCAAACTGCCGTCGGCTCTGTATTGGTTCAAATACACTGCAAGTTGTTCAACCGAGCGAACAGGACCATCAAACGAAAGATAATTGCCCTTGCATAGTTGCAGAATATAACGTATTTGATCATAATTTGGCACTTGAGTCCAAACGATAAAATCTCTACGCGTTACAATATCATTTTGCAGCCTAGCATATATGCTCTGTTGACCGTCAATTTTTGTTCCATTTTGTTTAAAGATATTTAATAATTCCGGCTCTATGGCATTCAACTCATTGTATCTTTGCTGAACCTGCGGCTTTACATCCTCTGCTCGAATATTTACCAAAACTTCAGATGTCAACGCAAATGAATCCTGCTCATAAAATGGAATATCTACAATAATGGCCTCCGTTTGAGGGATAGGAGCAAAGCAATACACATTGCCAAGAAAATGCTCCATTAATCTACCTGATCTCCCTTTGATATTACTAAAATCAAAGTAGTCAATATCTTTTCTGCCCTTTTTCCCATCGTAAATAACAACATTCTTTGCGCTTGTATTCACGCCTTCAATAATGGTTGACGTGCAGAAAATACAGCGAATACGTCCTTCGTTGAAATATCGAATAATAGATGCACCAAGATGTTTCGGCAATGAACCATCGTGAATCGCAATCCCATTAGTTAATTTTTCAGTTAAGCTCCATTTGGGAATTGCATCGCTCAACCATTCGATTATTGGTAACTCCTCTTTTGGGGCAGTGCTTATGCTATTATCTCTCAAATGTTTTAGGTATGCTCGCGCTACACTACGCGCACGCTGCGGCGACGAACAGTATACTAGCGTCTGTTGATTGGCTTGGCTATCTAGCAACTCAAAAAGCTTCCTTTCTCTTTGGGCCTCGCTATCTACACCAGTAATTACATTTACATTGCAGTCTACCAATGAATAATCTGTTTTATAAAATATTGCACTATATTTTTCTTCAAATCCTTCTGTAATGCCATCGATGTTCGGGCCGAGCAGATAAAATTTAGGTTTGAACGTATCATAAATCTTCAGAAACGCATTGTTAAGTGTATCTGCACGGTCATCAACACGTTTCAAGCTCATCTTATAAAATTCATCAATTATAAGTAGATCAACATGAGTGAACCATTCATATTCCATTACTCTTTCAGCCGTAAGCAAAAAGAGATTCCCTCTATCTATCGCTGGTTCTTGTGACGTCCTTACGATAATTTTATAGTCGTCTTTATATTTTTTCAATTTTATTCGGGTTTCATCTAACAACGCAAGCGTTGGCTGAATAATAACAATATTTTTATGTTTTCGAGTAGCGACTAGTTCTTCAATGAGCAAACTCTTCCCAAAACTCGTCGGCGCACTGGCCACTACATTTCGCTCCGAGCTCAAATAATCTGATAGCTTCTTTTGCTCGCTGTGCATATAGGTGTTTGGCAAATGATCAGAAAGAAAGCTTTGTTGCCTAATTTCATCCGCAAATGAATCTAATCTATCTGTGTTGGAAATTTTCGAAATGTACGGATAAAAGCCTACCGCTTCAATAATATCAGTCCATAAAGGCCGCGTGGCTATAGGGACACTATCCCATCTATCGAGGATGTGGATCGCTGCGCGACGCGCTAAAGCACGGTCGCTACCATTACCGGTCAGTAGCTTACTACATTGCAGCGCATAGTCAAAACTGAGATCGTAGGATAGGAGGTTTGCTCGTTCTATAGCTTTGACAATATCCAAGGAAATTCACCTCACATATTTTGCATATACCAAAGTTTTGTATGAAGTTTCTTGACAAGAGCAGCCTTGTCTTGTATAGGAAGCAACATCAAAATAATATTTAGTCTATCCTTGAGTGCATGGTCGTTCTTGCTATCAAAAAACTGTTTTAGACCTCGCACATCTGTCTCGTGATAAGTAACAGCATCTGCACACGCCAAATTACTATATAGACTATAAATATCATGAGGATATGTACAAAGGAGGGGGATATTTATCATCTGTATTTTGTCATTTAGTTTTGTCGTGTTATTAAGTGTATTTATCCAGTCATTTCGCCCCGGGATATCGTTGCACTCTAAATTTTTCTTTATTACTAAAATTTGCTCATCAAGATATTCTTTGCAAAAATGTGTTTTGATATCATCAACCAATGCTGATATGCCTTGCTTGCTATTACCATAGAATTTACTTTCACCAAGCCAGAGAATTTGCTCATTTGGCGAAACATGTACTGAGTCAAATCCATGAGCAGGCGTTCCAGTTGAATCCTTAAAATATACTTTTGAAATTAAAGGAATTGTTCCGTGAAACTCGCGCAACAGAAGATGTAGGAGTAATTCACCGAACTCACCTCTTTTATGAAAGGGCAGTTGACTTAATTGCGCTTGCGCAGCCGTATCATTCTCTAAACACACTTTTCTCATTAAAGCATATTCTTTAATCTTATAAATACTTTTCGCTGCTTCTCGCACTTTACTAACCGCTTGTGTTTGTGAGATATTAGGGTTTTCATAGTGCGCGAAAACATACTCGGGAATAGCCTCAATGATTGCATCTGCAAATGCGTCAAAGCGAAAAATGTTTTTCCCGGCATCATCAATATCCGAATCAATAAGATAAGACTTCAAATCTGACTCATCAACTCGTGCGAGAATCACATTTTGTGTGTCGAAAATACGGCTTGACAATTTACTTCCCCCAATATTCTCGTGAGTCCTACCTCATCGCCTTGCACGGGTAATACACCACAACTATTGATCATATCATGATCACATTTTCGATATTATAACACAAAATTCCATTTTTTTCTATAAACAGCGAGACTGATAATGCAAAAATCTTATAGTATGCCTCGGGTTTACCCTCCGATCTCGCTCCATGTTTCATTTTATCTAGCAAAATTGAAATAAGTAGTACACTCCACTGTTTCTTATTTCAGTTTATGACAACACAATAGAATAAGGCTCTTTCACATTATAATTGACAATCACAAATGACAAAGCCCACGCCAAAATATTTTTAGCGTGGGCTTGACATATTCGTGGTGCGCGAGGTGGGAGTCGAACCCACACGTCCTTGCGAACACTGGCACCTGAAGCCAGCGAGTCTACCAATTCCACCACTCGCGCAAGTGGCCTTGTCGGCGTAGGATATAGTACCACCGATCGTCCCAAATGTCAATACGAAATCCATCAAAAAATGAGGGGGCCACAGAATCTTGCGGCCCCCTCAAAACTTACATGTTACGCGCGCTCACTCAGATAAGTCTGCACACGGCTCTGAATAATCCGCACCGTCTCTTGGATGCTTCTGTCCCCCGCAAAGAAGGGCAGCAACTCTTCCTCTATCATCGAGAACACCGTCGTATCCCGCATCGCAAGCATACTGGTCTGCATGACCAAAGCATAAATCTGGTCCACCTGCGCCTGCGTCGCGACAGCCGGCGGGAAATCAGGATCTATCATATCCGGATTTTCTCTGAACCAGCGCGGAAGCTCCATCGCCTCTGCCATTCGCCGCTCAAAAACTGCGCGGTTCGTCGGGAAGCTGGAAGCATTATCCTCCTGCCAACGCTCTGTAAGCAAAGTCCGCACAAAGCTCCAAGCGGCATCTTGATTTCGGCTACCGGCGGAGATCGCAATCATACCGCGCGGCAGAATCACACTGCCATTCCCCTGCTCGGTCGGATAACCCTTAAAGGTAACCTGTCCGCCAAAGTTCTCCTCAGTCCAAATGAGATCGGTGAAGCCCCAAATCACCTGTTCCTGGAGCAGCACCCGGTTCGTGGTGAACGGGCTCTCCCACTCACCCGGCGGTCCGATCGGCGGCGGAATGGGCAGTGCGATTCCTTCATCCCGCCGCTCTGTGTCCTCATATCCGTCCGTCTCGTCCGCGTACTCCGCGTCATACTCCGTCTCAGCAGCCGCCTCAGCCGCAGGCATCGGCATGGGTCGAGGCATAATTCCACCGCCGGGGCCATCCGGACCCCAGAGATCTTGCTCTGTCTGCAGACTCATGGCGAAGTTCAGGTAATCCATAAACAACGGACTATCAAAGTTCGCCCGGCCCGTTTCACGGTCCACAAATAGACCGAGGTTCGCGCCCAGCACACCCTGAAGGAACGCCTGCTGCGTGACAAATCTGTCAAACATCGTGGCTCCCTCGGGCAGCGTATCCGCTATGGCCAGGAACTCATCCATCGTCCAGCCCATGTTCGGCCCAACTCGGTCCGTCCGACCGACCAGCGTGCCGACGGAGAATTGAGACATGACCGTATACAGGGTCCCATCCAGCCTGAGCAGGTCCATGATGGGATCCACCAGGGTTCCTCTGAGCTCATTGTCCGCCTCAATCATCGCACCGATATCCGCCAGAAATCCACGGCGGGCATATTGTTCAAAGGGCAAAATCGCGCCAAAGTCCAGAATATCCGGTGCGTTTCCGGTGATAATGTCCGTGTTCAGACGGCGAATCGCGTCTGTCATATCCGGACTCAGCCAATCCGCATATTCGACGACGCGGATGCGATACTGCGTGTTGCGGCGGTTAAACTCCACAATCTCCCGGCGGATGTCCCAATCGACAAAGAGGCCGCCAAAGGTAATAATCGTCTGCTGCGGCACCTCCGATACGTGACGCAGACTGAGACGTATCAAAGTAGTCCGCGCGCTGCCGCCAAAATTCTCATCGAAGAAATAGATTTCGCCCGTATCGGAAACAGCGAAGCTAGCCGAGGAGAGCATATCCATGTCCATCCAGTCAAACAGCTGGGTAGACCGGCCGGCTTCCAGATCAAATCCGAACACCGCAATGTGGGTGCCGATATACAGATCAAACTCCGCTCCGGTCTGTGCGCTATGGAGCGGCGCGTCGAACACGGAATCTCCCTGATTTAATATCTGACCACTCGCAAGGTCAAAATGCCAAGTACGGCTCTGCATATCCTCCGGACCCCGCGCAGAAACCAGCACCTGATCGTCCCTTGTGACGAGGAAGCTGTCCACATCCTCCCAAGCCATCTCTGTTACGGAGGTCCAATCCGGCGAGAGAACATACAAAATATTCCATCCACCGAGCAAAGTCCGTCCGTCAGACATGACCTGGACCCGATTCGCATCAAAGTGCATGCCCTCTTGCAGATTCAGCAACGCCGAGAGGTCAACCTCCCGCTCAATGCTTCCATTGGGTGCAAAAGCTACCAGATAGAAATTCTCTTCCCAGCCCCAGTCGTCCGGGCTCCAGAAGCTGCTGCTGTTTTGACGAAGCGCCACAACGCCCCCGTCCGCCCGAATCGTTAGCGCACGGATACCTTGGGAGGTGTGGGTCATTCTGTCCCCGTCTTCCGTCGATTCCGAACGTCCGGTCCAGACGCTGTTGAACCCCGTGCCATCTGTCCGTATCGTCGAGAGGGTCGTGCCCCATCCACCATCCGGCAGCTCCGTACCATACACAAGATACAACGTATCCCCATGCATTCCCACGAGCTGTACCCAGCTACCGACCCCCGGTATGTCCAGGTCGATAAACTCCGACACGAAGACATAACCCTCCTGCTCCAAAGTCCCTTCTTCCCCGCCGCCAATCCCGCCGGGGGTTGGCCCTGCCGGCCCTGGTCCCGTCCCACCGCCGCAAGCGGCGAGTCCCAAAACCAGACAGATCGCCAGCAATAGTGCAATTCCACGTTTCATGTTCTGTTTCATTTTTCATCATCCTCACTTTCTTTGACTTGACGAATAATTTCGTCTACTTTGAGTTGGTTTTCCTCTTCACTCTGCACAGCGCGGGTATCTTCCCAGTTCGCCGCCCGCCTTTGTTCTCTGAGTTCTTCTACTCGTTTCCGCGCCAACGCAATCCGCCACTTCCGTCCCCGCCAACGCCGATACCCCAGTTTCACAATCGCGACGATGGGATACACGAGGAAGAGCAGCATCAGCACCAGTGCCAGGGCCGCAAAGTCCTCCGTCATCCGGGCCGCATTCTCCCAGTGTGGCAAACGAAACCCCGTGCGATACATAGAGCGCTGCCCAAAATCTTGCACGACACCGAGCAAGGACGTAAACCGATAGCGCGTGGTATTGTTCACCAGCCGAAATCCGTCTTCATCCACATTCACAGCATCCAAAGCCTCGATGACTATCGTCTCCGCGATTCCCGAGATAGGGCTCGGCAGCACGACCTCCACCGTAGTAATGGGCCTTGTCCCCAGAATCCGAGACATTTCATCGTAGAAGAGGAACATGTGCGGCATATCCCCATAGGCCGCCCGACTCGCGAAATTGTCCAAAGGTCGATAGACACCCAAGATGAGGTAGGGTCTATTCCCGATGATTAGTTCCATCCCCGCCACATTCGTAGCTCCAAAGAGCCGCCAGGCAAGGGTTGCGTCAATCACGACCAGATCGCGGTTCAGACTTTCTGCGGGTAAACTTGCTCCACTAATCAATTGGACGGGATGAAAGAGAAAAAAGTTCCCTCCTACCCCGGTGACATATGTTTCAATCGGCCCCCGCGCGTCAGACAAGACCGACATCGTCCCCTCGGCGCTATAGGCAAACACCGGCGCCCCAGACGGCGTATGCGGCGCAAGCCCCTGCAGCACAAGTTCACCAAAGACGTTTGACATAAACCCATTCACCGTCTGCTGCGTCAACCCGCCATATTCCGGCAAAAAAGCTGTGACCTGTGCAAATCGCCCCGCATCGGCTCCGCCCCACCGCGCGGCCGCCTGCTGGCTGGGCAACATCCCAGTAACATGCCGCAAAAACAAGCCGGAAATCCCCGCCAAAAGCAAGAGTAGGACGCAAACCACAATCCTACCCCAGCTGAGGCTATACTTTCCCTGTTCAGTTCTCATATCAATTCAATCCCACTAATTGACCGCGAGGCGCACCGCGTCTCGGTCCGAAAGCGACGCGCTGGATCGAATAATCACATTGCTCCACCGGTCCAGATCGCCCCGGATCGCCATATGCGTTTCATCTTCCGCCTCAATCGTCACATCCACACGCCGGGCCGTATATCGGGTACCCAACGGCGAAGCACGGGAGACAAGCACAAACACATGGTGCCCCTCCGCATCCTGCGCCACCGCACTACGCGGCACAATAACCTCAAAGCGAGCAGAGGAAATCGGAATCCGCAGTGTCACCTGCTCTCCCGCAAATATCTGGTCTCCGTGAATTTCCACAGAAATAATCCGCTGATTCGCCGGATTATCCGGATTCGGACGTATGCTGGTCACAACACCGGTGAGATTAGCCCACCAGTTCATCGAACTCACCTCAACACCCTGCCCCGGCCGAACCTCCTGCGCCTGGCGCGTATCCGTCGTGAGTTCCGCCACATATCCCATGTGCGCCACTTCGATCCGTGCCAAAGGAATCCCCGGATTCGCGTTCTGACCCGCGACGGCGGTAAGGTTGAGCACAACGCCATCATACCGCGCCGTGATCGTAACATCTCCCCCATCCAAACCCCCATCCTGCCGTTCGATGCGGTCTTCCAATTCCCGAATCCGCCGCTCAAGGTCTCTGAGGTCCAATATCTGGCTCGCATGAGCGGTAGAGGCCTGCTGTTCATCGTTCGCAAGATTGATAAGCGCTGTGTTCAAAGTCCGCTCCATCTGCCGAACACTTTCATCAGCGACACCAATCTCCTGAACGCGCTCCATAGTAGCCACTGCGTTATTAAAGTAATGCGTTGCGTGCGTGCTCGCTCGCTCTGCGTTAGTAATGCGGTCTATCAACCTCGGCCGAACGCGCATGGCTTCCAAAAGCATCTCATGCCTCGCATCTTCCACGTGCTCCGCCCACCGCTCAGCCGACCACCACTGTTGATTCAAATTCAAAGGCGCAGTCGACAATGGTGCGGCTAAATCTACGATCCATAGAGCATAGACGGTTGTGTGCCCCGTAATCGGTGTCCATTGAAATAAAAACGGTGTATTACCGTCAGATGTTGTAACCCATTCAACAAAGAGATAGCCCGTGCGGGTCGGATTCAGTATAGGCCGCGTCGCAACGCCACCGCTCGCCACCGATTGCGGGTTTGGGCTTGGCTGATTCCCAACAGAGTCCGTAGTATTCATGTGAAACGTCACATTGAAATTTGGCGTTGGCGTCGGGTCTGGCGGCAGTGGCGGGGGTTCCGGCACATAAGGTGGCTCCGGCGACCGCCCTTGCCACTCTTCATACGTCATCCCCACATGCTCCAAAAAATCCGCCAATGCTCGCTGATAAGCCCTCACTAGGTCTCCAATATAGGCCGAGCGGATGTCATGGGCGTTGAGCAGAACCAGCTCATGCTCCAAATCCGCCAGATTTTCCGCATACCGGCCCATCCGCTCATTGGCCTCCTCCACCCGCTGCCGCGCTTGGTGGAGCGTCAAATTCACTGTCCCCAATTCCTCACGTGCCGCAACGGCCCGGTCTAAATCCTCCCGAATCTGCCGAATTCCCTCGTTCTGACTCGCAAAATCAGACTGCGCAAGATCAAGCAGCATCTTCTGCCGCTGCAAACGCAAAGTATAGAGCTGTTCGAGATTCGGATTCTCCGCCTCTTCCAGCAAAAACAACGGCTGCCCCTGCTCAACTGTGTCGCCCTCCCGTACATAAACCGCAATAATCCGGCGCGCAATCTCCACCTCAACGCTATAGCTCCCCATAGACTGCACATCAGCCTGCCCACGGATCGCATTCGAGATCGTGCCAGACTGCGGCTGAGCCGTCTCCACTTCCGGCAGAGAGAAATTCAGGATTGTATTGGAGAAAAAGGTAAGCGCTCCCATCACCAACAAAAAAATGATAGCCGCACTCTTCACCCATTCACGATTAAACTTCTTCATAACCAACATCCTCCCGAACTCAACCTTGTACTTGTTAAGGCAGGGTTATCCCGCCCCTCATATCCTTCGTCCTTTTCGGCTCCGTCGAAAAATCAAATCCCGTCTCATCCGGGGCGCTAGCCCTTAATCCCGCCGGAATACGTAATACCCTCAATCAGATATTCTTCCCCATGCAAGAACATTAACAGAGACGGAATCATGTAAATCGTGGCAACTGCAAAGGCCACGCCAATCTCCGCGCTGTTAATCCGAGACAAAAACACGCTGAGCGGATGCGTCATCGGGTCACGGAGCATGATGAGCGGCTGCTCTACCATGTTCCAGTAATCAATAAACACTAAAATCGCCACCGCATAGAGCGCTCCCCGGCAGAGCGGTATAGCAATCCGCCAGAAAATCTGCCACTCCCCCGCCCCGTCAAGCTTCGCCGCTTCGATGTAGGACACAGGGATCCGCCGCATAAACTTAGTCAGCAAAAACACACTAAACGGCGCCACGAACCCCGGCAACCAAATAGCCCATCGCGTATCTAAAAGGTTAAGCCGCTCAGCTACGATAAAGTTGGGTACTAGTGTCACCTGGAAGGGCATGAGCATGAGAATAATGTAAGAAAAAAACAGCACTTCTTTCCATCTCGACCGCCAGCGAGTAAAACTATAAGCCGCAAGAGACGCGATGAGTACCTGAAAAATCACAATCGGCACAACCAAGATCACAGAGTTCCAGAAGCGGAACAAATAGTCCGGGCTCATCAGGAGCACCGTGCTAAACTGCCGAAAAGTCACCATATCCGGAATGAGCTTCAAATTCACCCGCTCAGACATATAAGCGCCCTCAGCCGGCGAGCCGAAAATCACCCCATAGTTCGCCGATATCTCCGCCTGGCTCATAAAAGAGTTAGAGAGCGTGAGCACGGTTGGCATCAGGAATAAAAGTGCAAAGAACCCCGCCACAGCAGTGCGCAATATCAGGGAGGATAGGTGATGTTTCTTCATCCTTCAATATCCTTCCCGTACCAATGCTCGACGACGAAGAGCGTACCAATGATAATGCCCACAGCAAGCGCCATAATGAGCGCCGCAGCGGCAAGGCTCTGATAGTCCAGATTCTGGAACATGTTATTCATATAATGCTGCAACATATACAGCCGTCCATACGGATGGCTCCCCGTAAGCAAATAGACCTCTCGAAACACCTTAAACGAGTTAATCACCGAGAGAATCGTCACAAACAAAATCGTCGGCGACAAAAAGCGGAGCTTGATCTTCCGAAACACATACCAAGGACCAGCCCCTTCCAAATCCGCCACTTCAAGCAAGTCTCGCGGAATATTGTTCAAAGCCGCCATGAACAAAATCATATTATACCCGAGATTCCGCCAGAGAAAAAGCGCCACGATCGGGAGTTGTGCCCATTGAGAATAAAACCAGTCAACCCACTGCCCCGCCATCCTGTCATAAGAAAACCACCCGGTCGATGCGGCGATATTAGAGAGCGTATCATTGATCGCCCCATTCTGGTGAAACAGCACTTCCCAGATCAACACAATCGACGCCACCGGCACCATCATGGGAGACAGAAAGAAGGTCCTAAGCTGGCTCTTCAGCGGCAGTTTTTGCTCCAGCAAAACCGCAAGCCCCAAACCCAAAACCACCGCCAACGGCACCGCCAACGCGGAGAACATAATCGTATGCCGCGTCGCCGTCTGGAACGCCAGATTGCCAAGCACGCGCTCAAAGTTCCGGAAAAACACAAAATTCTGCCCAATGGGGCTATCAATAAACGCATAGTACCCCACCACGAAGAAGGGGATGATGAAAAAGATCATCACACCAATAAAGCTCGGCGCGAGAAAAGCCCCGGAATAAAGCTTTTCCCCTAGCCGCTGATTCAGTTTTGCAACTGCTGCTTTCATCGAACCTTCTCCTGCGTCAAGCTTACCCTTCGGGCGTGAACACAAACAACTCTGTATAAATCCGCACACTGCCGATCTCGCGGAATACCGCAATACGCCTATCCGGCAAAATGACAATGATATCGTCCACTTCATCTGGCACAAACCCGGCCACACCCCAACTCAAAATCGGCGTGAGCGCCCCGGTGTCCAGATGATAGCCATAAATCCAATCATAGGTATCCCGTCCTGTGATATCCACATAGAGATCAAACTCGCTCCAAAGAGGCGCCGCATGCATATCCCACACAGTATCCCACTCCAACACCGCCGTATCCGAGATCAAGTCTCCAAGGCGCCCGCTCACAGGGTCCAATACGCGGAGCCCATCCGCCAGAAAAACGACACGACCATCGCGCAGCATCGCCAAGTGCCCAAAGTCCACCTCTTGCTCGCTGCGCAGCGTCCCGTCCGGAGAGAGGATGTAGAGCATATCCCAATCCCACTCGATCACATGGAGCACCATATCGCCCGATGGCAAGAACAAGACCCGCTGAATCCAATCAAAATCCCGCGCCTCAAGGTCCAACTCCATCACGCGCGGCGCGGAAACCACATCCCCCGCTCTATCATATACAGCATGGATCAAAACATCCAGCCCAGGCCGTGTATACCACCCCTGATCCCGAACCAAAAACTGAAAATGCCCTTCTTCCGTGATGTCAAATCCGATAATATGTGGCACAGTAGTAGACCGCCACGGAATTTCCAGCACTTCGCCCATGTCCCCATCCGGACTGATCCATTCCACAAAGAGCGTACTATACGGATGCGAGCGACGGGCAAAGCAAAAAATGATCCACCCATCCTCGTAAATCGCCCCGTCGACAAAGCCATCCACGATCAAAACCGGGCCGCCCAAAGGATATGTAGGCGGCGGCGCCACCACCTCTATCTCAGGCGGAAGATCAGGCGAAGCCTCCGGCATCTCAGGCGACACTTCTGGTACGACGTCAACTACATCCCCAATGTTCCCTTCCTCGGCAGGCCGGTCGAAATTTGTAATCAAACCCCAGGTAGCCCACGCGAGAACGCCAACTGCAAAAACCAACAGACAAACTACCACAATCGCCTGTTTCTTCCCTTGTCCCATCGCGCATTGCCCCCTCATTTCCGAACATACTCGCCTACAGTATAGCAAATTTCTCCAGACAACACAACAAACAAAACGAGCCGCCAAAATCGGCGGCTCGCCCCACTTTATTCACTACGCAGAGTAGTCATTCGCCTCGGCTCCCTGCCTCTGAGCACCTTCGTCAGCTCCACAACCACGAGAGGGATCGGCGCCAGCATCAAAACTGTTCGCCACTCTTCAAAACTAAGCGGCTCCACCCCAAACATCCCCGCCAAAACCGGGTGCCCGATTACCACCACTTGCAAAAACCCGCAGAACAAAAACGCGAGGATCATCTTGCCATTCGAGAAAATCCCGACCTGGAGCAAACTCTCCCGGCTCCGCACCCCAAACGCATGAAACAACTGCGACAAAGCCAACACCGAAAACGCAAACGCCCGCCCCGTCGTATAATCCCCCGCCTGAATACCAAGGAAGAAGGCCCAGAGCGAAACCCCGCCGATCAATAGCCCTTGCAGCAAAATATCCGCACCCAACCCACCCGCGAACATACTGCTCTTCGGATTCACCGGCGGCCGTTCCATAATATCCGCCTCTGGCCGCTCCGCCCCAAGCGCCAGTGCCGGGAACGAATCCGTGACCAAGTTGATCCACAACAGTTGAATCGGCAAAAGCGGAGCCGGCATCCCAATCAAAATCGCGAGGAGAATCGTCAAAATCTCCCCCACATTGCACGAGAGCAAAAAGTGGACAGATTTCACCATGTTCTGGTAAATCCCCCGCCCAGCCCGCACCGCCGCGACGATGGTAGCGAAATTATCATCCGTGAGAATCATATCCGAAGCGTCCCGCGCCACGTCCGTCCCACTCTTGCCCATCGCACAGCCAATGTCCGCAATCTTGAGCGCCGGCGCGTCGTTCACCCCATCCCCCGTCATGGCGACGATTTCCCCATTCGCCTGAAACGCCCGCACTACCCGGCTCTTATGCTCTGGCGAAACCCGCGCAAACACCGCCGTCGTCTTCACCGCCTTACAAAGCTCCCCCTCTGAGAGCTGATCCAGTTCCTGCCCACTAATCACCCGCTTGCTGCCGCTCAAAATCCCCAGCTCCCGCGCAATCGCCGCGGCCGTGGCGGCGTGATCCCCGGTAATCATCACCGGCAAAATCCCCGCCCGCTTGCAAACCCGCACCGCCTCTCGCGCCTCTGGTCGCGGCGGATCCTGCATCGCAATCAACCCAAGGAAAACGAGCTCCCGCTCATCCTCCTCCGTAGGGGCGAACCGCGTTCGCCCGCCTCGATTCCTCTCCTCAGAGGGGTGCCGTCCGCAGGCGGGGGGGTGGTTGCCCCCCGCCCCTCGATACGCCACCGCAATCACGCGCAACGCCCGTTCCGCCATCCGTGCGTTCTGCGCCAAAATCTCCCGCCGCTTCCCCTCCGTCATCGGCACCGTAGAGGCGGCCCCGGCGACCTCCGTGCAAAGCCCCAATAACACATCCGGCGCACCCTTAACGACAAGCACCGCTCCTTCCGGCCCCTGATGCAGCGTACTCATCCGCTTGCGCCCCGAATCAAACGGCACCTCGCCCCGCCGCGGATACTGCCCCAACGCCGCCCTCAGATTTACCCCCTGCCCGGTCGCCGCCTCCACAATCGCCGTCTCCGTCGGGTCCCCCGCAAGCCCTCGCTCTGTAACCCGCACATTCGTACAAAGCGCGCCATAGAGCAACAACTTCTGGCTCCCGCCGCTTCCGGGCAGAACTGCCTCCACCATCTCCACTCGCATCCGGTTCTGCGTCAAGGTCCCCGTCTTATCCGAACAAATCACCGTCGCACTGCCCAGCGTCTCCACCGCCGGGAGCCGCCGCACAATCGCCCCCCGCCGCGCCATCCGCTGGACCCCGAGCGCCAGCACAATCGTCACAATCGCCGGCAATCCCTCCGGAATCGCCGCCACCGCGAGACTCACCGCCAACATAAAGCTGTCCATAATCGGCGTCTGGTTAATCACACCGAGCAAAAAGATAAACGAACAGATGAGAAGCGCAAACACCCCCATCGTCTTCCCCGTACGCCGGAGCCGTTTCTGCAAAGGCGTGTCCGGCGTCTCGGATTGATCGAGCAACTCCGCGATCTTCCCAACCTCCGTCCCCATCCCCGTCAAAACCACTACCGCCCGGCAACGTCCACCCACGACAACGCTCCCCGAAAACACCATATTCCGCCGCTCCCCAATGGGTGCGTTTTTGACAACCTTCGCATCAGCCTCCTTATGAACCGGCCGACTTTCCCCCGTCAAACTAGACTCCTCCACCCGAAGCGCCGCACTCTCGACAATCCGCGCGTCCGCCGTGATGGCATCTCCCGTCTCAAACAACAGCAAATCCCCCGGCACCACCTCATCCGACGGGATCACAAACTCCGCCCCGTCCCGGATCACCCGCGTCTTCGGCGCCGAAAGCGCCTGCAAAGACGCGATCGCCCGCTGGGCTTTTGCCTCTTGCACCACCCCCATCGTGGCGTTTAGCAACACAATAGCGAGGATAATAATCGAATCCAAAAAATCCGCATACCCCTCCCAGATGGAAACCAGCATCGACAAAATCGCCGCCCCAATGAGAACGAGAACCATAAAATCCGAAAGCTGCTCTGCAAACCGCTCCACCAGAGACTTCCCGCGTTTTTCCAAAAGCCGATTCGGCCCATATTCTAGGAGCCGCACCGAAGCCTCTTTCTTCGATAGACCTCGGATGCCGTCTGTGTTCAGCCGTTTGAGAATCTCACCGCTTCGCTCTGTATACCAGTCCATATAAAGCCACCCCTCTTCGGATATACCCTATGAGGGGGCAAGGACAAGTATGACGGCAAAACACTGCCCCAAAAACAACAAAGAGCCGGGCAAATCGCCCGGCTCTTTCTTTTATTCTATCGTAGTCCCCGTAACCCCAACACATGTCCAAACAAGATCACACGTTTGAGGTCTTCGTAGCTTCCTGTCCGCTTCCCGCCCTCGTGCGGTTCTCGCACCGCATAGTAATACATGAGTTCCCCATCTTCGTCCGCACGCACTTCCACGCGGCGGTTCAGATATTCCAGATGGAATCCAATGATTACGACTTTCTCCTCCCCAAAAAGGGTCGGATGGTCAACAATCAGCCCATACACGTAGCCGCAGCAGTTATAGGGATTCTCCAGAACAAAGGTGTCTCCATTCCGCTCCAGCAGATCATAATAATCCGCCTCACGGACCGCCTCCACCAAATCTGACCAAATCCAATATGTCTCGCCAGTGAGAAGGAGTTCAAACAAGGTAAGGTCAATCACACACACACTGCCTGCATCAGTGCTTTCCTGTCCAAAAAGACCGATACCGCCGCCAACCAGCTCCGGCACAGAAGGAGACGTAGACGTCCCGGACCGGACTGTCTGATCTCCAGGGGCAGTTCCATCGCCCCCAATAGAGGCTAGTTCCCCAGGCGCCACCTCAGGCTCCATCTGAGGCACAGTGGGTTCTGCATCTAGAAAGACACGCGGCTCACTCATTGCCGCATACGGGGTAGCCATAGCTGCCATCGGCGCAATCGGCGCTTCTGCCGCACCCGGATTGCTCCAAAGACCATAAAGCCCAACCACGCCCACAAGTGCAAACACCGCCGCCGTCGCCAAAAACCGCCGCATCTGCGACCGCCTAGGCCGCGTCGTCTCCACCAAGGCCACCGCCGCCACCGGCTGCACCCCAACAATCCGCACCATCACACTCTCCGCAAGACTGATCGGGGGCTCTACTTCGGTATCTCGCATCCCAGCAGACATAGCCTGATAAGCCGCCAGGATATCGCTACAAGGTGGGCAGGCTTTGAGGTGATGCCGAAGCTCCGCTTCTGCCTTGGCACCCAACTCGCCATCCACATAGCAACTGATCCGCTCAAGCATCTGCTCACAGCGCAACGTGCTCTTTCTCACGCTTTTTACCGCATGTTTTTCCATGTTCTTTGCTTTCTTCTTTGCTCTGCGTCCCATGTTAGCCTTCCCCCCTTTCTTCTCTATGCTCTAGAGACGAGTTCTTCTCCGAAATGTTCCCATCCTGCAGTAAAAATTTACTGAGTGCAATCCGTGCTCTGGAAATTCGAGACTTTACGGTTCCCGCTTCAAGCTCCAAAGTCTCCCCAATCTCCTCATACGAGAGTCCGTTAATCTCCCGCAATACCAGTATATTCCGATGTTCCGGGGTCAGCGTATCGAGTCCGCGCTGGATGCTCTCCTGCACCTGCCGCCGGTCCAACATCGTCTCGGGCATAAACCGCTCGTCCGGCACCTCAATATCCACCGCCGCCCCAGATTCGTCCTGATACGTCAGCGAACTCTTCTCCCGCCGCTTCTCCCGCCGTAGGTGGTCGATGCAGACATTGGAGGCTAATCGATAGAGCCAAGGCCCAAATCCGCTCTCGCCTTTGAACCCTGCAAGGTTCTGATAGGCCTTCCAAAACGCCTCTTGGGCTAAGTCTTCCGCATCTTCCGCGTTACCCGTCATCCGCAGGCAGAGGTTATATACCTTCCGCTGATTGGCGAGCAAAAGCGTCTCAAACGCTTCCGATTCCCCGGCAAGAACGCGCTCGATCACCGCCCGTTCCTCTTCCCTTGTCACGCCCTCACCTCAGCTTTCTATCTCTCTATTACCCACCTAATCCGCGTGTCTTACGATCTCTTCCGCTACCCGATAGATATCGCCTTTCACCGCAATGGTGTTCACTGCCTCGCGCATTTTTCCCGCATGGGGTACCCCATGCAGGTACCAAGCCATATGTTTGCGCGCCTCAAAACACCCGACCTTCTCGCCTTTTTGCTCCAAAGCCATCTCAATCTGACGCAATGCGACCCGCATCCGCTCCCGAAGCGTCGGTTCTGGGGGCAAAAGTTCCCCATTCAGCAGCGCATTTGCCCGCTGAAAGAGCCACGGATTCCCAAATGAACCGCGCGCAACAAGACCCATATCCGCCCCTGTCCACTCCAGAATACGTACCGCATCCTTCGGTTCCCAGATATCTCCATTGGCGATAACAGGTACCTTAACCGCCCCTTTTACCGCCCGTATAATGTCCCAATCCGCCCTCCCATTGTACATTTGCACCCGGGTTCTGCCGTGAACGGCGATCATCGAGGCCCCGGCCGCCTCCGCCATCTGGGCAAACTCGACGGCATTGACGCTCCCGCCGTCCCAGCCTTTGCGAATCTTTACCGTTACCGGGACTTTTACATTCCGCTTTACGGTTTCGATAATCTCCCGCGCGAGTTCCGGCGTCCGCATCAGCGCGCTTCCGTCTCCGCTTTTTACGATTTTCCCAACCGGGCAGCCCATGTTGATATCCACAAAATCCGCCCCGGAAATCTCAACCGCCTTCGCGGCCCCCTCGCCCATGCAGGCTGGGTCACTGCCGAAAATCTGCACGCCGAGCGGACGGTCGCCTTTTTCTGTCATCAAAAGCGTCTTCGTCTTGCCGTCTTGATAACAGAGGGCCTTTGCGCTTACCATTTCGGTATAACAAAGCGCCGCCCCCAGTTCGCGGCAGATCGTGCGAAAGGGCAAATCTGAAACGCCCGCCAAGGGCGCGAGGGCCAGCTTGCCCTTTATTTCAATATCACCGATTCTCATACCGTCAACTCCAGCCCCACCGGACAATGGTCCGAACCCCAGATGTCAGCGTGAATCGTCGCCGCCGCAATCTGCTCCCGGAGCCGATTCGAGACGAGAAAATAGTCAATTCTCCAGCCCGCGTTCCGCTCCCGCGCCCCGCCGCGATAGGACCACCAGCTATAAGCCCCGGTCAAATCCGGATAAAGCGCCCGAAATGTATCCGTGAACCCCGCGTCGAGCAGCGTTGAAAGCTTGCCCCGCTCCTCATCGGTAAACCCGGCGTTGCGCCGGTTCGTTTTCGGATTTTTGAGGTCAATCTCCGCATGCGCTACATTCAAATCCCCGCAGATCACCACAGGCTTCTTCGCGTCCAGCGCCAACACATACCGCCGAAACTCGTCATCCCAAGTCATGCGGTAATCCAGCCGTCTGAGCTCATCCTGCGAATTGGGGGTATACACGTTTACCAGAAAAAACTGCTCAAACTCAACGGTAATCACCCGACCTTCGCGGTCGTGCTCGGGGACTCCCATGTCATACACCACGCTGATCGGCGGAACCCGCGTAAACACCGCCGTCCCCGAATATCCCTTTTTTTCCGCATAGTTCCAAAACTCCTGATACCCCGGCAGGTCCATCTCTATCTGCCCCTCAGAAAGTTTTGTCTCCTGTAGACAAAAGATATCCGCGTCCAGCTCTGCAAAGGCCTCGTAAAACCCCTTGCCCACCGTAGCTCGCAGACCGTTGACATTCCAAGAAATCAATTTCATCCTACTACACCTCATTCAGCCGCGCGACACATCGGCAAATCGCAAGGCCCATTTCATGAAATTTCGCTTCGTAATCCGTCATAATCCCGACAGGACCCGCTCCGTGCAAATCCGTCGTCACTTGTTCCAAGGTATAGCCAGAGGCCGGAAACTGCTTTACTGAATACGCAAACAAGGCCTGATTATCCGTTTTCACATGCACCTCTCCACCGGGCGCCAATATCGCCGCATACCGCGCCAGAAACCCGGGACTCGTGAGCCGCCGTTTCTCATGCCTCCGCCCGGGCCAAGGATCTGAAAAGTTGAGATAAATCCGAGAAACCTCTCCCGGCCCAAACATCTCGAGGAGTTTTTCCGCGTCCCCATTGATAAAGAGCACATTCGAAAGCCCCATCGCCCCCGCGCGCTCCATAGACCGCACCAGCGCGCTCGGCACCTTCTCAATCCCCACCATGAGAGCCTCAGCTTCGACAGCCGCCGTCTCCACTGTAAACTTCCCGCATCCGCACCCGATTTCGAGGTGCACTTCAGTCAAGTCCCGATCTAGAAGCCACTGCCCTTTCCGCAACTCCGGCTCTCGAACCCAAACATCTCCGCATCGCTCCATCCGTGGAGCAAGATTTTTCTTCTTTCTGAGCCGCATAAATATATCTCTTTCCTTCTATAGCGATAAAAAAGCGCCCACCACGCAATGGTGTGAGCGCTTTTGTAATTCTCTTCACGCCCTTGTCCTTCACCGACACGAGTGGGTCTTCGCTCGTGTCGGAAGCGAACGACGGGCTTGCGACGTGCAGTTTTCGGCAAGCGGCAAAGCCGATGGCCGGAAACGAAACACAGCAAGCCCGGTAGTGAGCTGGTCGGGGCGACATGATTCGAACATGCGGCCCCCTGCTCCCAAAGCAGGTGCGCTACCAAACTGCGCTACGCCCCGATAGACCAAGTGATATTATACCTGATATTATGTCCGTTGGCAATCCTTTTTTACATTTCTCGCCGAGAATCTGAATTGTACCACAAAAACATTCAAAAGTCTACTCTTGCCAAAGTGACATCTTGGATTTGCTGATTTGACAAGTGGTGTCCGCATAAAATACACAAAAAAGAACCCGCTGGATTATTCCGGCGGGTTCTCTTCTTTTTGCTTATTTCCCTTGCCTTTTCGGCGTTTGACGCACTCGTGCAAGAGATATTCGATCTGTCCGTTCAGCGAGCGAAAGTCATCCTTCGCCCAGGCTGAGAGCTCCGCGAACAGCGTGTCAGAGATGCGGAGCGGCACCTGCTTCTTCTTATCCTCCGGGTTCGCCATATAGGTTTAATACAACGACCCGCTATTGACAACCGGCTGCGTATCCCGGCTGCTGCAAAGCACCACAAGCAGATTGCTCGCCATCGTCGCCTTGCGCTCCTCGTCGAGGTGCACGATCTGGTTCTCTGAAAGCTTCGTCAGCGCGGATTCGACCATACCGACAGCCGCTTCCACGATTAGATGCTTCGCATCTACAATCGCGCTGGCCTGCTGCCGTTGGAGCATCGCCGCGGCGATTTCCGGCGCGTAAGCCAGACTCGTGATTTTCGCTTCAATGATCTCCAGACCCGCATCTTGCACCTTGGCCTGAATTTCCTGCTGCAAACTCTCCGCAATCTCAATGCTGCTCCCCCGAAGCGACTTTTCGCCGAGGTTCGAATCATCCGCCACATCATAGGGGTAGAGGCGCACGATGTTTCTGAGCGCCGAGTCGCACTGGATGGACAGGAACTCCGCGTAGTTGTCCACATTAAATACCGCCCGCGCGGTATTGACTACGCGCCAGATCACCACAATGCCGATCTCGATGGGATTGCCCAGCTTGTCGTTGATCTTCTGCCGCTCGTTGTTGAGCGTGAGCGTCTTGAGCGAGATTCGCTTGTTGGGGAACATCTCCCCCGCCGAAACCTTCGTCCCCGCGACCACGATCTCCGCGCCGGAAACCTCTTCTTTGCTCCCCGCCGGATTGATCGGCGAGGTGAAGGGATTTACAAAGTAAAATCCGGGCCCCCGCAGGGTGCCGTAATATTTGCCGAACAGAGTAAGTACGAACGCTTCGTTGGGCCGCAGAATCTTGAGCCCCAAGAACGGAATCCAACCGATCAAGAGCCAGATGGATGTGAGCACAATCAGCGGCACATTCACCCAGATGATACCAAACACTAGGCCCGCAATCGCTCCGAGATACAGCGCTACCGAAAGGATCAGCACTGGCATTCCAGCCATCCCTTTTGCATCAATCTCTTCCACGACTATGATTTTTTCTTTTTGATTCATGTCATTTCCCCACTTTCATTTTGATATCTTTTTGATATCAAAATCATACAACAAATTCAATCGTTTGTCAACAAGAAAATTTGTAAAACACAATGGATGTCTACAGCACACCGCCAGCCTCCTTTTCCAAAGGAGGCTTTCGTACGGCGCCCCACCTACCCAAGCCCCTCCAAAATCTCGCGAACCGACCGCTCCGGCGTTCGCTCGAACCGCTTGAGTTCGAACAGGCAGAGGGGGGCGCCTCGGGTTAAGACATTCACTCCGTCTCGACAAGACAAACTTGCCAAAAAAACCATCTCCCGCAGAATCTCCGTCGCCTCGGGGCTGAGGCGGCCAAAGGGAAAGACAAACCCGACCGGCCTCACCCCAGACTGCTCAACTAGCGCTTCCTGCAACCGCCCCAAATCCTCCCAAAGCACCGCCCGGTACTGCTCCACATCCTCCCCAGGCCGCATCGCCGCGCCTTTTCGCCCGCCCGCATGCTTGTGCAAATCCCAGGTATGGTTCGCAATCTCAACAAAGCCCGACTCCGCCATATCCCGTATCTCTGCCCAAGTCACATGCCCGTCCTTGAAGTCCTTCGACGCGATCCCGCTCCAAATCTCCGTGTCTTTGCCGATCACAGAGATCACAATCGGCATCTCATAGCGTACCGCCAGCGGGAATCCGATGGAATAGTTGTTATAATACCCATCGTCAAAGGTCAACACCACAGGCCGCTCCGGCAATGGGACCCCGTGGTGTACAAAATCCGCTAAATTCCGCAGCGTCACCGCCTGATAGCCCGCATCTTGCAAATATCGCAGATCCGCCTCAAAGGCCTCCCCACTGATCGAGGTGCTTTTCCCCATCCCCGCCAAACTGTGATACATGATAATCGGCACTTCGGCACGCTCGGGCACATTGCTCATCCCCAAAAGGAGCAATATGGTCCCCACAAGGACCAGAAATAGATATCGTTTCACCTTTATTTCGCCTCCATTCCCCACTACTATGCCCCGCTTGACAGCTCTGATGCGGCCGTGTTAAGATAATCGACAGAATATAGGATAGCAGAGTAGGATTCTACGCGTTGTACGATACCGTACTACAGTGCCTTCTGAACGGGGAGTTGTCAGAGGGACGAAGCGCAAAGCGCACGGTGCAGAATCCGCATCCCGCTGCTACATACCGTGCAGTCATGTCATAGGAGTGATCGTCGGTTGCGCTCTTCGCTGTAGGCGGAAAGGGCAGCTAAACGCATTCGAATGATACATGCCTTCTTGTTATGTAGCCGTGCTACAAACAAGGAGGTATTTTTATTATGTCAAGATCGTCCCTGCATACCCGGCGAATCGCAATTTCAGCTATTTTCCTCAGCATCGCCCTCGTCCTGCGGCTTTTGCTCACGTTCTATTTACCGATCTATGGGCAAAACGGCGCCCGTGTGAATGTCGGCACGATTTTTGCCATCCTGCCCGCCATCCTTTTCGGCCCGGTCTACGGCGCAATTGTCGCGGGGCTGTTTGATCTCCTCGGCTTTCTGCTTCGGCCGTCGGGCGCCTATATTCCTTGGATGACTATCGTCGTCGCCACAGGCGGCCTCCTGCGCGGATTTCTCTGGCGCGGGCTGCGCAACCGAAACCGCAAGACCCTTAGAGTATGTATTTTACTTTTTGCTGTCCTCCTGCTCTTCTTCGGCTCTCTCAACATGGTTTTCCTCCATTTGGATGGCATAGATGCCCAATTCTACGACCATATCGACGCCGGTCCCGTTGACACGGGCGACATGCATCTCATCAGCCGTCTTCTTGTTGAGCGGACACAGAACGCGGGCAATCCGGGCGCGGCACTTTCTGGCATGCGGCTTTCTGTCACTTGGGGACCCATTGGCGCGGCAGCGTTTGCTTTGCTGCTTCTCGCCGTGGATCGCGTCCTCTCCAAATGGCTCGCCAAAGAAGAGCGGCAAAGTCCTATCCTGCCGCTCACGATCACGATTTTGTTTGCGGGGCTCTTTGTCTCTACGCTTAATACCCTTGTCTTGCACCCTATCTTCTGGCCGGCGATTCCCTTTGCGGCGGTGTGGGCACCCAGGGCGGCGGTGTCGCTCCTTGTCGATGTCGTCTTTGTCTATTTCGTCGCTCTGCTGCTGGGGTTGTTTGAGCGGCAGGATGGGCTTAGGGACCTGATTGAGTAGGGGCCTTCATTACGAGAGGAGACAGCCGGATGCCGGCTGTCTCCTCTCTTGTTTTTAGGGGGTACGCATGAAGAATTCTGTGCGCCAGCCCTGCTCGATCATCACTACAAACCGTCCGTCCGGCAAGGGGATGACCTGCCTCGCAGTTCTAGTGCCGGCCCACGGCATATGCGGCACAAACGTCCCGCTGTCAAGCTGATATCCGTATAACCACCAATCGTGATCGTTTTGCCTATCGCCCGGCCTCAAGTGCTCCACATACACATCAAACGCGCTTCCCGCCGGAGCGGGATACAGCAATATTCCCCGCCATGTGTCCGAATCCGGCGCATCCGCACCCGGCGGGGTCGGAATCTCTGCAAAACGCCTCGTGATGGGATCAAACTCCCAAAATCCTCTCGCTAAACCGAGGATACGACCGTCTTGCGTTATGGCCAAATCGCCGAATATCGGCCATTCCTCGCGGAGCGTTCGCCCGTCTGGGGTCAGGATGTAGAGCCTCATCCCGTCCTCTTCTGTCATGGCGGGAACTAGGATATCTCCGGAGGGTAAAAATGCGATCTCCGAAAACCAGTGGATCTCTTCGACCGCCAGATCTAACATCGCGCGCGGCTCGGCGACTAGGTTCCCCTGCCGATCATACACGACATGAAACAAAACTTCCAATCCACGATTTTGGATCAAGAACTGAAAATGGTTTTCCTCTGTCAGGTCAAAGCCCACAATGCGCGACCCGCCGGGAAAAGGCCAAGGAATCTCAAGCTGCTCTCCCCTGATCCCCTCCAGGGTGACCCACTCCACGTGAAGTGTGCTATATAGATCAACGGCGCGCGGAAAAAAGCAAAAAATGATCCACCCGTCCTCGTAAATCGCGTGGTCGACCCACGCATCTACTGTGAAAAACGGGCGAGGGGTGGTCAGCACCCTCCACCACGCCTCCAAGGGGTGCGTATTGGTGCTTGCGCCTGACACGGCGTCTGGTGTCGGCTCTATTGCGACGGGTTCTGGTGTTGCCGCAATGGGCTCGTCTCCGGCGCATCCCGTTGCGCTGAGCGCCAGTGCGATTACTAAGACAACGAGTAGAATCTTCTTCATGAGAGCACCTTACTTTCTCCGCGCAAAGAGTTCAAAGGCGACCTGCCATGTTGCGCCGCCGTCATAGCTCGTCCTGTTCTGCCAGTGGAAGGAAGCGGGGGTGACATCTGAGAATACCCATTCGTTTTGGCCGTCGGATTCATCTTTGTTTCGCACGATGATCTGCTCCCCAACCTGCCGCGCCTCGAATATGCGCATGCCGCCGTGGAGGCCGTAGCAGATGTCCCACGTGTCGGCGGACGGATTGTAAAAGCGCACTGTGGTGCCGTATTCGGCGTCGGGGTGCGGGTTTCGCGCCTGCTCGGCGCGGGAGGGGCAGATGAAGACGTCTTGGATGGCGGTGCCGCCTAAAATCCAAGAGAACAGCCATTCTCCGGGTACGCGCCATTCGTCTGGCGTGCCGCGCCCGAATATGCCTTCAAAGTCCCAGTCGCCGACGAATTGACCGAATAGATGGAGTTTCTCCCGGAGCTCCTCTCTCGGAGCTTCAGCGAGAACCGCGCGCATAAATTCGCTCATACAGTCATACTCCCTATTTCAGCGTGATCGGGCCGGGATAGAGGCGCAAAATCGCCTCCAATACGCCACCGGCGACCGACAGGGCACGATCTGAGACGCTGTCGCAGCGCAAATCGCCCTGCGGGGGAGTTGCCCCTGTCGGCGGCGCGCCACTGCCCGCGAGGAGCACACGGCCTAAGTCGTGTCCGCGTTCGGCATCGACTACGGCGTGACAGTCTACCCCGGCTGTAAACCCGGCTCCTACGGCGATCACCAGCGGCGCGAGGGTCATGGTGGTGCCGAAGTTCTTGCCCACCAGGATCGAGTCTACTACAACATCTGGCTTTAAGAGCGGTACACTGCTGAGATCAGGATCGACCAGCACCGCTACATGGCCCTCAGCTAAAATCGCCGATTCTACGAGGTTAATCGATTCCGTATACACGGCCTCAACGCCCTCCATCGTCACGATTCCCTCACGGACCGCCATGGCGAAGCTCACTTCCGGCCTGTCCGGTACGGGGTCGGCGAGTTCTGTGATGATTACCTCAAACCGGGCCCGCCGGAGCCGAATGGCGATCCCCGTCGCGACTTCTCCCCCACCTCGAATCAATACGCGCATCTCGCATCCTCCTGTTGTCGTTTTGATGCGAGTATATCAAACTGGCTTTTCTCCGTCAACTCTGTTAGAGTACTTGCAATATCGCGAGTAAAATCAAAAGGCCGCCGCTGAGCCAGGATAAGTCTCGATTCGTTTTCGCCGCCACTTTTCCGCCGAGCTTGCAGCCGAGAAGCACCGCCGCCATGGTCGCGAGGAATGTGAGGCCCGTCGCTGGGAGGAAGAGGACGCCGCCGACGCCGATGCCCAGTCCCGCCGCGACTGCGTCCAGCGAGAGCGCTACCGCGAGCGCGAGCGCTTCCCGCGTGGAGAGGGTGCGGGACCCGTCCATGTCTGCGGTTTGGGGGTCCGCGTAGATTTGCAGGATGAAGTTTAGGCGAAATACTTGCAATTTTAGCTCACTGCCGGACGAACCGCGCTCTCGAATCCAGCGTTTGAGCCAACTGTCAAATACGCGGATTACGCCAAGGGTGAAGAGGATTCCGAAACTGAGCCACATGGCGACTTGTTCGTCGAACAGAGATGCGATTTGGGTGCCGAGGAGTAGGGTCAGGCCCAAAATTCCGCTGCAAACGAGGCTGATTAACAAAACCGACCGAAGCGGAATCCGAATGTTTCGGCTGCCATAGGCAAAGGAGGCGACTAGGGCATCCAGCGATAGGGCCAAGGCCAGAAGCAACATCTGGAGGAATAAAAAAGGATGCAATACAAAATACCATCGCTTTCGTAGTAGTTGTATTGCATCCTATTCGTCATGGGCTTGTTTTGTTTCGCGCTTTCCCCTGCAGCTCACATTTCCTCAAGACGTTTCACAATCGCTCGGAAACGCGGAGTGTCTCGCAGAACAGAGAGATCCGGATTGTCAAGAATCCCCTCCGCCAAGCTTTCCTTGACTATTTTATGCGGCGTGAGCGGGGTTTCGATCACAGGCTCGCCCAGCCACGCGTCGATTCGATTGAAGAACCAGTCTCCTTTGGGTTGCCCAAATAGGTCACCTGTCACAATTTCTGTATACTGTTCTAACAAGTCTAATGCCTGCTCCGTCTTTTGAGCCGCCGCATACCTGACTGCCGCCGCCCAGTAAAATCCGATTTGCTCGGGCCGGAGTTCTTTGATATTGAAGGCTTCAACTAAGGCAATCGTGCGCTTGACAAGTTCATCAAACCGCTCGGTGTCATGATCTACGCAGACAATATAGGTAGACAAAAGATCAAACGCCGAAAGGATGTTCTGATAGATGCCCACTTGCAGGATGGTTTCCGCCTCTTTGTGCTTTTCGAGCATACAATAGGCGGTCGCGATCAAAGACTCGGGGGGCTGGGCATGCACGACAGTTTTTTCCAGCAAGGCAATTACTTCGTCTGGATTCCCCAGAATCATGGCGCACATCGCTTCCATGTAGAGTGCGGTATTCACCAGTTCCACGTCATCGCTTTCTGTTTTTACGCGCACAAAAAGTGTCTTTGCTTCTGCGACTAGGTCCCAAAATATGTCATCGTCCCCGTGGATCGCGCTGGCGTTGATGAGCAAATCGCCCATTTGCAGGAGCAGAGGGAAGCAGGAGAAGTATTTTTTGATTGCTTCGCGGCACTCTGCAATCACCTCGTCAAAGGGTTGATCGGACAGGCCTTCGTATAGTTTGCGATAGAGCTTGCCGATCTCCGCTTTTGTCAGTTGCGGCTCGTAGCCCATTAGTTCGTCTATGCTGATGTTGAAGTATGCCGCGAGTTGCGGGAGAAGGACGATGTCCGGATAGCTCTGCCCTGTTTCCCATTTGGAGACGGACGCGCTGGATACGCCGATATGGTTCGCAAGTTCCTCTTGCGTAATCCCTTTTTCTTTTCGTCTGTGGATAATCGATCTCGCAATGTTGATCGCTTTCACGGTAGCACCTCGTTTTATTTTTTCATACCGGTATAAACAACAGTATAGAAAAAAGCGCTGGCATTTGCAATGGAGCCGCAGTTGATTTTGGTTAAAAAATTCAACCAACGCGAAAGTCCGGCGTTTTTTATCCAGAACCATCTGCTTCGGTCGGCATAGTATGGGGGGAAATCTATCAAGAAGGGAGATAGTCTAGTATGACGAGTGGCACACTTCAAGTGAAAGTTACAACTGCCGATGGTGCGTTCCCCGTCCCCGACGCGACTGTGAAGGTCCGTGATGCAATGGGTCACACCGTGCATGCATTGCCGACAGATGCTGCCGGGATGACGATCGTGGTTGCCTTATTCGCGCCGAGCAGAGAATTTTCTCTGAGCCCTTACACATCCCACCTCGCTTATAGCTTATATGAAGTCATGGTTACCCACCCCGGATACATCCCGCAATTCGTGCGCGGCGTGCGCGTGTTCGATGGTGTGGGCGGCGTATTGCCGATTGACCTAGTACCACGCACAACGCGCACTGACCTCGGTGATTCAGTGAATGTCATTGAGATTCCGCCGCCAGCCGCATCCGGCAGGTGACAGAACGACTACATAACAAAAATCCCCTGAATCCCGCCGCGCTGTCAGCGGTTGGGATTCAGGGGATTCGTTACGCTCGAATCAGCGTGATTAAGGTCACTTCTGGCCGGGCAAACACGCGGGGGTAGTATTCTCCGATCCCGCTGCAGACATAGACGGGCGTGCCGTCACGGCCTTCCGCCCACCCGCCTCGAAAACGCTCGCCATACGCCGAAATGACGCGCGACTCCAGTCCGAGGGACCAGAGTCCGAAAAAATTGAGCTGCCCGTCATGGGTATGCCCGCTCAGGATCAGATCAACCCCTGTGGTATCCTGCATCATCGAAACATCCGGGTTATGAGACAGGAGCAAGACAAAACTGTCCGGCCCGGCGCCCGCTATGGCGGCGGAGACATCGGGATTGCGATTCCACAAATCTTCCACACCCGCCAGGAAAAAATGTTCACGCACGTAGAGGCCGCTGTTGGACAACGGCGTAATTCCGTGCGCCTCCATCGTCGCGAACAGGACCTCGTAGTGGTCGTGATTTCCTTCGACACCAAAGATACCATCTGTGACCGTAACCTGCGCCAACAACTGCATCGTCGCTTCAATTGCGGCGTGGTCAAAGGTAAAATCTCCGCCCAAGAGCAGCAGGTCCACCTGCCTTTGATTGAGTTCGTCGACAACATGGCGCAGACGCCGATCTGTCACCGCGTGGATATCTGTGACAAAGGCAATCCGATACCCGTCCATCTCGGCGGGGATGTTTGGGGAGGTGAACGAAATCTCTCGATATACCACGATCCGGTCCAGTGTCAGCGCGTGAATCGCGTGGATGGCCACGATCAGCAGGAGTATCGCAAGCAAACCCGTACCGACTTTTCGCGCGGTTGATTTTTTTTGAGTTTCTACCATCAGTCACCTCCGAACAGGGATGGGTTCTGTTCCCGCACTCTATCGTAGACAAGAGACGCCGCGCAGAGGATCACAATGCCCATCGAATAGCCGCCGATTACGTCGGTCACGGTGTGGACGCCTAAGTAAATCCGGCTGAGGCCCACGGCGAGGATGGCGAACGCGGCAAAGATTGTGGCCCCAACATATAATGGTCTTCGAGAAGAGTGGAGCCATACCATCATCGCGCACATCCCGAAGAACACCATCGCGTTTAAGGAATGGCCGCTGGGGTAGCCGAATCCGCCCGCGTCGATCAATTGGTTGTGATCGGGGCGCTCTATGGCGAAGACGTTTTTGAGTATGATGGGGCCTGCGAGAGCGGAAACGCCCAATGTGATGCCAAGAGGCACACCGATTTTCATCCTTGTGCTTGGGATCAGCAGCAATAGGAGGAGGATGGGCGTGTAAGAATACCAGTGCGTGAGGCTGCCGACCCAGATGGAGACGGTGGTCCACGTCTGCGTGATTTCCCCTGTGAGCAGGAGATAGAGCGAGTGGTTAAGAGCCGCTACGGGCTCGTTTTCCGTGATAACCAAAATGGTCACGACAAGGAAGAAAAGCAAGGCTGTAAGCAGTATAAAAACGGTTCTTTTGGTTTTCATCGGTACCCCTCCAAGCTTTTAAAATACGCCGACAACGGATATCTCCCCTGCCGGCGCATCTGTATCCTGCCTATTTACCGGCGCCCTTATGCGCCAGTCTCCCCATCTGCCGAATGGATCCGCGCGGCGTACACCAGGAGCCGCTCGTTTCTATCTCCGTCGCTCGCGCAGGTGGACAGAAGCAGAACCTGGCTGCCTTCCGGTGCGGCGGCAAAAACCGCCGCTGTCGCAGGTTCGTTCGGGTCCAGCAGATAGACGCGGTCCCAGGCGTTCGTCCATCGTACGTGGAATACTTCGTAGACTAGAATTTCGCCGTCCGCTGTGACAATGGTGATCTCGCGGTGCTCGTCCAAGAATGCCGGATCCAGATAGTCCATCAGGGGCGCAAACATGGAGCCGTCTCGCATGTTGTGCCCATGCAGCATCGTAAGCGGCGCGGCAAAGGTTTCTAGCGTGCGGAAGTCCATGAAGATGGCCCCGGCAGGGTTACGCTCGCCGCTGAACGTAGTGTCTAAATACACCACATTATCATCCGCCTGCACGATGGGATAGCTTACCGAGGTCCCCGCGATTGAAATCCAGCCCACGAAATCGGGGTTGATCGCGGAGAAATGGCTCATGTCGATACGCGTGTCGTGTGGCCGCTCATCCGGGGAGATACCGGGCGGACGTGGTTCAGAAGGCTGCGCGATCGGGCGCTCAAACTGCCGATCGAAGCTGGTCCGGAGCGCGGCGTATTCGTTCCGCGCGGAGACATCATCTCGCCAGTCTTGCCAGAGCACAGTGGAGGCAAAGACAACCATTAACAGTCCCGCCAGAAATATCGCAACAGGCACGGCCCGCTTCCAGCCCTGTTGCCGGTTTCGTTTTTCAATTCGCTTTCCCATTCTATAGATGCCTGCCCTGATAGAAAATCTTCTTCCGGCTCCAATACGCAATCACGCCGCCCATACTGCCAAGACCCAATATCAGCACAGCAATCAGGAATGCCGTCTGGCGATCATCCCCAGTCGGCGGGGCGATTGGGGGTTCCGACGGTGTGGGACTCGGTGTCGGATGGGGCGTGTGCGTCGGATGTGGTGTGTGCGTGGGATGTGGTGTTGGAGATGGAGTCGGGGTGGGCGTAGGCGTTGGTGTCGGCGGTAGATCGCTCGGATCGCCGGGGTCTATTGGTCCTGGCGGGGTTGGTGTGGGAGTGGGTGGGATTGGGGTATAAGTATTGTAAATTGCGAACACAAATTCTCCGTGATAGTTCGGTATGAAATAGAACCGCGCCGGCAAGCTGGGGCGCACCGTCCAAGTATAGCCCGGGATATTGGCGTTGAACTCGTTGATGAAATATGTTCCCTGGAAGGCATAGGGTGACGTGTCACTTGGATCTGGCACAAAATCAGGAGATGGCGGCGGTAGGAAGACCATGCCATTTTCATCAAGCGCGTCTGTAATTAAAAACGTATGCACCCTGTCGAGCGGGTCTGTGACCACAATCTGGAGGTTTGGCAAACGCTGCTCTATTTGGGCGGCGGTTAGCCCTTCTAAGCCCTCGAATAGCTTCCGAATCCGCAAACTATACGGTATTCCCGGCTGCGCGAGCTCATTGTTGACAATGAGAAAGTCCGATGTTTGATTGATCGTTGTTCCAAGCGTGCTCTCAAGCGCGGCGATCGTCGCACTCGTAATCGACGGACTCAGCGTGAAGAAGGTATCTACTGTGGCGGGGTCTAGCACATAGCCATAGGGCGCGGCTGTCTCGACCAGCAAAAACAGCAATGGATAAGTCGAGTTAATCCATGGGTGGCTGAATAGAGCGACGCCTGCCGCATCTGAAGTCACACCTGTAGCAAGTTGTCCGAAATGAAATGTTTGTCCGCCCGCGTTGATCGTTTGTATCGTTGTAAGGTTAGCGGCAGGAGGCGGGCTATATGGCGGCCCTACCGACAGGCTCGTCACAAACAGATCAAAGGTAGCGCTGGGCAGATGGTTCCCCGCCGCATCTTGCTTAAATACCCGGAGATCCAAACGTCCCGCGCTGACGGCGATGCCCGCGTCGCTCAGGACGTAGCTGCCGTCATCTTCGGCCTGATGATCGTCGAAAATGTTGATCTCGTTACTCGCCGGAAGCCCGGCGTTCAAAAGGAGCGCGTCATAGGCAATCCGCACCGGCGTCTGGTTCGGCACCACAAAGTCGATCTCATTCGCATCGACAAGGTTTACGCTCCATTCCAGCCGGTCGTTGAAGCTGAATGGCTGGTTAATCCACACGCCATCCCACATGCCATTGACCTTGGTTTGCGTCCAAATCTGAATGCTGTCTGTAAAAACGCTTAAATTAGTCAGGATATCCGTAGCCGTGATAAGGGCAGGCTCGTTTCCATTCGGGTCCTCAAAGATGTAGCCGCCGTCCGCGTTGATGATAATCTCAACATGGATCCGCGGAGACCCCGGCGCTGTCTGTGTCATCGACTTGTCGAGGATTTGCGGGATATAGTTCACCATGGCTCCGGCTTCAAAGGTACACTCCCCCGGATTCACCGCGATTGAGGCGGTGTTGTTAAGCGGAATGGTAGTTGCCCCATCTCCCCGCTCCGCTTCCGGCAAATAAAGCTGATAGTAAACCTGGAAATTATGCCGAACAGCGAACCAAGGCGTGGTCGTCGGAGGCGCCCCCGACTGTTGCACTAAGTCCAGAAAATGCACGCTGATCGTGTTGGTCCCACCAGTGACATCCTCAGTAGCAGACGGGGGCGCGAAGACGGCCCCGGTGGTCATATCTCTGACATAAAACGACCCCAGCACATATTCCAGCCTACTATCAAATGTATCCGTAAAAATCGGGTCCGGTCGTTGCAGCAAGGGCGCAGTCCTGGACGAATACCCGCCTACGATTGTTACCGTGTACTGAAACAGCGCGGGGTTGGCCGTCGCCGTTCCGGTTTTGAAAATCGGCCAAGAGTCGGTTGCGCTTGCGGCGGCAACGACATTTACACCAGTGCCTCCCAATGGCCCGACGAGGCCATTGATGAAATATGCCGTATTGGTCAACTGGGCGCTGCTGCTATTCCGCAATGCAGCGACAGTTGCACCAGACAAATCGATCCGGTAGCTGATGGTAATGGTCACCCCATAAGCAGGCGGATATGGCCAACCCGGAGCCGGCGCCCCTTCAGTGGGAGTGCCAAAATACATCTGCCATGTGTAGTTGTCTCTCTGAACAATGGTGTACGTCAAGGCAGGGAAAAACGCGGTAACCGTATCATCGGTCCAACCGGCTGTGACGTTCCAAATAGCGGGATCAGGACTAGCGAAGTTTGGCGTATTATCAGCAAAGTTCAACGTATCAGTCAAATAGATCGGCTGATCAAAAAGTCCTGCCGGTACATTGACTGTGATGGTATATATGACATAGTATCCATTGAGCGGATCTCCGCATATGCCGGACGTCGTCTTGCTAATAATGCCAGCAGTTGGCGGGGTAAAAGGCACTCTGCCCCCGGTGCCAAAATCCGTGTTTCCATCGTTGAACGTTACGCTGTTGTCGTAAATAATTCCGGGCATGCCCGGATGGAGCGGCGGCGAATTGATCTCCGTATAGAAAATAATCTCAATTTCATAAATATTACCGAATGGGTCCGTGTCTGCAGGGGGCATCGGATCAGCTGCTTCGGGGACTATGAGTTCAAATGCGTTGTTGGAGACATTCGGCGTGAAATAAGCACTCAGATCGGCAGCTGTCCCTGTGAAGATGGGATTTTCCGCATTATCATAAAACGCTATGCTGATCTGAGTAAGATCCGTCGGGAGAAACAAATCCGCACCCAGCGTGTCGGTTACTGTCCCTCCGTTCAGCGGCGTGTCAGTGGGGCCGATTATGATCGTCCACCGGATCTGATATGGATCGCCGGAAGAGGGCGGCGACGGAACATAGGTCCCGCTCTTTGTCATGGGAAACGTCTTCCGAACATGGTCCGCCGTCGAGTCTTGCACCGTATTTGTGCCGTCGCCATGGACTGATACAGTGTTCAGCACCGCGAAATCATACGCCAACAGGCTGGGGACAAGTCCCGGATTGTTGGCAATAAACACAGGCAGATCCAAGTAATACAGAACCGTGATCGTATTCCCCGGATTGAGTACCAGACTTCCGAAGTTGTAAGAAAAGAGCGCCGGAGCCGGAAGCCAAGTGACATCCATGGGCGTATAGCGCGTGTCTCCGTTCAACGCATATCGAAAGCCATAGAACGCGCTGGGGCTGTTATTGAAGTTGTGCGAACCGGCAATGGTCGGCATATCTATCAGTTCGATATTGCTCACCGGCGCGCCCAGCGCCGTGATCGTAATCATATAATAAATCCGCTCTGTGGTGGGGTCGTAGCGGGAGGATTTGTGCATTGTCAAAGACGGCGGCGGCAGAACCGGCGGTGTAATTTGGACAATAATATTGCCGAAATCTAAGTTGCCATCTCCGCCACCTGTCAATTGGGCGTAAATATCGAGGGAGAATACCACATTGGCATAATTGTCAATCAGATTGGTCCCCAGCGTTGGGGTGCCGTCCAACAGGACCTCGTCGAACCACACCAAAACTAAGCCGCTCGTATCAATCGTATACCAGCCGATGATAGAACCATTTCCCGTGGGGCTATAAATCGGCGTCTGCAAAATCGCAGCCGGAACAGTGAGCGCTGGGGGCAACTGGAAAAACAGCACCCCATCCGGAATAGACGGGTCCGGGTTACTGAGGCTATATTCGAATTGCAGGTTCTCATTCTCCGCAAACGTGACTCCAAACAAATAGGTATTCCCAATAAATGTAGGCGTATCGGGCCCGATCGGCACTGGAGTGCCTGTGCTCATGTCATAGATGTTGACGCTCGTGAGGAAGTCTCCTAAGTCTGACGATGTGGTTCCGGAGAACGGCATAATCTGCTCAAACGCGCCGCCGATCACAAACCCATTGCCAAAGTCCAGCCCGAGGCCTACGTCTTCCGCGAGCTCCGCGACTAACTCCAGCGTAAAATTCACCGGTCCGGCAAATGCGAGTAGATCGACTTCATACTCCGTTTGGCCGATCTCATCCGGCTCTGCGGCTTCGTCCTCTTCCGCCACCGTGTTGTCATCCGGTGCATCGGCATTGTCTTCCGGCGGGAGAACTAGCTCTTCCTCTGCGGGTGGCGCAGTATCTTCCGGCGCATCTTCGAACCACACCGTGATAAGGCCGGCGGCATCCATTGTGTACCAGCCGATGGCAGTCTCGGTGTTGGGGTGATAAATCGGCGATGCCGCCGCAGCTTGAACCCGAAGTTGGCGCGGCAGTTGATACACCAGCACCCCATCGTCATTCAACGCAAACGGCTCCCCTTCCGCCTCTGCAAACTGGATGGCGAATTGATACGTCTCGTCTACATGTAAGGTGTCCTCGTCCAGACCCAAGACGGTGACATCTTGGACAAAGTTGCGCAAATCCCACGGGTTTCGCACCTCTTCAGGCGCTTCCGCCAGTTCGCTCGTCTCAGCCGCGCCAAAGCCCGGCATGAGCAATACCGCCGATAAAATCATGGCAACTGCAAGTAATAATGACACCGGTTTCTTGATTCGCACAATAAACATAAGGCCACCTCTTAAAAACATCTTAATAAGCAATGACTCGAAAACTGGCGCTGGGTATCAATTTTTATCAAAAAAACATGCAGACAGCACTTTTCATAGTGCCATTATGTTGTATTATGTTGTAAATTATGTCAAAAGTCAATAGATATGACAGAAAGTGGGAAAAGCTTTGCCGAAATCTGCGGCTTCTGTCAGAACATAGCTACAATATATGGTGTTTTTGTACGCATTTCATCATTGACTTTACTTTGACACATTAGTATAATGTTGACATAATATATCACACTATAATATATTGTTTCAGGTTCTGTCGTTTTTGGGAACACACGCGGACACTTATGCGTCAACACGATCGAACCGGAGGCCTTCGGGCCATAACATAGCGTTGGAGGAGTACGAGGATGAAAATTACAAAACAAACACGTAGAATCTTAGCGATGACACTAGCATTTGTCATGCTGTTTTCGTTGATACCGATGGCGACGGCGGACGAAAATCCGCCAATGGAGCCAGTAGTGGTCCCGGTGCCGCTAGCGGCAGACCCCGTATCCACCTGGGCCGAACTGAACGCGGCTATTCTCGGCGCAGGCGGCGGCACAGTGACGATTGAACTGACAACGAGTTTTTCCGCCGGGGTGAACGAAGACGCTATCCGCATCGAAGACGGGAGCAATATTTTCCTCACCAGCGCCGCGGGAGGCCCGTTCACATTTACACAGACAAACGCTGGCCAGCGGCACTTTATTCTCAGCACAGGCACATTGACGTTAACAAATGTCATTCTGAGCGGCGACCGGGAAAACCCCGCTATTACGTGGGATCATGGCGGCATTTCGCTTGGGACAGGGCCAACCGGGATAGCCGGTGGTCCCACTGTTCGTCGGCTGTATGTGGAAGCAGGCGGCGTAATTCAAAACAATCGCTCCAGCCAAGGCGGCGGTGTGTTTTTGAATGGCGGCAACGCGGCCCTCATCTTAGACGACGGCGGAACAATCAGCGGTAACTTGTCCACTGGGCCTGGCGGCGGCGTGAGCGTCACAGGTAGTTCTACCTTCACCATGGATGGTGGAATCATTGAGGCGAATGTGGCAACTACCAGTGGCGGCGGTGTCCAGGTCGTTGGCTCTCAGTTTATCCTGGCAGGCGGAACCATCTACAATAATGCAGCAAACAATGGCGCCGGCATGTTCTTGCAGGGGGCTTCAAGCGTACTAATGTCTGGCGGCAGCGTTGAACGCAACGAGGCGGCAAGCCATGGCGGCGGTGCGATGGTAAATGCGGGCGTCACCTTCACCATGACAGGCGGCGACATCTATGACAATGACGCAGGAAGCGATGGCGGAGGCGTGGTTGTGTTGAACGGCAATTTTGTGCTGCAGGACGGCACAATTGAGAATAACCGCGCGGCCAATGGCGGCGGTGTCTTTGTATGGGGTACCGGAACCGTTACAATGAACGATGGTACGATCACCCGCAATATTGCGCAAAATAACGGCGGCGGTGTCCACATAACCGGGGAGGGTTCGCTCTTTACGATGAATGGCGGAGAGATCGTCGAAAATCTAGCCGGCTTCATACTCCAGCTTCCGCCCCTGCCTCCAATTCCAGTCTTGAATCCCAACCATGGCGGCGGCGGTGTAAATATCCACAGCGGCACCTTTACCCTGAACAATGGCACCATACTAGAGAATCTGTCGGGAAGTCACGGCGGCGGTGTGCGCCGCGGCGGGGGCCCTGCACAGGCGGATCAAAATGCCTTTTTCAACATGCTCGGCGGTGCTCTCAGTGATAACACAGCCGCCCTAGATGGCGGCGGCCTATTTGCGGCTGGGGGCGTCTACAATACAGACACCCTGCCGCCGGATGCCTACCCGCGTATTACCATAGGCGCAAACGCAGTCTTTTCCGGTAATCGGGCACGGGCTGCCTTCCGTCCGCCAAGTGACATCAGTGCAATCGCCTATCGGATTCAGACCACATCTGCGACACTCTTTGGCAGCCCGTTCAATAATTTCGACATCAATTTTAATATGCCGCCAGAGGTGCATTATCTCACCGTTAGATTTGAAACAAATCTAACTTACGGTAGCTTCAACGCCCCAGGTCCGACCAATGAACGGGAAGAGAACATCTATATAACCACACCCTCTCCCCCTGGCATTCCCGCTGGCTCGCCCCTCCACCCACAAGGTAGACCGGAGGTAACAGCAGTATCGGGCCAGACGTTCACAGGCTGGTTGGTGGACGGAACACTCAGCCCATTGCTGTCAAATGCCCAAGTCGACGCATTTGACATCACGGACGATACCACATTTATCGCACAATATGCCGGATACGTGAATCACATTGTGCGGTTCTACCGGAACTACGGGGCAAATCCCTTCTATATGCAAAAAACCGCTCAGGATGGCCAGCCTGTTCCTGTTCCGGCTCCTCCGATGCGCTCCGGCTTTAATTTCCAAGGCTGGTATACAACCCCGGCAACTACGACCCCCTATAACTTCGCTACGCCCGTCACAGGGAACTTGAATCTATACGCGAGATGGACATTCGCAGGCGGCGGTAACGGAGGAGGCGGAAATGGCGGTGGTGGCGGTGGAACAACTGATCTCCCCTCTCGCCAAGCGTATCTAATCGGAACAGAGGAAGGCCTCATCCGTCCGCACGCGAACATTACACGGGCCGAAGTGGCAACCATCTTCTTCCGCTTGATTACTGACGCAGACCGCGCCGCAAACTGGAGCCAAACCAACTCCTTCCCGGATGTGGAACTCAATCACTGGTTTAACAATGCTGTATCCACCACCACGCGGATGGGCATCTTCCAAGGCAGACCAGACGGCACATTCGGTCCGAACGACCCCATCACTCGCGCTGAATTGGCGACGGCGGTAACACGCTTTATGGATGTGGCGGGCCTCGCAAACACAGGTAACAACCTGTTCAGCGACATCCAAGGCCACTGGGCGAACGTGTATATCAACGCAGCGGCGATGAACAGCTGGGTACAGGGTCCGGATGGTCTGGGCGGCGCGTTTTATCCTGATCGTCCGATCACACGCGCGGAAACCGCGGCGATTATCAACCGTATTTTCCAACGTTTGCCTGAAACCACAGCGGATCTGCTGCCGAATATGGTCACCTGGCCAGACAACGCAAACACGAACGCATGGTTCTATCTGTATCTCCAATCCGCGTCGAACTCGTACACCTTCCGCATGAAGGCGGACGGCATTCATGAGAGTTGGGTCACGCTTGTCCCAGTCCGCGACTGGGCGGTTCTGGAACGACCGAACTCTAGACCGGAGCATATTCTCCGTTAAGGGAACAACAAACAAGACAAAACTGGGAGGTATCCGCGTTGGATACCTCCCAGTTTTTATAGTCTTGCACGCGGTTATGTATGCTCAGTCTTCTTACAGGCTCCTTTTCACCGGAGCCTGTTCACGCAGCAAATATCCCCACGGCAGCTGTCTTCCCTACTGATTATACGCCGCGTCTAAACCATGGCCCGTAATCGCGAGCCAGCGCTCTGTGACGCCATTTGCATGCAGCTCCCAGTCGTGCGTATGCGCGGCTTCCATAAAGTCTGCGTGGGCCCAGTGGGTGCCGTCCAGGTCGATGAACTCGACGACATCGTCCGGAATGTGCTCGAGCAGAATCCCGCGCTCTAACACGCGGTTTGCGGCTGTCACAAACTCCGCGCGGGAGAGGTTTGCGGTAGATCGGAATGTGCCGTCCGGGAAACCGATAAACCAGCCTCTTGCGGCGGCGGAAAGGATGTAGCGATATGCCCAGTCATTGGAGAAGACGTCGGAAAAGGGATTGTTCGTGGTTTCAATCAAATCGTCAAATCGGGACACTACCGCCGCGAGTTCTCCTCTTGTGATCGGATCGTTCGGGCGGAACGCGCCGCCATAACCGTCAAATATACCATGATGCGTTAAAGTACCGACGGCGAGGCCGAACCACTCGTTGCCGCTTACGTCAGAGAAGGGCTGCGCCGGCGTGAACCCTTTAAACTCGGGTCTGAGCAACCGGTAAAAGACGATGGCCACTTCGGCGCGGGTAATGTCCGCGTCCGGCCGCATTTCGAAATCATGCGGACTTTGCACCACAATGAGCGGACGGATATCACCGGCTCCCGCGATAGTCACACCCGGGCGGGCCACATTCCCGCGGAGGAACCAGATATGCTCGTCTACAAAGAAGTCGCCGGGAGGGGGGGGCGGGGGCGGGGGTGGTGTTGGAGGATCTCCACCGCCATTATCACCAGGGACCGTAGGTGTCCATTGGGCAGTGAGGATTACGTCCGCGGCGGGCATTGTGAATGTGGCGCCTGACTGAATTACAGTGTTTGTGTCGCTGCGGTGCCAGCCTGTGAAGGTGTGATTGGTTCTGGTTAAGTCGTGCGGCAGAACGGTAACCGTTTCACCGGCTATGTAGGGATTATTTGAATCAACCGGCACCGTGCCGCCTGTATTGCCGTTGCCGACATAGGTCACGGTGAAGCGCGGGGCGAATGTGTTGGTCACGGTGGCGAACAGATTATAGTCTAACCCGGGGCCGCTGACATAGGCAACATCAATGCCTATTGTAAAGCCGATTGACCCGTCCGTCGGAAGCGCAACGCCAAATTCGTCTACCTCAACGACCAGATAGTCCCCGCTGTTCCCCGCGAGGAAGTATTCTCTGATCCCCTGCAAAACAGCTGGATTTGCTTCGCTAAACGAAATCACTTCACTCGGCGTACCCGGCGGAAGAGGGGCAATATAACTCGTAGCCGCATAGATAAACGCACCGTCATCGTCCAGCAGGAAGGTCAAACGTTGGCCGGTGGCAACTCTGTAAATCACTACATAGAAGGTTGTTTGATCTGTCACGGACCAAGCTTCCGCAGCGCCGGCAAGCGTTTTGGAGATTACGAAGTTGCCCTCTATCGGATCGAAGAAGTTTTCGATGGTAACGATCGTATCCGCGTCGTCCACCATGGGGAAACCGTCTGCATTGACATGCACAATATAACCGGGTCCGGGACCTACAACAGATATGTCCTTATCATCCCAGCCGAGCATTGGTTCAAACTCCGGCAGCAAGGTATTCACCGTTGCCGCTGTCGGAAACACCTCTTCAACCCGATACTCAATCGTAGGCCCAAACGGGTGCACGGGTACTTCAATCAATCGCGCGGATTGTGCGGCGCTGAACGGGATCACCGTCCGCGCTCTTCCGGGCGGGAGCGCTTCACCCACCGGGCAGAGCACTTGATAGGCATAGGGATTCGTAATCGGATCAAAGTCTTCCGTGGTAAACCCAATGACACGCCAAATTTCCTCTTGGCCCAGCGGGTCCGCGACGAAGACCAAAAGTCTGGGCTCTAGCTCGTCTGTCCGTACTCGCGCGTAAAATGTCGTGTCCTCTGTCACACCCCAAGCGGCGGCGAACGGGCACAACTCTTTCTCAAACACGATGTTCCCGCCGTGGAACTTGTAGCGGTTCGTCAGGGTAACAACGGTGGGGAGATTAAATTGCACAGTCTCAGTCGGATCATGTGTCCCGTCCTCGCGCATAGAGTCATAAATCACGCCCCAATGCCACAGCGGACGCGCATGCCAAGCCGGGTCGCTGATGATCGGCTCTACAGTCTCCCACAGATCGAACCAAGAGAGAGGATTATCGTTCTCATCCCACCAGAGCGGGTTAGACGGGTCAATCAGGTCGATCGGTGTGTTGGTAGACGCCCAAAACGGAAGATGATCTCGCCCCGCCCAGATAGCGGTCCAAGCGTCATCTGTGCTTAGTGTACCACCTGCGCCATCTTTTGTGACGCCTTCTACTCGCCGCACTTCTTGGACCTCATAGTGAATTCCGGTCCAGAGGTTGGAGATGCGAAGACGCGCATACACAGAGAGCGGAAGCTCCATAATCGGGGTTGTATCCGAGTAGTAGTACGTAAATCCGACGATATGGTTACCCACGCACCAATACGTACCGGTGAATATATCCCCAAACGCAATACCCGCCGAACGAGGATCATTGATCGGATCGTGCGCGCGGAGCACCTCTGGGTGGAAGAGCAAAAAATTCTGCGCTTCCAAGTCAAAGACGCGTACGTAAAACTCGGTGTAGGAGTCTATATCCCAATCGGCGGGAAATCCGTCCAACAGTTTGTAAATTTCGAGGAAGCCGATACCATGATCGAAGGTGTTTTCGATCATGACATGTGTCACTTCTCCTGTTGACTCATGCGGGATCGTAAATGTATGTTCCGAGACGAAAATGTGGTCCGTCTCGCGCTCATACGCGGGCAGCCACGTACCGCCGCCATCTACGCTAAACTCGACATCAATCAGGCCGAGAATTTCAAAGGTGAAAAACTCATACAGGCCATATATTACAGGAGTCGCATTCACGCTAGACACCTGTATCGGCAGGTCGTGGATATAGACGGTCACGCCGGTGTCGTATGGCCAAGTGCCGGAAAAGGTGATGACCGTGTCCAGCGAAATCAACTCCGATTCGTCGACGGTGCCGTAAGCCTCATAGGTGTTCAGTCCGGTAGGCCGCAGCACAACATACCGATCGTCTTCATGCCCCAGCGCCGCATTCCCCATCGGAATAAACAGTCTTGCCGTAAATTCCCAGTTGCCGCCCTCGTCTCCATCCTCTCCTGAGAGGAAATACCATTCTTGGTCCGGGTACATCATCTCAAGATTTTTCGTAATCCGCAGCGTGCCGGTAGGCGTGGCTAAATCTTCCAATATAATCCGGGCCACAAAGGGCGAATTAAATACAAGATGCGCCCCGTCCCAAACATACAGATCCGAATCAAGCGGCCTTCTGAAATAGTGTTCACTCGTGATAGTTCTCGTGCCGATCTGGCCCTGGTTGCCCCCGGCCCCGGTGAGATATACTTCGTAAGTGACATTCAACAGGGTCGGCGTCCCCACGCCGAGGTCTTCCTCAAGGAGCTGCCACACGGTGAAGCGATATGTTTTTCTCCCGGCGGCATCCGTACCCTTCTGCCACTCCAGATACCAGTAGAAGGTGCTCCGGGTGCCGTCGGCATAGGTTACGGAGGCGTTCCGTACCCAGTAGCTATTCGGCGGCGCAGCAGCAGCAGCAGCAGCATCGGCAGGCCGGCTCGCCGGGCTATTGTTCTTGTCAAACGCGATCGTCAGGCCGAGTTCACGGTCGATGATTACGGCGCTGTTGAGGCCCGTGCCGTTGTTCCAGTTCGCGGTAATTTCAAAGGCGGGCGTTTCGACCAGTTCCTTTGTCCAATAATACCCATTGCCGCTGCTCGGCTCGAATCGCACTTCAAGGTTCGAACCCAGTGTCGAATACCAGTGGTTGATGAGCCATTCCGCGGGGAGCCTGTCCGGCAGATAGATGGTATAGGTAAATGAGAAGGGAGCGGCCGGGTCTTTGATGTCGTCTTCTTCGATGAGGAAGGTCACAGCGCCGGGGGTGGAACTATCAATAGTGCCCGGAAAGCCTGGGGCGGAACCAAACGCAAAATCGCCCAATCTGGTGGTGATCGCTACGAATGGATCGGCGGCTCCCAGCAAAACCTCAGTGCCGTTTTCCATGACATACGGCCGACCCCAAACATAGATTGTGACATAGACAAGGCCGGTGGGGAAACCACCCAGATCTCGCTCATAAACAAGCGTCGTGTCTGTCCAGATTTGGCCCGGGAATAGCGGCACAGGGTCGCCAACTTCTTGCGCAATGTAGAAATTCGGCAAGAACCCATCTACCTCATGCTCATCACCGCTCCGAGGAACAGGACCAGAGGGGAAATTCGTAGCAGCCGGGACAATCCCAATATAGCCCGCTGTCGTCCTGGCGACCGGCGCGCCGATGTTCACAGGCGGAGCCGCCTCTGGGACGGGCGTGTATTCCTCCGCGAAATGCGCCTCCCCTTCCGGGGTGATCTCGTCCGCCGGCGGTATGTCTTCAGCCGCGCCGTAGTATGCGGCGTAGGTATCGTCAGCTTCGTCTGCCGCGAGATCAGCCTCGGGTGCGGGGGGATATACATCCGCGACCTCGTATATATCCAGCAGGTCGTAACTATATGTAGTGGTAGCCTCAGCCGCGGCTGAGAACTTTCCAAAAATAAAGACGAAGACCAGCAACCATGCGATTGGCTTTCTCAAGTGTCTCATACTGAACTCCTCTTATGCAGGGTATTTTTATATAAGCTCACAAAATTCACACATCTATACAGTTATATATTATGACATGATGCCCGATTATTGTCAACCATTCGACCGGATAATTTTTACCGCATTATAGTAACAAAAATCCTTGTAGTCTATCAGGAACAGTCCACCATACGCCTTGCCGCATGGAACAAGATATAGGGCGCATCTATTGCGCACAGGCAGTATTGCTCGATTTCCAGTTCAACAAATATGACATGCCACTGTCACATTTATGTGGTATACTATTTGGGGTGATGATATTGCAGACGAGCCGACTATTCGAAATTATATATCTGCTGCTGAACAAAGACCGCGTAACCGCCAAAGAACTGGCAGAGCGGTTTGGCGTTTCTTCGCGGACCATTTACCGCGATATTGACACAATCAGCTTAGCGGGAATCCCAGTTTATACCGAAAAAGGCAAAGGCGGCGGTATCAGTTTATTGCCTGACTTTGTGCTGAACAAATCCATTTTAAGCGAACAGGAGCAGGGTGAAATCCTCGCTTCATTGCAAGGATTGACGCAAATCCAGTCTGGCGACGCAGACCGAGTTTTGCAGAAATTGTCCGCCGTATTCAATAAAACCGCCGCGAAATGGTTGGAGGTGGATTTTTCTGACTGGAGTTTTGAGCAGCAAGACCTTTGGGGCGGTTTCAAGTCTGCTATTTTACAAAAACAGGTCGTGGAGTTTGATTATTACAATTCCTACAGTGAAAAGACACACCGCCGGGCCGAGCCGATCCAACTTTGGTTTAAGTCAAAGACCTGGTATTTAAAAGCCTACGATTTAAGCAAATGTGGCATCCGATTGTTCCGATTAAGCCGTGTGCGGAACATGCGTATCACTGCAGAAACGTTTGCCGAGCGAAACCCGCTCATAGAGGAGACAATCACCACTCCATCTATCGGCCAGAGGCCCGATGTCGCATTGAGACTTCGGATCAAACCGGAGATGGCGCATAGAGTGCTTGATGAATTTGCAGGCCTTGTCGATGAGCAAGAGGCAGACGGCAGCTACATTGTCTCCCTCTGTTGGCCGGAGGATAATTGGGTTTATGGCACGATCCTCTCATTTGGAGAATACATTGAAGTTCTTGAGCCGGAACGTATCCGAGCAATTATTCGGGACAAAGCAAAGAAAATTTATGAGCAATATTTATAATGTGACACGCTGTTGTCAGATTAGCGTTGATACAATGGTGATGTAAGTAAGAAAAATAGGAGGAGGGCAATATGATTACGTATCGTTTTAAGGACAGCTTCGCCGTGATCGGCAAAGCGGACCAAGGCTCTGTTGAGAATTTCCAAGAATGGGCTGACCCTTTGTGGACATCCTTAGAAAGTAGCTTCGCAGAAATCGAGAGCATCGTGCGCAAACATGTAGATGGCAAGCCGTATTTTTGGAGTGCATTGAATGACAACAGTGAAAGCAACAAGCGCTGGGGTGAACCCGGATTTGACGACTCGGGGAAATACATGGCCGCTTGCGAAGCGGATGTGGATGCCGTCGCTCCCATCGGCTGGGCGAAATGGATTATTCCTGCGCAAACATATATGGTGGTGAGAAGCACAGCGGCAGAACTCGAGGGGATTTACGCCGCCATAGTAGAGAGGTGCGGGGGGAAAATAATTGGCGTTGGACACTCCTTTTTCCCCGAATACGGCAACGACGACTTAGTTGACACCTATATCCCCATTGCGAGCGGGATGATGCATTGCCAATCATGCGGGATGCCCATGACCGAGGATTCTCAGTTCGGGGAAAACGCCGATGGGAGTAAAAATGAAGACTACTGCTGTCATTGTTATCCGAACGGGGCGTTTGAAAATCCGAATGAGACAATGGAAGAAATGATCGAGAGCTGTATCCCCTTCCTTGTGGAAGATGGCGCGCATGCCACTGATGAGGACAGCGCAAGAAAATTGCTTACGGAGTTCTTGCCCACATTGAAACGCTGGAAAAAGCAGCATATCGAAAAGTTGCAGGCCATGAGCAAAGAAACGTATCCTTTAGTAGTCCCACGGATTTTGCTGAACGGACAAGCCGCTGAGGCGCTGGAGCTATATCAGAAAGCATTTCACGCGACGGTCAGCGCGAAAATCCTGTTTGCGGACGCAGATCCAACGGATTTACAGTACATAGGAACAGAAAAAGACCATCTTGTCTATTATTCTGAATTGATGATCGGAACACACATGGTAATGGTGACTGATGATGCGAGCGGAATCTTAGGCACTGATTCCGGCCGGAGGCCGTTATTGACGGGTCTGTGCGTCAGCTTTGACAGCGAAGAAAAGGCAAGAGCGGCCTACGAACTGCTTTCTGACGGAGCGGAAATTATTATGCCAGTCATGAGCAACTCTTTCTGCACGTTTTTCGCAACACTGGCGGACAAGTTCGGGGTTGTGTGGGATTTGTACTATGGTGCGCCATAACTGATGGGACCGGGCGCTTCTATGCAATAGAACGCGATGTTCGCAAAAGAAAATCAGTCGACAGAAAACCAAAGGCCGGACAAAATATTTTTGTCCGGCCTCTGTATATTCGCAGTACATATGGCACTTGCCCTAAAAGAAACAAAACCGAAGCCCAACGCAGTGGGTTCGGTTTTGGAGCACAGCGATGGGGTTGCGAAATGCAGTTTTCGGCAAAAGCCACAGGCTGACGCCGGAAACGGAATGTAGCTACCCCGGTAGCGAGCATGGTGCGGATGAAGGGACTCGAACCCCCACGTCGTGAAACACGAGAACCTAAATCTCGCATGTCTACCAATTCCATCACATCCGCAAATATTTCATTTTATAGCCCCGCCGTTGGCGGGGCTATAAAATGAAAATAAATTTGCTCGTTGCTATTCTAGCACGAAAACCCCAGCCTGTCAATTTCCAGAATCTTGACAGCGCCCCAAATCCAAAGTACACTAGCGATAGGCAATCCGGGTGGAGCGCAAATACACCCATTTCAAGGAGGCAACAACATGGATAATTTCATCTACCACAATTACACAAAGATCGTGTTCGGCAAGGACCAGGAGACAAACGTCGGGGCTCTCACCGCAGAGCTCGGCAAAAAAGTGCTCCTACACTATGGCGGCGGCAGCATCAAACAATCCGGCCTGTATGCCAGAGTCGTGTCCTCCCTCCAAGAGGCTGGAGTCGCCTTCGTCGAATTGGGCGGCGCCCTACCCAATCCACGGCTTTCACTCGTCCGCGCAGGCATCGACCTCTGCCGCCGAGAAGGTGTCGACGCAATCCTCGCCGTAGGCGGCGGCAGCGCGATTGATTCCGCCAAAGCCATCGCCCTCGGCGTCCCCTTCGAGGGAGACATCTGGGACCTCTTCACAAAAAAAGCCACATCGAATCACGTTTTGCCGGTCGGCGTCGTCCTCACTATCCCCGCCGCGGGGAGCGAGTCCAGCATTGTCTCTGTCGTTACAAACGAGGAGACACAGACCAAAATCGGCCTCCACCACCCAAACTTCCGGCCGCAGTTTGCCATCCTAAACCCCGAACTCTGCTTCACACTCCCCCCCGACCAAATCGCCAACGGCGTCTGCGACATGCTGGCCCACGTCATGGAGCGGTATTTCACAAATACCCCCGGTGTTGATTTCTCTGACCGCCTTTGCGAAGGCGCCATGCGCTCCATGCTCGCACTCGGCCCAAAAGTGTTAGAAAACCCGACCGATTACGACACTTGGGCCAACCTCATGTGGGCCGGCTGCGTCGCCCACGGCGACATCCTCGGCGTTGGTCGCGTCGGAGACTGGGCCTCCCACCGGACCGGTCACCACTTCTCTGCCTACTATGACCTCCCCCACGGAACCGCGCTTTCCATCCTCTTCCCCGCTTGGATCAAATACGTCTACCGGGAAAACCTGCCTCTCTTCGTCCAGTGGGCCCAGCGCGTGTTTGATGTAGATCTCACAACCGCAGACCCCGACGCAATCGTCCTCGAAGGCGTCCGCCGCCTGGAAGCGTTCTATAAGCGCATCGGCCTCGCCACCCGCTTCTCCGAAGTCGGGATCGACGATACGCATTTCGAGGCCTTCGCTACCCGCTCCATCCCTGTAGGCGCCCTCAAAGCGCTCTCAGTGGAGGATATCGTCGCTATCTATCGTCTGGCTCTGTAGGCCCTGACGACCACGACAAAAGAAACTCCATAAGCAAAGGAGCAATCTCCCTGCTTATGGAGTTTCTCTATGTCCCTTCTATCCCAGAAAAACCACTACCAGCAAATTGTAAATCATATGCAGCACAATCGGGACAAAGATGTTCCTGGTTTTCACAAAAGAATACGAAAACAGTCCTCCAAGCAGAAAAACCACTACACTGCTCCCTGCAAAGGCCACCAAATCCTTCCCCTGATAAATCCAGATCGGAAAGTGAATGAGCACAAAGAAAACCTCATTCACCGCGATCGCAGACCAAAGCTTCATCTTCTGCAGCAAGGCATTCAACAGGAAGCCCCGAAATACAATCTCTTCCGTGATGCCAACAAACAAAACCGCCCCAATCAGCCTCTCCGGCTGAAAATCAGGGTGAATCCCCACACCACCATAGAGAAAAATCGCCCGCAACAGCGGCCCAAACACCACCAACAACATCGGCGCATCCGAAAACCACCGCGGCCTCGTCACCACCATCTCCCGAAGGCTGATCCACATGTCCTCCCGATAATACCGAATAAGCAAAATCGCCGGAATCGTCCACACAAGCAGCTTGATCGCCTGTCCCACCAACGCCAAAGCAAACCCATCCAGCGATTCAGCAAGAACCGGCTGCAAAACAAGCTCCTTCACGCTCCACGCAGAAAAGAAGACGATCAAATATACACCTAGTTTGTGAGCCGTCAGCTTCCGCTCCCTAATCAAAGTAAAACAACTCCTCAAACTTCTTATCTAACGCAACACAAAGAATCAAGGCCAACTTCGCCGTCGGACAAAACTGCCCCGTCTCAATCGAACTGATGGTATTGCGAGACACACCAACTAGATCCGCCAACTCCGCTTGCGAAAGGTTATTCTCCGCCCGCGCCACTTTCAACTTATTTCTTAATACGATTTCATCGTTCATATCAGCCCCACCACCCCTGAAGAACGCCTACTTCCCGCACGAACAAAAAGGCGAAGTACCCTCCAAATAGAACGCCAAAAACAATTGCACCCATCATATATCTTTTTTGCTTGAAATAGCGATATTTCGCGAGAAAATCCCCGAAGCAATGCGCGCCATAAAGCGCAAACAATGCCCACATGGTAAGTATTTGTCCGGTAATCACACACAACAAAATCAGTAGAATACCTACTATTTCGATATAATAGTTGCCCAACTTTAACCCTTCGTTTACCGCATACTTTATCCCCTCGTCATCGTTTGACCGCCTATTCTTTGCCAATATTTCCTCTTTGCGGCTGCCGTTGCCTACTGTTGAATTGTTCATTCCAGTTCCTCCAAATATTATAGTATTTCTCCGCTCGTGCCACTTTCAGCTCGTTTTTAATATACGTTTACCCATCATACCCAATCACCATCCCATCACCAAGAACACCACTCGGACAGTGGAAACCACTATGAAAAAAAGATAAATAACCGCTTCCAACAAGTGCTTTTTATCCCTCGTAAAGCGATATGCTAAAATGGGTGAAGCAACAAAAGATGCCAACACAGAGGCAACAAGCGAATTGACGATTAGATCGAACGCGTATTCCATATCACTCAATCGTGCAGAAACAAGAAGCGTCACAGCCACGATTGCAAGGGGAATCCACCCCTGTCTAAGACCTTTCGCCTGCACATATTCTACACCCTCGTCATTGCTCGATTGCCTGCTTCTCGCCAAAATCTCCTCTTTACGACTGTTATGTTCAGTTCCATTGTTCATCGCAATTTCCTCCAAGTACAAATGGCATTTAGCCAAGTTTTATTGTCAATTAAATTCTACCACGCGCCAAGTCTACTTGTCAATACATTTTGCAAAGTTTTCTGTGCAAACAAAAAACGCTGTCCAAATGGACAGCGTTTTCTATCATGCAACCTTACATATCATCATCCAGATCGTCATCATCCGGAGTCAGCGGCATGCGGCGTGGCGCCTCTTCTATCGTATCCCGAAGCTGCGCCCCAGCTACAGACCTAAAGCGCGCCCGCGACCCGCGCACTTCTTCCAAAGCCGTCCCAATCGCATCTTCCGTGCGTTTGAGCGTATCGTCCGCATAGACGTTCGCCATTTTCTTAAGTTCAGCAGCCTTAGACTCGGCCTTACTGAGCAACTCATTGGCTCTGAGACGCGCCTCGCGGACCACCTCTTGATCGTCCACCTTCTGCCGCGCGTGTTCTTCTGCGACACGACGAATGCTCTCCGCCTCGCGTTTGGCCCCCGCAATAAACTCCTGACGCGCCGCCATGAGCTTCCGGCTCTCTTCAATCTCCGCCGGGAGTTGGGCTTTCAACTCGTCCAGAATGTCGAGAAAACGGTCTCTCTCGATCACACAGCGGTCCTTGCCCAGCGGCACACCATAGGCTTCCGTGACCATTTGATACATCATTTCTACCAGTTCTAAGACACTATTGTTCTCCATGGTTCCATTACCTCCGTTTATCCGTAATATCCTGAATGATTTCCCTCGGCACCGATTCGGTCAGGTCGGCCCCATATTTGGCCATCTCCTTCACCAGGGAAGAACTTAAATAGGTATATTTCTCTCTCGCCGGTAAAAACAGCGTATCGAGCTCGGGGTTGATCTTGCGGTTCATCAGTGCCATCTGGCATTCCCGTTCATAGTCGCTGATGACGCGCAGGCCCTTGACGATCACATTGGCCCCTTTCGTCTTCGCGTATTCCGCGAGGAGCATGTCCGCCGTATCGGCTTCTACGTTACTGAACCGTTCCGTCGCCTTGCGCACCAGTTCAAGGCGCTCTTCTTGCGTAAACATGGGGTTCTTCTCCGCGTTGACCATCACACAGACGATGACCTTATCAAAAATCTGCGCGGCCCTGCGGACAATATCGAGGTGCCCCAAGGTGATGGGGTCAAAGCTTCCGGGATAAATAGCGATTTTCATGGAGAGTGTGTTCCTCACTTTTCAGCGCGGGTATAGAGGGTGATTTTCACCTTACCGTAGCGGTATTCCCGGCCTTTTTGATAGGGTTCCGCCAACTCCGGCAGAATCGTCCCAACTTCTGTCTCACACACCATTATACCATGTTGATTCAAGTTGTCAAACTGTACGATTTTTTCGAGGATACGGTCGACATTCGCCAGACCATAGGGCGGGTCGAAGAAGATCAAATCATAGCGCTCACCCCGCGCGAGAAAGCTCGCCGCATCGATCTGAAACACCTGCCCGCCCACAAGCTGAGTGGAGGCCAGATTGGCCCGAATTAATTGATTCGCCTCTTTCGAGCTATCCACAAAATCGCAAGAGGCCGCACCCCGGCTGAGCGCTTCGATCCCGAGTTGCCCGGTACCGGCGCAGAGATCTAACACCCGTCTCCCCTCAATGTCGAACTGGACAATGCTGAACAGAGCCTCTTTCACCATGGCAGTAGTCGGCCGAATATTGTCATCCACAGGTTCCCGCAATTTCCGTCCCCTGGCCAGTCCTGTAATCACTCGCATGTTTCTTCATCTCCTTCTTCTGTTTCGGGCAGGGTTGTATCCTCGCCCTTTCCATCTTCCGCAAAATAGCCGAAAATCGCCTCGGCCGTATTTTTTGGCACCACTTCCCGCAGTTCTTCCATCGTTGCCTCGCGGATGCGTTTTACCGTCTTGAAATGCCGGAGCAAATCATCCCGTCGCTTCTTTCCCACCCCGGGGATATCGTCCAGCGCCGACCCATAGTTCCCCATCCGCAGGCTGCGCTGGTAAGTAATCGCAAACCGATGCGTCTCCTCCTGCACCGTGCCGATAAACGCAAACACCTGCGGCACAGCCCCCATGCCGATCTCAGACCCATCTTTCGTCACTAACGCACGAGTCCGGTGCTTCGCGTCCTTCACCATGCCGAACACAGGGACAGCCAATCCCAACCGCTCCACCACTCCCGCCGCAACCGCCGCATGCGTCGCACCGCCATCGATAAGCACAAGGTCCGGCAGTTCACCAAACGAACTATCTCCATCCAAATACCGCTGAAACCGCCGCGTCAACACTTCCTCCATACTGTGATAATCATCCGGTGCCGTGAGCGATTTGATCCGAAACTTTCGATAATCCCGCTTAAGCGGCCGTCCATTTACAAATACCGCCATCGCCGCGACAATGTCGTCCGCACCGAGATTCGAGATGTCAAACGCCTCAATCCGCAAAGGCGGGGCCTCCAGCCCTAAGGCCTTCTGCAGCCACTGCAAAATTCCCCGCACCTTCTCTTCCTGAGACGCGGCCCGCTCCGCCTCGACTTTGGCGTTCTCCATAGCCGCCTCGACCAATTGCCGCTTCTCACCCCGCTGCGGGACGGTAATTTTCACCCTATGCCCCGCCTCCTGGCTGAGAAACTCCTCCAGAGGCTCCAAATCGTCGATTTCCAGCGGAAGATAGATCGTCGCCGGATACCGCTCCCGCCGCCCATAATATTGCCGCACAATCGCAGAAATTGCCTCTGCGCTGTCTTCAAGCGGGTTGTCGATCAACTCGTAGTCCTTGTCAAGTAAGCGCCCATTCCCATAGTGTAGCACCGCAAAGGCGCTTTTAGCCGCCCCGCGATAAAACCCAATCGCGTCCGTATCCGCCACGGAGAGCGAAACCACATTTTGCCGGATTTCCAGATTTTCCAAAGCCCGGATGCGGTCCCTCAGACTTCCGGCCAATTCAAAGCGCAGCTCCGCCGCCGCCTGCTCCATCTCCTGCCGCAGCGTCCCGATCAAATCCGCACTTTTGCCCTGGAGCAGCATAATGGCCTCTAGAAGCGCCCTGTCATAGTCCGCCTTCGATTTGTTGGGCAAACAAAACCCCTTGCACTGGCCCATATGGTGATTCAGGCAAGGCCGCTCCCGCCCGATATCGCGCGGAAATACACGGCTGCACGTCGGCAACTGCACCGCATGGCACACCGCGTGGATGACCTCCCGCGTGAGCGCGCGCTTCCCATAGGGCCCATAATAGCTTGCCCCGTCATCCTGCTGTTTTGCGATGACGCTAAACCGCGGATACGCACTCTTCGCATCCAGCCGAATATAGGGGTACCCCTTGTCGTCCTTCAGCAGGATATTATACCGCGGCGCGTGCTCCTTGATGAGCGAGTTCTCCAGCACCAACGCCTCAAACTCACTGGCACAAACAATGACGGCAAAGTCCTGCACCTTGGAAACCATAATCGCAGTCTTGTCCGAATGGCTCCCGCTAAAATAACTGCTGACCCGGTTTCTCAGGCTCTTGGCCTTACCCACGTAAAGGATCTCCCCGTCAGAGGCCAACATTTGATAAATGCCTGGCTTTTGCGGGAGATCCATTGCTTTCTTGTAGAGTTCGTTTACCATCATATCACCTGCCCCCGTGGCATAGCTAAACCGTCTGCTCCACTCTCCGTGTCGACAAAACAGCTTCGCCCAAAACACCAACGATTACAAAAATAAAACCAACCAGACCAATTATGTCTGGGAATTGGCTGAGGAACAAGGCCACCCAAATCGGCGCCAATATCATCTCCAATGGAGCAAACATGGAGGCGGTTTTGGCCTCTACGTACAATAAACCGGCATAATAACAGGCAAAGGCCGTGCCGATTTGGAATGCGCCGAGAAACAGTAATATGCCCCACTCCACCCAACTGATGCTGCTCAGCAGGCTATACGACGGCTGCTGGATAAAGGCAAACACCAGCAGAGCCACAAACAGATTCGATATGCAGGAAAGCCCCGCCGGATTGGTCGTGGATATTTTCTTCGCAAAATAGGTCACACCCGCAAATGAAAAGCTAGTACTGAGCGCAACCAGATTCCCAAGCAGAGTAACATCATCCGCCCTGGATAGCATAGATATCCCAACGCCGACGATCAAGATCAACAGCGGCCAGATATTCCGCAGGCGAAAGGCACTGCGCCCGGGTTTAGATAGCAAGAATAGCCAGATGCAGGCAGTAAATTGCATCCCAATCGCAATCGGCGTACTCGTGTTGTTCAGCCCGACTATAATCGCAATGCCGAGCGCCGCATAACAAGAAAGGAAGCAACCCAAATCTTTGTTCCACACGATTTTTGACACGCGCAAAAATGGCAATAATACAACAAACGCGAAAAAAGCGCGCAAAGCGACGACAGTAAAGGAATCCACATTGAGCCAACGAACAAGCGGGGCGCTTGTGCTCCAAAGTACAGCCGCCAAAATAACCAGCAGAACGCCGGATTTGGATGTGTTTTTCAAGAAGATACACCCTCTGCAATTGTTGTGCTATTCGAACCGCGCTCCTCTACTCTACCATAAATAAGACCAGATTTCCACGTCTCTCCGCGAAAAGCGCAAAAATAAAAGACGGGAACACCAGGTTCCCGTCTCGGTATTGCTTGTCTTAGCCTTCCGCACCCTCGCCGAAGTTAGACTCGATCAATTGAACCAGAGCCGCGATTGCCTCTGCCTCGTCTTCCCCGTCGGCGATGATGGTAATTTCGCCACCTTTGACCACACCGAGAGAGAGCACGCCCAAAAGGCTCTTGGCGTTGACTTTCCGCTCGTCTCGCTCGATCCAAACGCTGGACTTGAACTCATTTGCCTTTTGAATGAAAAATGTTGCGGGCCGCGCATGCAGGCCAACTTGGTTCGTCAGGGTAGCACGTTGTGTCAACATCTGAAACCACATCCTTCTATTTGTGATGTTTGTCTAATTACATACTCTTCTACTATCATTCTACCAAGCGCTACTAGCCTCGTCAATCGAAACTTGCATCGAAGCCGAAAAGTCGGCACGTTGTTGAAATTTGAGGCACTTTGTATCCAAAATTTAGTCTCTATTTCAGCGTCACAACCGTGACCCCCATCTCACCCTCACCGTAGCGGCCGAGGCGATAGTCTTTCACCTGCTTGTTCCGCTTCAAACTCTCATGAATCGCCTGCCGGAGCGCGCCCGTGCCTTTGCCGTGGATGACGGTCACCGTCTCCAAATTACTGAGCACCGCACTGTCGAGGAAGCATTCCGTCGCGCTCACCGCCTCCTCCGCCGTCATGCCCCGGAGATCAATCTCGGGTTTCACACTGGCGCGAAGCTTCGCCTCACTCTGCGCGACCACACGCTTAAAGTCCGGCTTCTTCGCCCCCTCTACCAGCCGCACTTCGGATGGCTTCGCGTTGATTTTCATAATCCCCGCCTGAAGCACAAGGGTCCCATCGTCCGCGATTTCAATGACCTCCGCCTTAGACCCAATCCCCCGAAGCTCCACCGTGTCCCCCGCCTCGATAGGCCGGGCCGGCGCCTCGTCGTGCGCGAACACCTCACCCGCGCCGCCGAGACTAGCTTCCGCCTCATTGAGCCGACGCCGCAAACCCGTACGCGCCTCATTCACCGCCTGCCAATCCCCGTTTTTACTCTCCTCGCGCCGGATCCGCTTCAGCTCCTCAAACACCTCGTCCGACGCGCGGCGGGCATCCTCAATCAGCCCCTGCGCCTCCCGCTTCGCCTGCTCTCCTGCCTTGCGCCGCGCCTCTTCGATCTCCTTGCGCAACACCTCCGCCCGCGCCTTGTCCTCCCGCGCAGACCGCAGCTGCCGCTCCGTCTCGATGCGCTCCTCTTCCATGCGCCGCCGTTGGATGTCGAGTTTCGCGATCACTTCCTCGAAGCTCACGCTCTCCGTATCGACGCGCTGTTTCGCGTCCTCAATAATCGCCTCCGACAACCCCAGCCGCCGAGCGATGGCAAACGCGTTCGACTTCCCCGGCACCCCGACCAGTAGCCGATACGTAGGCCGAAGCGTCTCCACGTCAAACTCACAAGCGGCGTTGACCACGCGCGGCGTGGTAGTGGCATAGAGCTTCAGCTCCGCATAGTGCGTCGTCGCGGCGACCATCGCCCCCCGACCCCGCGCATGTTCAATAATCGCAATCGCCAGCGCCGCCCCCTCCGTCGGATCCGTACCCGCTCCAAGTTCGTCAAACAGCAACAAACTCCCCGGCCCGGCCTCCTCCAGCACCCCCACAATATTCGTCATATGCGCCGAAAATGTCGAAAGCGACTGCTCAATGCTCTGCTCATCCCCAATATCCGCCAAAACCCGGTCAAACATCCACACCACACTGCCGTCTTCCGCCGGGATATGAAGCCCGCACTGCGCCATTAGACTAAGTAGTCCCAAGGTCTTTAGGCTCACCGTTTTACCACCTGTGTTGGGCCCGGTGATGACAAGCGTATCAAACTCCCCGCCAAGCCGAATATCAATCGGCACCGCCTTCTTCTGGTCGAGCAGCGGATGCCGTGCCTTCTTAAACAGCAAGCCCCCGCTGTCTCTCACCTCCGGCTCCGTACAATTCAGCCGATCTGAAAGCTTCGCCCGCGCAAAAATCCCGTCCAAGCGGACGAGTATCTCATAGTCACTCTCAATATCCTCCCGCCGCGCGGCGGCCTCCGCCGAGAGCTCCATCAAAATCCGTTCGACCTCAATCCGCTCTTTGGCCTGTAGCTCGCGAATCTCGTTGTTCGCGTCCACCACGCCCTTCGGCTCAATAAAAAACGTCGCACCGGACGAAGAGGTGTCGTGGATCAGCCCCTCAATCGCGTTCTTATGCTCCACCTTCACCGGCACCACATACCGCCCCGACCGCTGCGTCACCAACGCGTCCTGCAACACCTTCGAATGCGCAGGCGACGAAATGAGCTTACGGAGCGTCTCCTGAATCTTTGCACTAGCCAGCCGAATCTTCCGCCGAATATCCGCCAAATCCGGGCTCGCATTATCCGCCAACTCATCCTCACCCACAATCGCGCTCGTGATCCGTTCCTCCAACTGCTTGTCGCCCACAAGACTGCGGAAATGGTAATCAATCGCACTGATTGACTCTCCTTCCCCCTTCGCATACGCCTTCACCGTCCGCGCGGCTTTCAAAACCCCCGCAATCCCAAGCAGTTCCCGCGTATTGAGCATCCCACCCCGATCCGCGCGCCCCAGCGCCGCCCCAACGTCACGGACGCTGTGAAACCCGGGACTGCCTTTCATACCGATCATCCTCTGTGCCGCCGTCGTCTCCCCCTGCAAGGTCTTGACCGCGCCAAGATCCGCCACAGGCCGAAGCCCCTGACAAAGCGCCTTCCCCGGCTCACTCTGCGCATGCGAAGCCAACAACTCCAGCACCGCCGGAAGCTCTAAAGTAGATATAGATTTCTCTTGTTTGTTCATCTCGTTCTCCTATGATAAAACGCGCCTAATTGATAACGTATCCATTGCACACAAGCATCTGGATACTCTCGTCGAACCGTTCAGCCTTCACAAGAATATAATCCGTGTTATACGTGGAGATCACAAAGATACTAATGCCCGCATCCGCGAGCAAGTTCGCAAGTTTCGCAATGACCCCAACCATCCCAAATTCCAATATACCAGATATCTTCAACGCCCTCCACCCCGCCTCAGTCGCAATCGCCGTAGGCGGCGCATACGCCGATTCGCAGACCAAGGAAATCTCATCCTCCGTTTTTGACAGAAATACAAACGTCCGAGTAAAGTCCACCTGTTTCAGATCATCCACTTTACAAACCGTAAACTCACACGTTAGCTTCTGTAATTCCACTCTCACACCGCCTCATATCATAGTCAAAGCTGCCGCAAAAACTCCAACGTCCGAAATTTACGTTCGAGTTGCGCCAACACATACCCCTCCGCCGCCGCATTCAGCAAATCAAGCCCCTGCTCCCCCAGCGTAAACGCAAACACCCGTCCCATAGGAGCCGCCACAATATGCCGCAACGCCGCCAGACTGCTCGCATCCAGCGGCATCCCAGCCTCCCCACCCGTCGGCCGATGGGCCCGGCAATGGATGTGCCCCCCCTGCAAGTTCAACCGCGGCTCCATCGGCGCCGGATTCCCGCACAAAACACACCCCGAAACCTCCGGCGCATACCCCGACACACACATGAGCCGAATCTCAAACGCTGCCTTTACCAACCTCGGGTCCCGCACCGCGCCGCTGAGCACATGGAGCCCATTCAGCCCCAACGAAAGCAGCCCCGGATCTAAGTAATCCACATCACTGACCGCCTCTAACAACTCCGCAAAATAAGCCCCAACAGAGAGCCGCAAAATATCCTGCCGCAGCCCACCAAATAGCTCAACCACGCGCCCTTCCCGCAGATTCCACCGACCCTGCCGCTCATAAAACTCCAGTTCCGAAAATACCAAAAGCTGACTGGCCGCAGTATATTTCCCCATCTTCTTCCGCGCCCCTCGGGCTGAGACAGTAAGTTTCCCCGCATCTTCCGTCAAAATGGTGAGGATTTTATCCGATTCCTTGTAATGCACCTCGCGGAGGACCAACCCCCGTGTGGATAGTTCCATCAAGAGCCGCCTCCCCTCTATCGCATAGCTCATTATAACGGAAAAAGCACCCGCTGGGAATCCCCCGGGCACTTTTTGACCTCTTATGCAGTTTTCTCTTCAGCAGACTCTAAATCCCGCGCCTCGCAGTAGAGCAGGTAATACACTGGGTCCCCCGTCTCGTAAAACAGGTGCCAATACGTAGCAGATGTCATGCGTTTCATCCTCCACTGCCTTTAGTTTGGCTGGCGGCAAAGGATTTATCAATGGAAATTTTTACTCTATTCGCAACTCACCCACTCGTACATGCCCGTCCCATACTTGAAATTCAAATGTATCGGTTGCCCTATCATAAAACCCATCGAAAATCACACCAAACGGGTGTTCCGAAGTGACAAACTGGGCCGTTCCAATCCCAATTCGATCTACACTCAGATATTCAGCCAGCGTCCGTACCATCGCCAGAAACCGCTCAGTTTCTTCTTCACCCTCTGCCCGGATTGAAACCCCAACCATAAAATCCCAATCCGCCACCAACTCTTGCGCTGTCACAGAAGAAAGCCGTAACCCAGTTTGCGCATCCAGCACACGCGAATAATCAACCGTCCATGTGTACCGCGGAAACTGCATACGAAGCGGGAAATATATCCCCTGCGGCCCGTCAAAATACCTGCTGACAATCGTCTCTCTCAGATACTGTTCCCCCATCGCTCCCGCAAGATTGGTAACAAAGAGCCCCATCGGCAACTGATTGCTCAGGCGAAGAATGTGCTCTTCCCCGTTTTGCCTAGTAAACCGCAACGTCCACGTCCGCCATACCATAGCGTCACTAAAGAAACTTGCCGGTTGACTGTGCCTTCCCGCTTCAAGCACCTCGAACTCCCCCAAAAAGAGTAGTGCAAAAGCGTCATATCTTCTTAGATAATCTGCTGTATACCACCTGCCGCACCCAGCAAAAGAAAAAACCAGCAAAACAGCAAGCAAAAGAATCATATACTTTCTAATCTGCGCCACCCCCATACGAAAACATATCTGCTTCTACGCATTATACCATAGGCGTCCATGTAAGTCACGATATCACCCCTCCACTCCCACCCGCATATACTAGCTTGCGCCTGATCGGGCGACTTCAAAAACTGGAGTGTGGTCGTATGAGCTGTTGCGAGAAAAAGCAAGATTGGGAGCGGATCGAGCGTGGCATTCGTGAAATTCGGGAAGGAATCAACGACATCTGCGAGGCCCTCAAAGACCTCGCCAAAGCCCGGGCCGAAGTAGCGCGGATCGAAGCCGAAGTCCGCCGCGTCATGGACGAGTTGGCCCATGCCCAAACCGAGCTCACAGAAGGCGAACAAGATGTCTGCGAAGGCCTCGGCGACATCGAAAAAGGCCTCATCGAGATCATCGTAGGCCTCGAACCCCTGAAATAACCTGCCGCTTTGCTGGCACAGAATCGCTGTGCCAGTACATAGTCATGCACTCAGTTTTTCAACAAAGATGGGAGATGACCCGATGAAAATTTATCCAAACCCAAGCTTTCCCCATGCCCGCCCAGAACGCCCCACATCACGCTCCCGCTCCACCCGATGCCAGCGGATAGACACCATCGCCTTCGTGACCGAACTCCAAACCAGAAATACCAAAGCCCTAGAGCAAAATCAAATCCTTCGTCCACGCGCGGAAAAAACACAAAAATCCAGAGCCAAACTACACCAACGCGACACCGCCGACCACTGTTTCTCCGCAGTCACCGGCCCTCCCATCGAAGTCCCTGGCGGCCACGTCCACGCATTGCCATCTACACCATCTCGGCGGAAGCGAAACGAATAAACAAGAGCACGGTGCATTGCACCGTGCTTAAATCCCTTCCGTATCCCTCGTCCTTTTCGCCTACGGCGAAAAGCTTTTTTGCCGACAAGTGCATGCTAGTGTGCGCCAGAGGCAAAAAAATAAAATCCCATCTTGATTTGGAATTCACTTCCAAATCAAGATACCACATCCCGCCGTAGCGACCCGCCCCGCAGGGCGGCATCCAGTCTCGAAAAAATGCTTGCATTTTTTCGACTATTCGCTCGTATATCCAAAATTCCGCAAATAATGCGCGCTGTCTCTCCAGTTCTCCTTGACCTTCACCCAAGTCTCCAGATACACCTTCGTCCCCATAAAGCGCTCGATGTCCTTCCGGGCCATCTCACCCACCGTCCGGAGCATCGCGCCCTGTTTGCCGATCACCATGCCCTTATGGCTCGCCTTCTCGACATAGATGGCGGCGTCCACGTCGATGATCCCATCGTCCCGCTCCGAAAACTTCGTGATCTCCACGGCAATGCCGTGCGGGATCTCTTTTTGCATGCACAAAAGCAATTTCTCCCGGATAATCTCCGCCACAATTTGCCGCTCCGGCTGGTCGGTAATCATATCGTCCGGAAACAGCTGCGGCCCCTCCAGCGCGTACCCGTCGAGCACCCGGATCAACTCCGCCACCCCATCGCCCATCTGCGCCGAGATCGGCACAATCGCGTCAAAGGCATGCGCCGCCTGATAGAGCGCGATGACCTCCAAAAGCTCCTCTTTCTTCACTGTGTCAATCTTATTAATCACCAACACGCTCGGCACACCGTTGCTTTTAATCCAGTCAATGAGATGCCGTTCCTGCACTCCGATATTCGCAATCGGCTCCACCATCAGAATCACAGCGTCCACATCCGCCACGCTCTCACGGATGATCTTAACCATATAGTCCCCAAGCCGCGTGCGCGGCGCGTGATACCCCGGCGTATCGATAAACACAAATTGCGTCTCATCCCGATTGAGCACCGCAAGAATCCGGTTCCGCGTCGTCTGCGGCTTATTCGTCACAATGGCGATTTTCTCCCCCACCAGCGCGTTGAGCAGTGTGCTCTTGCCCACATTGGGCCGCCCGGATATCGTGACCATAGCAGTTTTCTTTATCATGTACGCCCCTTATCTCGTCAGCCCAAGGCTGCTCAAAATATGCTCTTCCCGCGCCCGCATCCGCTTCTGATCCGCAGGGTCTTCGTGATCGTACCCAAGCAGATGCAGCGTCGCGTGCACCATCAAATATGCGATCTCCCGCGTCACTTCATGCCCGTATTCCTCAGCCTGCGCCGCCGCCCGCTCACTGGAAATAACGATATCACCCAGATGTAAACATTCCGTCTCAGGGTCAATATCCGCCTCATCCGCCTGAAAGTCGCCCGGCACATAAACTGCGGCCGGAAAACTGAGCACATCCGTCGGTACATCCTTGTCTCTATGCGTTTTATTGATCTCCCGAATGCCTTTGTCATCCGAAACCAGCACACTGATCTGGACGGGAGTGATAATCCCCTCCTCCTGCAGCGTCGCCTTGATCGCTCTGCGGCAGAGAGAGGTAATGCCTCGCTCTCCAAGGCCCTGCCTTTGCCGTTTTACATATACCTTGTGCTTTACCATGACTATTTCTTTCCCCCTGCCGGTTTGCGAACGGAACTCTTTCTGTTTTCCGTGACAGCCTTCTTGTTCTCAAAGTTATCATAAGCTTGTACAATCTTCTGCACCAACACATGCCGCACCACGTCAGACGCCGTCAAACGGCAGATGGCAATGTCGTCTATCTTCTCCAACACCCGCGCCGCCTCTTTCAGGCCCGACACCTTGTCCACCGGCAGGTCGATCTGCGTCTCGTCGCCAGTGATGACAATCTTAGACCCAAACCCAAGACGCGTCAGAAACATCTTCATCTGCTCCCGCGTCGTGTTCTGCGCCTCGTCGAGGATGATAAACGCATCATCCAGCGTCCGCCCGCGCATATAGGCCAAGGGCGCAACCTCAATATTCCCCCGCTCCACATGCTTCTGATAGGTCTCCGCACCCAACATATCAAACAGCGCGTCATACAGCGGACGGAGATACGGGTCTACCTTACTCTGCAAATCCCCAGGCAAGAAACCCAACCGCTCCCCTGCCTCCACCGCCGGACGCGTCAGGATAATCCGGTTGACCTTCTTACTCCGAAACGCCGCCACCGCTGCCGCCACAGCCAGATAGGTCTTTCCCGTACCGGCAGGCCCAATGCCCAGCGTGATCGTATTCTTATTAATCGCGTCAATATATTTCTGCTGCCCGACTGTCTTCGCTTTGACAGGCTTGCCCCGCGCCGTGATACAGACCACGTCTTTAGCGAGTTCTTCCAGGCTCTTCTCCTCGCCCTTCTTCACCACGCCGATGATATAGCGCACGTTCTGCGCATCGGCATTCTCGCCCCGCGCCACAAGTCCAAGCAAAGCCTCAATCACCCGCTCTGCGTATGCGACATGTTCCGCCTCGCCCACAATCTTGAGTTCAGAGTCCCGGTCGGTCACCTTGACCCCAAGCTCCTGCTCAATAATACGCAAATTTTCATCAAAGGACCCGAACACACCGATGACACTTTCCATCCGCTCCACGTTGATCCGCTTCTCTACCATAAAATCGCTCCTCACTTCTTCCCCGACGGCACGCGGATAGCCCTCGCGTCCTACCGGCTTTCTTCTGTAATCGGCGCCGCAATCACCATCTCGTCTTCCCTGAGACGGCGCACAGACGCAATCTGTTCCCTGCACTCCGCCCTGAGATGGACCGTCACAATGCCGTTTCCAACCTCCACCTCAAACTCCGTAGACAATACCTGCCCATGGGGGCCGATCCGCTCTCTGAGCTGCTCCAGCAACCGCGCCTGTAAAAACAGTGCCGCCGTGGTTTCATCCAACCGTGTCACCACCGCTTCGTATACGGTATACGTCCGCCGCTCCAGCCGGATGGGCAACACAATCCCGCCGGGCAACACAAAATCAGATTGGTTTACTATTTTATCATATGTGATATGTGAAATTCCACTATCAAAAAATAAATTTATTCTGTTTCTGCCAAAAAATAGTATACGTTTTGTAGAAACTTCACCTGTATACACCTTTTCGACGAATTCTAGCGGCATCGACATGCTCAGCGCATGCCAAGTTCGCGCAAAAATCTCCGCATCCGCCCGGACAAAACGGGTCCCCTGCGCCAAACTCTCCATCCGCCCGCTGACCAGATCCTGCCCCATCACCACCGTATCCCCGACCGCCACCAGCGGCATCCCGTCCCAAACCAGCACCTGGTCAACAATCCCGCTCCGCGTCGCATAGACAGCTGTAGCCACACCCTCCGGAAACATCGTCGGCGGATGCACCCGCTCCCGCACAATCACCGTCGCCCGCGAGCCGTTGATATTGACCGTGATCCAAGACAAATCCGCCAGTTCCAGCAGCATCCGATGCCGCAAAAACTCCGCATCAATGGATGGCCCAAACGTCCCAATCCCAACCCCCGCGTCATCTAACGCGTGCAAAATCACTGCGGCAGGGATGTTCTCATTCCCCTCAATCCGAATATCCCAGATGTAAAGGCTCATGATCCAAGTGGCGGCAAGCGTCGCAATCAGGCCCGCTAAAAGGACGTATCGGCCCCGAAATCGGCGCAAATACACCGGCGCTCCCGCCCACTTAAGCTGCCCCATTTGGGCACCAAGATTCCCCAATAGAGGACCCAATTTCCGATAATTCCGCATCGTCATCGTCACCTGAATAGTGACTTCATCCACCCGCATAAGGTCCCAAAAACTAATATCATTCTGTGCGCAAAGATTCATAAACCGCTCCGGATAAGCGCACTCTACCTCCAGTCTAACATGCCCCGTAAAAAAATTAACGATCCCTTGCATACCCTCCTCCGCCCCCTAATAGACAAATTCGACCCGGAATACCTGCCCCGTAATCAGCAATGCCTCAGCCGTCATCGCGCGAATTTCTAACCCATCACCGATAACTTTGAGCACCACTCTCCCCCCAGCCACGACGATAGCCTCCGGACTATAATCCATCAGCCCCTGATGATTCTCCACCACCACTCGCTGCCCGCCTGTAACTGTAAGCCGCGGCAGGTCCAAAAGCACCTCCCCCGGCAGATCAAACGTGTCCGCAGCGTGATAGAGCATCCCGCCCTGCTTCGCCTTCTTTTTTCTCTCCACAACGTCCACCCCCTGTCCCCATCAGCCTATGCGTCACCCGGAACAAATAGCCCTGCTTGGACTGGGACAGGCCGGGCTATGCATAGGCTGTGTAGGAACCAAGACTGGGATAGGCTGGCTCCGCCTGCCATAACTGACGCCCCGAGAGGGCAAGGCGAAGCCGCAGACCGATTGGTTCGGCGGAAGGAATACCGATAGGTACCTCCTTTGGAAAAGGAGGCTTTTCTCTGCCATACCCTACCCTCGAAAGGAGCCACCCCCTATGCTCTCCCGCCTCCTCGCCCGACCCAAATTCTATGACACCCTCGTCCTCTTCGGCCTCCTCCTGGCCGCGGTGGCTTTGATTTGCTTCCCCGAAGAATCCGTTGGGGCCGCACGAGACGGGCTTACTCTCAGCTTCAACGTCATCCTCCCCTCGCTATTCCCTTTCTTCGTCCTCTCCACCCTCATGGTGCGTCTGGGCCTAACCAAATATTTCGGGCAAGCGCTAGAACCCGTCATGCGCCCCCTGTTCAATGTGAGCGGCACCTGTTCCTCCGCCTTCGTCCTCGGCTTCGTCGGCGGCTACCCCGTGGGCGCAAAAACAGCCGTCTCCCTCTACGAGAGCGGACAAATCACCCGCGTAGAGGCCGAACGGCTCCTCGCTTTCAGTAACAACTCCGGCCCCGCTTTTATCCTCGGCGTCGTCGGCGTCGGTATTTTCGCCAGCAGCCGCGTCGGGCTGATGCTCTACGCCGCCCACGCCCTAGCCTCCATCTTCGTCGGCATCCTTTTCCGCCATTGGGGCGGACGAAATCCAAACAGCGGACGTCGCGCCGGCGAGTCCATCAGCACAGTCCGCTTCTCACAGGCCTTCGTCGAGAGCGTAACAGGCGCCTTCCAATCCACCCTCCACATCTGCGGATTTGTCATTTTCTTCACCGTTTTCATCCGCCTCCTCTTCCTCGCCGGCACAATCCCTATCCTAGCTGGCATCCTAGGTGCCCTCCTACAAAGCCTCGGTTTCGACGCCAGCTGGGCCTCCATGCTCCTCATCGGCCTCATCGAGCTCTCCTCCGGCGTCTGGAGCCTCCGCGACGTCGCCGGACAAATGCCCAGCGCCATCGCTATGGCGGCCTTCATGCTCGGCTGGGCAGGGCTCTCCGTCCACTGCCAAGTACTCAGCTTCATCGGCGGGAGCGGCCTCTCCGTGCGGAGCTACATCCTTGGCAAGCTCCTCCACGGCTTCTTCTCCGCCCTCCTCATCTTTCTCCTCACCCGCCTCATCCCCTTCGACACCACCGTAGCCGCAACGCTCGCCGAAGGCGTCTACGGCATCGCCGCGTCTGACTTCTCCACCAGCATCCGCATCTCCTCCATCGTAGCTCTCAGCCTCTGGCTCGGCCTAATGTCCGTCTGCCTCCTCTCCACAAAAAGAGCGAAGCAGAAACAGCGCATTGCATAGCACACGCGCGCACATATGTACCCCCTTGCTTCGCCGAGGGGTACATGTTATACTAAGCGTGGTAAGTTATCCGCTCTTAACTTCAGGAGGTGCTGACTGGTGTTATTTCGCAAAAATATCGACCCCAGTTGCGCCTATTGCAAACACGGGTCCCAACTCAGCTATGACAAAGTAGCCTGCATGAAACGTGGCGTCGTCCCGCTTTATGGCTCCTGCCGCAAGTTCTCCTACGATCCCCTGAAACGAGTCCCCGAACGCCCCCGCAAATTCCACCCCTCAGACAGCGGCGAAACCTTCCACCTATAACAAAATCCCCCATCGGCAACTCCGGTGGGGGATTCTCTATCCTCACTCAACTATCCTGATTAATCAACGAAATAATCTCATGAATCAGGAACATCCGATGATCGAGTTCCGCAATCTTATCCGCGCAAATCACCAACTCATCACACAAATGCTGCGGAATATGATCCTGATATTTATACCGCGCTTTGTGCTCCAAGGTAGACCAGAAATTCATCGCCTCCGTGCGAATCTGAACCTCCACCACCACATACTCCGTCCGCCCGGAATAAAACACGGGAACTTCCAAAATCACATGGTAACTCCGATACCCACTGGGCTTCGGATTCGAAACATAGTCCTTCTCATCCAAAATATTCACATCCGGCATCGCCCGAAGCAAACTGACCAAATAGTGAATATCCTTGGCAAACGGACAAATAATCCGAACCCCCGCCACATCCTTCAGATGCTCCCGCACATTCTCCGCCGTAATCTCCACATTTAGCCGATGAAGCTTCTCCGCAATGCTCTCCGGCGCCTTAATCCGCCCCTTGATGTACTCAATCGGGTTATTCTCCTGAAAATGCCTGAAGTCATCCTGCATAATGTTCAGCTTCGTCAGCAGGGTCCGCTGGCCCCACTCATAAATATGTAGCAGATTCTTAAGCTCCGCAAATTCCGCCTCATTGAACCGTACCGCCATTTCAATTCCCTCCGGAAACAATTTTCGTTGTGCCCCCGCTAGAGGCGGGAACGCACACCAGTCTATCTCTCTATCGGCAGTGTGACAGTAAACACCGCGCCCGAGTCTCCATTGCCCGCCGTAACATACCCGTCCTGTTGCTCCGCAATCGTCTTCACAATCGACAGTCCGATCCCATGGTTCCCATCCGGACCTTTCGTAAAGCGCTCAAACACATGCGGCAACAAATCGGCCCCAATTCCCGCCCCATCATCCGCGACTTGAATCACAATATGATCCCCGCGCCTATGGCAAGACACCAGAATCTCCGAAGCCGCATAGCGAATCGCGTTGGAGATCAAATTATCTACCGCCCGCGCCATCAACGCACCGACACACGCATAATAAACAGGACCCGCGTCGAAGTCAAACGAAAACCGTATCTGCCCCTTCGTCGCCATTGCCTCCTGCCGCGCGGCAGAGTCCCGAAGCAAGGCCGCAAGGTCAACTTCTTCCGTGGTATACGCCGTGCTGATGTTGTCAATCTTCGAAATATACAGCAAATCCGTCACCAAATCAGCCAGATTGTGCGTCTCCTGCAAAATCGTCTCACTGGCCGCCTTCGGCTCCATGATCCCACACGAAATCCCCTCCGCGTAACACTGGATCGACATCAGCGGCGTCCTGAGTTCATGAGAGGCATTCTGAAAAAATGCCTTCTGCTCGCTGTCATATTCCCCAAGCTGCCGCACAGACCTATTGAGCGCCATATTCAAATCCTCCAGTTCCGCCTCTCGGAACTGAAAGTCATTCGGCGTAAAATCCCCATGTCCGATATTCTGCGCAAACGCCCCCAACTTCTCAATCGGCCGCGTCAGCGAATTGGCCAGGAAATACGTCACCACAATCGTCACCAGAAACATAACGCTAATCAAAACAACCGAAATAATCCCAACCCGCCCAATCACCCGCGAAGCTTCGCCATAGAGTTCCTGATAGGCATGGAAGTTGATCTCCCCCTCCACCGCAAACAGGCGAATGGCAAAATTAAAAATCACCCCGGTCAGCAAAAAAGAGAAAAACAAAACCGCAGAAAATGCCTTGAGGAGCCGAATCCGGATCCTAGTTTTCTTCGTCTTCATGCGCTTCTCCGCTTTCTGCATACAGTTCCCGGTCAAACTCCATCCGCCTAAAAATCGCCTTTACTCGCATCGTCAGCGCCATCGGACTAAATGGCTTCACCAAATAATCATCGCTCCCCAAATCGAGGCCCGTAGCATAGTCCAAATCACTGTCCCGCGCCGTCAACATGATAATCGGCACCCGACTCGTCTTGCGCAGTTCCTTGCACACTACAAACCCGTTAGACCCCGGCATCATCACATCGAGGATCACCAAATCCGCCGGCTGTTTCGCAAACGCCGCCAAAAGCAAGTCGCCAGACTCAAAATCCTCCACCGCATATCCGGCATTTTCCAAAAACGTCTTAATCGCCAGCCGAATCGTCGTCTCATCGTCCGCTATGTATATCTTCTTCACTTCATGCATAATAGGCGCCCTCCCTTTATTCCCAGCCTACATCAACGGCGCAAACAGATGCAAAACCGCATCAATCAGTTCATGATAAAACCGCTTCTGCTCCGGCAAAACCTCCCGGCTCTCCGCTATAGTCTGAACCGCGTCCTCTTTCACTTCCATCACCGTGCTCGACTTATACAATAGCGTCGCACACTCAAAATGCAGATATAAGCTCCTATAGTCCAGATTAATCGTGCCCACAACGGCGATCTCATCATCACAGACAAAACTCTTCGCATGCAAAAATCCCGGCGTATACTCATACACCCGCACCCCAGCGTCAAGCAAATATTTGTAATAAGAGCGCGAAAGGCGATAGACAATCTTTTTATCCGGAATCCCGGGCATCACCACCCGCACATCCACCCCGCGCTTCGCCGCCATCTGCATGGCATAAATCATCTTCTCGCTGATGATGAGGTAAGGCGTAAAAATGTAGACATACTTCTGCGCTTGGTTCAAAATGTCGATATAGATATTCTCCCCCAACCGCTCCTTCCCAAGCGGCGAGTCGCCGTAAGGCACGATGAGGCCATCGCCATGGTATTCCGCCGCTGCCACGCCCTTATATGTCATATAATCATCAATACGCTCGCCCTTCTTGCAAAAGGCATCCCAAGTCTCGATAAACATTAGCGTATAGCTCCATACCGCCTCGCCCCTAAGCCGGACACCGGTATCTTTCCAAAGGCCAAACCGCTGAATCAGATTGATATATTCGTCAGCAATGTTCATCCCGCCGTTAAACCCAACCTCACCGTCTATGACTACAATCTTCCGATGATTCCGGTTGTTCATAAAAGGCGAGATCAACGGCACAATGGGGTTGAATCGAATCATCTTAATGCCCTTCGACCGCAGTTCCGCCACATAAGCGGAAGTAAACAGCCCAAGCGAACCGATGTCGTCGAAAATCACGCGCACATCCACGCCCTCCTTCGCCTTCGCAAGCAGGATTTCCAAAATCCTGTCCCACATCTGGCTCTTGGAGATGATGAAAAACTCGAGAAAGATAAACCGCTTCGCCTCGGCCAACGCGCGGAGCATGTCCTCAAACATCAACTCCCCCATAGGGTAGTATGTAACCTCTGTATTCTCATAAGGGTGATAAGAGGAGGCCCGCTGAATATACTGCATCAGCCCCGCCATCCGCTCACAGCCAATCCGCTCTCTATAAGGCGGAATCGCGTCACTGTCGAGCACTTTGGCGATCAACGCATGCTCCCGCACATGCGCGGCAACCCGCCTCGTCGGCCGATTGTTGCCCAGCAGCAGATAGATCACACCACCCACAATGGGCAGAGACATAATAATCAAAATCCAAGCCACCTTATAGGCCGCCGCCTTATCCCGCTTCACCAAGGCCAAAACCATCACAATGCTAATGAAATAGCTGACCAGCGAAATAACCGGGAAGAAATGAATCAACCGGTTAAACAGCAGCGCAATCAAGATAACTTGGGCCAACAGCAACACAACAGCCACACGGACCTGTGTCACCACCCTGGCCTTGTAAGCGATAAATACAATCAGTGTCAGCCCCAGGCTGATGCCAAAGGGCACAAGGAATGCCGCAGACAAAGGATCCGTAATCGCCGCCCCGGCAAAGACGATGGGGATCATCATCGGGGTTATACCCAGCAGGGAGACAAATATATATTTGACAAACGGTACGCCCAACGCCCCGAAAAACAAGCTAACCAGTCCGACGGGCGTAGGCAGCAAATGGGCAATGAAACACAGAGACATCTTATTCTCTTTGTGCTCACCCAAAAAGTCTGCCACTTTCTTATTTTTCGCGAGGATGGCGTTGACCTTCTCCTCACCCAATTTCTTCCCAAACAGATATCCGATACTCAATGCAACCGTAAGCCCGGCATAAGTAATCAGAATCCCCGCCCAGGTCGGGAACGCGATCCCTGCCGCAATGAAAAGCAGACTATTCGGAATCGCCATCGTCGCGCCCTTAATGGCATAGACCATAATAAAGCCAAAGGCGGTGAGCCAGATGGAAAACTCCGCAAAACCCGCAATGCGCTCAATCGTCAAAAACTCCGAACGAATCACCAGCAGCGACGTAAGCAAAACCAAGGCGACTGCGATGAGCCACTTCTTGTTTTTATTCAACCAATTCAAACACATTCACCTCGGATGCCATCATACCACAACGAGGCACATAGGAGCAACTATGCGCCTCGCCATGTTGCGCTAGGAAGCGTTCAAGCAATGCTCTCACACGGTTCCACTTATCGCTCCGACCGAGGCAGCAGGCGTTCCTGACTATCTCGCCGCCGCGCAATCTCCCCGTGCAAATACTCCAGCGCATCTGACAAGCCGCCGAGGCAGTCAATCAGCCCCAGGCCAACCGCCGCCTCCCCGTCAATCACACTGCCGACATCGGCGGCCAGTTCGCCAGTATTGAGCATGAGTTCCAGAAACTTCTCCTCTTTGATCTTCGAGTTCTTCGTCACAAACTTCGCGATCCGATCCTGAATCCGCCCAAAATAATTGTACGTCTGCGGCGCGCCGATCACCACACCGGAAAGCCGCACGGGATGAATCGTCATCGTCGCCGAAGGCGCAATAATACTCCGCTGCGCCGCCACCGCCAGCGGCACCCCAATCGAATGCCCCCCGCCGAGTACCAAGGATACCGTGGGCTTCTTCATGCTCGCGATCAACTCCGCAATCCCCAGCCCCGCCTCAATATCCCCGCCAACGGTGTTGAGCAGCACAAGCAGCCCCTCCACATCCTCGCTCTCCTCAATCGCCGCAAGTTGCGGCATGACGTGTTCATATTTCGTCGTCTTGAGGCTCTCCCCCAAAATCTGGTGCCCCTCAATCTGCCCCACAATGGTAATGCAGTGAATCTGCCCCCGCGGCGAATCCGTCGTCACCGAGGCCATGTCTTTGATCTGGTCCTGCTGATACGTCTGGTCGGTTTGATTTTTTTCTTCGCTCATATGTCGTTCTCCTCCAAAATAAAAAATGTCCCTCGTCTGCTCCTTAGTGTGGGCAGACGAGGGGCCGTTTATTTATCTTGCCTGTGAATTACCGCAAGTGCTGGCTAATCAAGCGATCCGCCACCTCTTCATCTCTCTTGTGTACATAGATGTAATACTGCACGGAGTGATCCAAATTCATCCCTGTCGTCCCACGAGAACGCGCACTCTGCCCAACCCGCACAGTCTGAAATTTATACTTAACCCGCTCCGCCGCCAACAGATCCAAAATCTGATTAAACCGATTCATATCAAACCCAGCATACACCTCATACCGATTCCAAAACGCAATCATCTCTCTCACCTCCCCCGTTCTATATACCCATTATAGCCTCAAGGCTTCCCGCTTCTTCGCGTCAAATTCCGCTTGCGTGATAATGCCCTCATCGAGCAAAACTTTCAAGTTCCGCAATTGATCCACGTCGATCTGCTTCTCCTCTTTTTCCCCAGACAAAACGCCCAGCACATCATCTGGTTCCACTGCCATGCGCTCGTTCCTCATAGCGCCAATCATAAATAAAATCGGCAGAGGAATCGTGAGAAGATTCATGAAAGCCAGTCTAATTTCCCCTACGAACGCGACAGCAACAAAGACAAAAAAAGAGATAAGTGCAATATCAATAATCGCAAGCACACGCAAGGTATCTGCTTTCTCTTTGCTCGCACAATATTTTATGCCCATAATTCCCATAAAAATGATGTAGCCAGTATGCAAGGTCGCGCTGGAAATGAATCCCTGTGTCGCAAGGCCCAACACTGCAAACCCTGCAACAACAAGGTACAAAATACCCGTTACTTGCAGCAAACTTTTCCCCGGTGCCTTTGTCATTCCGCAATCCCTCGCGCGCTCTCTCTATTTCATCTCCCGAAATACCGCCAAAGCCGCCTTATACACCATATAACAATCCGCCTTCGCCGCAACCTCAAAGGGCGCATGGAGGCTCTGCATCGGCACCCCCGCGTCAATCGTGTCAATATTCCGGCGGCTCATAAACACAGCCACCGTCCCTCCGCCGCCTTGATCCACTTTCCCAAGCTCGCCCATCTGCCAGACGACCCCCGCCTTCTCAAACACCTGCCGCAGCCGCCCCACCACTTCGGCAGAAGCATCGCTCGTCCCGCTCTTCCCGCGGCTGCCGGAATATTTCATCACAGCCACGCCATAGTTCATCTTCGCGTTATTCCGCTTCTCTGAAACCTCCGGATAATTCGGATCAAACGCGTTACAAACATCCATCGAAAGACAAAACGACTTCGCCAAGCAGTGGTGTACCTTCACCCCCTGCGTATCGCAAAGGTCCCCCACAAACTGCTCAAACGCATGGCTCTGCATCCCGGAAACGCCCTCAGACCCAATCTCTTCCTTGTCCGCAAGGACCACGACTGCCGTCCGATCCGGCGCCCCCTCCAAATCCAAGAGCGCCTTCAGCCCCGCAAACGCGCAGGCCCTATCGTCCTGCCCATACCCGCCGATAAAATTCCCGTCCAATCCGACATCTCGCGCCGAAAACGCCGGCACCAGCATCAGTTCAGCGGACAAAAAGTCCTCCTCCGTAATCCCATACCGGCTCTGCAACAACCCCAGCACCCCGCGTTTTATCCGATCCTTCTCCTCCGACCCGAGCCCGGCTCCCGGCTCCCCGCCGACAAGAGCATTGAGCCCCTCCCCGGCAAATCCCTCCGCCAAGGTCTTCTGATTCTGATCCTTACTCAAATGCGGCGGCAAATCGCTGATCGTCAGGCACGGCTCATCCGGATTCTCCCCCACATAAACTTCCACCACCGCCCCATCCCGCGTCACAACGACACCATGCAAGGCCAGCGGAATCGTCACCCACTGATACTTCCGCACCCCGCCGTAATAATGCGTCTTCAAAAACGCCAAATCACTATCCTCAAACAGCGGCAGCGGCTTCAGATCCAACCGCGGACTATCCACATGAGCCGCCGCAATATTCATCCCTTCCGCAAGCGACCGCGCGCCAATCACCGCAAACGTCACCGCCCGCGCCCGATTCTCCACGTATACCTTATCGCCCGGCTGGAGCTCCATCCCCGGACGGTAAGCCACAAACCCTTTGGCCTCCGCCAACTCGATGGCATACCGAACACAAAGCCGCTCGGTTTTCCCGCGATCGAGGAAAGCCTTATACGCCGAAATAAACGGCCCAATTGCCGACCGATCCTCTTCCGTCAGCGTATCCCAGACGTTCTTTTGTTTGTAGAGTAAGTTATCCATAATGTTGCTCCTTTTAATGCCGCCGATCAGGCGCAATGTAAGTCGTTGTTATATAATGTACAGCTATGCCTAATGCTTATTCGGGACGTTATTTATAATTAAGCAATTATCCATTTTGCAATCGCACTTTGCCTCTGGTGTTAGTTAGATGAAATCGTAGTTTGGTCGCGAAAGAATTCTGGAATAATATGCTTCGTATCAACGCATGGTATCTTAACCCCAAAATGTGGCGTTTCACCGTAGCAAAACGCACTCATTGATGTAATGTCAGCACCATGTTTTGCAATACCTGAATTATCGTTTGTATAAAGCAGAAAACCGAGAGGATAGCACAAATATCCTGCCAAACACTGGTGACCATTACCTCGCTCACTAACGATGTAGTTTTCCAGACAGCCGAGCCAACCATTGCTCGCTTTATCAGGGACAGCAACCATGGTAACGGTGTATTTCATGCTATCGAATTGCATATTCTTTCTATCAAGTAGAAAATCTTTGCAGTCTAGCATTGTGCCTGCAGGGCAAATGCTACAGAAGATTGTGATAATTTGCTTAAAAAAAGCAAGCACATTTAAGTTGTTGTACTCAAAGGAAATAGCACCCATTTGCATATCATCAAAATCTTGAAATTTTTGATGTATTCCAAGAAGGACACTGCTAAAATGTTCAGCATAATTACTGCCCGTGTTGGAGTTGCAAGCATCACAAAGAGTGTCTAAACCTGCTCCTTGCTGCTTAATTTCTCCATAAAAGCCTTCAACATCTTTCATCTCAAAGCGCCCATTCCTTGCCATGTCAAGAACATTATATATTTTCACTTTTTTGGTATTCCCGACTGCCTTTGGAGGAATATGCTCATATGTCAACTTTCCAACATTGCCACAAATATGACACATCCCAGTCTTACTTTTTCCCATACGGCATCCTTTCAGCAAAAAAGTTCACGATAAATTCATCTCAATTTTGCGCCCTATTCATATCCCAATGCTATTCTAGCCGTAGCACCTTGAGAATCGCATATTGTGCGGAGTGTCCAACGTAACTATTATAAATTCGCTACGCTCCTATCAAGCGCAACGGCACGCTCGGCTCCTACAAAACCCCCACAAAAAAAAACCGACATTCGTCAGCAAACGCCGCCGCATCTGCGCCATCATTCACCAACACAAAATCACACCCCGCCCGAAAAAAACCATCCGACTTCTGGCTTTCCACCCGCGCCAAGGCATACGCCGGATCAATCCCCTCCCGCGCTACAATCCGCCGAACCCGCTCCTCAATGGGGGCCACAACCCCCACCACCATATCACACCGCGCCGCTATTCCGCTCTCAAGCAACGCAATCGCCTCAACGGCAACCAGTTCCACATCCGCCTCAGCATACGCCGTCAACCGTGCATACACCTCCGCACAAACATACCGATGCGTAATCCCGTTCAGCGCCTCCAACGCATCCGCATCCCCAAACACGATTTTACCCAGCGCCTTCCGATCTAACTGCCCACCGACAATCACACCCGGAAATCGCGCTTCCAGCTCCTCCAAAACAGGCCCACCCGCCGCGATCAATTCATGATACACCCGATCACAATCAATGATCCGCGCTCCCATCTCCGCCAAAACGCCAAGAGCGGTACTTTTGCCCGCCCCACTGCCGCCGGTGATGCCGATAACCTTCATCATTCGCCCCCACTGGCCCGCATCTTCTCGGCCTGATCGGCGGTGATGAGCGCGTCAATCACCTCGTCCATATCCCCGTTCATAATCTGCTCAATCTTATACAGCGTCAGCCCAATCCGATGGTCCGTCACCCGCCCCTGCGGATAGTTGTAAGTCCGAATCCGCTCCGACCGATCCCCAGACCCAACCTGACTCTTCCGCTCCGCCGCCTGCGCCGCGATCTGCTTCTCCTGCTCCACCTCATACAGGCGCGAAACGAGAATCTTCATCGCTTTATCCTTGTTCTTATGCTGGCTCCGCTCATCCTGACATTCGACGACAGTCCCCGTCGGCAAGTGCGTAATCCGAATGGCGCTCTCCGTCTTATTCACGTGCTGCCCTCCCGCTCCAGAAGCCCGGAACGTATCAATCTGCAATTCCGACGGATTAATGGCAAAATCCACTTCCTCCATCTCCGCCAACACCGCCACCGTGACGGTAGACGTATGAATCCGCCCCGAAGCCTCCGTATCCGGCACCCGCTGCACTCGATGTACCCCGCTCTCATACTTCAGCCGCGAATACGCCCCGTCACCTGCGATCAAGAAGCTGACTTCCTTGATTCCGCCCAGCTCCGTCTCGTTGATGTTCAAAATCTCCGTCTTCCACCGCCGCCGCTCGCCATACATGGAATACATGCGATAGAGGCTATGCGCAAACAAAGCCGCCTCCTCCCCGCCCGCGCCGCCACGAATCTCGACGATGACGTTCCGCGAATCATTGGGATCCCGCGGCAGAAGCAAAATCTTAAGCTCGCCCTGCAAACGGACAATCTCATCCTTCGCAAAATCGAGCTCCTGCTGCGCGAGTTCGCGAAATTCCGGATCATCAATCTTCCCGTCCAAAATCGCCAAAGCTTCAGCCTCAGCCTCCTCCGCCTTGCGATACGCCCGATAGGTTTCCACAACCGGCGTAATCTCCTTCTGCTCCCGCGCAATCCGCGCCACGGCAGACGGGTCATTATACACCTCCGGACTCGCCATCTTCGACGCCAATTCCTCGTATTTTTCCTCAACTAACTTCAGTTTATCAAACATAATGTATCGCTTCCTTTATCCCATTGTAGGGGGCGACGCCTTCGGCGCCCCGCTTTATTTCTAACGACGCCATACTCTCCAAATGGTATTCGCAACGAACCCGCAAACCGCCATGCCTATCCCAAGCAATATAACGACCCATCCCAACAACGCGTATCCCAGCGCATTCCACCCGCTCATAAAGGTTTGCATATATGCCGTAAAAACAACCGCTGTGAGGATAACTGACACTGACACACCGTGACACTTGACAAAAAAACGATTGCGATCACGCGCATCTTCAAATTTTTCCGCCCCTAAATACACATAGGCACCAAAAAGCAGTGATATGCTGGCAAGCATAAAAAATATGAAAATAAACACTGCCATAGCTATTTCCTCGCATCCTTTGCAAATTCTACCACACCGCCACCCAAAAGTAAACGGGGCTGATAAGAGTATCAGCCCCGCCTTAGTCCAAAATTCCTACTTCATCATGCTCGCAACTTCCGCCGCAAAATCCGTCTCTTCCTTCTCAATGCCCTCACCGCGCTCAAAGCGGGTGAAGCCCTTGATGGTGATCGTGCCGCCCAGCGCCTTCGCCAGAGCCGCCACATGCTGCTCGACGGTGAGCTTCGCCTCTTTTACAAACGGCTGGTTCACGAGGCAGACTTCCTCAAAGAACTTGTTCATCCGGCCTTTGACCATGTTTTGGGCAATCGCCTCAGCCTTGTCATCCGGCAGATCCTTCGCCTTGTTCTCCTCAATCGCCTTGGCGAGTTGAATCTTCTCCTCCGCCGCAATCGTCGCCGCGTCGATCGAAGTCGAGTCGAGGTAGAGCGGACGCATCGCCGCAATTTGCATCGCGAGGTCTTTACCCAGTTCCAACACCTTCTCATTTGCCGCAATATTCTCAGAAGCCTCAAGGTTCACCAGCACACCGATCCGGCCGCCCATGTGCACATAAGGCACAGTCACACCCGTGTCATAGCGTGCAAAGCGGCGAATTTGAATGTTCTCGCCGATAACCATAACTTTTTCTTGTTGCATCTGAAGCACAGTGATCTCACTGCCCGGGTACGGCAGCGCCAAAAGCGCCTCCAAATCAGCCGGATTATGCTCCGCAACCAGTTTTGCCACATCGTTCGCGAAAGCCATAAAGCTCTCGTTCTTCGCGACGAAATCCGTCTCCGCGTTGATCTCTGCCACCGCGCCGACCGTGCCAACAGACGCTGCGGCTACAACGCCCTCAGCGGCAATTCTGCCGGCCTTCTTCTGTGCCGCCGCGAGGCCTTTTTCGCGCAGGAAGATCACAGCCGCATCCATATCTCCGTTCGTCTCGGTCAGGGCCTTTTTGCAGTCCATCATGCCCACGCCGGTCATCTCACGCAGCGTTTGTACGTCTTTTGCTGAAAATGCCATATCCCTATTCCTCCCGATTACTCTACAGTCTCTTCGATCATCTCTGTGAGCTCCGCTGCCGGAGCAGTAGCCGCCGCCTGCGGTGCGTCTTCACCCTGACGGCCTTCCACAATGGCATTCGCCATGCATTGGCTAATCAGTTTGATCGCGCGAATCGCGTCGTCATTGCCCGGAATCGGGTAGTCCACCTCATCCGGATCGCAGTTGGTGTCTACGATAGCCACTACCGGAATCTTCAGCTTGTGCGCCTCTGCAATCGCGTTGTGCTCTTTGCGCGGGTCTACAATGAAGATTGCCCCGGGAATACGCTTCATATTCTCTACACCGCCGAGATACTTCTCCAGCTTGTTGATCTCGTTGGTGAGCTTAATAACTTCCTTCTTCGGCAGCATGTCAAATGTGCCGTCCTCTTGCATCTTGCGCAGCTGCGCCAGACGGTCTACGCGTGTGCGCATGGTCTTAAAGTTGGTGAGCATGCCGCCCAACCAGCGTGCATTGACATAGTGCATCCCGACGCGCTCGGCCTCTTCCTTGATCGCGTCCTGTGCTTGCTTTTTCGTGCCCACGAACAAAATGCTCTGCCCGCTCTCCGCAACCTCGCGGACAAACGCATAAGCTGCTTCCAGTTTCTTCACTGTCTTTTGCAGATCAATAATATAGATCCCGTTGCGCTCCATGTAGATATAGGGCGCCATTTTCGGGTTCCACCGACGTGTTTGGTGACCGAAGTGGACACCGGCTTCGAGCAGTTGCTTCATTGATACGACTTGTGCCATGTTTGTTTCTGCCTCCTAAATTTTTGTTTTCTCGCTGGGCAAGCCGCCCTAAGCCCCCGCCTTCGGCGGATGGCAAGGCTGGCTAGGCCCTGCATTAACTCGACTAACCATTTGCGGGAAAATCGCCCGCAAACGGAAGTCTCGTTCTATCCTCCACCGTCATCCACCAGATTGCCTACGCCGGAGTTCCCGTGCGCACCAGACAACCTGTCCGACTGGTGTGTGTAATGCCTAGGTATTATAGCAGACCTATCTAGTATTAGCAAGGTTTTTTAGAAAAACGATCGCGATTTCTTCTGTCTATGTTCTCGCCCGTGTCGGCGCGGTTCGCCTTCGATGTCGATTAGAATGATGTCTTCCCCGATTTTGGTGATCTTCTCCCACGGAATCACAAGGTCTTCTCCTCTGCCGAACAGTCCAAAAAACCGTGCCGGGCCTGGCACGATGAGGGCCGTCACTTGTCCTTCCGGCATGGTGATCTCCACATCGTCCACAAACCCGAGCCGGTTTCCGTTATTGAGGTTGATAATCTCCTTATAGCGCAAATCTCCCACCGTGATATGTTGCATAACAATCCCCCCTTACGACACAGCGTATTCGTTTCAGGGTTTGTATTATGTCCGTTTGCGCCCGCAATGGGTTCTCAATGGGGCCCATTTGGGGGCCATTGAGAACCTTTATTGTTCCCCAAAGGACCCTAAACAGAGACTTTATGGCGCCCTTTTACCCGTTCTCCGCAATCGCATTCAGGAGTTCTTGTACCTTTTTCGAACCCACAAGCGCAATCTCGCCGTTCGTCATCTCAATCTCTTTCATCGCATGGTCGACCTGTTTGATGTTTTTCAGATTCACAACAAAAGACTTATGGCTCCGATAAAAGTCCGGGCTAATTTCAGTGAGCTCGTTGATGGAGCCATAGAAGATAATTTGGCTGTTTTCGAGGTGCAAGACTACCTTGTGCGGGGTTGGATGGGAAGTGAAAAACATGATATCGTCAAAGGGAATGAGCCGCGTCCGATCACCGTCTTTGACTTGATACCGACCGGTTTTCGGGGATTTATCGCTCGAATAGCGCTGATAGATGGTATCAATACAGGTCTGTATGCGGCCTTGAAGCTCCAGAGGACGGTCTTTGACAATATAGTCCATCGCCTCCAATTTGTATTGGAAGGTGAGGTGCAATAGGTCCGCATGCGTCGTGACAAAGATGAACGCGCTATAGAGATCTCTCTCCCGGATGCGGGCGGCGAGGGCTAGACCGTCTATCTCGTGTCCGAGGTCTACGTCTAGGATGTAGAACACTTTTTGCTCCGGATGCATATGAGAGTAGTGCAAGACCGCGGTCGGGTCGTCCGCGGAGAGTGCGATTTCCATGTCATATTCTTCCATCATGATATGGTTGTTCACGATGGTTTCAATTCGTTTTCGTTGTGCGAAATTGTCTTCACAAATGACTACGTGTATCATGGATACACTCCTTCCCTCGCGCTGCGGATGGTCACCGTCTGGGTGAATGTTCCGGCTTCAATGGCGGTCGATCGTGTGATATTGGGGTAGGAGGCTTCGATTTCATCTAGGATGGCGAGTCCAAATCCGCGCCCCTCGCCTTTGGTGGAAAATCCGGGCCGCCTGAGCACATGGAGTTTTTGGATATCCGAACGGCAGGTGTTTTGCACGACAAAGGTCAGGGCGTCCTCCCCCCGAAAACAGGCGACCGCAAGCTTACCGCCGGACAGCGCGGCGAGTTCTTCAATCGCGTTGTCCAGGATAATGCCGAGCATGCGCACGAGCGGAACGGACTCCATGGGGATATGATTAATTTCTTCATGCGCCTCAAAAAAGGTAGAGATATCCATGCTCATGTTTTGCGCCATGATGAGCTTGGCGGCGAGAATACTCTTGATTTCCGGCACTTTGATTTTGCCGAGGGCCTGCAGCGCAAAGTCGTCTTTGGTCAGAATCTCAGAGGCCGGTTTGATCTCTTTGGTGTAATACTGTTCGAGGCCTGCCCAGTCGCGGGCGGCGAAAAAGCCGTCCATCGACGTGAGGATATTTTGATAGTCGTGCTTGAATTTCCGCATGGCGGTGTGCTGCCGCTCTAGCTCATCGGTGTAGAACTTCAGGTCTTTGTGCTCCGCCTCTTTGCGCTCTCGTTCATATTTTTGGCTGATATATCTTGTGTGCACGAGAGAGATCACAAGAAAAATATAGATCACCGAAAAAGCCGCGAAGACGGGCCAGGACCAATCCTCTCCGGGGGAGAAGTCTGCCGCCCGGGAATAGAAGATAAACAGGGCCGCGATCACAAGAGCGAGGGCTGTTACAGATATCCCGAGGAGAAGATTTTGCAGGCGGTTGCTGAGCGCAGGCGCGGCATACAGTCTCCGCGCGGCTCTTAAGATCCAAAGAACGAACAGCGTTGCAACCGTACCGTGCAGCAGGAGATGGACCGCAACCGGAAGCGGATCTTGCATCAGCGTCATGGTCCAGTATAGGCGAAACGCCGGGAAGAACACGGCTGAGAAGATATCGACGATAAAATCGCTCACCAGGGAAACGGCGATGGCGGTTGCCATGAGTGAAATAGAATTTCTGATGGACAATAATCTCGCTTTATAGAAATAGAAAAATATGGCCGGGATGTATAGAAAGAGGATCATCAAGAAATTCATATCACTGAATAGCTGTGCGGAGAGATTCGGAAAATCAAACTGGAGCACAAAAACCCGTACAAAGGAGAGCAGCAGCCCTGTCAAAATCAAGTGGACTGTTTCTTTGGTTTGTAGTTTCCAGTCTCCGGTTAAGCCCTTTGCCACAACGAAGAGAAAGAATAGGTGGACAAAGATGGACATAAAAAAGTTGAGCATTTGATCTACCACGCGACGACTCCTCCTTTCCGCATATTGCGAAACGCATAGATGAATTTTAGTATAGCATAGATTTCAGCGCATTTCGACGCCAGTTTCGCCTTTGGAACATTCGGAATGATTTTCGTCTTTTTTTGACCCAATGTGATAGATTGCTATTTTGTTGCAGTAATATACAATTACATAGAATGTTTTAAACTAAATTCTATATTAATAAATTGCCGTGCGCACGCCCATTCAGGCAGGCATTCGGCGCTCTAGACAGGCGAAAGGATGATAAGGTATGCGATTCCAAACTGCTACAGACAGCGCAATTCAAATTCTACAACATCTGCACATACATGACAATGCCCTGCAGACGGCGATGGATATTTCCAGCTCCACGGGCGTCTCCTACCCGCTCTTTATCAAAATTGCAAACCAGCTGCGGAAACATGGTTTGCTCGGCTCTGTCCAAGGGCGGCATGGCGGGTATGTGTTGGGCAAAGCCGCAGAGGAAATTAGTATCTACGATGTGTTTCGGGCCATTGAGGGAGACATGCAGCTCAGAACTTGTCTGCATAAGAGCTCGGCCTGCACCAATGGTGATCCGAAAGATTGCGGACTACACGCGTTTTTTCGTGATATGCAAGACAAGTTGATTGCGCAGCTATCTAGCACGTCCGTCACGGATTTGATCCCCGCGCACCAGAGATCCAATATCGCCGGAGGCGCAGAAACAGGCCGCGCGGCGGCGAGTTGAGTTCGCGAAACTGATAGATCGCGCTACCCAGAATAGAGAGCGGGCAGAGGGTTCACACCTCTGCCCGTTTTTTCTGCGCACGTCGTCATGCATCCGCCGAACACCCGTGTTTTCCATCGGAACATGACGAATCATTGACCGTATCAAAGCTCCATTCCCCGGAAATACTGTCCTTGTGCTGGTCGTCCATGAGAGGCGCCGGCAAAGGGGGGATGGCTATGCATGGCAAGGTTGAGATATGCGGCGTCAACACAGCAAAACTCAAAGTGCTGAGCAATGATGAGATTACCGCGCTCCTCCGCCGGACCAAGGATGGCGACCGAGACGCCCGCGAGGAGCTCATCGCCGGCAACCTCCGCTTGGTCCTCTCTGTCATCCAAAAGTTCCTTAGCCGCGGGGAAAATGTGGATGATCTGTTTCAGGTGGGCTGCATTGGGCTGATTAAGGCGATTGATAATTTTGATATCAGCCAAAATGTTCGATTTTCTACCTATGGCGTTCCGATGATTATCGGTGAAATCCGCCGCTATCTGCGGGACAATAGTCCTATCCGTGTCAGTCGCAGTATGCGGGATCTCGCTTATAAAGTGCTCCAGGTCAAAGAGCGGCTCATGGGTGAGACACAGAAGGAGCCTACAGTAGACGAGATCGCCAAAGCGCTGGATATCCGCCGTGAGGAGGTCGTGTTCGCGCTTGACTCTATCTTAGACCCTGTGAGCCTTTTTGAACCTGTCTACACCGACGGCGGGGACGCGATCTGCGTGATGGATCAGGTGGGCGATACGAAAAATACGGATGAGAGTTGGTTGGAACAAATCGCACTGAACGAGGCCATCGCCCGGCTCAGCGCGCGGGAAAAACACATCTTAGCGCTCCGCTTTTATGACGGCAAGACCCAGATGGAGGTCGCCGGGGAGGTCGGGATCAGCCAGGCGCAGGTGTCGCGGTTGGAGAAAAACGCGATTGGGCAGATCAAGAAGAGCTTGTGATATAGAGCGGCCCCCGGCACAGCGTATGCTGCGTCGGGGGCCGCTCTTGGCCATTGGTCGTCTGCGGGCGCGCAATGCGCGCGCCTACCGCAGGCTTTTTTTGTATGCGTTCAATATCTCCACATACCGCTCCCCTGTTCGTTTATAGTAGAGCTCGTTGAAGCTCAGGAACACGGTTGTTCCGGCGAAGACCACGAAAGCGGCCAGGGACCACATTCTTATCCACTCGGCGGGGACTGCCAGGAAGGTGAAGAAGCAAATCGCAAGTACGATCAGCATGGAGAGCGCGAAGAGCGTATAGCGCAGGAAAAAGCGCCGATTTTTGAAGATGCCCTCGCCAAAGAACAGGCCCCACAGCAATGCGATCACAGCGGACAGTCCCGCGCTTTGGAAGACGAACACGAAGGGGACCGCGTATTCGATGGCCTCACCCGTCCAGGCGGCGTATAGGATGCCGCTCGCCACATAAAGGCCAATCAGTCCGAAAAATATCATCGCTGCGAACACTTTGATCGGCATTACGAACTCTGTCAATTTTCTCATCTTAATCCAATCCTTTCTTTAAATCCCTTGGCATATTGCCGGGAAATGATGACTTTTTCTCCGGTTTCCATCTCGACTTCGATCCGTCCGCCAAAGTCGGGACAGAGTGATTTGATCTTGGCGATGTTGATGATCTGCGATTTTGCACTGCGGAAGAATCCGGCGGGGTCTAGCAGTTCTTCTAATTCGTAGAGTTTGAGGTCTGTCTCGAACACGTCATCCGCTACATATACGAAGCAGCGTTTGTCGACAGATTCGATATAGAGCACATCGCGACGGTCTACGAGTTGTTGTTTCTGATCTTTCGCGCAGAGCAGTTTTGGGCTGCCGCTCAAAACCAGCGCTTCTAATCGCCGGATGTCTTCCGTGATCTCCGGGCATTGGATGAGGACTTCGACATTGGGGCAGCCCTCTTGTATTTCGACCTTCAGCGCAACCACCTCCCTTTCCTGTGTACTCAGTATACCGCGTTTCGATAGCCGGGGCAATGCAACTTGGCGCGCAAAAACAGCCACATAGTAATCGCGCGGGTTCTATGGTAAGATGGACACACAGAAATTTTTTAAAATTCCCTATTGACTTTATCACGGTGTCAAGGCTTATTCTGATCTTGCAAACCGGATTGCGACCACAGAAAGGAGTTTGTATGTTCAAAATCGGCGAATTTTCAAAACTGGTGCGCGTTTCCGCGCGGATGCTGCGGTATTATGAGAAATGCGGTCTGTTGGAGCCAGCGGAGGTCGACCATTTCACGGGATACCGTATGTACAGCGCTACACAGATTCCCCTGCTCATGCGCATTACTACCCTGCGCGATATGGGTTTTGGGGTCGATGAAATCGCGGAGTTGTTGCCGCAATTTCAGGACGCGGCGGCAATGCGGCAGGCGTTGAAGCGGAAGCAGGACGAGATACACGAAATCGTCGCCATCGAGCAGGGCAAACTCGACAAAATCGCCGCTCTGAGCGGCACATTAGAAAAGGAGCGTTTTAACATGGTTTATGAGGTTGAATTGAAGGCATTTGAGGCGGAACATGTACTGTCTCTGCGCGAGACAATCCCCGCGGAAGAGGAGGAGGCGCTTTGGGAGAAGCTCTGGGCTTTCATCGAGGCGAACAAGGTCCCGCATCAGGGCGGCGGATATTCCACCTATCACGGGGATGAGTATGAGGAAGAGGATGTGGACACGGAGATCGCTGTTCCGGTCGCCGCGCTTGGGGAGAGCAAGGACGGGTTCGAGTACAAGACGCTGCCCGCTATCCCCGCGGCCGCTACGGTGCGTTTCTCCGGCTCTTACGAGAACTTTGGGACCGCGATGGAGAAATTGGCCCTGTGGATCGAAGAGAACGGCTATGAGATTGTCGGCCCGGTCCGCGGGCACGCCATCGCTTCGCCGACAGATGTGGCTTCGGTTGAGGAGTATATGACGGAGTTGCAGGCGCCGGTACGGAAGGCGTAGGGAGACGATGACAAGAGCCCAAGCGTGTTGCGCTTGGGCTCTTGGTTTGTGGACAGTATATTGGACTTGTGGTAAAGTTGTGGGGGGCGGCGTCCTCGACGTCCTCCCTACAGCCTGCACACCTACCACAACACAAGGAGCAATCATGGACAAAACAATCCAAACCGCAATAGACAGCCTTAGGAAAAACAATATGGCGGGTTATTTCGTCAATGACAAAGCGGAACTGCTCACTCTGCTCCAAAGCTTGATCCCTGCGGGAGCCGCCGTCGGCTGTGGGGATTCTGTTACGCTTGAGCAAATGGACGTATTCGCCTTTTTGCGCAGTGGGGACTATATATTCTATGATAAGTTCAATCCCGCGCTCTCCTCGGCGGATCGGCGGGTGATATATCTCAAAAATTTCTCCGCCCATACGTTTCTCACCGGGACAAACGCGGTCACGATGGACGGCAAGATTTTTAATATTGACGGAAACGGGAGCCGCGTCGCCCCTATGATTTATGGGCCGGAGCAGGTGATTATTGTGGTGGGGACGAACAAACTCGTCGGAACTGTAAATGAGGCGATTGAGCGGACTAGGCAGATCGCGGCACCGCTCGACGCAAAGCGGCTGGGGAAAGATACGCCCTGCGCAAAGCTCGGCAAGTGTATGGATTGCAAGCATGAGCAGCGGATTTGCAATGATTTCGTGCTTATAACCGGTCAATTCGCAGCGGAGCGAATCAAGGTAATCATCGTGAATGAGGCATTGGGATATTAGCGGCGAACAAGACATACAGTTGTCGTGTTTGGTGTGATAGTATGGGTGCAAAAACCAATTGGAGAGATGAGTATGTCTGATGTGTTGATCCGCGATATAGACGAGCAGGATTTGCCTGCCTTAAAGGCCTTGATTGTGGAAGCGTTCGGGGATGGATGGAATCTGCGGCGTTTTGACCAGGAAAGCGCTGTTTTTGGAGCGCTGCTGGATGTCTACCTCAGTATATTCTTAAATTCCAGCACGTTTGGTCGGGTGGCGGAGGTAGAGGGCAAGGTGATTGGGGCCGTGTTGGCGGCGGCAAAAGGAGACGTGGAACGATTTAGGCTGTTTCAAAAAGATATCGCGCCCAATGCGCTTACCTTATTATCCGCGCCAGAGGCCGAGCGCGTGGACATGGTAACGCACTTGGCGACATCCTTCCAAACAATCGGTTCGCTTCTGGAGGATAAACTAGATGATTACGATGGGAGTCTGGAATTTATTGCTGTTTCCAAGCAGAGCCAGGGGCTGGGTATCGGCAAAGCACTGTGGAGGGAAGCTGCTGCTTATTTGGAGTCTAAGCATGTAAATTCCATCTACTTGATCTCTGACTCTGCGTGCAATGTTGGGTTTTATGAGCACAAGGGGTTTTCTCGCGTAGCAAGCAAAGAGGCGGTATATGCGTATACCACGGGGCAGAAGCGGTTTGATATATTTGTGTATGAGTATCACTTGTAAGGCGGATAATTTATATTAGATATGGAGGGCAAGTGTTTGAAATATGAAGAAGTTGGCGATTTTCTAGCAAAAGCTTTCCCTGATTTTGTCATTGACGAAATAGATGAAGCGTTGCCATATTGTATTGCCGGCAGCTTTGCCCATTACCTTTTAGACGCATACAAAACCAATTCCACTGACACACTTGTTTTAGCCGGAAAATTTATTGAGGCATTATATTCTCTATAAGAATCAAGACATAGCCAATTTAGCCACAGTAGGATATTTGGAGGCGATTCAAAATGTTTGGAGAAATTGTGAGGTAGACCCAGAGGAAATGACACAATACTTAGGTAATACATCTCGAAAATGGTGGTTATGGCTCAATCGTTTTTGGAGTGGTAATGCAAACACTTTAACAGAAGGTGATTGTAGCGAATGACCGGTTGGCCCTCCCTTTCAAACAGCGAAAAGCCCCGGAACGATTGCTCCAGGGCTCTTCTAAATGTTGGCGTCGACTTATCTTTCCGGGACGTCGCCGTCCGAGTATTGTCAGCGCAAGTGAGCTTAACTGCTGTGTTCGGAATGGGAACAGGTGGACCCTCACCGCCATAGACACCAACTTGAAAATTGGGTAATGACCAATTATTCACTTATGTGTGTGGG
>WRAO01000008.1 GCA_009780175.1 Oscillospiraceae bacterium
CATGACATTTTTCTGAACATGCTTGCGATTCAGAGGGAGTTAGAAGACACCCTAAAACTCCTCCAAAAAGCTGAACACCCCGAATAACAGAAAAACTCCGCCCCCAGATGGGGGCGGAGTTTTTCTATTCCTCTCGATCCATCCGCGACGCCATCGCATCCCCAGCCCCCTCAACCCGCTTCCCCAAAACCGCAATCCACCGCACCAAAAACGGCGGCAGTCTTGCGCCCAGCTTGTCCACATTCTCGAAAATACTGCCGAGTTCTGTGAGAATGTACCAAGCCAGCACAATCGGACTGAGCAGCACCGTATACGTAAACGGCAAGGCATAACTATTGAGTACCACCCCCGCCACAAAATCAAGGGCCGCGGTCACGAGGACTACCAGCATGTCCCCCAGCTTCCCATAAACCCCATCCCTGGACTTTACGGACGACCACTCCCCCCTCCGGCAGGCCGCCACAGTTCCTGTGAAATGATCCACCGCCAGGCAGAGGACCCACAACACCCACAGCCACCCGCAAAGGCCCCAGAACGCTGTCAAAATCCCAATCACACCCGTCGCGCCAACTTTTGTTTCCAGCGCATACTCATACATCGCAATCCCTCTTTCCCCAAAGATGCCCCCACTGGCAATAGCCAGTGGGGGCCTGCGCCTATATCGCCCCTGCCGCCCGCATGAGCAGCAGGTCTAAAAACTGTACCCGATGATACCGTTCCCGCCAATAGTCCGGCGACTGGATCGCCCCGGCGCGGTTTAGTACCCCAATCGCGGCCTCGACATCCGTCATTGCCGCCCCGCCTGTATAGGTCAGCCCCGCCAGATTGACCAAGAGCCGATCCAAATATGGAATATCCCGATACCGCGCCAGCCAGTGGTCCGGCGTATTGACAATCCCCGCCCACACCAACGCATCCACCGCGAGAGGTACGGCCTCCGTCAAAAACGCCCCCGAGGCCCATCCCACGAGCGTGCCATCCGTCACATAAAACCAATCCCCGGCCCGACGGGTGGCGGTAAGCAACACACCCCGCGCAAAGCTCCCTAGAATTGGCGCTGTCGCGCTCGGCAAGATACGGCAATTGAGCGGTGCGGTCTGTGTGGTCACACGCAACAAGGTCGCCGGAATCTCTTCCCCCGGCTCAGCCTGCCCCACAGCCTCGGCGACGTCCCGCCGAAACTGCGCCATCGAAAGTCCGTGCCGCGACCAAAGATGCTCCACATCCGCATGGTTGGACGCAACACCTCGCCGATGCCCCTCCGCGTGGCTGATAATCACCCCATCCGAAAGCGGGCCGAGCTGAAACTCCCCACAAAGCCGCGCAAACAAGGTCACTGCCGTACCGTAAGTGTCCAGCACAAAAGCCCGCGTCGCGACAGGGTCATTGTCCACAAAATTCGCCCCGGAGCCGGTATATCGAATCGACCGCGGCTCGGTCATCTCTACGGCAATGTGCGTATCATTCGCCGCTCCCCCCGCGTGCCACGCCCGATTGGTCCAGGGCAAGAGTTGAAACGCCCTGCCTCCCGCCTCGATCACCCCGTGCACACTCGTCACAGCCTCGGGCCTATCCCAATTGCGGATAAACACGCTGGCGTCCGGCTGAGATGTCCCCACACTGTGGATCATCAGCCCCCGTACCCGTATCGTCTGCGGATGCGAAAAGGTCCGATTCCGCGTAATAAATGATTGACTCAAATCCAGCATAGATTTCCCTCCCTCTCCAGCACAGTCTATGCGCAGAAAGCCCTAGTACATCCCATCCAACTTCGTGAAGACCTCCGGAATCTCAAAGTCCTCAAAGGTAAAGTCCAGCTCTTCTGACAGAAAATCCGCATCCGCGTCAAACTTCGCCAAAATGCCGCTGTTGATGTTGCACCCCTTGAGCACCACCGTCTGCCGCCCAGCAGCGGAAGTGGGATCCTCATTGGAAATTTGAATGTCAAAGTAGACATCCTCCCCCCTTGCCTTAAACTGGTATAGCAGTTCTCGGAAAATGCTGGTGTTATAGTGAAAAGTCGCGCTCCCCCGCCCTTTCCAGCCCGTGGCCTTATTGCCGCGGCCCGTCTGTCCGAGAATCGGCACCTCCGTCTTCGTCCGCTCGACCACAGCCTCCAGATCAATCGCCTGCATAAAATTATAACGGCTCTCCCCAATGGTCACAAAACACTCCGCAAGAGACGCACTCACCGCGTCCCTGGCATGCATAAAGCTATTCACTAAAACTCCCCCTCTCTATTGCACCACAACCGTCATATACAACTGGCTCATCGCCGCCACCGGCGTAATCCGATCCGTCACCACCACGCTCCGTTTCGACTCTCCAGCCTCAACCGTCACATCCCCCGGCTCAAAGTCTTCAATCGCCCGGATCGTCTCCAACCTCCGATGGTGACTTACAATATCGCTCCAAAGTCCCAACCGCCCAGCATTGTCATTCGGAATAATCCCCAAATATCGATTCGCAAACAAAGCCGCAATATCTGTCGCCACCTGGTCAATCACGCGCATCGTCTGATTGAGCGAAAAGTCCTCCGACCGATCCACCGAATAAGTAGTGAGCGTGTTCACATCCTCCACCACGCGCACATCGCCATTCCCCGCCCCGTGGAAGAGGAAATTGCCACCCTTGAGCTTCTGCTCCAACTCCCGCTGCGTATATCCCGTGTCCACCGTCAATTCGCCCGTATATCGTCGGTTCGTCAAAGATCGGTTCACCGCGCACCCCGCAGACATCCCAGCCGCCCAATATACCAGCCCGCTCTCCAACGCGTCTGCCCCAAGAGCGGCATTCTCCACAGAAATAATCCCCTCATAGTCCGCCTCCGGATAGCGATAGAGCACGCATTGAAACTTCACGCCCACCTCTTCCCGCATCCGTTTCGTGTGCCGCGCAAACATCGCCTTTACCACATTATCCGTCGCCAGACAGCCCATCGTATGGAACCGCACCCGCTCCGACAGATCCAAAAACCGACTATATTCATCCACCGTCGGCACCCCGTCCGATCCCCCAGCCAAAGAGAGTCCCGCCGTCCCCACAAGCACAGCCTCCGGATCAAAGGTGACAAACCCATTCCCCCGCAGTTCTGCCGACGATGTCACCGCCTGATGATCCACCAAAACCCCATCCACCAGCGTCTCTACTCCAAATCCACCCGCATTCTGCGTGATAATCAAAGTAATCTGATTCCCAAGGCTCCCCGGATACACTGCTGTCCCCAACTCACAACTCGCCCGAGTACCGCTCGCGCCCAATCGAAACAAATGCGCCACCCGCGCCCCAGCAAACAGTTCTCTCAGCGGCAACAAATCCGGATGCGTATACTCCCGGCCAAACAAACTCCGGCTCCGCCGCAGTAAATCCTCCCCCGTCACCGTTATCAACTCCCCGATCGGCCCCCAAGGAAGCGACAAAGCCATCGCCACAGTTCCTCGATCCGACAAAGCCACAGAAGCCGAAGCCGCCGACACCACATTGATATAAGTCCCCGGCAACACCTTATTCTGCGAAAGAAACGTCCCTCCACCAATTCCCATATCTATGATTTCCTCCTCTCAATCTGCAGGAACGATCGACCCGATCGCCCGTTTTTTATTGGCATAGTCTGCCTATAGATCTGCGGGCGACCGAGTCGGTCGCCCCTACATAGCTACCCATCAAATCCCCATCCGATGTCGCATGTCCCCCATCAAGCCCCGCTCCATCACCGGAACCAAGCGCAAGGTATACACCGCCCGAATATGCATCAGCCCATCATTCACATCGCACCTTAGCGCCATCCCGCGCACCATCTCGCCATTCGGTAACCGCAAGGCCCCAAGCAATCCCAATGCCTTCGGCCCAACTTCCCACAGCTCTCCATAATCTCCTTGCCGCTCCGGAAAGTAGATCACCTCTACCATCTGCCTCTGCTCCCGCAGCCCACCGGGCAACGGCCTCAACCTACACTCTCCCAGTCCCACAAAGAAGCTAGGCGTGAGCAAGCCCTGCCGCACCCGCTCATCCCCATAGACCGTACACTTCGGAAACGCCTCCGCCAAAGCCAAAGAAACCCCGTCCAAAATCCCCTCAATCACCAACCCACCTCCCGACAGCTTCCCGCAGACGCTCTTCTGCCATCCCCGGCAAAACCATCTCCGTCTCCACCATAGCCCGCCCGAAAAACCGCTGACCTGGCACAACATTGCCGCTGATATGGTGTCGCGTGTCAAACTCCACAAAAGACGCATATGGCACCTCATTCCGAACCTCAGCCGACAGCGGCCCCGTCTCCCGGGCACTCCATCCAGCCCTGAGCCGACCCGTATCCACCGGCGTCCGCTCCTCAGCCCCTTCTGCCAAATGCACCGCCGCCCGCAGTGCAAGACCCCCGAGCGCACTGTTAGCACCCTTTTGCATCCGCAAAACACTCCGCGTTAAAGCCGTCACATCGACCCGTATCATACCGCCCCCGCACCTTCGTCAGACACTGCTTCCACAACAGATTGTTTCGTCCAACTCCCGCTATCAAATGTATCTCCAATTCCATATTCCTCGGGTAATACCACTACCGCGTCCGCATCAGACCAAATACCAGCCGCTAAAAACCCCTCAGCTGTCTTTATGTCCAGAAACGCAAGCGAATCTATGCACATTCCGTCCCGCAAAACACCCACATTGACCGCGCAAGCCTTCACCAAAGCATCGCATTCCATGATCTCTGCCACCGTCAACGGACCTGCAAAAACCCCTGAAACATTGTCTGTCCGCGCATAAAACGCAATTCCCTGTGCTGTTGCCGGTGCAAACTGTTGCGGCGTAGCGTAGATGTATACAATCCCATCTCCGCCCCGTCCGCCGAGAGTTGTCCCCTGATTGCCGCCACCTCCGCCACCTCCGCGACCCCCAGTTCCACCTCCACCCCCGCCCCCGCCGCCAAGGTGTCCGCCTTGCTGCACTCTGCCTCCGGCCCCGCCACCACGCGCACCATTTCCACCGCCACCACAGCCGTATGGAATCAAGTCGTAAGGATTCACCGGGTCCCAAGTACTACCGCCGCTGCCGCTGCCACTGCCGCCACTGCGCCCATGTCCAGCCCCACCAAAATCTCCTCCGCTGCCACCATCTGGCGAAGCGCCACCGCCTCCACCAGACCCGCCCGTACCGCCAAGCGACGCGCTGGCACCGGAGCCGCCCTGCGTGACAAATCCAAACCCACTTGTTACACCACCGTTGCTGGCAGTGGCGTTGCCTGAAATCCCAGCACCACCGGCACCAATCGTGACCGCATAACTGGCAGCAGACAGCACAAAATTGCGGACCAACCTACAAAACCCTCCGCCGCCGCCATGTCCAAGATTTGCAGAGGCATGAGCCCCACCGCCACCGCCAACCATATATATGTCCACGGACGCACCTAAAAGCCCGTGGTCCGCTGGCCGAAATGTCCCGGAAACCATTATCGTTGCCACGAGCCGTTTCGCGTCCCCCGCATTTAATAAGCTCTGCAAGACCGCATCGATTTGCCTGATATTATCGTTAAATACTTCCACATCGTAAAAATCTCCCTGCCCCGGCAGACCCAGACCAAAATGCTCCGTTCGATTCAAATCAACTCCACCTCATTTCTCAATTCGGCCTGTGTAAAGACCCGCAGGTTCCCATGTGTCCTCATCCGCAGCCGTCCGTGTGTGTTGTGTGCCGTAATCAAATGCATCTCCATATTCGCCGGCACCACATAGCGCATCAAATCCCACACTAGATCCCGCATCTCCCACCACGCGGGCCTCAGTAAGACCGCAAGTGTAAATCCCAAAATCTCCGCACAAAACGCCTCTTCCGTCCCCAGTAACGCCGTCAAAAACGCCTGAAATGTCCTCCAACAGTACGGCGTCCCCTGACTAATCCGCGCCAAAACCACCTGCCGCCGCCCTTCCAACGTACTTCTTCCTCTCGGAACAATCCCCAGAATACGCTCCCAATGCGCCAGCCCTTGCTCTCCCGCTGTCAATACGTAAAAATGATCCTCCGTCTCCCGCTCCAAGCTCCAAAGCTCCGAAAACGCCCCCTGAAACTGGCTCATGAGACACTCAAAATCCCGAATCTCTCTGAGCACCGGCGGGAGATATTCCACCATCACTCGCTCCATAGCACCAACCCACTGAGTTCCGGAACCTCTGCCTCCTGCAACAGCAGGTTTCCCCTCTGTCCATTCAAAGTCGTATCCGCCACATCTAAAACTCCCCGCACATCTAACAATCTCGTATCCACCTGACTGACACGCACCACCATCCGCTCTCCCTGATCCCAGGCCTCTCTGAGTTCGAGGAAATACGCCTCAATCACCGCCAAGGCCGCTCCCCGCACCGCTGCCATATCCGCTCCGCTCTCCAAAGTCAAATCCGCAGACACAAAAACCGAAACCGCCAAAGCCCCGTTCACCGTCACCCGATGTCCTATCGGTGCCCACCCGCTCCCCGCGCCACTGCTCTCTGGCGGGTCCAATATCTCCTGCACAGCAGCAATCAATGTCGCCGACGGCGGCGAAAAATCCGCCCCCAAAATCCGGATCCCTACAGTCCCCGGTCCCTCCGGCGTCGGCGTTACCTGTACTCCTCCCACACCGGCCACCGCCAATACCTTTTCCCGATAGGCCGCAATGTTCCCGCCAAAGCTCTCCGCTCTCCGGCTCTCCAAATATCGCCGTCGAAAGGCCTCCGTCTCCTCCACGTCCCGTCCCGGCACAGCAAGCGCCCGGATCGAAGCCGACCGCAAGCCCTCTACTAAATCAACTGGTGTAAGCCGCCCCCCAGACTGATTCCCAATCGCCCCCGCACTTTCCGCCGTAAGCAGCGGAGAATCATCTCCGCTCCACCCGCTCACCGCGTAAATCACCGTCCCAGCCCGAAACCGCGTCCCCAGACCTAGCGGCACATCCTCTGGCTCCATCGCAGCCTCAATTACAGCGGAACTCGCCTCCAAAGGCCGAATCCCTCGTTCCATCGCTCGCCGAATCAAATACTCTCGGCTCGCCGTATCCGCATAACTCATCTCCAATGAAACCTGCAAAGCGACATAGAGCCGCTCCAGTTCCACCGCCGCCGGCGCCAAGGCCGAATAAATCAATGATCCTTCCCGCGTATCCAACTCTGGAAACTGTCCCCTAGCCTCTTCCAAAAGCCGTTTTAAAATCCCCTCAAAACTTCTCTCCTCCTGCACGCTCATACCTCCAACTCCATCTCCAAATCCCCATAGATCGTGTGCACCGTAAACCGCACCTCCACCCGCGTTCTCTGTCGACGAAACACAAAATCCGAAGTCCCACTAATCCGGTCATCCACCAACAAGGCCTCTGTCACCCGCCGCTTAATCTCCGGAAACAGAAAGCTGTCCAGATTTCCCCCAAGTCCCGCCAGTTCCGTTCCATAATCAAAGCTATAGATCACATGTAAATACCGCTCCGTATGCAACAGCAGAAACACCGCCTGCCGCACCGCCTCCTGCCCATCCACCATCCCTCGAACCGTCCCAGACGCCTCGTCCAAATAAAACGTCGTCGCCGCCAACCTCTCCCGAGCTAGTTCACCCAGATCAACCCGCATAGGAATCATCGCAACCACCCCAGCACAAGATACTTCTGCCCCCCGGCAAATCGCAGCAAAGCCAATCTATCTCCTACTCTCGGCGTTTCCTGCCCCCGCAAAAATAAAAGCCGCCTCCCCGATAGCGTCAATCTCTGATTCACCCGAACCAAAAGCGGATCTTCCTGATCCACCATCCCCACACAAGGCGCCGCCGGTACACCCGCCTCCACCGCTTCCACAGCCGCCTTCTTAATCGTCTGCACTAACTCAATCAACAAACTCCCCTCCAACCAAAACGAGGTCCATCGTATGTCCCCCTTCTGAGAACCGATGCACCACCCGCTCCACCATCAAAAATTCCGCGACTGCAATGTCCCCCAAATAGAGTTCCACTGGCAACATTGATCCACCTCGCACTCGCCTATCCCCAACAGCCGCCACAATCCGAAGATGTCTTGTCTTCCGCCCAAAAAGACGCAACAAAGCCTCCGCCGTCGCCGTCCCGTCCGCCTCTTCTTCCAGCCGGCCAAAATGCCGCAACATTCCCCAACGCCGCAGCAAGCTCTCCCGCCGCGCCTCATGAAACACCGTCTCTCCCTGTGCGCCTTCAGTCCGATAAAGCCGCACAGCAGAGCAGCTCCCCCGATCAATCGAGGAGCTATAATCAAAATTCGCAATGCTCCCTTCATGAATCAGCGTATCCAAAGCCATATTCTCCACATGCGTCAACCGCAGACTCCCCGCCTCATCATAGAGCGCAAACAGATGCCCACTCTGCTCCGCCGTGAGATCCAGAGCCGTCTGTATCATATCGAGGAGCGGCCTCCCACTCTCAACCCGCCCCGGAATCATATACCCCGTCTCCTCAATCTCCCCGCAGGGAAGCCCCCACTCCCCCGCAATCAGTCGAACCAGATCAGAGGCCGTGGTCCCCTCATACGCCAAAGTGTCCCGATTCTTCAAATACCGAATCTGATCGTATGCCGTCACCGTGATTACACGGCCAAACTGCCGCCGCTTCGTAAATACAAAGCCCGAAAACAGCACGTTCGCCCCCACCTGAAGCACCACGTTATCGCCCTCATGGAAACTGCTCACGCTATCCTTAACTGCCGAAAACGTCAACTTCCCCGGCGCCCCCGCCCGGCAAAACTCCAGCGATATCCCCTCCGCACTCAATGGCACATACACATCGTCCCTCGTCTGTATCGTAATAATCGCCTGTTCCATCATCCCGGCAACCTCAACACCTGCCCCGGAAAGATCAAATTTGGATTCTGTATTTGATCCCGGTTGAGTTCAAAAATCTCCCGATATCGCCGCCCCTCTCCCAAATGCGCCCGCGCGATATTCCAAAGATTATCCCCCCGCATCACCGTGTGACTCGAAGCCGCAGGCCTATGATCCGTCTCCCGCCCCAGCCCCTCAATCACCACCCGCTGCCGATCCGTGGCCACCCGCGCAGCCCGATATTCACGATACTCCCGCAAGGTAATTTGCACAGTCAAATCGTCCCCCTCCTGTGCACACTCTTTGACTTCCAGCCCCTCCAACGACACTCGCAAGTTCGTATCAGACAATAACCCGCCCCCCGGCGACACCCGCGCACAAATAAACCGAAATGGTTTCCGCTCCCGCCTGAGTGTCAAAAACCGCGCGAGAAATACCTCCGGCTCCACAAAGCTCCGCTCATATCGCGCAAAGGGATATTCCCGTCTCGGCAGCAAAAGTTCAAAGGCCGCCTCAGCCCCCTCACCGGCCCGCAACTGGCTGATCTCCCCGCCATCCAGTAGTGCCGTCCGCTGATTCCTCCCCCGATGCCGCACCAAAATCCGCCCCGGCGTCACCGGCATCAGCAGACCATCCAAAAATACCCGATAACTCACGCATACACCCCCTCCATCGAACTCGCCACAGCGTCCGCCAGCCGAAGCTCCATTTCCCGAAGCACTGCCTCCGCATCTACTTCCGATCCAATATAGTTCTCATTCTGCACTGTCACAGTCACCGGCGCCGCCATCATCCGCACCCCAGACGCTCCGCTCAAATACACCTCCGGCTCTGGCAGCCGCAACACCTCCCGATCCGGTACCCCAACTGCCCCCGCCATCGCCTCCGGACTGCTCCAAAGCGCAATCGTTGGCATCTCAATCGCAGGCGCTTCCACAACAGTTGCCGAAGCAAACCCCACACTCCCCAGTCCAGGCCCCTTCGCAACCGCCGACCTAGCCACTTCTGCACTCTCAACCAAATTCACCGCCGAGACGGCCGCCATCGCCGCCCGCGCATTCAGCGCCACCGAACTCATAGACGCCCGCGCAGACCCCGCCATTCCCGCAAACATCCCAGCAATCTCCCCAAGCGGCCCCGCAAAATACCATGGCAATCGCGCCGCGGTCAAAGCCGCATCTCGCTCAACCTGCCCAAAGGTCTGCGCAACTTCGTCCCCCATACGTCCAAATGCTTCCGTAATCCGCTCCCCGGCATCCAGTACACCATCTAAAGCCAAAACGGCCCCCTCCGTCTGCCCCGCAAGGCCCCCAAGCGCGCTTCCAAAGCGATCAATCCCCGCCATATCCGGCGCAAGATCACCCATCTCTTCTCCAAATCGTACCATCCGACCCGAAAACTGTTCCAACGCAAAACCCATATCTCGCAGCACAGGCGAAACCCCATCCTGCAGCTCAATCGCACACTGGATCGTAGCCACGCGCTGCACCCCCTTTCTCCACCGCACACCTTTGTAGGGACAGACCTCTATCTCCTCCCCTACTTCCGCGCCTTCTCTCTCAATTGAACCGCCGCCGCAACAAACGCCCTCTCCCGTCTATCCATCCGCAGAAACTCCGAAGGCAATATATGAAATTCGTGAAGACAATACAGCGCCAGGCAGGACTCTCCATCCCCTTCACGAATCAGTTTTTTGCTTCATCCACCAATTCATCAAAGGGCACATCAAATCCGCAAATCTTCTGGACCTGCCGCAAATACTCCGCATACTCCCCCGGCGTGAGCATCGCCCGCAGCAAATGATCTGCCCCCATCACAGAATAGCTATCCTGAAGCGTCTTGTCGTTCAAATCCGGAAACACGGTACACCGCGCCGCCAGACGCCCCAGATACAACGAAACATCCGTCTCAGAAACCGACTGCCCCCGGCTTCCCGCGGACCGACGAGCCGCACCCCGTCGAATCTCCTCATCCTCCGTAGAAGACACACACCTGAGTTCCCACATCATGGGCGTGCCATCCACCCCGCTAAATCGCGCCGACGCTGGGAAAAATACATTCTCCACTGTCGCCGCATTTCCTCTCAGAAATGCTGATAAATCTCGCATATTACTTTCTCCTATTCTTGCATTTTCTCGCCATGTGGGAATTCCTCTGAGCCATGTGGCTCAAGCCTTGGTTTCGCCGAAGGCGACCTACTTTTTGCTTCGCCAGAAAGTAGGCAAAAAGCGACTCAAGAGAAACCAAGGTTTCTCTTGAAAATCTCTTCCTTTTGACTTTATTCAAGTCGTGTACTTCCGCCTCGCCCGGCAGAGGGATGTGTCGCTTTAGAACGTACACATTTTTGTGCCGTACATGGAATTGAATGTGCGGTACCCTTCGTTGGGGCGGTATCCTGCCGCCCTCCAGTTTTTGATGGACTATCGTACCGCGCACCGAAAGCCTCCTTTTCCAAAGGAGGTAGCAGGCGAAGCCTAACGGAAGATTTGCTCGACGCAGGGGACACCATCCTCAGCGTCCCGCTCTCTTCGTAAAAAATACCCGCGATTTCACGTCCACCGATCCACCCGCTCCATCCGAATCTCCTGATGCCCCAGAAACACCACCGGTACCCCGGTCCGCCAAAACACCATCTCCTGCCCCTGCCGCCGTACCACAATCCGGCTCCCCGGCGGCACCACTGCATCCGGCGCCAAAAATAGCCGCACCGCCTGCCCCGCAGACACCGCCGCTGTCCCCACATCCCTCACCGCACCCACCGTCTCAAAACTGATCCGAAAACTCACCCGGCACGGCAAATCCGCATACACCTTCCGCTCCGTGAACACACTGCGCCCACTTTCCGAACAAACCGTACTCTCCCGCAAAAACACATCACAGCGATCCGTCCACCACCGTCTGAGGGCCATCCTCACCATCGAAGCCGCCTCCATCGCGCCAGCAGAGCCTCCGGCGGCGTCCGTAAGCTTTCAATCAAGACATCCACCGGCAACCCCTGCCCAAACTCCACCGCATAGGTCACACTCGTATCTCCCTGCGACATCTGCCGCACCGCATACTCCTGATCGAACTCCGAAAGCCGCCCGATAGTTTTCCGAAAGTCCAAATATTCCCCAGCCGCTCGATCCACCACAACGGCCCTAAGTTCCTTCGGCAACTCCCCCTGTCCCGTCTCAGCCAATATCCACCGTTTCGCTCCGGTCAGTAAGGTCTTTAGCAGCGCCTCATCCTCCGCCGGAGGGCTCAGACCCAATCCCTCCAGCCTCGCCTTCACCCGCTTCAGCATTACAACGCCTGCAATCCGGTAATGCTTCCATGCAAAAAGCCCGCCCCATGGGCCAAACCAATCTGCCCAAAGAGCTGTAACTTCTCCGAAGCCCCCGTCTTTGCCAATTCCTCCGTAAATAGTACGCCCTTCCCCGGCACCACCTGAAACACCGGCGCAATATGTGCTACATCCGCAATCAAAATCGTATCCGCCGGCACAAAGCGATTCCAAACCACACCCATGTTAAAGAAATCCGTCTCCACCTGTGTGATATTCACCCCGCCCACCGTCCGGCTCACAGGCAGTCGAAGTCCCATCTGGCTCGCATACACCTCTGTCAGCATCTGCTTCTGATAGGCCGACAGAAACATCACCATATTGTTAAAATACGCCCCCGCATCCGCCATCTCTCGATATAACTCCCGCAAAAGTTCCGCCGTCAACGGCGCACCGCCCGCGTCAATGCTCACATTCTCCCGCGTCAGTTCCAAAAGGCCCCTCGTCTTGTTCGCCTCACTCGCACTCGCCGCCTTCTGATACGACCCGTTGATAAAACTATGCTCCACATCCCGCGCCACTTTAATCAACTTGTGTTGCAACTGAAACAGCCGCTCATCCCCATACGCCGTCTCCTGCCCCGCCGTATTCAGCCCGCTCATCCGATGCAGATTCGAGAGCGCCACATAGCTCAGATCAATCACTTCTTGATGAATCTGCACCACATTTGTCTCCTGCTCTCGCACCGCATGCGTTGCCACCGGTGCCGTCGCCGAAGCCGCCTCCGAAATCTCCGGCTGATCCGCCGCCGGATAGTCATAAAGCACCGCCGTCGGAAACTCAAAATGATCCGTCTGCCGCCCGCCAGACAGTCCCCCTGTCATGCTGAGCAGCGGCGTCTGCGTCGCGTCCGCCGAAAACAATTCCCCCGCATAGTTCGGCAATGCCCAACTCGTCCCGAGCCCTGTCACTTGATTCGCCATCTTTTTATCTCCTTTTCCATTTTTCGCTATATTAATATTTTTCTAGCCTTGCAGGCCATGTGCTTCGTGTCGCCGAAGGCGATCTGCTTTTGTATCGCCAAACGTAGGAAAAAACAATTCAAGAGAAACCGATTGGTTTCTCTTGAAAATCTCTTCCTTTTTGACTTTGCACCCGTGCGTGTTCTAGTTGCGTGGTTCCGCCCGGCAGAGGGTTGTGTCGCTTTCTGATCGTGCGGTAGGCCGGACGAACGTGCGACGACATATCGGCCCCCATTCCCCTCCTTGGAGGGGTGGCACCCGCAGGGGGTGACGGGTTGGTCCCTCCGCCCATCGTCCCCATAAGCCCCCTACAACAACACAACCCCCGCCAAAGCCGCCTCCTGCTTCACCCGTAGAGCCCCCAACATGTCCCCGGACTCCCGCGCCCGCCGGAGCCGCGCCTCAAACGGCAAAGCCCCCTCCTCCGCGAGGTCCCCAGACTGCCCCGGCAAAGCCCCAACAAACTTCGGCGGCGCCTTCAACACATCAATCTGCCCCCAAATATCCTCCAGCTCCCGCCGGATCCCAGATAAATCTTCCACCGCAAGTCCTCCTCCCAAATCTTTCCTACACTACCAGTTTACCGTGGCCCAACGAACGTGCTGAACAAATGTTACATGGGCACCCCCTCTAATCTCGGCATTTGCCGCTCCCTTGCAGCCTGTTCCGTCGCCTCCCCCGCGAGCCTTTGCATCTCCTTTTCCACATCCCTCGTCCAAGGATGCTGACACAAAATCGTCTCCCGTGACAAAATCGAAGCGCTCCGAACACAATTTTCAATGCTCTCCGCCTCATTAATCAGCACATCCCGATAAAATATCGCCTCTACCTCTGCCGGTTTGAGTCCTGGCATTTCAATCCGGTCAAAATGTGCGCATACGAATCCCATCAGTTCTCGGAATGCTGCTTGGAACTCGATCTCCATTACTCCCGCATCTAAGTCCATATCCGCATACATTGACTGAATCGCCATTTGGTTTGGGCTGCCTGCGAAGGAAATCTCCCGCGTGTCAAAGCCTTTGGCGTTCTCGACCAGCCCTCGCTTTAAGAGCCGCAGCACCGCTTCAAAATTCCCCGCATTTACCTCAAGGCTCAGCGTATCCACGCCCCCGCCGTCAACTCCGTCGCCTCGCACTTTTACCGCCCCGAAGGTGGCTAAATTGCGCCGGAATTCGCCTAAATCTTCTCCGTCAAAGTTCCGGATTACTAGCACTGTGTGGTGCGTATCTTCCCCCATTCGGTCCTGGAAGTCGGATAACATTAGGTTTATTCCGTCTTGTAGGCCCTTTACGCGCCGGATTAGGGGGATTTCTCGGAAACCGGCGCGGAAGGGGATCAGGGGCACCGCCGGCCAGACGCCGTCCCCCTCCGCCGACGAAAAATAGGGCCGAATCCCCCGCTCCATCCGAAACTCGCCCGCACAGTCCACAAAACAACAAATCCCCTCTGGGGAAAAGTGCTCTACTACTGTATCCGCAGGCATTCCGCCGCCCCGCTCCCGCTGATATACCCGCATCGCCCCTTCAAGCTCCGTCTTGGCGTCGTCCGCCCAGAAGGGCCTTAGTTCCCAGGGCGCGATCCGCCGAAACCGCAGCTTTCCATGCCCGTCATAGCAAGGATGCAGCCACCCTATTCCCGCGTTTAGCGCATCTTCCGCGACCAGCCGCAGCTTTCTTTGAAAATCCGGCCCGAACAGGTCTAACAGCGCTTCCGTGAACTCCTTCCGCTCCGTCGTGATTTTTAGCGGCTTCCCGAGCAGATAGCTTACTTTTTGATCCACTATCCGGGCATATTGGTTATCCACCACCCGGCTATTTTGCAGGTGTTTGCACTCCTCTAACCTGCCGCCCGGTCCCACAATCGTCTTCTTCCGGTCTAAAATGTCATGCTTACCTTGATAGTACCGCTCCCCTATGAGCATCTCCCGGCGCCTGTCTGACTCCAGAAACAGACCCAGTTCTTCCTTTAAAATGTCTACCCAATTCGTCCCTAACACCACACTTATCCGCCCCTCTCCCAAACAAAAGAACACCGCAACGGCCCCCGTTGCGGTGTTCTTTCTTGATGTTAGTATCCTACCATGATCCAATTGAACTGGCTGAACTGGTTTTACTGTGTACCTCATTACTCCCATGGCCATTTTCCAAACTTCTTTTTGTAGCAGTCCGCGCATATCTGTCTCCCGGTTGTCGGATCTGCCCACCCCCCGGCAAATCCTAGCGGCGTGCCGCATATATTACACATACCGCATTCACTTCCTTCTGCCTTCAGCTAAATTTTACTAAGCGTTTGAACGGGAAGCATTGGGCAATCAAATCTTCTCCTTTTTTATTGTCGAAAGGTGTAGATTTTGACAAAAGCCCCTGCTTGTCGAACGCACCCAAAAAATTGTATTATTTGACCACACTGCTCTTGCAAATACTTGCATTTTCAAGACCAGTGTGCTAAACTTGTAAACAAAATAGCGGGTATCAAAATCTACACCTTTTGATACCCGCTATTTGTTTTTTCCGCTCCGCGTCTCTCGCAGGCGGCGGTAGAACGTGGCTTGGGTCAAGCCTGTTCGCGCTAACACTTCTTGCAGGCTCAGCTTGCCGCGCTCCCACAGGGACACGAGTTTTGCGAAATCCTGCGGGGGCTTTTTGATCGGGCGGCCAAATTGCACGCCGCGCGCTTTGGCCGCCGCAATGCCCTCCGCCTGGCGTTTGCGGATTGTCTCCCGCTCGCTCTGCGCCACGAAAGACAAAATTTGCAGCACCAAATCGGCAATGAAGGTCCCCATCAAATCCTTGTTTACGCGCGTGTCGAGGAGGGGCATGTCTAGGACGGCGATATCTACGCCTTTTTCTTTGGTCAGCACCCGCCACTGGGTTTGGATTTCTTCATAGTTGCGGCCCAGCCGGTCTATGCTCGTCACATAAACCAAATCCCCCGCCCGCAGCCGCCTCGTCATCTCCCGATACGCCGGGCGCTGAAAATCTTTGCCTGAGAGTTTATCCACAAACACGCAAGCGTCCGGAATCCCAAGCCGCATCAGCGCGTCTGTCTGCCTGTCCTCATTCTGTTCCCCTGTTGACACCCGCACATATCCATACAGTTTCATACGCCCAGCTCCTCCCTGCATAGCAAAGAACACCGCAACATCTCCGTTGCGGTGTTCTTTGTTATACTGCTATCTTATACGGTCCTATCGAACCTTTCGTGGGCGAAGGCCAGCCGCCTCTAATCTTTATACTCCACAATAAACCGCATCAAAATCGTAGCGCATTGGGCGCGGGAGGCCGTGCCGTGCGGCGAGAGCATCGTGGAGGAGGTCCCTGTAATCATGCCTGTATGCACCGCCCAGCGCATATAGCGCTCGGCCCAATCGCTGACGTCTCCCCGGTCTTCGAAGTTTTGCAATTGGAACGATCCCGGAACGCTGGTGCTGCTGCCGATAAACTGCGCATAGCGATAGAGCATGGCGGCAAACTGCTCTCTCGTAATTTGACCGTAGGGATTGAAATATCCGTCCGACCCTAGAATAATTCCATTCTGGTTCGCCCAAATCACGGCATTGCGGTACCACACGGGTGCCCCGGCGGGCACATCGTGGAATACATTCTGGAATGTCACAAAAGGCTCTCCGGCGACCCGCCAGAGAATCGTAGCTACTTCCGCACGCGTGAGGTTTTGCGCGGGGGCAAAGGTGGTGTCTGTCACACCTCGCATCAGGTTTCGCTCATACATGAATTGTACGGCCGCGGCATACCAGACGTTGGGGCTGGAGATATCTGTGAACGGATGCGCTCCCTCTGTCACGGTAAAGCTTACGACAAGGGTCTGGGCCGGGAACGCCTGCGTTACGACACTGCCTGATACCGTAACCGTTGCCGTATGTGTCCCCGCCGGGAGGTTGGCATTGGGCCGGACGGTAAAGCTCTGCGTTGCGTTTGCGAGCAGGCCTGGAATCGTTGTCCGGCTCAGGGTAAAGCGGTTTGCGTTTGCCCCAGACAGCGCAACCGTGAGTTGGCCGATCGCCTCTGTCCCCGTGTTGTGTACGGTTATCGTATGGGCCGCCGGCGGCGTAGCGTAGCCTATCATGGCCGATGGGAATGTGTGATTCCCGGCGGGGGTCAAGGTAATCGGCGCGGCCTCTGTCACTTGAAAGGTCACATTAAATGATCGCGACGCGACGCTTGCACTCGATACCGTAACCGTAGCGGTATGCGTGCCGATCGGAAGGCCGGAATTCGGACGCACCGTGAAGGTTTGCGTCGCGTTTGCGGCGAGGCTCGGAATTGTCGTGCGGCTCAAGGTAAAGCGGTTTGCGTTCGTACCGGACAGCGCGACTGTAAGCTGGCCTGTCGCTCCGCCTCCTGTGTTCTGTACGGTCACAGTATGGGCCGCCGGGGGTGTGGCATATCCATGCCCGGCCGACGGGAAGGTGTGGTTCCCGCTGGGGGTCAGGCTGATCGTAGTGGTGGCGTTTATCACTTGAAACGTCACAGTGAAAGACTGCGACGCGCCATTTGCGCTCGATACCGTAACCGTAGCGGTATGCGTGCCAAGCGGAAGGCCGGAATTGGGACGAACCGTGAACGTTTGCGTCGCGTTTGCGGCGAGGCTCGGAATTGTTGTGCGGCTCAAGGTAAACCGATTGGCGTTCGTACCGGACAGCGCAACCGTAAGTTGGCCTGTCGCCGCGCCGCCCGTGTTCTGTACCGTCACCGTATGTGCCGCCGGAGGTGTGGCGTATCCAAGCCCGGCCGATGGGAACGTATGGTTCCCGCTGGGGCTAAGGCTAATTACGGAGTTGGCATCCGTCACTTGAAAGGTCACTGTAAAAGACTGCGGCGCAAGATTTGCGCCAGATACCGTAACCGTAGCCGTATGCGTGCCAATCGGGATGCCGGAATTCGGACGCACCGTAAAGGTTTGCGTCGTGTTTACCGCAAGGCCTGGAATCGTTGTGCGGCTTAGGGTGAATCGGTTTGCGTTCGTGCCGGACAGCGCGACTGTAAGCTGGCCCGTCGCGGCGGTGCCTGCGTTGCGCACTGTCACCGTATGGGCCGCCGGCGGGGCGCTATAGCCAACATTGGCGCTGGGGAAGGTATGGTTCCCGGAGGGTGTCAGCGTAATGGCGTTCCCTGCTACCACCGTCACTGTCACTTCTCTAAAAATCGTTGTCCCTGCCGCCGTTGCTCTGATCACAGCCGAGCCGGCAGCGCCGGCCGTAACAACTCCGTTTGCGTTCACAGTCGCAACCGTTGTGTTAGAGCTTGTCCAAGTAACCGTTTGATTCGCCCCGCTCGGTGCAACCGTCGCTGTCAAGTTGCGTGTTGCGCCGGTGTTCAGTGAGAAGACGTTGTTCACAATGGAGGGGGTGCTGGTAATCGTAACCCCTGTCGGCGCAGTAACAGGCGGCGCAGTGAGCGGTTGCGTCACTGTCCCGGAAAACAAAATGCCCCCATCCATACTTCCAAACTCATAACTGACGCTGGTCACATTTCCCGCAAGGCCTGTCCATGTAATATTCGGGGAGGCCCATATGCCACCGTTGCTAATATTAAATGGCTGAACAAGACCCCCAGATAGTCCAATCACAACATTTTGAACAGTCAGCGGAGATACGCGCTGTCTCGCTCCTAACTCAATTGTTTGCCCTTGTAATTGCCCCTGAGAGAGTGTGAGGCCACTCAGCGGACTAATATCTCTAATTTGATTGTCTCCCAGATGCAAGCTCGTCAAATTCGTAAGTCCGGAAAGCGCAGAAATGTTGCTAATCCCACTGTCTCTCAAATCTAAGTGGGTCAAATTAATCAATCCTGACAGGGGAGAAAGCGTATTGCTGTGGGCCGCCAAGGACGTCAAGCCGCTTAAATACTGCACTCCTCTCAAGTTGACAGGCCCAAGCATCGTCAAATCGAGCGCGGTAATCGTACTTAATTGTGCCTGTGTCACTTCATCTGTATGATGTACACCTAGCTCATTTGCTATGACAAGGGCTACATTCAGGTCAAAAATAGCCCCAAGCGCCCTTTCTCCCGCAAAGCTCGACAGCGGCGCAAGCTGTTCCTCGCTCTCCGCCGCCCCCGCTACAGGCACAAGCCCAATCAGTAGCAGCACAGCCAACATCAGTGCAATGACACGTCTCGCTCTCCCCAGTCTTCTCATAAAAATTCCCCTTTCTTATGTTCAACTACAGCACAAGTATTTTCTAGGTGTTTTACTCTTGAGAGAAGATTAACATAATCTCCATAATTTTGCAACAATCCTATCACCAGCAAATGTTAAGTTTTTCTTAATCTCCGGCAAGCATAGCCCCTCATCACACGCCCCTTACCCAAACGAAAACCGCGCTCCCGCCAAAACCCCTTCCACCGCGTACCGCATCGCATCCATCAAATGATCCTCGCACCCGGAGTCCGGCTGATTTACCCCACTGCCGGACATCTCATCCCGCTCCCAAACATAAGCCGCAATCTCCCGCACAAAGTTCACGCATTTCGGATGCACAACGATCTCATATTCCTGCAAAGCCTGGATCCCAAACCGCACCGAATCCGGCCCCTTTTTCACGCCCCGGATCTTCGAAATCCCCAGTCGTCGCAGTTCCTCAATACTCTTCGGCTCCGCCGAGTCCGCCCGAATCACCTCTTTCACAATGCCAAGCTCCGAAACCGCCCTCCAAATAGCCGCATTCGTCATCCCCCGCGCATATACCTCATCCCACACATAAACCACTCGGTTCAGCTTATCTACCGCTCCGCAAAACAGGGCTGTCGGATCATTTGTAAACCCAAAATCGAGTCCAAATACCGGTAAAACCCCGTCCCGCCGCAACACCTCCGCCACATCAAAGCGTTCCTGCCGCCACTGCTCAAATACCAGCCCCTCATGCACCCCCCACTCCCCCAGCCCCACCACCTGATAACGCCTGGGATTGCGCCTCTTGATCTCCTCAAACAGTTCCAAATCTCGCTGATCTAGGAACTCATTGATCCGATAATCTACCGTCATGGCCAACACATCTTCCGCATCCGCTCCTTCAAAAAAGCGCCGTTTCAGCCAATGCCGCTCATCCCAGGGATTAAACGTGAGCGTCACTTGTTTGAATAGGCCATTCGGTATCTCTCCCCGAATGGCCTCGTTTAACATATCAAAATCCGCCTCGCGCTGGATTTCAAAGGCCTCTTCCACCCAGAGCCAACAGAGTTGTCCCGCGGATACGGAAATCGAATTGATCTTTATCGGATCATCTAGGCCACGGAAGTAGATCGTCTGGCCTGTCTCCAAGTACACCGCTTCCAATGACGACGTCCGAAACTTCCACTTTTTCTCTACCCCCAACCGCCGGACGGCCCAGCGCAAATCCGCCCAGCAGGAATCTTTTAATGTGCGAAAGACCTTCCGCACCACCAATAGATTCGCCGCTGGATGCCGCATCATATGGATGACAAACCAGAGCGCCGCCGTCTTCGACTTCTTACACCCGCGCGACCCTTTCACCACCCGATACCGCCCCCGAAATCCCCAAAACGCCCCGTATCCCTGTCCTACAATTTCCGATATATCAATCTCCAAGTTTCTCATCTCCTACAAACTCCACTGGTTTCTCTTCCATGCTGTTCTCCCGCTTCTCGAACATCCCATAATGCTTCGCGAGCAGCTCCGCCGCTCTGAGTTGTCCTTTTTCTGTCGATTTTCCTTCCATTACTTCCACCAGAAAGTCTAGCACCTTATCTTGATACACTTTTTCTTTCTTCTGTTTCGGCACACACACCGCTCCTTCCTTATGATCGAACACATCTCTCCAACCCACTCACGCTATCACCTTATCACAGCCGTGCCGAACCGAGTGAACCAGTGAATCAGGCCTATTTAGTGTTTGCCTTTGTTCCCGTACCCCTATATTTTGAGTTGGCTCAAAATATGTTGACAGGTTTTACTCTCCGTGATAAACTGCATTTTACAGGAAATCAACCCAACGCCTGATATCGCAAGGGGGACACCAATATGGGACGCAAAAAAAACTTGACGCAACGCGTCACTATCATCAAAACCGCCTATCAACTTTTCCTGGACCAGGGCTATGAAAATGTCACCACCAAACAAGTGGCGGACGCCTGCGGCATGGCCCATTCCCTCCTCCACTACTACTACCCTACCAAGAGCGACCTCCTCACGGACATCATTAACACCATGATCGCGAAGCTCCACAGCTACATCGCCGCGGAAGGGGTTGACCTTTCAGACAAGCTCTATGTCTACGGCCTGTTCAACCGCCTGTTCTTCGAGTCTGTCGGTATGAACCCCAAACTCCTCGGTATCTATCGGGCCGCCCTCACGGATGGCGAAGTCCTCCGTCGATGGACCAAATTCGCGGTAGACAAACTCGCCCTCCTCCCGGCAGACGCGCCGGAGAAAGCCAGGCTCGCGCCCTACATCCTGGGCGGCAGTATGGGCCAGATTCTCCCGCTCTATGTAGACGGTGAGCTCACCATGGAACTGCGCGAGTGTATCAACCTCTCCCTCGAGGTCTTCTATTCTGTCAACGGCCTCGCCAGAGCCTGGATCCATGCCACCATCGGCTTGATTGATCGGCGGATGACACAGCCTTTTATTCGGACTTTTCTCACGGAATTTGGTGAGATGATGCATAGCTAAATAGGTTCGCCCCCGAAACTCTCGGGGGCGTTGTGTTATTTTCCTTTGCTACAGGGTTATTTCTATTAGGCCTGGCGGACCTGGCGCTTCGTGTCGCCGAAGGCGACCTACTTTTTGCCTTGACAAAAAGTAGGCAAAAAGCAATTCAAGAGAAACCATATGGTTTCTCTTGAAAATCTCTTCCTTTTGACTGTTCACTCGTGCTCGTTCGAGTCGTGTGGTTCCGCCTCGGCCGGCGGAGGGGTGTGTCGCTTTAGGACACGTAACCTGTTGTGCGGTGTGTTGATTGAATGTGCGGCGACATGCCGAACCCGATTCCCCTCCTTGGAGGGGTGGCACCCGCGGGGTGACGGGGTGGCTCCTCACCGCTCATCCCCCACACATTCTAATAGACTTCTAATCTCCCTCCAATCGTCATGATCGCAGCTGTGTGGTATCATAAGCTCATATACAGAGAGGAGTGTTCTTACACTATGCTAGATATTATCTTCCTGCCTTTTCGTCTGCTTATTCTGCCGTTCGAGCTGCTATTTACGCTTTTGTCCGCCTTGTTTCAGATTGTGTTCGCCCTTATCTCCGGCATCGTCGGCATTGTGGTCGGTGTAGTCGGCGGCGTCATCGGCGGCGGGCTCGGCGCGATCGGTTCGGTGGTCGCCACTGTTATCGGCACCACCTTTGGCATCATCGGCAGTATTATCGGGGTCGCCTTCGGCACCATCGGCGCCATCCTTGGCGCGATCGGCGGGCTCATCGCCCTCCTCATCTCGCTCAGCGGCCTCATCCTGTTCTTCCTCCTCATCTATATCATCTGGCGCGCTGTCCGGCGCAACCGATAATTTCGACGGAGTGTGTATATGATAACGATTCTCACAGATCAGGCAACAAATAGCCTGGGGCAAACGCTCTATCAAAAACTCGCAAAAACAGGCCAAAACATCAAGCTCTTTTGCATGGATGATCTGCACGTCGAGCCCTGCTATGCCTGCCGCGGATGCGAAGAGAAGACCTATGGCCGCTGCGTCATCCGCGACGACGCGGATCTGATTCTTCCATGTCTCGTCCGCTCAGAAACCATCATCGTGCTCACATCCATCGTATTCGGCGGATACTCTTTTCCGATCAAGCGCATTGTAGACCGGTTCGCGCTACTTGTAGATCAGCATTATTCTTATCGCAAGGGTGAATTGGTCAAGGGTGCAAAGGAAAGGTTTCCGCGCACGCAGTATTACGTCATCGGCATCCACGACGGGGCGGATCCGGAAGAGGTCCAAGCCTTTCGGCAACTTGTTATGGAGACAATTCAAATTGCCGCATGGGCAGGCAGGTCTTTTGCCTTGTCCCATGACGCTCTGATCCGGAAGGTGGCTGAATCATGAGAAATATTGTCGCAATCAATGTAAGTCCGCGCAAAACGGGGACCAGCGCAATGCTGCTGCAGCGGCTGAAGGATGCATTGGAGCCATGTGAGGATCATGTCCATATTCTTCATCTGTATAGCCATCTGCAAGACATGCGGCCGATTTTTGATGCGGTAGATGCCGCAGATACGATTGTCCTCTCCGGTCCGTGTTATGCAAACACCTATCCCGCTGATACAACAAGGCTCCTTGAGGCATTGGCCGCACGGCCCGATGTGTTTCACGGGCAAAACCTTTATGGTATCATCCAGGGCGGCATGCCTTACGCGCATACGCATGTGAGCGGTTTGAACATGCTCAAGGCCTTCTCCCGCCGAGTAAATCTCCCTTATCAAGGCGGCTTCATTATAGGCGGCGGCGCGATGTTAGATGGGCGGTCTGTGACGAAGCTTCCCAACGGCAAAACCGTCGAACGCCAACTTCTGCTTTTTTCCCAGCATATCCACAGGGGCGAAGCGTCCCCAGATTCTGTTTATGAAGCCTCCATCCTGAAATTGCCCCGCTTCGCCACAAGGCTGCTTGCGCTCTGGATGAACCGGCAAATCGACAAAACCTTTGCCGCAAGGGGTATGGATGCGTATCAGCCCAGTCCTTATTTGGACGATGAAATCTCATAAACAGATAAAAAGCGAGGCGCTTGTGAGCGCCTCGCTTTTTGCGTCATGTCTAGCTCCAACTCACACGTCCCGCGTCTTCCGGCACAAACATATTCTCCAGCCCGCGTGTGGCGTAGATTCGCCCATCGTCCGTCACGAAAACCGCCTCTAGATCTGGCGTTCGATCTACGAATGCCAGTGCATCCGGAAGTCCCATCACAAAGAGCGCTGTTGCCAGCGCGTCTCCTCTGGCTCCGTCCGCGGTTACCGTCGTAACCGATACCAGGCCGCTCCGCGCCGGGCGCCCCGTCTCTGGGTCTAAGATGTGGTGTATCGTTTCCCCCTCCTCGCTCATAAACCGCCGCTCGTAGTTGCCGGAGGTGTTTACCGCGCGATCTCGGACTTCTATGATGCCCAGGCTCCCATGGCCAAAGGGGTCGTTCACCGCAACTCGCCACGGGGCGCCTCCGGGGCGCTCACCCAGCGCGAGGATATCGCCGCCTAGGGAGATGATTGCCGATTCGATCTCTAGGTTTCGTAAAATCAAAACCAAACGGTCCGCCGCGTAGCCCTTCGCAATCGCGCCGAAATCGAGCTCCATCCCTGGCGGGGCTGTTACCGTGAGGCCGTCGATCCGAATTTCCGCTACATCGACCTGTGCCAGCAAATCCGCGATTTCCGCGTCTTCCGGCACGCGATACTCGCCCACCGTAAAGCCCCAGGCTCGTTGCAAGGCATAGAGGCCCGGAGAGAAGGTTCCGTCCGTCTCCTCCCAAAGCGCGATCGCCAGCGTGAGTACTTCCGCCGTTTCGGGTGAAACCAGAACGGCCTTCCCGTCCGCCGCGTTGATCCGGGCGAGGTCACTCTCTGTTCGCGTCACAGAAAACAGCGTTTCCAAGCGGTTGATCTCCGCTGTCGCCTGGCGCAAGGCTTCTTGCGCTTCCTCGCCATAGACCGTGATTGTCATCACTGTATCCATGGCGAATATCGTCGCGCTTTGCGACTCCGGCGGCCTGTTTCCGCACCCGGTGAGCGACGCGATCCATATTAAAAATGCCAACAATATCACAAATTTCTTCATGCGTTCAGTATAGCAAATCCTTGACAATACTACAAGATAAGACTACACTTTAAGGATGAAAACAAAACATTGGATTCTCTTATTTATAGGCTTGGTCCTCGTCGCCCTCCTCGCCCAACTGCTCCTCACCCATTTTCGAAGCGACGGTACCATAGCTACGATCTATCACCAGAACATCCCCCTCAAAACCATAGATCTCGGCCGCGTAGACACGCCTTATACCTTTACCGTTACCGGCGAAGGCGGGGCGGAAAATGTGGTCTTGATTGAGTCCGGTCAAATTTCTATTCAGTCTGCCACTTGTAGGGATCAAATTTGTGTCCACCAAGGCCCTATCAGGGACGGCACCCATCCCATCGTCTGCCTCCCCCACCGCGTGGTGATTCAGATTGACCGCAGGCCGGACGACGCGGCCGACGCTGTGGGAGGATAAGTCTATGCCAATTCGCCGCCTTACTCTCCTTGCGCTCTATACCACTATCGCGCTTACGCTCTTCGTCGCGGAGGCGCAGATTCCTGTTCCGGTGCCTATTCCCGGCGTTAAGCTTGGGCTTTCTAACATCGTCACGCTTGCCGCGCTCCTTTTCCTCGGGCGGAAAGAGGCCGGGCTTATTTTAACCGCCCGCATTTTGCTCGGTGCGCTCTTGATCGGTGTGCCTTCTATGATCCTGTTTTCCGCCGCCGGCGGGCTTTTGGCCTTCCTTGTGATGGCTCCGGCTGTCAAACTGCTGCCACGCGCTCAAATCTGGGTTGTCGGTATCCTCGGGGCTATTGCTCACAACACGGGCCAGCTTCTGATGGCTGTGGTTTACCTCCGCACTACCACTGTTTTGCTCTTTGCTCCGATGCTGCTCCTTTCCGCTATTATCACCGGCTGCATTACGGGGCTTGCCGCCAAACAACTGCTCCGCTATGAAAGCTGGCTTGCACGATAGATTGCCTTTGTTCAGAAAATTTTCTATTAGGGCTTGACAAAGCGGAAAACTTTATGTATCATAACGAATCATAAACGAGGTGTGCTTGTATGAAACAACCATTCTATAACCAAATCGCCGCTATGATGATGTGCTAGAGACGCATGTTTCCGTTTGACTTCAAACTGAAAGATGCGTCTGTGACTCGTTCTTTTCTCGAAAAGAATGAGTTTTTTATTTTTCGAGATACACGCCCCGCAAGCTTATAGGTCATTACCGGTTGCTTCTGAGGCCTTGCGCCCGTCCGTTGCTCCGTTATGAAAAAGATTTGCATAATCAAAGGAGGACTCCACCATGTCAGAGAAAAAATGGCGATTTGAGACCCAACAGATTCACGTCGGACAGGAGATGCCCGACCCCGCAACCGACGCCCGCGCAGTCCCCATCTATCAGACCACTTCTTACGTATTCCCCAGCCCTGAGGCGGCGGCGGCCCGCTTCTCGCTCAGCGAACCTGGCAATATCTATACCCGCATCATGAACCCCACGACTGACGTGCTTGAGAAGCGTATTGCGGCGCTCGAAGGCGGCGCGGCGGCACTTGCTCTCGCCAGCGGGTCTACGGCGACGGCTTACGCGATTCAAAACATCGCCGGGCCGGGGGACCATATTGTCTCCGCAAAGACTCTCTACGGTGGCACTTATAACCTCTTTGCCCACACGTTTCGCACGATGGGGATCACGGTCAGCTTTGTAGACCCCAATGCTCCCGCCAACTTTGAGGCGGCGATTTTGCCGAACACGAAGGCGCTCTTTTTGGAAACCATCGGCAATCCGAACGCTGATCTCGTGGACATTCAGGCCGTGGCGGATATTGCCCACAAGCATGGGTTACCGCTCATCGTGGACAATACCTTTGCTACACCTTATCTGCTGCGTCCTATCGAATACGGGGCCGATATTGTTGTTCATTCCGCTACGAAATTCATGGGCGGGCATGGCACCACCATCGGCGGGGCCATTGTTGACGCGGGCCGGTTTGATTGGGCCGCATCCGGCCGTTTCCCCGGCCTCACGGAGCCGGACCACAGCTATCACGGGGCGCGTTGGACGGAGGCGGCTGGCCCCCTCGCGTTTATCATCAAGGCCCGCGTTACTCTTCTGCGCGATTTGGGCGGATGCATCTCGCCCTTTAACGCCTTCCTGCTTCTGCAAGGCCTTGAGACGCTGTCTTTACGGATGGAGCGGCACATTCAGAATACGCTGAAGGTTATCGAATTCCTTCAGAACCATCCTGGGGTTGAGTGCGTCAACCATCCCTCGATCCCCTCGAACCCGCACCATGCGCTTTATCAGACTTATTTCCCGGATGGCGGGGCGTCTATCTTTACCTTTCAAGTCAAGGGCGGCGCGCCGGAGGCGAAGGCGTTTGCCGAAAAGCTGAAGCTCTTCTCCTTCCTCGCCAATGTGGGTGATGTGAAGTCTCTCGTGATCCATCCCGCCAGCACGACGCATTCGCAGATGAGCGAGGCGGAGCTTCATCAATCCGGGATTGGGCCGAATACAATTCGGCTTTCGATTGGCACGGAGCATATTGCGGATATTCTTGAGGATTTGGCGCAGGCGTTTTAGGGGTTTTGTTTTATCATTGCAGGGGCCGCATATTTATTTGCGGCCCCTGCTTTTTTGCCTTACTGAGGCCATGCGGATATTTTTTGGCCTGCCGGCTCCAGCGTTTCGTTGCGCTGTGGCGCAGGCCTATAACACCGACTGGGAAAGTCGTTTGAAGATATCATCCTGAAATTGCGAACGGGCTTGTGCTCTATGCCTACAGATCGCCGCATTCCACATGCAAGGATCTTGTATGGGGACACCAACCACATCCTTCGTAGAAAAGAAACTGTTTGAGAAGGATGGTAAAATGACCAGCATATTATCTGTTTTTGCACAATGAAACAAGTAGCTCCAACTATCTGCTTGAATCGCGATATTCAGAGGAAGCTTTTCCTCATGGTACTTTTGGGATAAAAAGAGCACACCAAAACAGATGGTGGAGTGAGAGGGCTTTTTAACTCCGCCGTCAACTTTAAGCTACAGATTCTGAATTGCTCACTCCGAGCAACCAGTCCCGCACTTTCCCATAATAACAACGTAAAAACTTGCTGGCAGCGGCGTTTGTATAGATGTAATAATGCTTTTCCTTCATCACGTTTTCTTCGCATGAACTGATAAACGGGATCGTCCTCTGCTTGAAGCAGCCATAGCATGGTTGCCATCGAACGCGAAGCTCAACATGCCAATTATCCCCTTATTGTAGCTTAGGCGAAGAATCGGAACAAAGCGCAGCCGGTTGTTGCCTCGGTTCACCATGTCAAAAAGAATGGGGACTGCCCTCTTGGGCAATCCCCATTTTAAGCCGCGTTGCGTCTGTTGTGAGCGGATGGAGTCTGGGCCCGTTGATGATGGTTTTGTTGGGGATCCCTTGAATATTGTCGTGAATGGCGACGGTATTGTTTTGACTAAGAGGCATCGCATCCTTCGGTTCAGGGATACAAAACGCAAAGCGTGATTATGCTTTTTCAAACGCAGTTGCATAAAATCAAAAGCGTCCGATCGCACAGTGTGCTGAAGCGGACGCTTTATCTTTTTTCAAATAGATTATCAGGTGTCTCGTGTTGTGCTTTGAGCAAATACATGGTATAATCACACATCGACTCAGAGAGCTATTGAGCAAGCAAAATGCCGCCCTCTCCTAGTTGAGAAAACGGCATTCAGTGCAGGTTGGCCTTTTGATTTCAATAGGTTCAGCCCGTTCTGCATTGAGATGCGATGAGGTGTAAGCAACAAAAACCCGCTTCCCATCTTTGGTGGGGCGAATTCCTTTCCAGCCTGTTTTCTCGTTGAATTTTTATAATGCGTAACCGACCGCAAATGGGTGGTCGATCGCCTGTAACGCTAGGGGATTGCCGTCCGCCTGGCGCCACCGCTCGAATTTTTCTTCGGCTTATGCAAAGTATAGCATAGAATCCATGGAAATGCGAGGGTTTTCGCGCTCCAAAGGCTCCTTTGGAAAAGGAGCCTTTCATCTCAACCATCCACCACCCAAGGAGGACCCCGCCCATGCGTATCCTCATTCTCACCGTCACGGCTGGTCACGGCCACAATACCTCAGCTCGCGCTATCGAGGAAAGTTTCCATGCACAGGGTGCAGATGCCGTCGTGCTGGACATGTATAAGCACATCAGCAGTATCCTCTATAACGTGGTAGACAAGGGATATCTTCTCTCTCTGCGTCATTTTCCGCGCCAGTTCGGGCACGCCTATTCTACCGCGGAGCGGCCGATTCCGAGCAAGATTCTCAGTGTGCTCAACAGCAATCGTCTCCTCGCCAGTCTGCTTGCGGGTTTTTTCCGGGATTATAAGCCGGACCTGATCCTTACCACCCACGTCTTTGCCGCGCAGGTGCTGGATGTGCTCAAACAGCAGGGACATCTAGACGTGCCTATTATGGGCGTCATGACGGACTATTGCATCCACCCCTTCTGGGAAGCTGTGCCCTCGGTGGATTATATTGTCACCGCCAATGAGCTTACACATTTTGCGGCGATACGGCGCGGGATAGCCAAGGAGCGGCTTTTGCCGTTTGGCATTCCCGTCTCCGCACGGTTTACCCGCCGGGGGTGCAAGCGGGCGGCCCGGCAAAAATTGGGGCTCCCTGAAGATAAGACCACCCTCCTCCTCATGGGGGGCAGCATGGGGTATGGAGACATGCCGCATAACGTGATCCAGATTGACGCGATGGGGGAAGACTATCAACTTGCATGCATCACCGGTAAAAACGAGCGGCTCGGCAAGGAACTCCGGGAGCTTACGACGAAAAACCCGCTCCATGTCTCCGGCTACACGAACCAAGTGGATGTGTACATGGACGCGGCGGACTGTATTGTGACGAAACCCGGTGGTTTGACCACGACGGAATCGCTCGCGAAGGGTCTGCCTATGATTTTGTCTCACCCTATCCCCGGGCCTGAACTGCGCAATGCGAATTTTCTCACCAACAGCGGGGCGGCTGTTCTTGTGAGTAAGCATTTCCCGATCCAAGACGCGGTCTATGCCGTTCTCGGCCGTCCGGGGCGGCTTGCATTGATGCACCAGGCCATTGCCCACATTGCCCGTCCGCGTGCGGCGGATGAAATCAGCCGCTTCGCTTCGGAACTCGTTCAGCAAGGGATAGGCGTATGACAACACTTCCAAACTTCCTCCTCAACACGCTGGAAACCATAGAAGCGGCAGGACATTCCGCATATCTCGTCGGGGGGCCTGTGCGCGATCTTGTCATGGGCAAAACGCCGGACGATTGGGATATCACCACCAGCGCAACTCCGGAGGCGGTGATGGGACTTTTCCCTAAAACAGTCCCCACCGGCCTCAAACACGGCACGGTAACTGTGCTCATCGACGGCCGTTCCATTGAAGTCACCACCTTTCGCCGGGACGGGGCTTATACGGACCACCGCCATCCAGAGGAGGTCAATTTTGTCACTGATCTCAGGGAAGACCTCTCCCGGCGAGACTTTACCATAAACGCCATGGCACTCAGCCGGACAGGTGAGTTGATCGACTTTTTCGGCGGCCGGGTTGACCTTGCCGCTGGTCTTATTCGCGCTGTCGGTGATCCGCTGATCCGTTTTGAGGAAGATGCTTTGCGCATGTTCCGCGCGTTGCGCTTCTCGGCGCAGTTGGGTTTTTCTATTGATCCGCCTACGCTTTCCGCCATCTGGGCCAAGCGCCATTTGGCGGGCGCGATCTCCGCTGAGCGCGTTCGGACGGAGTTGGAGAAAATCCTGCTCTCCTCAAGGCCGGAGCGTATCGCCGAGGTGTTTTACAATGGACTCCTCGCAGATTTCGCGCCACACCCCATGCCGACCTTGGACAGTCTCGGGCAAGTACCCGCACAAAAGCATCCTCGCTGGGCTTGCTTCACGGCGGTTCTCATGGATTATAGCGCTATCGAGCCTACCGCCTTTCTCCGTTCTCTCCGACTTGACAATAAGACGATCCATGTCGCCGGAACCGCTGCTACACTCGGCCCCAGTCTCCCCGCAGAGCCTATCGCGCTCAAGCATCTGCTTTCTCGCTACGGCGCGGAGGTTCTCACCGTCGCGGCAGAGGTCGCGGTCGCTTATGATCGCTCGGAGCCTGCCAAAGCTCTGGAAAACATCTTCCAGAGCGGTGACTGTTATTCTCTTCAAACGCTCGCCGTCACCGGCGCCGATCTCATCGCTGTCGGGCATCCGCCCGGCCCTGTGCTCGGCGAGTTGCTTGCGACCCTGCTCAATCACGTCATCAGGCACCCGGCGGCCAATCGGCGGAGTGAGTTGCTCCGGTTGGCAAAAACGTATACAGGCAAAGCATAAAGCCCGGACTTCTGTTGGAGGTCCGGGCTTTTCTTTGTCTATTCGCAAACGCTCTAAGCAAGACCAACCGCGAGTAGTATCATGGCGAAAAACACGCCCATCGACGCGCAAATCTCGCGGAATCCCAATTCAAACGCACGCACACGCCGGAGCAGTGCGCTCGTCTTTACAAAGTACTTGTAAATGAGGTATCCCACACCGAGGCTGATGAAGAAGATCAGGACTTTTTCCAGGTAGCCCATGAAGTCTACATACACGGTGGTTTGGAATAGGAACTGGATCGTCTGCACGCCGAGAATCCCTGTCACACAGCAGAGCAGGCCCAGTACGAAGATGGAAAATTGCTGTTCCGGCAAAATTGGGTACTCTTTTTCGGATGGTTTCGGCGCAGATCCAAACAAAATCGTGGCGTATTTGATGAAAACAATGATGGTCCCGAGGCTCATAAATACCATCACCCAACCGATGAGTTCCGGTGCGCCGGCCACCATGAAGTATTTCGAGATGCTCCCGTTGAAAAACGGGGCGCCGGCGATGCCGAGTACGGCCATCAAGGTCGCCGCGCCGATCCAGGGCATGCGGCGGAGCACGCCGCGGATGGCGTAGATGTCTCGTGTTCCGTATACCTTCGTAATCACGCCCGCGCCGAGGAACAAGCAGCCTTTGAACAGCGCGTGGTTGATTACGTGATACAGCCCGCCGACATAGGAGTAAGGGTCTGGGATGTTCAGAGCTACGAAGATCAGGCCTACTTGCGAAATGGTCGAATAGGCCAAGATCAGCTTGATGTCGTTCTGGGACATTGCCATGATGAAGCCAATTATGCCGGTGACTACGCCCATTACGAGGAAAAACTCCGTCGCGGCGACGGCGGCGAATACGTCTTGGAAGCGGATGAACAGATACACGCCGCTTTTGATGTGCAGGCCCGACAGAATCGCCGAAACGGCAGGTGGCGCGGCTGGGGATCCGTGGGCCTTCGGCAGCCAGCTGAAGAGCGGCATCAGCGCGCATTTCAGGGCAACCGCCGTCATGATGAGGGCATAGGGCAGAATTTGGTCTGCTCTGTCTGCCTCGCTGAGCACCTGGGTGATGGTTGCCATATCCAGGGCTCCGGTGAGGCGATAGAGATAGCCGAGGCCAAAGAGGAAGAATTTCATCGCAGTGATGTTGACCAGCAGATAGATCATGCCGTCATACATCGACCTGGTGTCTCGGTTGAACATGATGAGAACCGCTACTACCATAGTGACGACTTCTACGAGGACGAATACGTTAAAAAAGTCCCGCGTGAGGAAGAGGCCAATGAGCGCCCCTTGCCAAATGAATATGAGAAACCAGAACATACTGCCGTCTTTTTCGCGAAAACTATAAATAGATGCGAGCAAAAAGAATATGGCTGTCAGCAATACAAAAACAGCGGCCAGATTATCCGCCCGGAGGTAGATACCCAGGATTCCCCCATAGTTGCCTATGCTCGTGATGATCTCGCCCTGCCGACTGAGGGTGAACAGGTAATATGCCGCGCCCACGAAGCCGGTTTGGATCAAAATCGCAAGTACTCTTCCGCTTTTCGCGGAGGAGAAGAGGTATAACAGCACTGCCGTCAGTACTGGAACGATCACAAAATAGGTAAGCATTTTTATCTACTCCGCACTTTTCTTTTTTACGATTTCCCAATCGGTCGTGTTGTGTTTGCGAAACAGTGTCATCAGCATCGTCAGCGTTACGGCTGTGACGGAGAGGCCGATGATGATGGCCGTAATCATAAGCGCTTGCGGCAGGGGGTCTGCCACATAGTCTGGGTTCATGTTTACCCCGATGGGCGCGAAAAGGCCGCTTCTGAACCCGATGCTGAGGAAAAACATGATGACCGCCATCTCCATAAGGCTCATGAAAACGACAGATTTAATCATGCTTTTGCTTGTAATTAGTCCGAAAAAGGCGATGAAAAACATCGCAATGCAGAACAGTTCTATGATATCGAAATTCATTGTTTACAACCTCTCAATGGCGACGAATCTGTAAAACAGGACGATGAATGTGCAGGCTACCTTCACGCCGATCAGCGCGTTCATGATGAGCAGATAGGTCCCTTGATACAAATCTAAATATGCGGCGGGCACGCGCGCCCAGACTCCCAGGAAAATCGCCGCTACCGCAATCAACGCGGCGACTACAAACACGGCCTTTTCCGCGCGGATGATCTTGTCGATCGAGATGTCGTAGATATTATAGATCATATAGCGGCAGATAAAGAAGCTCGCGATTGCCACGCCGCCTTGGAAGCCGCCGCCCGGGGAGATGTGGCCGTTCATAATCAGGTACACGCCGAAGAGCAGCAGGATGGGCGCGATGATTCGGATGGTGAACACTGCCATGCCGGACCGCTGAATGTCGCTCCGGCGCCCGTCTGCGACGGAGGTCTTGTCAAACCAGGACATATGGGACACCGCTACAACGGTGATAACTAGGATCAGCGCTTCGAATAAGGTGTCGTATACGCGGTAGCCTAGGTAGATCGCGGTTACCGCGTTTTCGCCGCCTACGTCGAAGGCGAAGCGTTCTACATATTGATCTTTCAGGAAGGTGTTGACCGTATTGTCGGGCAGGAAATGGATGAACAGGGCGCATAGAAACACGGTAAAACCGAGGGGCGGCAAGAACTTTTTCAGATGATAGGTCAGCGGTTTTTTGTCTTCCTGCCGGTCGCTTGCTTTTTCCGCTTCATCAATTTGGAGGTTCGTATACTTCTCTACGCAAATCACAAAGAAGATGGTGGCGAAGGTGCTGATGGCGGCTTCGGCCATTGCCACATCCGGCGAACCGAGCAGGAAAAAGCAGATCGCGGTAATGAAAGAAAAGGCGCCGAAATACAAAATGATTCGGATCGCTCTTCTCTCTTTGACGATCAGCAGAGCGGTTAGGATCCAGAAAACGAGCATTGCGTATATCATATCTCACATCTCTACATTCTCAGTGATTATTTTGCATATTTTAAGATTGCTCTGGCGGGTCGTTCACCTCGTGTCCTGATAGATAGGCGGAGCGCGCTACAATGTGGGACACGAGCGGGTTTAAGATCAGCAAGACGACGATGATGAGCATGAGCTTTCCGGAGAAAAAGCTGATCCCATGCCGGAAGGCGAGGCCTACCACCAGGGTCAGCATCCCGACCGCGTCTACCTTGGAAGACACGAGGATGCGGATATAAAAGTTTTGGAATCGGAAGAAGCCCGCAACGCCGAAGAGAGTAAATATTACCCCTGCTATGATGAAGATGTTCCCGATTATCTCAAACACGTTCATCTATGGGTTCCTCCTTTTCTTCCGCTCGGCTAGAAAGAGCGCGATAAAGATAATGCCAATAAAGCCGGATAGTGTATAGATAATCGCAAAGTCGAGCAAGAAGGCGGAGTCATTGATCGACGCAAAAATGAGGATCATGACAATAATTTTTGTGGCAATGAGGTTTTTTCCGAGCAGCCTGTCCCAGATAGACGGGCCCCGGATAATCAGCCAGAGGTAGATGAACGAGCAGGCGAGCATAATCCACAGTACAATCCATAAGAGATCCATTCTATCACCTTCTTATTTCTCGGCTTTTTTCAGCCTTGTTTCAAAGCCGTCTCTAATCGCAGCATTTGCACCCTCTGCTGACGCAGGATCATCCATTGGCCGAAGCCATAGCATGGGCATCTTTTCGGCATTGAAGTCAATCAGCAGCGTACCTGGCGTCAGGTTAATCGAGTCTCCGAGAATCGCTTTGAGCGCCGCGCTTTTTAGGGAGGTTTCTAATTCAATGACGTCTACTCTCGCGCCCTTGATAATCATCCGCATTACCAAAAATCCGTTCAAATACACTTGCCAGATCAGGTAGAACGGATAGAGAATCAGCTTGTGAAAGCTCGCGTCGGTCATTTTATCCAGAGGGAAAAAGCGGTTGGAGAAATACAGACAGCCGATACTGACCACCACGCCTTGCACGATGGTAGCAATACCGATTTCTTCCCTCAGTACGATCCAAACCAGCGTGAGTGCGATCACAACTCCGATTTTTCGAATCGTAATCATACTCTCACCTCCCTCAGTAATTGTGTGTCTTAGAAAAATTGGGAACTGTTAAGGGGACGTTTTTAACGATCAAAACGCCCCCTAGGAGTACCACACGGTGTTCCTGTGAAATATTCAACTGCGCGAACAAGGGTAGATCTTTGTCATGATAGCGACGAAAGCTAGGATTTCAAAGCCCTTAGCGCGCCAGATTCTATCACTAGGAAGCAGTGTTCTTTGGAGCGAAGAAGCATGGGATGATGCAGAATACGATCAGCAGGGTGTTCACCAGGGAGAACCCGAAAGTACCTGCGCGGTCCAGGTTCAGAGCTGTGCCCATGATGAATGCGCCGAACGCGAAAAGGAATACGCAGATTACGAAAATCCAGAGCGTAAACAGGCCGCCTTCTTTTTTCCGTAGAACGCCTTCCGCGAACCATACGCCGAGGAAACGGACGTTGCCGGTGGCCATGGCGTTGTTGATTTCGAGGTGGTACATCTTGCGGAAGAAGCCGCAACCGAAGCCTGCAGACAGACCCATCATGAGGAATGCGACCTGCGTGCTTATGTAGGGTGCGTAAAACGGGTAGAGCGCGACCGGGAGCGCGAAGAGCGACCAGCTGAAGAAGAACTGAATTGTTTTGTGTTTGATTAGATTTTGGTTCATGAACGCGAACAAACAACCGAAGATAAACCCAAAGAACAGTGCGAGGTTCGAAATAAATTGCGGCCAATTGCCAAACGCGGGGTTGAGGCCCATCCAGATCACGTTTCCGGTTTGTGGTGTGACCATCATGCCGAGCTGTGGTGTTTGCAATGCGAGCGCATTTACATATCCCATGATAAAGATCGTCGAACCTGTGATAAATGCGGTGTTAAATATAGCCCGTTTTTCTTGCGCGCTAACTTCCGTACTCATTTCACACATTCCCCTCTCAACTTTGACCAATTTGTTAACTTTGTGAACACTATATCAAGTCCTCCTCCTGTTTGTCAAGAGGGGGCAAGCGAATCAATATTGCTCCAGCGTGGCAAAGCCATAACCCTCGGCTCTCAGCCTGTTGATTAGCTCTGGGAGCGCCTCCGCTGTGGCTTGCTTGTCCGCTGAATCGTGCATCAATATGATTCGTTTGTCCTGTGCGCCGCTCGGGCTCATTGCGTTGGAAATCAAGGCGTTGGGGTCTTTTCCGGCTGAGGAGGGGTCTGTGTCGCCGGTGGAGACGTCCCAGTCGAATACGCGATAGCCTAGTTCCGCTAAGATTTCTTTTCGTTGCGCGATTATGGCGGCGTCCCAGCTCCAGGAGCCGCCGGGGAATCGGAATAGGGTTGTTTTGTGTCCGAAGCGATCCGCCAGCCATGCCGCCGCTTGCGTGATATCTTCTCGGAAGAAGGCCCCGTCATCGGCCGCGTAGAGGCGGGTATAGTCGTGTGAATAGCTGTGATTTCCGATTGCGTGGCCCTCGGCGAGGATGCGTTCGTAGAGGTGGTCTACCTCCTCGTGGGGCAAGACGAAGAATGTGGCTTTTACATCATGTTCTTTTAGCACGTCTAAAATCCGCGCTGTCACTTCTTCAGAGGGGCCGTCGTCTATGGTTAGATATGCAGTCGGTCTGGATGGAACTTCTTGCGCTTTATTTTCGTCATAGTTTGCAAACAGCTGCGCTTGCAGATTTTCCAGTGCTGCCGGCTCTGGCGGGGGTGTTTCGCCTGCCGCATACACTGTGCATAAGAGTACAAAAAGAATCCATTTCATCAAGGTTTCGCCCGCTTTCTTTCATCTAGTACATAGGATGTCTGCTTTCCCGAATTACTACGCCTGTCATATTTTGGGGTTCGGATCATAGACTATCTTTTGAGCTTAGACCTAAAATGCCGATTTTCCTAGTATCTTTCTGTCGATTTTGTTGACGATTGTCACCTTTTCGGGTATACTATTACAGTAGATTGGATATTTTATGGTATATTGTTCGACAAAATGGCTTCCAAACGGGCCGTTTATTGTACCTAAAACTGCCTTTTATGGCGACAAAACGGCCCTGAAACGAACCAAAATGAACTTGTATGAGGCGATTTCCATGAGCAAACGTACCGGTATTTACATACATATCCCCTTTTGTATCAGCAAGTGCGCTTATTGCGATTTTTACTCTTTGCCTGCCGGAGAGGGGTTGATGAAGCGTTATCATCAGGCGCTCACACGACAGTTGGTTGAGGCTGCGCCCTCGCTGGATCGGTATTATGTGGATTCGATCTACTTTGGCGGGGGGACGCCCAGTTATTATGGGGCGGCGCGGATTGTTGATCTTTTCAATACCTTGAAGGATCATTACAAAGTGCTGCTGGACGCTGAGGTTACGATGGAGGTTAATCCTGATTCGATCAGCGATAAGGATTTGCGGATTTTGCGGAAAGCCGGTGTCAATCGGCTCTCGATTGGGGTTCAAACGGCGGATGACGCGCTTGCGAAGAACTTGGGCCGTCGGCATACTTTTCAGCATGTGACGCGGGTGATGGAGCGGGCGCGGAAGGTTGGGTTTCAGAATATTAGTCTCGACCTGATCTATGGCTTGCCCAGCCAGTCGAAGGCGGATTGGGCGGATACGCTCAATCAGATCATCGCGCTTCGGCCTGACCATATTTCTTGCTATGGGCTGCGCATTGAGGAGGGCACGCCGCTCCATGTGTTTCGGGATAGTCCGCTGATTCCGAGTGAGGACGATCAGGCGGATATGTATTTGTTTATGGTTGAAGCGCTCAAAGATGTTGGCTATCGGCAATATGAGGTTTCTAATTTCGCGTTGCCGGATCGGGAGTCGCGGCATAATCTGAAATATTGGAACCGCGAGGAGTATGCCGGGTTTGGTCCTTCGGCGCACTCTTATATTGGGGATATACGGTATAGCTATATCAAGGGCATAGACGAATATCTGGACGCGCTCGAGGGTAACGGGGCGCTTCTCGCTTCTCGGGATGAGATCCCCAGCAGTGAGCAGTCGGTTGAATATCTGATGCTGGGTCTGCGGACGACGAAGGGGATTACGGGGGACGAATACCACGCGATTTATCAGTCTAGCTTTGCTCCGATCGAGGCGCTTTTGTTTGACTATGAGAAACAGGGCTGGGCGCATCGGCTCAACGGGCGTTGGAGTTTGACCCCGCAGGGTTTTCTGCTCTCGAACCAGCTGATCCGCGCCATTTTAGATGCCCGTACGGAAGAGCGGATTACGGTGGGTATGCCCTGGAAACGCAGTGAACACACAGCTTATATTGCCCAGGCGGGCCAGAAATAGATACCCCGATCTGTGGGGGAAGGTGAGAAAATGACTATGACAACTGCAACGAAACCAAAATCCAGAGCCAAACGGATCGTCGTGATCTCCGTGATTGTACTGCTTGTTGTGGCGCTGCTCTCGGGCGGGGCGCTGGCGGCGATCGGGATCTCCGTGTCGAACGGGGAAACGATTTTACCGAACATAACGGTCAACGGGGTGCCTGTCGGCGGGCTGACTGTGAGCCAGGCGGCAGATATTCTGGAGGAGTCTATGGAGATCGCGCGGACGGAGCGCGTTGTCGTGATTGACTTTCCGGGCGCCAGTCCGTTGATTATTACATCGGAAGAGGCGGGGCTCAGCATCAATGGGGAGCAGGCCGCTCGGGTCGCATATCGGTATGGGCGCTCGGGTAATTTCTTTGCGAATGGTTTTGCCTTTCTGCACCGGCAGATTGCGCCGGTGGATATTGATCCGCTTACCCTCTTCCCCGCTGACCGGAATATGATCCGGGCTGTTGTGGCGGAGGCTGTGGCGGAGATGGACCATCTGTCTATGGGCGCTTATGAGGTTGTGGATGACCATCTTGTGGTTGTCAAGGGGCGGCTCGTGGTGCTGTTTGACGCGGACACTTTGGTAGACTTGATTGTGGAGGCCTTTGCGGAGGGGGCACATCAGCCGATTCGCTATGACGCGGATACTGTGGAGCCGGAGCCGATTGACTTAGAGGCGATTCATGAGAGTTTGTTCCAGGTGATGGAGAGCGCGGCGTTTGATCTCGAGACGATGTCTGTGACACAGCACGTTGTCGGCGTTGATTTTGACGTGCAGGACGCGCAGCGGCGGCTCAACGCGGCGCAGCAGGGGCAGGAGGTTTTTATCCCGCTTCTGATTACCCAGCCGGAGTTTACTACGGAATATTTGGAATCAGCGCTGTTCCGGGATATTATCGGATCCTCGACGACGCGGCTGACGCATGACGAGCATCGGAACCACAACATTGTGCTTGCGGGGTCGAAAATTGACGGGTTGATTCTCAATCCGGGGGAGCAGTTTGACTGGGAGACGGTTGTCGGCCACGCGAACGCGGCGAGAGGGTTCCAGCCGGGCGGAGCGTTCCAGGGGACTACGCTGATTTCTGTCATCGGCGGGGGGATTTGCCAGACGTCGTCTACGATTTATCACGCTGTGCTGCACACGGACCTCCGGGTGGATGTTAGAAGCGCGCACACTTTGACTGTCGCCTATCTGCCGCTTGGGATGGACGCGGCGGTGAGTTGGGGCGGGCCTCATTTTTCCTTTACCAACACCTCCCCTTTCCCGATCCGCATTGATATTTGGCGGGATGGGCTTGATTTCAATGTGAATCTTGTCGGGACGCGGACGCATGCCTATACGATTGTGCCGGAGAGTGTGTATATCAACAGCGTCGCCTTTGGCACCACGTATCGGGATGACGCCTCCTTCCCTGCGGGCACATATACGGAGTACTCCCCTGGCCGGATCGGGCATGTGGTGGAGGTGTTCCGGAGGTTCTATGACGCTGACGGGAACTTTATTCGGCGGGAGTTTGAGAATCGCAGCAGTTACTGGGCTACGGCGCGGGTGATGATCCGCGGCACGGGGCTGGGGCCTGGCTATCCTGGGTCTTATCCGGATTCGGATGCGCCGTATGTCCCGTATCACCCGCAGCCTTATTAGAGATCGGCAAGCGCCTGACCGGGAACGGTTGGGCGCTTTTTGGTCTGCGGCTTGACAAACCTCGCGCTTCGTGCTAAAATACATTTTGCATGTGGGGGTATAGCTCAGCTGGGAGAGCGCTTGAATGGCATTCAAGAGGTCAGCAGTTCGATCCTGCTTATCTCCACCATACGGAACAAAGCCTTGAAAACTCTGGTTTTCAAGGCTTTTTGTTCAGAGATACTGACGTTTCCAGCCCATGAACCATGTGACTTGGAGGTGCAAGTCTATGAGTAAGGAAAAGCGCACCCTCGCAAAACCAACGGCTACGCGTGCGGAAACGATCCACCGCAATGAGGTGCGGGGGCGGCTGAAGCTTGCCGCTGTGACTGATATCGCTGAATTGTTTGGCATATTGGGGACGGGTCCGGATGGTTTGAGCGAAGGCTTTGTGGAGGAGTCTCGCGGTAAGTATGGTGATAATACTGTGACGCGCGGCAAGAAAGTGTCGTTGTTGAAACGGCTTGTGGCGGCTTTTGTCAATCCGTTTACCGCGATCTTGTTTGGGTTGGCGATTGTGTCTGTGTTTATGGACATCATTTTGGCGCCGGTTGGGGAGGCTGATCCGACGGCTGTGGTTATCATCGTGACCATGGTGTTTGTCTCTGGGGTATTGCGCTTCGTGCAGGAAACCAGGAGCGGACACGCGGCGGAGAATTTGCTCAAGATGATTAAGACTACGACGAATGTCCGGCGGCGGGAGATGGGGAATCAGGAAATTCCGCTGGAAGATGTGGTCGTGGGGGATATTGTGCATCTGGCGGCGGGCGATATGATTCCGGCTGATATGCGGATTATTCAGGCGAAGGATTTGTTCGTCAGCCAGTCCGCGTTGACTGGGGAGAGCGTGGCGGTGGAGAAAGTTTCCCTGGCTGTGTCGGACGGGCAGGGCGCTTTGACGGAGATGCCGAATTTGGCGTTTATGGGGACCAATGTGATTAGCGGCAGCGCGACGGGCGTGGTCGTCGCTGTGGGCAATGACACTATTTTTGGCGAAATGGCGGAGAGCGTTAGTACGAAGCCGGTGCAGACTAGTTTTGAAAAGGGCGTCAATTCCGTGTCTTGGATTTTGATTCGCTTTATGTTGGTCATGGTGCCGATTGTGCTGTTTGTCAATGGGTTTACCAAGGGGGATTGGATTGAGGCTACCTTATTCGCCCTGTCTGTGGCGGTGGGGTTGACGCCGGAGATGCTGCCGATGATTGTCACGACCTGTCTGGCGAAGGGTGCGGTGGCGATGTCCCGGAAGAAGACGATTATTAAGAACCTGAATTCGATCCAGAATCTTGGGTCGATGGATCTTCTTTGCACGGATAAGACCGGGACATTGACGCAGGACAAGGTGGTGCTGCAGTATCACCTCAACATCCATGGGCAGGAAGATGTGCGTGTGTTGCGCTATGCTTTTTTGAACAGCTACTATCAGACGGGGCTGAAGAATCTGATGGATGTCGCTGTGATTCAGCGGACAGAGGATGAGCAGGCCGCGGAAGCGGAATTGCGCGGGTTGGCGGAGCGATTTACGAAGGTGGATGAGATTCCCTTTGATTTTGAGCGGCGGCGGATGAGTGTGGTCGTTGCGGCCGAGGGTAAGACGCAGATGATTACCAAGGGCGCGGTGGAGGAGATGCTCTCGGTTTGTGGGTTTGTTGAATATGAGGGTCAAGTCCAGCCGTTGACGGATGCGCTGCGGGCGTATATCCTTGCGAAGGTCGATGATTTGAACGAGGATGGCATGCGCGTGATTGCTGTGGCGCAGAAGCGGAATCCTTCGCATGTGGGTGCGTTTTCTGTGGCGGATGAATCGGATATGGTGTTGATGGGGTATCTGGCGTTTTTGGATCCGCCGAAGGAATCGACCGCGGGTGCGATTGCGGCGCTTAAGGCGTATGGCGTGGGTGTGAAAATCTTGACTGGGGACAACGATAAGGTGACGCGCTGTATCTGCCGGCAGGTTGGGCTGCCGGTTGACCGCATTTTGCTCGGTTCGGATTTGGACGCGATGAGCGACACAGAACTCGGCAGGGCGGCGGAAGAGGTGAGCGTGTTTGCCAAGCTGTCTCCCCAGCAGAAGGCGCGGGTGATCGCGGCGCTGCGCGGCAACGGGCATAGCGTTGGGTATATGGGGGACGGGATCAATGACGCGGCGGCGATGAAGGCTTCCGATGTGGGGATTTCGGTAGATACGGCTGTGGACATCGCGAAGGAGTCGGCGGATGTCATTCTGCTGGAAAAAGATTTGATGGTGCTGGAGCAGGGGATCATTGAGGGGCGTAAGATTTACGCTAACATGATTAAGTATATTAAGATGACGGTCAGTTCGAATTTTGGTAACATGTTCTCTGTGTTGGCGGCCAGTGTGTTTTTGCCTTTTTTGCCTATGCTGCCGATTCATTTGATTTTACTGAATTTGATCTATGATTTATCTTGCACGGCGATTCCTTGGGATAATGTGGACAAGGAGTTTCTGACTGTGCCGCGGAAGTGGGATGCTTCTTCGCTCGGGAAATTTATGCTGTGGATCGGGCCGACGAGTTCGGTGTTTGATATTACGACGTATTTATTGCTTTACTTTATTATCGCGCCCGCCGCAGTGGGGGGACTTCTGTTTCATCAGATTACGGATCCCGCGACGGTGGCGCTGTTTATTGCGGTGTTCCACGCGGGGTGGTTTGTGGAGTCTATGTGGACGCAGACGCTTGTGATTCATATGATTCGTACGCCGAAGATCCCGTTTATCCAGAGCCGGGCGTCCGCGCCGCTGACGCTGCTGACGTTTACCGGGATCGCGGTTTTGACGGCGATCCCGTTTACCGGGTTTGGGGCGGCGATCGGGCTTGCGCCGTTGCCGATGGCGTTTTTCCCTTGGCTGGGGCTTACGGTTGTTTTGTATATGGCGCTGGTGACGGTGTTTAAGGGGATTTTTGTTCGGCGGTATGGGGAATTGCTGTAATGGGAAAGGCCTTGAAAACTTTGGTTTTCAAGGCCTCTTTGTTTTATCTGGGCTTCTGCCGTCTTAGGGCTCGTATACGACGTTGGCCGCGAAGTAGTCTAGGCTGACTTGGGCGTGGGTTCCGGGGACGTCGGTTCGCCTTTCCGGGGGTTTTTGCATAGCGGCGTCGCTTGCGCGGAAGTGGAATTTGATCTTTGAGGCGCCTGTTTTTGCGTTTACTCTCGCCTCTTTTGCGGAGCCGCCGGTGGCGATGACGTAGGCATAGCGGTGGCCCATGGAGATGGGCGGCAGGAGGATGCTTCCTTTTTTTGGTTTGATATATACATGCCGGACACCTGGGCTGTTTTGCGCCAGGCTTTTTCCTGTGACTTTCTGCAAGACGCCCTCCCCTGGGACGACGACGTATTGGAGGAAGGTTTCTCTCGTGTATTTGCGGTTTAGGTCCGGTTTTTGGCCGATGGCGGCTTTTAGGGTTTCTTTTGTCAGATTGATGCCGTAGGCTGTCTCGATGAACAGATTCATGGCGCCGCCGGATATTCTGGGGTTGGCTTCGATTAGTTTCCAGTCGTTTTTCAGGCGGCGGAGTTCTAGGTGACAGGGGCCGTTTTGCATGCCGTGGGCCAGTATGATTGCTTCCGCGGATTGTTTGAGGTGCTTATAAAATTCGCTGTCGGTTTCGGGGATGATTTGATAGCCTGTGACGATGAATCTGCCGGAGAATAGGATTTCTTGCCGCACGACGGCCGCGATGTGTACTTCGCCGTCTATGGTGAGGGTTTCTACCAAGTATTGCGGGCCGGTTAGATATTTTTCTACGAGTATTGGGCCGTCTGGGTAGCGTTTCCGGAGGTCTGCGAAGGCGGTTTGGTATTCTTTCGTTGTCGCGGCGGCGTGGACGTCTTTGGAGGCGGAGGAGATAGGGGCTTTTAGGACGAACGGGAGTTCGAGTTTTGGGTCCGCGGGCGGGGTTGTGCCGTCTATCACGTGATAGGATGGTGAATAGGGGGTGCCGCGGAGGGCGTCTCTGGATTTTGATTTGTCCAGCATGATGCTTATGGTCTGTTCGGTGAAGGGTTTTAGGCCGAATTCACGGGAGAGGAGGGCGGCGGTGTGGCAGTGGGGATCGACAAAGCTGACGATGGCTGAGATGGTGAAGCGGTCGCTGTCGATCCGGGCGATGGCGCTTTTGATATCTTTTATGCTCTCGAGGTTACACATGCGCATGGAATGGACATGGGGGAAGTCCATGCGTTTGTCGAAGAAGGATTTTCGGTCGGTGAGCAGGACGGTGTAGTAGTGGAGTTCCGCTGAGGCTTTGATCGCTTCGAAGCTGGAGCCGGATTTGTTGGCGCCGATGAAGATAATGGTTTTCATCTATCGCTCCCCGCTTTCTGCCCGGTTTGCGAGGTACATCGCGTATTGGATGGTGTTTTTGATTACGTTGAGGTTGATATTGGTGAAAGGCGGGTGGCCGGGACGCCAGTTGACTTCGTAGACAAAGATTTTTTGCGCGGCGTCCAGCCCGATGTCGATGCCGAGTTCATTTAATGTTTCGCCGTAGAGTTCTTGTTGGATTTCGTCCATGTGGGCGGCGAGTTGGAGGGCGAATAGTTCGACGTATTTTCGCATCTCATACTCCCCCGCTCCGAATTCCCGTTTGAAAAAGCCGGTGAGGTCGCTGGTGTAGCCGCCTTGGCCGATGTTGCAGACGATGCTGCCGTTTGCGGAGATTCTGGGGTAGATGATGGGGTCTACCCATTTGCCGCCGCGCCCTTTTTGGACGTGGAGGCGCAGATCATAGGGGACGCCTGTTTTGGTGCGGCAGTTGATGTAGGGCTGGATGAGATAGTCTTGTTGTTTTAGTTTGTCTTGGAGGAAAGTTACCGTTTGCTCGGTGTCGCATTTGGTTTCGTTTGCGCCGAGTCGTATCTGGAATGTATCGCCGTCTTTTTGGATGTGGTAGACGTCTGTCCCCTGGTGGCCCCAGGTGGGTTTGAACACTACTTCCGGGTGTTTCTTTAGAAAGGCGAAGAACTGTTTCGGTGAGGAGACTTTTTTGGAGGGCACGAGGTAGCCGGCGTATTGTTTGTGGTTCATCAGGTTGCGGTAGACGGTTTCTTTGCTGCCGATGGAATAGCTGGTGAAGGGGATGGTTTCGTGTAACAAATCGACGGCTTTTTCTTGTTTCTCTCGGGAGAAGCTGTTTGTGTTATAGATCACATCTGGGAAGCGGCTGCGGACGTTTTTCCATTCTCCGTCCGCGTATTGATAGCCGTTGATCTGGCTTTTCTCAAAGTCTACCGCGCCGGGGGAAAAGTAGAGCAGTTCGACTCCTTCCGCTAGGGCGGCCGCGGCGAAGGCATAGGCCCTGTTGAGACAGATGGGGTCTTTTCTGTAGTGCATATAACCTATCAACATATATAACTCCAGCGCTTTGATGCGCGCAATATTTGTAGGGGCGGCGGTTTTGATGCCTCGGATTACCGAGCGGGACATCGCGGACGCCGTCTCCTACGATTAGCTTATGTATGCGGTGGGCGATGGGTGTGGCGGGGAAACTTTGGGGGCGGCGGGGCATAGAGTGGGGTGTTTGGGAGAATAGAGGCCATAGCGGCAGGAGGTGGTTTGTATGGCATGGAATTTGAATGATTTTATAACGCCGGAGTTTTTGGGGACTTTTTCCGGCGTGGTCGCTGTTGTGACGCTTCTGACGCAGGTGGTTAAGCGGTTTGTGACTGGGGTGGATCCGAAGTGGATCGCGCTCGGCTTGGCCTTGGTGATGTCGGCAGTTAAGCAGGTTGAGACGGGGGATTTGCGTACGGGGAGTTTGCTTTTGGCGGGGCTCAACGCCTTTGTCATCGCGGGGGCCGCGATTGGGACGTTTGAGGGATTCAAGGGGCTGGGCAGGCGGCTCGAGTGAATATAAAAAAGGCCCCGGTTTCCTTTTGAGGAAACTGCGGCCCTTTTGATTTAGTAGGATTTTTCATCCGGATTCGGCTCTTCGGCATGGATTACGCGGGTATTGTCGTTTATTTTAGAGCCTTTTGGGGGTCTGGCTACATGCCCGGATGGGTTGGAGGGATCGGAACGCTTCCATTTTGTGGTTCGTTTGGGCATGTTAGGAGTCCTTGCCCTTCTTCTTAAAATCGGACTTCCCTTTTGACTTTGCCGCACGGCGGGCGGTCGGCGTTGTGTCGTTATTTTTTCTTTGTTCATTGCGCGTTTTTGCGTTCGTCATTTCGGGTCACCTCATCGCGGGGAAAATCGTTTATTTGCTGCCTTGGTTTTTCTTGAAGGCGCCTTTGGGCATGTTCTTGCGTTCGTAATGGCGGGTGTCGTCTGTGTTGAAGGCGGGGAGGCCTGTGTCGGTGTTTTGTGTTTGGATTTGTGCCTGGATGTTGGTCTTATCTGACTTTCTTTTGCTCATTGTATCACCCCGTGTTAGGATGCGCGGAAATGAGAACGGCTATTCCTTGCAACATAATCTGGCTTCTCATTGCAAATACTATGGTTCACCACGCAAAAGGAGGCGGCACGATGAGTGACGAGTTAGAGAAGTCGGAACGGATTAAGAAGACGATTGAGTCTACGATTCTCAATGCGATTGAGACGGAGCGGCAGATCAGCGCGATGGACACTTCCAAGCAGAAGAGCGAGTTGATCGCAAAGAATGAGCGGCGGGCGGAGGCGATGCCCGCGATGATTCGGGAGTTTAAGGAAGAAGAGGCGCGGGAAGAATTGGGGCTGGAATAGAAATAGTTGGGGGCTAAAAGCCCCCAACTATTTCTTACTCTGTATGAATCTTACGCCGCGCTGAAACCGCCGTCGTTCTTGTTGCGGATGCGCTGGGCGAAGAAGATACCGCCGATGACGATGAGGCCGACGATGTCGCTAATGAGTTCCGGGTAGATCAGGAACAGGCCTGCGCCGATGGCGAGGAGACGTTCATACCATCGCATCGGGCAGAGGAGATAGCCTGCGAGTCCGGAGGCGAGGCCGACAATGCCGAGGAAGGCGGTGAGTGCGATTTTGAGCATTTCCAGCGGATGGGGGTCACCAATCCAGAGCATCTCGGGGTTGAAGGCGAAAATGAAGGGGACGATGAAGGCCGCGATGGCGAGCCGACTGGCGATGACGGAAGTTTTCAGCGGATCGCCGCCGGAGATGGCGGATGCGGCATAGGCGGTGAGCGCCACGGGCGGTGTGATGTCCGCCAGGATGCCGAAGTAGAACACGAACATATGCGCGGCCAAGAGGGGCAGGCCGAGTTGGACGAGGATGGGGCCTGTTACGACAGCCATGATGACGTATTTCGCGGTGGTCGGCACACCGAGGCCGAGGAGGATAGAGGCGATCATGGTGAAAAGGAGCACGATAAAGAGGCGAATGCCTTCATTTTGGATGCCGTCCGCCATGGAGAGGAGCGAGTTGGCGAAGGTGAGGCCGAGGCCCGTCATGGTGACGACACCGACGATCATACCGGCCATGGCACAGGCGACACCTACGCCGATGACGTTGCGCGCACCATTTTCGAGTGCGCTTACGAAAGCCTTCGGCGTCAAGCGCGTGTCTTTGCTGAACATACTGACTACAATGGCGACCCCGATTGCATACAGCGCCGCGCGCGAGATGGAGTAGCCTTGGAAAATGAAGAACACGATGGAGGCAAGCGGGAGCAGGAGATAGCCCTTCTTGAGGATCAGCGGCAAGAATTTGGGGATTTCGTCTGCCGACATGCCCGAGAGCCCGGTCTTTTTCGCTTCAAAATGTACGGCGGTCATGATGCCGGCAAAATAGAGAGCCGCGGGGATCATGGCGGCCAGGAGTATCTGGCCATAGGGAATCCCTGTGATCTCCACCATGAGGAAGGCAGCCGCGCCCATAACCGGCGGCATGATCTGCCCGCCAGTGGAAGAAGCGGCCTCAACCGCACCGGCAAAATTTTTGTCGTAGCCGATGCGCTTCATGAGAGGAATCGTGAAGGAACCTGTCGCTACGGTATTGGCTACAGAGCTGCCGGTAACGGTGCCTTGCAGAGCGGAGGCAATGACCACCACTTTCGCGGGACCACCCACAGCTCTACCGGCGATGGAATTTGCGATGTCAATGAAAAAGTTTCCAATTTTCGTCTTTTCCAGAAACGCGCCGAAGAGGATGAATAGGAAGATAAAGGTCGAGGCGACGCCGGTTGGAATACCGATGACACCTTCCGTGGTATAAAACAGATAAGTGAAAATCCGCTCTACGCGAAAGCCCGCGTGGCCGAATATGCCGGGAATCCAGTACCCGAAGTAGGCGTAGGCAAGGAAGGCTCCGACGACGATCATGATGGGCAGACCCATCACCCGGTAGCAGGCAATGAAGAGGATGACGATTCCAATGACGGCTACAATGAAGTCCATCTGGGTATAGGTCGCCATTTGGCCTGCGATGGCGCGGAAGTTAACTACATAATAGAAGAACGCGCCGGCGCCGGCGAATGCAAGCACCACATCGTACCAGGGGATATAGTTGACCTTCTCTTTGGCGCGCTTTCCTGCGGGATAGAGTATAAAGCTGTAGAAGAGGAGCAGGCCCACGAAGGACGCGCGGTGGATTTGCGTGGGTTGCAGCCAAAAGGTGTTGAGCGCGAGTACGACCAGCGTAAATGCGACGCAAAGCCAACGCATGATCTCCCGCGGCACACCGGAAAAGGTGCGTAGGCTCGATTCTTTTTCCGCCTCGGCCATGATCCGCTTAGCTTCCGCCTTGCTGATCGCTTCAAATTGTTCTTGTTGATCCCGGTTTGTCATGATAGGAATCCCCCCTGGTTATGTTGTGCGCTGTCTCTGCCAGAGATTCAGCTCTTGCACCGAAAAACGCAGTGATTGGCCCGCCTCGTCTAGACTTAGGAGCGGGACCTCACTGCCTCCGATGTGTAAGGTCAAATCGGTCGCGTGGGCGATGAGGTAGTGCAGATTGTCGATTACGCGGTCTAAGCCTTCGATGCGCATGCCGCCTTCGGGCAGGTGAATCAGGGTTTGGCCTGGTTCCAACTCCGTCGGGACGCCGGCGCCGAAGGCCTCGAACTCGAAGGCGACGAGCACGATGCGGCTGTCTCTGATCTCATAGATCTCCGCCACCGGGCTTTGGTTGACTGAGTGGATGTAGACAATGGAGAAGGTTTCACCGTCTGGTGCGGGGTGTGCGAATCGGACTCTGCCGTTGTCGGCGTTTTGCAGGACGAGGTAGGGCGTGCGCAGGCAAAATATGATAAACGTGACCGCGGTGAGCGCGGCCAAAGCCGCGCCCACCAGCAGAAAACGATTTCGCTTATTTGACATGAGCTAAACTGTCCTTATGACAGAGCGCCGATCTCGCGGAAGAACCGCTCTGCGCCGGGGTGGAAGGGTACGCTGACGGACTGGACAGCGTTTTCGGGGCTGATGTATGCGCCGCGCGCGTGGCCTTGTGCGACTTCGTTCGAACGCTCGATCAGGGTGCGCACGATGTTATAGGCGATGTCGTCGTCCATGTCGGTGGAGGCGATCAGTGTGGCTTGCACGGCGACTGTGACGACGGGAGCGGTGATCCAGGTGTAGTCGCTCGAGTCTACCACGACGCGGACGTAGAAGGGATAGTCTGCGATGAGGTTGGCGATGACTGCGTCGTCCAGGCTGAGCAGACGGAGGTCACGGCCGGTGGCCAGTTCGTTGATGGCGGTGTTGGGTGTCGCCGCGGTGACGAAGAAGGCGTCGATTGTGCCGTCGCGCAGGGCGTCTGCGGATTGGCCGAAGTTTAGGTTGAACTCGTTGATGTCGTTCATCGTGAGGCCGTGGGCGGCGAGTACTTGGGTGGCGTTGGCGTTTACGCCAGAGCCGATGTCGCCGACCGATACGCGGCGGCCTGCCAGTTCATAGACGCTGTAGATGCCGGAATTTGCTTCTACGACGATCTGGATGGTTTCGGGATAGAGGGTCATCAGGGTCGCGAGGTTGGTAACCGGGGCTGTTGCGGACCAGATGGAGGTGCCGGTGAAGGCGTAGTACATGACATCGTTCTGGGCGAGGGCGATGTGGGCGTCTCCTCTGCCGATCTGTTGGATATTGTCTGCCGAGGCGCCGGAGGCGTTGACTGTGATTTGCATGTCTGTATGGTTATTGAGTACGCCAGCCATCGCGCCGCCGAGGGGGTAATAGGTACCTGCGGTTCCGCCGGTTGCCATGATGAGGCGGGTCTGTGTTCCGCCGCCGTTGCCGCATGCGCCAAGGATCAGGACTGCGACGAGTACAAGTGCGAGAGCTGCCATCAGTTTCTTTTTCATTGTGATCTTCTCCTTTAAACAATGTTCTTGAAGCATACTATAATACAGCTCACTCGAAAATGCAAGTACTTTTTTAAAAAATTGCAAAAATTTTTTATTTCGTTCCGAAAAACTCAATTTTGGATCCAAAAAATGACGCCAGAAACGAGTTCACCCCCATAAGCAAAGGCGAAACTGCCCTTACTTATGGGGGTTCTTGCGCACTCTTTGTGAAACATGGACAGAAGCGGAGTTTCTGCGTATGGCCTGCTATCTCAGGCCGTTGACAATCTCGCTGAAGGATTCCATGGACATATCGCGCCAGACAGTGAAGCGGTTTAGGTGAAAGGGGGCGGAATCTCTGGTGACGTAGCCGTCTACTACGGTGAAGGCCATGGTGATTCCCGCTTCTTGCAACGCGGCGATAATGGTGTCGTTATACTGCCCCAGGGGATAGGCGAAGGCGGTGTGGTTGTCGAGAAAGTCAAAGCTGCGCCGTGTGTCTGCTACGATGGCCGCGTGGGTTGCGCGGTACATGATGGTGCGGTCTTCGCCGGGGGCAAAGTCGTGCATGGCGTGGCTGTGGCTGGCGAATTCGAATACGTCTGTCGTTCTCCACATGGTGTGGGCGGCGGTCCAGGTGAGGGCGGCGTGGTCCATGGCGGGCTGATAGTCTCCGAGATATTCGATCCATTCGGTTATCATAAATACCGTGGCTCTATGGCCGAAGTGTTGGAGGATGGGGTAGGCGTAGACAAAGTTGGAGTAGTAGCCGTCGTCGAAGTGGATAAGGACGCTGTTGGGCGGGAGGGGTGTGTCGTGGTAGAGGAAGGCTTCCAGTTCGGCGTGGGTTAGGGTGTGGAAGTTGTTGTCGTAGAGGTATTGCATTTGCCGCTCGAAGTTTTCCGTGCTGATGGTCCATGCGTTATCTTGCATGGTTTGATTGTCCGCGTCTGGCAGGATGTGGTGGTATAGTAATACGGGGACGCGGAGTGCCTCCCCTTCCGCGAAAACGGCAACTGCTGGGGGTTGCGTGGTGCTGCCCAGAGAGCAGCCGCTTGTTGAGCCGATGAACAGGAGGGCGAGTAGTAAGGAGATGAACATTTTTGCTTTCCTCATGTGATCTCTTCTTTCTTTAGGATGGGTTCCTTCAAAAGCGCACGGGCGCACACTGTGCGCCCCTATTAGGATAAATAGGGCGGGGGCTTATGCTCCCCGCCCTATATGATTTTTATTAGCCTTGGCGATAGACGCGGCCCGGTTCGATGGTGCCGTAGCGTTCCATGAGGAGGTCGGTGACGGTTACGAAGGTGAAGCCGTCCGCCAGGAGCAGGTCGATGGCTTGGATGGCGGCGTCTATGGTGGTTGGGTAAATGTCGTGCATGAGGATGATGTCGCCGGTGCGGATGCGGATGCCGGTGTGGTCGACGAAATGGCGCATGATGGCGTTGACGTTTCTCGTCTCCCAATCTCTGGTATCAACCGACCAGAGGATGATGGGCCAGCCGAACTCCGCCGAGATGGCCTGCACGGTCGAATTCTGCGCGCCGTAGGGCGGGCGCAGGAGGGTCGGCGTGACGCCGGTTACTTTGCGGATGATATCGCGACTCATGGTGAGTTCGGTTCGGATTCTGTCTGCGCCGGCACGGGAGAGGTCTGTGTGATTATAGGCGTGGGAGGCAATTTCGTGGCCTTCGTTGACCATACGGATCGCGAGTTCCGGGTTGGAGGCCACGAGCGGACCCAGGACGAAGAAGGTCGCGGGGACGTCTCGTTCGTAGAGCGCGTCGAGCAGGCGGCGGGTGTGTGCGGGGTGCGGGCCGTCGTCGAAGGTGATTGCGATGAGGCGTTCGCCGGGCTGGCCGGCGGAGCGCAAATAGATCCAGCGGGGGCCGTCCCAGGTGGCGATTTGGAACCAGCTTCTGTCTTGTTGGAGGACGTGGACTACTTGCGGCTGCAATCTGCCGCGTTCGGTTCCGCCCGGTTTGTCGTATAGGGCGACTTCTCTGTCTACATAGCGCATGTTGTCTCGCACGTAGATCCAGCGATCTCCGGCGGGGGTGCTGATGAGGCCCCAGCCGTCGTCTCTGAGTTGGGTGATTTCTACGATCTGCGGGGGGAGGGTTTCTTGCCTTGGGGCTCTGAAATCTGGGGTTAAATATGTAAGGAAGGACCAGGCCATGTGGTGTTGGATCGGCCTTGGGGGCTCGGGCCGCCATTGGACCCAGTTTTCGCCGAGCCAGGTGCCGACGCGGAGCCAGTTCCCTTCCTGTTGCAAGACCCTTGCCATCTGTGGGGCGATGGCTGCGACGGGGGCACCGTCTCTGGCGTCGTGGAGGAGGGTTCCGCTGGGGAGGAAGCGGCGGTTGTCTCTCAGGTAGACCCACCAGTTGTTTCCGTCGTGATTGCGCATGCGGGCCCAGCCGGTTCCGTTGCGATAGGTTACCTCGATCGTTTGGGCGTTGAAGGAGCCCATGATCTCTGACCGGAAATCTGGGGCGGCGTGGACTACAAAGTCCCATGGCATCTGGTGCCTGTCTTTGCCTTCCGGCACGGTGAATCCGCTTAGGGTTTGGATGAGAAGCAACACCACAAGAAGTAGTGCTCCGATCCGCAGTGTCTTCTTCAGAAACGCCACCCCCGTTCAATACTATACTGGAAGAAATTATAGCAGTTCAACAAGGTTTCGTCAAGATTCTCCTGCGTTTTACACACACTGACAAAAACCTGCCGCACGGCAATTACGCCGCGCGGCAGGTTTTTTTATGTTTTGATCCGGTTCTACAGGTTGTGCTCTTTTACGAAGGCGTCGATCACATCGTTGAGGTCGGGTCTGCCGATCTCTTGGAGAGCGTAGGTTACCCGTGTGCTCGGCTGCTCCATTTTGACGATTCTGGCCAGGTCGATCGGGGTGGCGACGATGATCGCGTCGCAGGGGGTGTTTTTGATGGTGGCTTCGAGGTCTTTGATCTGTTGCTCACCGTAGCCCATGGCGGGCAGGACTGCGCCGATGTCTGGGTAGATTTCAAAGGTTTCGGCGAGTTTGCCGACGGCGTAGGGGCGCGGGTCGATGATCTCAGCGGCTCCGAAACGGTGGGCGGCGACGACGCCTGCGCCGATCTTCATGTTGCCGTGGGTGAGGGTTGGGCCGTCTTCGATGACGAGGACGCGCTTGCCTTTGATGAGTTCGGGCGCGTCTGCCTTGATGGTGGAGGCCGCGTCGATGACAGTTGCGTCGGGGTTGAGTTTGGTCACATTGTGGCGGACGGTTTGGATGTTTGCGAAGTCCGCGCTGTCGATCTTGTTGATGACGACGACATCGGCGATGCGCAGGGTGACTTCGCCGGGGTAGTAGCTGCACTCATGGCCGGGGCGGTGCGGGTCTACTACGGTGACCATGAGATCTGGCTCGTAGAAGGGGAAGTCGTTGTTGCCGCCGTCCCAGAGGATGACGTCACAGCCGGCGGGGTCGTTTTCTACTTGATTGAGGATATCCTGATAATCTACGCCCGCATAGATGACGTTGCCGCGGGTGATGTGGGGTTCGTATTCTTCCATCTCTTCGATGGTGCAATTGTGTTTTTTCAGGTCGTCCAGGGAGGCGAAGCGTTGGACTCTTTGCTCGTTCAGGTCGCCGTATGGCATGGGATGGCGCACGGCGATGACTTTGAGGCCTCTCTCTTTGAGGATCTCGGAGATTTTTGTGGTGGTCTGGCTTTTGCCGCAGCCGGTGCGGATCGCGCCGACGGCGATGACGGGTTTTTTACTTTTCAGCATGGTTTGTTTCGGGCCGAGCAGGATGAACCCGGCACCGGCGGCGTTGACTCTTGCGCCGACACCCATGACATGGGCATAGTTTACGTCGCTATAGGAGAAGACGCAGGCGTCTGCTCCGTATTTTCCGATGATGGCTTCCAGTTCCTCTTCCGCGTAGATGGGGATGCCGTTGGGATAGAGGTCTCCGGCGAGTTCTTTGGGGTAGGTGCGGTCTGCGATGTCCGGAATTTGCGCGGCGGTGAACGCGACCACTTCGTAGTTTGCGTTGCCTCTGAAATAGGTGTTGAAATTGTGGAAGTCTCTGCCTGCGGCGCCGATGATGATGATTTTCTTCATTGTGATCCCCTTCCTTGGTATACATATGACTGTATTATTATACAACATGGGACGATGTCTCGCAAGACTTTGTTTGAGTTGTTTCATACTATTTTCTTTGTTATTTTCTTATGAGCCTACAGCTCACTGCGCTCGTTTCGCCGAGGGCGACCTACTTTTTGCTTCGCCAAAAAGTAGGCAAAAAGGCGATTCAAGAGAAGCCGAATGGTTTCTCTTGAAAATCTCTTCCTTTTGACTTGTATGCACAGCAAAACAGAACATCACAGCTTCCGCCTCGCCCGGTGGAAGGGGGTGCCATGCGAAAAAATCACCGCACATTCGTCTCGTGCAACGAGCATTGCGAGCCGCAGGCTCATAAAATAGAACTACATAGCAAAGAATAGCAACGACCTCCTTTGGAAAGCATAAGCCAAAAAGAGGAGCGTGACGACACATGACACAACCCTTCATCGGCATGGGCAAAGCCCCAGACGGCATCGACCTACCGCTTGGTTTCTCTATGGGCCTCTCTATGCACCCAAGGGCCGCCGAAACCTTTGGTAAAATGAGCACAGACGAGAAATGGGCCGCTATCCGTTATGTCCAGTCCGGCACTTCCGGCGAAGAGGCCAAGCGCCGGATCGAAGGCGCGATCCGGCAGATGGAGATCGGCCAAACGAGGCTTTCCTAACAGAAAATCCCCCGCCGATTGGCGGGGGATTTCTTGCCTAGTGGACTGGTATAATTGTCAAATCCGCCGCCGAGATGCCGAGTTCGCTGATGACGGCCTCGGTGATCCGGGCGACTTCCACGTCACTCAATCCCGTGGGGCCTGCGCTGGCGATGACGCTGACACCCTCATTGCGGATGAAGACCACGACTTGCGCGAAATCTTTGGCCATCAGAATGTTCTCCAACTGCGCTTCTTGGAGGGCAAAGGTCGCCATGGCGGTAATGGCGGAAAAGGCGCTGTCTATCTCCTGTTGGGAGGCCGTGCCGATGGCGGCGGCTTCTTGGAGGAGCGTGGTGGCGCTGTCTCTCGCCTGTTCCCGGGTCAGACGCGCCGAGTCGAAATAGCTGATGGCTGCGGCACTGAGCGCGGGGCCGGGTTGTTCTCCGAAGAAGAGACTTTCTGTGTCTTGGCTTTCGTTATTTTGCTGCTGATTTTCCCGCTCCTGCCCAACGGCGTCTTCGATTGTTCGGTCGCCCGGCAGATTCTCCGTCGCGACTGGTGTGTTCGCGGCGAGGTCTTGGCCTCTGTTGTAGGACCAGTTTAAGTAGACCGCCACCGCCACGAACAAGAGCACTGTGAGTATCACTGCATTGCGTTTGAACACTTTCATACCTTTCATCCTCCTAGTCATTTCTGTCCTCCTCGATCACACGCATGGGCGTTACCGTAATTCGATCTGTTCCGAGGCCCGTGAGGGCCGCTACGGCTTGGGTGAGTTGCAGTCTTACCGTGGCGTTGTGCGCTCCCTCACTCACGATCAGGGCACCTTGGAACTCCGGATAGCGGTAGCGGAGCGTCACCTCAGACTGGGTGCCCGCGCCCGTGGAGATGGTGACGGTCGCCCGCCGGCCTGATTGGTCTTCATCCACAGCCACCTCCTGTTCCAATGAAGTTCTGAGACTTAGCATGACGATCACTTCTCCCGCGCCCTCGATTTGCGAGAGCGCGTAGGCCAGACGTGCTTCCTTTTCCTCCAGAGAGAAGGCCAGCGGGTGCTCTGCCGGCGTTTGTGGCGGGGCCGCCGCAGTCGGAGCCGTCCCGCCGCCGAAGGGCCAGATGAGGATCACCACGCCGAGAAGGAGCACGAGGCATACATACTTGTTCTTCTCGATCACTTTGAGAAACTTGGTCACATCCACAGGCGATCTTGCTTTTTTCTCATTCATTCGTTTCGCTCCAGTACTGTCGTTCGACTGGGATCCCGAAAGTCCCGGTCAAAAATTCGGATAGTGCGCTCTGTTGGCTCTGTGTGTGAGGTCCGGAAATCCAGATTCGGTGGGGGTAGAGCCAACCGTCTGAGCCCCTGGCTGTGGCCACCTCAATGTCCAGGCCGACTAGTCCCAAAGATTCGGCTTTGTCCAATATATATGCCTCGCTCCGCTCCCTTATGATTAGACTTGAGAGCCTTTCTTGTTCAACCTCCCATTCCGCCGTCCGCGTCTCGAGAGAACTCTCAAATCCAGCGATATTTTGGGAGAAGGCCGCGTAATCAAACTCTACGATGGGCGCGATAAGGGCAATTATAGTCCCGAGGCCTGCCACCAGTCCCACCACGGCGCGGGGACGGCCCTTCGGTGTCAGCGTCATGGCAATGGCGGCAAGGAAAGCCGCGCCGGTGAGCCCGAGCACCCAGATACGGATTAGTTCGGTCATGTGCGAGCCACCCGCCTTTCTTTTATCTTGATGATCCCCCACCCGATGACGGGGATCATCTCTATCTAATTACCAGCCTCATCATCGAGATAATCGAGAAAAATAGCATCATCGCCCCCGCCCCCACGAGGCCCATAATCATACCGAAGGCGGTGCCGAGGTCGCTGATGAGGCCGCCGGTGCGTTTATCGGTTACAGCGCTGGATAGGCCGGCGGCGGCTTTGAACATAAGGTAGTGTGCGCCCAGTTGGAGGATGGGGATCAGGCAGACGGCGAGGATCACGAGCAGTCCGACCACGCCGATTCCGTTTCGCACCAGCATAGCGCCCGCCAACACAGTCTCAGCGGCGTCCGCCACGATACCGCCGACCACGGGCAGGGCCATGGAAATAGTAGTCTTCGCCACGCGGGTAGTTACCACATCGGCGGACCCGGAGACGACGCCGGTGATGGTGAGGTAGCCCACGAAGGAGATCATTATGGCAGTGATGAGTACGCCTGTCACCCATTTAATCAGGTTCGCAGCGCCTCGCAGACCATCTCCGCCGAGCGCGGCGCTACCGATTACAGCGGCGATATAGGCATAGATGAGCGGCAGGATCACGCGGGCGGATAGGGTGATGAGGATGTCGAAGAAAAGAATCGTCCCCGCATATTTCACCGCCGCCGAGGTGAGGGCGCCTCCGGCGGTCGAGGCCGCGGCCAGGGCGGGGAACAGGGACTTTGAGAAGATTTCGAGTTCTCTAAGCGTATTCATTCCGAGGCCGATGAACGCGCCGGATGAACCGATCGCCACGCTCGCGATGGCTAGAACGCCCACGAGGGGCACATAGTTCGTCGCGCCGTCGCCCGAGCTCTCGTAGAGGGATCCGACAAGCCCCGTGAGGAGGGCGATGACCATCACGAGCGCAGCGCTACGGGCCGACTCGCGGAATACGCTGCCCAGCTGGCCCAACAGATTTTGCAGGAGATTCTGAAGCGCGCTGTCAAAGCTTGTCCCGAGGCCAAGGTCTGTGCCATCGAGCAAATCTCTGGCTCCATCGGGGACGGCGGCTTCCAACTCGTTGATCCCGACGGCTTCGGGTTGCCAGTTGGCGGGGGTCCACTCGTCCACCGCAGAGGCAGAGGTATGGAGGCAGATGAGCAGCAGGAACACGATCAGGAGCCGTCTCATAAAAGCCCTCCGATCATCTGGAACACGGTTTGCATGAGCGGGAGGGCGATATAGAGCGCGGCGACCGTCCCGGCCAGTTCCACCGCGGAGGCGATGGCGCTCTGACCCGCGTCTTTGCAGATGTCTGACGCGAGGCGGGTGATGATCGCGATTCCCACAGTTCGCAGGAGTGGGCTGAGGAGTGCGGGGGACAGCCCCGCAGCATCGTGCAGCGCTTCCAGAAAGTCCACAATGGCGCTGACGAGTTCCATGCCTAGACCTACCATCAGCAGTGTGACGGCGAGGGCCAATACGAGTCCCATCTCGGGGCTATTTTTCCGGATCACCAGGCAGAGCACGGAGCCTACGAGGCCGAGGATCACAGCGCGAATTACGAGGTCCATCGCTAAAACCCGAATAGTTGGCGGATCAGCTCGAAGAGATTGTAAATCTCCTGTACGATAATCACCAGCACCACAACGAGCCCGGCGATGGTGGTCATCAGCGCTTGGTCATCCCGCCCGGCGCGGGTGAGCAAGGAGTTCAATACGGCGACAAGGATTCCAACCGCCGCGATGCGAAAAATGAGATCGACATTTATCATTGGTATGATTCACCTGCCCTTTGTTGTCTGTTGTGTTGGAGTGCGTTGCGAAACCAGCGGGCGCCCCTACAATAGAATAATCACCACGAACACGCCGACGGAGATTCCCAATACCGCGTGGACGCGTCCGCCTTTTGCGCGCTCGTCTTCGGCACGGCGGAGATAGGTTTCAAGGCGTCGCTGTGCGTAGACGAAGGCGTCTCTCTGCTGCTCGGTGTCATACCGCCCGAGAGAACGGCCGAGGTCGATTAGGGTTTGCCGCTCTTCCTCCGTCAGTTCCAGTTCACTCGTGCGTTCTACGGCGGTTTTCCAGATGAGATAGAAACTCCGCATCCCGATTGTTGCGAGTTCTGCGGATACTCGTTGAAAGAACCGGCTGATCGGCGGGTCGGATTCGCGGCACTGTTGTTCGATGAGCTCCGGGAGCGGCGTGAGTCGGTCGCAAATCTCACTCTTCATCGTCTCAAGCGCGGCGATGAGCCCACTGAGCGTCCGGACGCGGGCGACCATGCGCCACATACTGGAGAGGCCGATGAGGGCTGTGGCGCCGATAATCAAAATCGCCCCGACAGCGCTCAACATAGGGCGCCCCCCAACTCCTTCACGGTATAAGCCCGTCCGCTCCCTGCGCCGCTGATGAGCACGAGGCGTGTGAAAAGCCCTTTGCGGACCATGCGGCGGTAGAGGGGTTTCTTCAACAAATCTTCCCATTTGTGTCCGTGGGCGGTGGCGAGGAGGGTCACGCCGCAGTTTGCCGCGCTCTCCAGGGCTGCCGTGTCTGCGGCGGCGGTAATTTCGTCCATGGCGATGACCTCGGGATTCATGGCTTTGAGCAGCATCAGCACAGCCTTGTCCTTGGGGCATCCGGCAATGATATCCGTCCGGCTGCCGAGGTCCATTTGGGGGATGCCGTCTCGCATGGCCGCGAGTTCACCGCGTTCGTCCGCCACGGCAACGCGCCGCCCACCGTCGGACCATTGGCGGATGATATCGCGGAGCACGGTCGTCTTCCCGCCGCCCGGTGGGGAAAGAATCAGGGTGGAATGCAGGACACCCCGCTCCTTGAGCTGGGGCAGGATACCGTCCGCCACGCCGGGGATTTCTTTGGTGATGCGGATCGCGGCGGAGCCCAGATGGGCGAAACCCGTCACCTCCCCTTCTCGGGCGGCAACCTGTCCACCCAGACCGATGCGACAGCCGCCGCGCGCGGTTATGTAGCCGTGCCGCAGACTATCCCTGACCGCGTGGGCTGAGGCGGCGGAGGCAATCTCTAATACGGCAGTGAGTTCCTTCACCGTGACCGGGGCGCTCGCGAAGGGTCGCTCCCCTTCAGGGAGCACGATGGCGGGCACATGCCCAATGCGCAGGCGAAATTCCTCGGCCTTGGCCTTGTCCATCTCGTCAATGAGCCGGGCGGGGCCACGGAGATGGTAAGGCAAAAGTTCGACGGCTTCATCGTAGCGGTTGATTAATGGGATGACTTTGTCCATTTGGAATCACCTCTTTTGTTGATGGTTTATTCTATTTTCCTTTGGACAAGGATATGACAGGTTGCTTTCTATATTTTTTATGAGCCTGCGGCTCGCAATGCTCGTTGCGCTGAGGCACCCTGCTTTTTGCGTTGGCAAGAAATAGGCAAAAAGGCGATTTTGGGGGTGTTTCCCCCTAAAAACCCCGTTTTGACTTTTGGTTTGTGGGCGTTTGGGTCTTGTGGTTCCGCCTGCCGGCGGAAAACATGCGCTCTGGTCTGCTCGCCTCAGTGAAACGCGCGCAGCGAGCCGCAGGCCATAAAAATTAACATAATAGAATATCTATCAAAATTGCCTTGCAAAGAATTTCATGCTATACTGCAAAGAGCGATAGCCCCACGACAGGAGGGACGCCAGTGGAACCAACACAAACCACCCCGTCAAAATGGAACAAACAACTCCTGGAAGAGCTTATGAGAACCATGATGCTCTCTCGGAAATTTGAAGAAAAAATAGAGCAGATGTTCGCCGAAGGCCTCGTCCACGGCACAACGCACCTCGGCATTGGCGAAGAAGCCGCCGCAGTTGGCACTGTCCTCGCGGCAAGACCGGAAGACTATCTGCTCGCAACCCATAGAGGTCACCAACCGGTGTTGGCAAAAGGCGTAGATGTCAATGCCATGATGGCGGAAATCCTCGGCAAGCAAAGCGGCATCTGCAAAGGCAAAGGCGGCTCCATGCACATCGCAGATATCGACAAAGGGGTCCTCGGCTCAAACGGGGTCCTCGGCTCAAACGCGCCCATCGCCTGCGGAGCCGGACTAACGATTCGCCGAAAAGGGGAGGACAAAATTGTCCTCTGCTTCTTCGGAGACGGCGCCGCCAACCTCGGCGCGATCCACGAGGCGATGAATCTCGCCGCCGTCTGGAATCTGCCTGTCCTCTTCATCCTAGTCAACAACGGCTACGGCGTCTCAACCCACATCTCCAAAGCCAGCCGTGATACAGATCTTGCCAAACGCGCCTATCCCTTCGGCATCCCGGTCAAAACCATAGACGGCAACGACATACTCGCCGTATACGAAACCGTGAGAGAAGCCCGAGACTATGTCGCCCAAAGCGGCCCCATGCTCATCGTGCAAAACACCTACCGCATCTCCGGCCACTCCAAATCAGACCAAAACCGCTACCGTTCCAAAGAAGAAATCGACGCATGGCGCGAAAAATGCCCCATCTTACGATTCAAGGCATACCTACTCGAACAAGACCGATTCACCGAAGAAGCGATAGACCAAATGGACGCAGAAACCACCGCCCAAATCGAAGCGGCGGCGGAATACGGCATCAATAGCCCCTTGCCATCCCTAGACACCATCCTGGATGACGTCTACGCTTAGGAGGTACCGAGATATGGCAATCAGAGAAATCCGCTACGCCGAGGCCATCAAAGAGGCCATGTGCGAAGAAATGCACCGCGACCCAGACGTATTCTTCCTTGGGGAAGACATCGGCGTCTACGGCGGCGCCTTCGGTGTCTCCACCGGAATGCTCGAAGAATTCGGCCCACACCGCGTGATAGACACCCCCATTTCCGAAAACGGCTTCGTAGGCGCGGCGATCGGCGCCGCGATCACCGGGAGTCGCCCCATCGTAGAACTCATGTTCTCCGATTTCATGGCCGTCTGCTTCGACCAACTCCTCAACCAAGCCCCCAAAATGCGCTACATGTTCGGCGGCAAAGTCAAAGTGCCGCTCGTCCTCCGCACCCCCTCCGGCGGGGGGACTGGAGCCGCGGCCCAACACTCGCAAAGTTTGGAGACAATCTACGCCCACATCCCCGGCCTCAAAGTCGTCATCCCCTCCACCCCTTACGACGCAAAGGGCCTTCTCAAAACCGCCATCCGGGACGACAACCCCGTTATCTTCCTCGAACAGAAACGTCTCTACCAGACAAAAGGCGAAGTCCCGGCAGAAGACTATACCATCCCCTTCGGCAAAGCCGATATCAAACGCCCCGGCACAGACTGCACGATCATCACCTATGGCAGAATGGTAGAACTCTCCTTAGAAGCGGCGGAGCCCCTCGCAAAAGACGGAATCAACGTAGAGGTAATTGATCTTCGCACCCTCTTACCCCTAGACACGGAGGCTCTGATCCAATCCGTGCAAAAAACAGGCCGTTGCGTTGTTGTCCACGAAGCAGTAAAATTCGCCGGCTTCGGCGGCGAACTGGCGGCGACGGTCAACGAAAGCGAAGCATTCTACAGCCTCAAATCCCCCATCAAACGCCTCGGCGCAATCAGCGCCCCCATCCCCTTCAGCCCTGAACTGGAAGAACACACCTTCCCCACAACCGACAGCATCGTCGCGGCAGTGCGAGAGACGATGAAATAGCCCGCAGTGGACAGCACGATGACGAAAACCACCGCATATTCAATCGCACCCACAGCACAAAAATGTGTACGCCCGAAAGCGACATGAATCTCCGCTGGCAGGCGGAATCACACACCCTAAGTGCACACGAGTATAAAGTCAAGAGGAAGAGATTTTCAAGAGAAACCGAATGGTTTCTCTTGAATTGTTTTTGCCTACTTTTGCCAACGCAAAAAGTAGATTGTCCTCGACGACAGGCCCGCTTGGTCTAAGAGAAATATCTCTATCGCCATAGGCACCGCAGAAAAATAAAAAATTCTCTATTGACACATGCATCATACTCGTGCTATAGTTAATCACACAAGTAACTAACTAGCTAACAAACTAAGCTACAGCAAGGAGGTCGCGATGAAGATTAACTTCGAAGACGAACGCCCGATCTTCCTCCAGATCGCGGAAGGGATTGAAGATGGTATATTAGTGGGCGCATATGAAGAGGAGGGGCAAGTCCCCTCGACGACGGAGATCTCCATGACCTATAAGATCAACCCGGCGACGGCGCTCAAGGGGATTAGTCGCCTTGTAGAGGAGGGTATCCTCTACAAGCGAAGGGGTCTGGGGATGTTTGTAAGTACAGGGGCCATCGCGGTAGTGAGAGCGAAACGCAAGGCCGCGTTTTCCAAGCAGTATGTCGCGCCGCTGACAAGAGAGGCCAGACGGCTCGGTCTAACCTCGGGGGAAACAGTGGAGCTAATTGAAAGGAGTTTCCGAGATGAATAAGATTGAACTTAAAGGTGTATCCAAAACGTTCGGACAGGTCGAGGCGAGCAAAAATGTGAGCCTGACTTTTGAACAAGGCAAGATTTACGGTCTGCTGGGCCGTAACGGGGCGGGCAAGAGCACGCTCCTCAATATGATTACGAGCCGCGTGTTCCCGGACGCTGGGGAAATCCTGGTGGAAGGCGAATCTGTGATCGAGTGTGACCGAGCAATGGGCAAGATTTATCTCATGGGCGAGGCGAACTATTATCCGGAGGGCATGAGAATCCGTAAGGCCTTCGAGTGCGCCGCCATGTTCTATCCGAATTTCGATCTCGCCAACGCGAATATGCTGGCGGAGAGGTTTGGGCTGAACACGAAGAAGAAGTTCAAAGAACTCTCCACCGGCATGACCACGATGGCCCGGCTCTCCATCGCCCTCTCCACGGGCGCGCCTTACATCTTCCTCGACGAGCCAGTGCTCGGATTGGACGCGGTACACAGAGATTTGTTCTATCGACTTCTCGTCGAGCAGTTTGAGCGGCATCCGGCTTGTTATGTGATCTCGACGCACTTGATCGAAGAGGTCGCGGGGTTGATTGAAGAGGTGTATATCATCAGCAAGGGCGAATTGCTGCTCCATGAGTCGACCGAACGGCTCCTTGCGCGGGGCTATACCGTCACTGGGTCGTCCGAAGCGGTGGATACGTTTATTGAAGACCATCCCTGCATCGGGCAGGACCAGTTGGGCGGCATGAAGTCGGCCTATATCATGGAGGCGCTGGAGATCAGTCAAGTGCCGGAGACGCTGACCGTCTCGAAGCTAAATCTGCAACAACTCTTCGTGCAGCTCACGAAGGAATAGGGGGATTGTGTGATGTTATTGAGAAAACCTGTTTTGGAGTACTACCTGTATCTCACGATGAAGGCGATCGGGTGGATCGTGCTGATTTATACCGGCATCTTTCTGCTCTCGGCAATCAGCTCGATCATTTTTATGAGCAATGTCAATATCGGCACAATCAATGTGAACGGGAGCGAAGGCGGCACCACGTTTAGCGGCATCGAGGGCATGTTTGCCTTTGCGTTTCTGATTATCTGCGCGTCTGACTTTAAGCAAGAACTCCATTTCATGTTCCAGCATGGCGTGTCTCGCCGCTCGTCTTATTTCGGGATGCTCGGAACGATCGTAATCGCCAGTGCGGCCAGCGCTTTGATTGTCTTCCTTGCCGCGATCGTGTTCGATGTGATTGCATCTCTACTCAGAGCTCCGATCGTGACCTACACGATCTTCGATACGGCTTATGCCGGATGGCGCTCCACTACGAATGCGGCGGTCGGCACTCTCGTGAATATTCTCTTCTACTGGGCACTGCTTGTCATGGCTGGCTCCATTGGGTATTTCTTCTCCATCGTGTTCAATCGGCTTGAAAAGTTCGGCAGGACAATTCTAATCGGTTTGGGTATTGCATTCGTGATCTCTCTGCCGCTCCTGAACAATCTCTCCAATGGTCGTCTCGCACAGTTCGGCCTTTGGCTTTGGGGCGTGTTCATCGGGCAGGGTGAGACAGCGAACCCGTTCAACGCAATGGGCGTATTCCTCGCCTTCGCTGTACTTGCGCTCATCCCGAGCTGGGTCTTGATCCGGCGGATTAAGTTGAAGAAGTAGGGGTGGAGCGTGTATAATACTCCTTGACACGCAGAAACGCGAGAGAGGTAAACCCAAATGGATATGCTCATCCGTCAAATGCAGCCCGGCGATGTCTGGGCCATGCGCAAACTCGCCAGAAAGTCTTTTGGATTTCCCGAAGGTCTGTTCATGCTCTTCATCCGACCCAAGACGGCTTTGGTCGCCGTTGTGGACGAGAAAATCGTGGGCGGATTTATCTACAAAATCAGCCACAACGGCGGGAAAAAGATGGGCTTTGTCAGCCTCTTCTTCTCAGACCCTGACTTTCACGGACATGGGATCGGCAAGCGGATGGCGGAAGAAGGTATCCGCCATCTGTGGGACGTAGAGGGCTGCGACGCGCTGGTGACCTATGTCAGAGATGACAACGTCGCTTCTTGGAGCGCGTTTGAGCGGCAGGGGTTTGTGAATGCCTCATTTCCAGCGGTGACGAAGTTGGTCGGGGCGTTTGGAATGGCGAAGCTGTATGTTGAGATGGCCTATGCTTTCTCCATCGGCCACGACTTTTACATCGCACTGCCGGACGAGGCGACGACGCGGCAATATGAGAAGAAGAGAAACTCAGGGGTACAGCTTGCCGCTTATTTGGTAATCCAACTCCTGCTTGCGCTCCCCTTTTTCCTCGCCAGCAACGCACCGATTGCGCTCCTGAAGGGTCTTTCTGTTTTGCTCCTAGGCGGCGTTTTGGCGGGCTATGTCGGTACTTTGTTTTCGCGGCGAGCGTGGCACTTTCGCTTGACTACGGGCGGCGCGTTTCTCTGTTTGATTTTGGGCGGTGTGAATAGGTGGTTCATCCCCATCATTGCAAGCTGGTATCCGGATCAGTATGAGAACACACCTCGATTCCGGCGGGACTTGGCGGTTGTGTCGATTGCGGGATGGCTGTTTCTCCTTTCTTTCGCGGCACTTCGGTTCTTTATACCGAATCCTGCGCTGTTTCTGGTCTACGCCTCCATCTTCGCTTCCGTCCTTTTGATTTTCCGATGCGTACCGGCCTCGATCGGTGCGCTTGGCGGCGAGCGGGTGTTTAACTGGAGCAAGGTTGTGTGGGCGTTCCAGACGGCGAGTTCGATCTTGGTAGTTTTTGTACTGTAAGTACGGCGCATCCCCCGCCGAGGCGGGGGATGCGTATGTCCGGGAGCGTTAGCCCCTTCCGTGAAGTAGTGACAAATGTCACTACTCGGCGTCCTTGATTCCCGTTATACTTGAGACAGTCAAAGAAACGAAGAATTGAGGGAATTGAAATGAAGGGTTTTAACGCTTACCAACTCAAGTGGATCGCCATGATCGGCATGATGCTGCACCACGCACTTTATCCGTTTCAGGATGTCCTGCCACTGGGGTTATTGATCCCCATGTATGCGGCAGGAGGTTTGGCCTTCCCGATCTTGGGCTATTTTGTCGTCGAGGGATATAAGCACACTTCCAATTTGAAGCTATACATATTGAGACTTTTCATTTTCGGAACGATCTCTATTCCCTTCTACATGCTGACTTTGGGTGTGTTCCGATTCAACATCATGTTCGCGATTATTGTGAGCTTGCTGCTTTTGGTTCTGTATGACAAACTCAAGAGCAAGTTGATCTTTGGGGCGGCATTTGTACTGGTTTCGATTCCCATGCTCCTGCTGTTTGACTGGCTTTTCTTTGGACCGATTGTGGTTCTGCTGTATTATACGATCAAAAACGAGACTGCGAGACGCCTGGTACCCGGGGCTGTCGCCGCGGTGCTGTGGTTGGCGCTTTCCGCCTTTGCCATGTGGGGCCTGATCCAAGTGACCCCATATCTCTACGCGGACGGACCGATGATGACGGCGGAGTTTGCCCGTGCGCAGAGAGACATGATCTACTCTATGATGGGCAATACGAATGTTGTAATCTCGTCTTTGTTCTTCCCGCTTGTCTGCGTGATCGCCGCAATTCTGGTTAAAAACTACAATGGCGAGCGAGGCAAGCAATCGAAGTGGCTGTTCTACGCGTTCTATCCGCTGCACCTGGCGATCATCGCTATCGTCGCCCTGATTACTGGGTTTGCAGATTTCAGTGTGTTCGGATTCTAGGAAAATAGAGAAAAAATAAGGAAGGCAGATTTTATTCCATGCTTAAATTAAATGCTTATCAACTCAAGTGGGTTGCGATTATCGGAATGCTCTTAAGCCACATGGTGGCTACCTGGTGGGGGATTTTGCCGGAGGTCTTGCGGTTTCCGTTCTGGTTGGCCGGCGGGTTCACCTTCCCCATCATGGGTTTCTTCGTTGCGGAGGGCTATCGTCATACTTCCAACTTGAAAAACTATATCTTGCGCGTGTTTCTGGTTGGACTAATTGCTATGCCGTTTCATATCTTGGCCCTCACCATCCCTATTGGGGGCGGCAATCTAACGGGGTACCCTTTCCTCAACATTATGTTCAGCATCGTTTTGGGCCTACTGGTGTTGGTTGTGTATGATAAAATGAAGAGCCGTGTGCTGTTTTGGCTCTTGTACATTGTTGTGATTGTCCCGATTTCGTTCGCGTTCTTTGAGTGGTATTTTGTCGGCGTTACGATGATACTGATGTACCATATCATTCGCAACGAAACCGCACGGCGTGTTGTTCCGTCCTTATTTGCGGCTGTGTGTTTCCTTTTGCTCGCCCTCTTGAGCAGAGACTCTACGGCATCCTTGCACGCGGCTATGGAGGCGGGATTTGATGTCGGCTCTTGGGCGGGCGCGTTGGTTGGAAAACCGGAGTTTTCTGATATTATGCTGATTTTTCCGGTTGGCATCATCTTAGCTGGCCTGTTGCTCAAAGGTTATACTGGCGAGCGCGGCAAACCGATGAAGTGGTTGTTCTATGCGTTTTATCCGCTGCATTTTGTGTTATTGGTGACCGTCGGCTGGGTGTTTGGGCTCGTTGATCCCAGCGTGCTTTGGTCGTGGTTCTAGGGGCATAGAAAAATAAGATAAGAGGTAATGAAATTGAAGGGTTTGAATGCGTATCAATTAAAATGGATTGCGATTATCGGCATGGCGCTCAGCCATATGGTGTATGCGTGGCACGAGATTTTGCCGCTCTGGCTCATGATTCCGCTGGCGGCTTCGGGCGGCCTCACCTTCCCTATCATGGGATATTTTGTGGTAGAGGGTTATAAGCACACTTCGAATTTGAAGAAGTATTTCCTCCGGCTCCTTGTGTTCGGGCTTATCGCGTCGCTCTTTTATCCTTTGGTGTTCCGGGCGTTGCAGTTCAACATCATGTTCAGCATTATGCTCTGTTTGGTCATGTTCCTCGTGTACGACAAACTAAACGGACGATTCTGGTTCTGGTTGATTTTCCCGCTCTTCCTTGTGGCGGCGCTGTTTATGGACTGGTGGATTTTCGGGCCGATTATGCTTCTCTTGTACTATTTGATCCGCACGGAGAGCACGAGACGTGTGGTACCTGCCCTTGTGGGCGGCGGGCTGTTCGTCCTGTTTGCCCTGTGGGGACTGTTCCAAGTCCGGGCGCTATACGCTATACCCGGCGGAGCAGAAATTGCAGCAGAACTGCTCGGCACGATGGGTTCTATGGACTTCATGATCTCTTCCATCTTCATGATCTTCGGGGTCCTTGCCGCGGCCTATATGCTCAAACACTATAACGGCGAACGCGGCAAGTCGGCGAAATGGCTGTTCTATGTGGCCTATCCCCTGCACCTTGCGATTTTGGGCGGCATTGCCTTGGCCTTGGGACTGGTGGATTTGAGCGTGTACTCGAACTTATTTGGCTTTTTCACTATAGGATAGACCTCAATAAAGAAGGGCCGGTGCAATCGCACCGGCCCTTCTTTATTTCTGCGATTCTACTTAGTCTCTCGCCATACGCTGGTAGCTTTCCAGGCGCTCTTTGGCGTTTTGCTCCGCATGATCGAGGAGCACTTTCGCCTGCTCGGGGAAGCTCCAGGTCATGGAGGCGTAGCGGGTTTCTTCCATGAGGAAGCTTTGGAAGTCTGCGGTGGGCTCTTTCGAGTCTAGGATGAAGGGGTTGAGGCCCTGCTCCTTGCGTCTCGGGTCGAAGCGGTAGAGGTGCCAATAACCCGCCTCGACGGCTTTCTTGGTGTGATCGAGGCTGCCAGCCATGCCGCACTTCATGCCGTGCTCAATGCAAGGCGAGTAGGCGATGATGATGGACGGGCCCGGATAGCTCTCCGCCTCTTGGAAGGCCTTGAGGGTCTGCGCGGGGTCCGCGCCGACGGCGATTTGTGCGACGTAGACATAGCCATAACTCATGGCCATCATGCCGAGGTCTTTTTTCTTCACGCGCTTACCCGCGCCGGCAAATTTCGCGATCGCGCCGGTCGAGGTGGCTTTGGAGGCTTGGCCGCCAGTGTTGGAATACACTTCGGTGTCCATAATGAGCATGTTGATATTGTCACCGGAGGCGATGACGTGGTCTAGGCCGCCGAAGCCGATATCGTAGGCCCAGCCGTCTCCACCGAAGGCCCAATAGGATTTGGGCGGCAGATAGTCTTTGTTCTGCTGGACGTATGCTTTGAGTTCTTTCTGTTCCTCTGTCGTCGGTGCAAAGGCTTCGACAGCGGCGAGCAGGTTTTCGCTGTATACGCGCGAATCGGTGTTTGCGCCGGCGTGCTCCAGCCATTCAGCGGCTTCTTTGGTGGCCATGCCGAGCGCCGCCATCTCCGCTACTTTTTCTTTCAGAGATTGTTTGACCTTCTCCGCGCCGAGCAGCATGCCGTAGGCGTATTCGGCGTTGTCTTCGAAGAGAGACATCGCCCAGGCCGGGCCGTGGCCTCTCTCGTTTTTGCTGTAAGGGACAGACGGAGTGCTGCCGCCGTAAGCCGAGGAGCAACCCGAGGCGTTTGCGACATACATACTGTCTCCGAAAAGTTGGGTCGCGAGTTTGATGTAAGGAGTCTCACCGCAGCCTGCGCAGGCGCCTGAGAATTCGAACAGCGGTTTTGCGAATTGGCTTTCTTTTACGTTCTCCGGTTTCTTGCCAAGCTTAAACTCGGGGAGCGCGACGCCGAAGTCCCAGTTTTCGCGCTGATCGAGCTGTGTCTCCAGTGGGCGCATTTCGAGCGACACGTTTTTGTTCTTGGTCGGGCAGACGTTCACGCAGACTTCGCAGCCTGTGCAGTCCATCGGGGAGACTTGGAGGCGATAGCTATATTGCTCCAGGCCTTTGCCGATGGCTTTTTTCGTCTCGAACCCAGCGGGAGCGGTTGCCAGTTGCGCCTCGGTGAGCAGATAAGGACGCAGGACCGCATGCGGACAGACCATGGCGCAGAGGTTGCACTGCACGCAATTGTCCTTATGCCAACAGGGCACTTCTACGGCGACGCCTCTCTTCTCATAGGCGCTGGTGCCGCAGGGGAAGGTGCCGTCTTCGATATCGTTGAAGCCGCTGACTGGGATCTCGTTGCCTTCGAGGCGGTTCATGCGGTCGACGATGTTTTTGATGAACTCAGGACGGTTATTCGCCGCCGGGGACGCGACTTCGATCGTCGCCCAACTCTCGGGTACTGTAACTTCCCACAGGCCGCTGATACCGCGATCAATGGAGTCGAGGTTCATTTGGATAACCTCTTCGCCGCGTTTGAAATAAGTTTCTTTGATGGCCGTTCTCATGCCCGCAAGCGCAGTGTCGAGCGGGATAATGTCGGCGAGTTTGAAGAACGCGGCTTGCAGGACTGTATTGATACGTCCGCCGAGGCCAAGGTCGCGGGCGATTTCTACAGCGTCGATGGCGTAGAATTTCGCCTTCTTTTCCGCCAATGCTTTCTTTACATGGGCAGGCAGATGCGCTTCCATCTCCTCTTGGTTCCACTTACAGTTGAGCAGGAAGGTCCCGCCCGGAGCGAGATCTTTGAGGATGTTGTAGAGGTTCAGATAAGTAGCCTGATGGCAGGCGATAAATCCGGCGCGGTTGACCAGATAGGTGGAGCGGATCGGTTCGTTCGAGAAACGCAGATGTGACTGCGTCACGCCGCCGGACTTTTTGGAGTCGTAGACGAAGTAGGCCTGGGTGTACATATCTGTCTCATCGCCGACGATGGAGACGGTGTTTTTATTCGCGCCAACTGTGCCGTCCGAGCCCATGCCCCAGATTTTGCAGCTGATGCTCTTCTCGGTCGAGAAGTCCAGCGTGGGGATCGTCAGGGAGAGGTGGGTGACATCGTCGTTGATGCCGACGGTGAAGTTATTGCGGGGATTCTCGCTCATCAAATGATCGTAGATGGCGAGGACGTGCGCGGGAGACATCTCTTTCGAGGCCAGACCGTAGCGTCCGCCGATGATGAGCGGCGCGTTTTCTTTACCATAGAATACCGTGCAGATATCTTGGAACATCGGCTCGCCCAGCGCGCCCGGCTCCTTGGTGCGGTCCAGCGCGGCGATGCGCTTTACGGTTTTCGGCAGTACCTTCAGGAAGTAGTCCGCAGCAAAGGGGCGATAGAGGCGCACCACGACAACGCCGACCTTCTTGCCCTCTTTGACCAGGTGATCGACGGTTTCACAAATGGTCTGGGTGGAGGAGCCCATCGCGACAACGACATGCTCAGCTTCGGGATGGCCGTAGTAGTTAAACGGCTGATAGTCCCGACCGGTCAGTTTGTTGATTTCTTTCATATAGTCCGCTACGATCCCGGGTACGGCGTCGTAGAATAGGTTACACGCCTCGCGGCCTTGGAAGTAGATGTCCGGATTTTGGGTGGTACCGCGAATGGTGGGATGCTCGGGGTTCAGCGCGCGTGCTCTGAACGCGTGGACCGCGTCCATGTCTACCAGTTTGCCGAGATCGTCATAGTTGAGGACATCAATTTTTTGGAGTTCATGGGAGGTGCGGAAGCCGTCAAAGAAGTGCAGGAAAGGCACTCGGCCGCGAATGGCGCTCAGATGTGCGACTGCACCGAGATCCATGACCTCTTGCGGACTACCGGAGGCCAGCATAGCAAAGCCCGTCTGCCGGCAGGCGAGGACATCGGAATGGTCGCCGAAGATGGAGAGGCCATGTACAGAGAGAGCGCGGGCGCTCACGTGGATCACACCGGGAAGGAGTTCGCCGGAGATTTTGTACATGTTGGGTATCTTAAGCAAAAGACCCTGCGAAGCGGTGAAGGTTGTGGTGAGGGCACCGGCGGCGAGGGAACCGTGCACAACGCCTGCCGCACCCGCCTCCGACTGCATCTCCACGAGTTTTACCGTGTTACCGAAGATGTTTTTTCTCCCAGCGACCGACCACGCATCTACGTACTCCGCCATTTGCGACGAGGGTGTAATCGGATAGATACCGGCCACCTCCGTGAACGCATACGATACATGCGAAGCGGCGGTGTTTCCATCCATGACTGCTTTGACTGCCTTTGACATTACGTCTCCTCCTAATTGGTTGCATTTATATGATTGAATTTCTCCGAAATTCTGTGACAACTCTTTGCGCTAAGCGTTTTCGCGCTCCCTGTTGAGATGCTGTTTCATCCCGTCCATAATGCGTTTGATATGTCGCCGCATATGAAGCGCGGCGAGTTCCGCATCCCTCTCCTTGATATATCGCAGGAGTAAGGCGTGATCTTCCACGCCAATTTTAGGTCCTAAGGTGTAGCGGATCCGTTTGTGCTGTTCGATGAACAGATTGGTCCAAAGTTCGCTGATTCGGATGACGAAGAAATTTCTGGTGCCTTTCGCAATGATATGGTGGAATTCAGAATCGGCCTGATAGAACATCTCCAGAGAATCTTGATGTTCGACCATGTGTCTGTAGTTTTCTTCCAACAACTCGATCTCGGCATCTGTGCAACGGTTGATGAACATTGTGATATTGCCCACTTCGAAATTTAGACGGAATTCCATAATATTGAAGAAGTCTTCTTCCGAAATCGAAGCCACGGGCAAAAGCGCCCAGGTCAGAGTATGGATATCGACGCCTTCGACATAGGTCCCCGAGCCCTGCACTTTACGGAGTACAGACATTGCGGAGAGCTTTTGGATCGCGTCTCTCACGGCTACACGGCTGACTTTTAGTTCGTCTGTCAGCTTGTTCTCGGTCCATATTCTGGAGTTGGGCGGCCACTGTCCGCTCTGTATTTTGTCTAAGATAAACTCATATACCAAATCTGCCGGTTTTTGATTTGTTATTTGCACGCCAGTGACCTCCTATTGTCCGACTTCTGTACGCAACTAATCATAATACCTTTTCCTTTCGTTTGCAATTATTTTTTTCACAATCCTCTACTTTTGATGTTTTCGCCAAAAATAATCGGTTTATTTTAGGATATTGCACCAGCCAAATATTTGGTTTATCCCAGAAGCCGTGTTTCCTTCTCAAAATATGTATGATCTATTCGCATGCAAAAAGGCTCCTGCCGCAATTTTTATCTTGCGGCAGGAGCCTTTTACATTTTATCCATAATTCACATGCATTAGGTATCTACTTCTCTGCGCGAGAGCGTGGTAACGATGGGGATCATGACCAGCACTACAAAACCGCCGGCAAAACCGTTGTTATAGAGGTTTAAACCGCCGTTAAGAAGACCTACAAAGCCTACCAAATTGACGTGAACAAAGCCGCAAACGATACCCCAAAACACCCCAAACTGCCCCGCAAGGGGGGCGATACCGGTACCGAAGAGGATGGCAAGCATGTTTGCGGGTGAATTGAGGGGCAAAACGTCAAACCAGGCGCCGAGGATGCAGCCGATCATGATGGGGAGCACGTTGCGGAAGTTCTTGCCGAGGGCGCCGAAACCGGCGACGCAGAAGATGCCGCCCATGGTCGCGCCGTTGATGTGGCCGCCAACGAGGAGGGTCGCGCTTGTGGCGATGGCGCAGAGGAGGCCCATGTTGAGATAGGTCACATTGCCGTACATGGTGTAATAGTCGGTGACGAGGCGGCCGGAGTGTTTTTGCATTTTCCGCATCTTATCCCACTTATCCGCACCGCCGGTGACGAGGCCGAGGAGGATGAAGCTGCCGGAGATGATGTACATGAGGATGCCGAGGGGCCAGTTATAGCCTGTGGCCCAGAGATTGGTGTGGATACTTTCGAAGCCGCCGCTGCGGAGGATGCTGATGGCGAACGTCGCGATCATCCCGCCGGCGAGTCCGGCGTTATAAAGCAGATATCCGCCGTGGACCTTGCTGCACGCCGCGGCGATGGGGGCGAAGATGTAGCCGACGAATACGCCGACCAGACCACCCACGATGACACCGCCCCACCACGGGAGAGGCATATAGATCACGCCTTCGATCACGAGCAGATTTTCGAATATGTTCAGGTAGGCGACCTCGGAGACGATGGGGGCAATGGTGGCGCAGAGCATACTCGTCAACGCTACGTCTCGGAAGGCCATTCCTTTGGTTTTGGCATAGAGCCAGACGCCGAAGACGATGGGGATGGTGTTAAAGAGGTTCTTTCCGAAAAATCCGAATCCGAGGACGAGCCAGATACCTACGATGATCCCGCCGGTGGGCTTGACTCCGCCAACGATCAGCGTTATCAACGAGAAGCTCGCGACAATTACCGAGCTGACGAGCATGGCGCCCATCCCGCCGAGTTCCGCGTAGTCTGTCACGAGGAGGCTTCGCGAGGTTAGGATGCGGACAAGACCCTGCCAGATGTTCTGTGGGCTATCCAAAACGAAGGCCGCGATGATTAAGATGGTGTATAGACCGATGAGCACCCAATAGACGGGGTCTAGGCGATCTGCGATTTGCCGAAAACGGTCCGGCGGCGTGTCTTTTACGGAGATCATGGGGTGTCCTCCTTCTTTATTGATATAACTTGTGCGTCAGGTATTTCGGCTCACAAGTTAGATTCATTCCGAGTTTGCGGAATACGCCTTCGTCGGCTTGGGAGAGGATTACGGTGGAGTGGACCTCACAGCCCGCGAGTTTTGGCAGCTGCTCTAACGCTACCCGGGCCAAGGGATCTGTGACGGCGCAGATGGAGAGCGCAATGAGTGTCTCTTCCGTGTGGAGCCGTTTGCTTGAACTCTCGAGATGGGCTTCTTTTAGCCGCTGTACCGGCTCGAGAACCATAGGCGAGATGAGCAGCACCGCGTCGTCCAGCCCGGCTAGATATTTGAGTGCGTTTAATAGGGTGGCGGCGGGCGCGCCGAGGAGGGGCGACATTCTGCCGGAAACCAGGGTGCCGTCTGGCATTTGGATGGCGGCGGAGGGTTGGCCCGAACGCTCGGCCCGCTCCAAGGCGGCGGCGACTACGGGGCGGTCCGCGGTGGTGACGCCGACGCGGTTCATGAGCAGTTCGATCTTGAAGATCGGCCCTTTTTCGCCGAGGCCCTTTTGCGCGGCGCACATGGCGGCATAGTAGCGGCGGATAACTTCTTGCTTGGCCGCTTCGGAGACTATTTCGTCGTCTTTGATGCATTTGCCGATCATGTTTACGCCCATATCGGTCGGTGATTTGTAGGGGCATTGGCCCCAGATGCGGCCGAAGATGGTCGCAAGGACGGGGAAAACGTCCATGTCTCTGTTGTAGTTGACGGCGGTGATGCCGTAGGCGTCGAGGTGGAAGCTGTCGATCATGTTTTTATCGTTCAAATCCGCTGTGGCGGCTTCGTAGGCGATGTTGACGGGGTGGTCCAGCGGCAGGTTCCAGACGGGGAAAGTCTCGAATTTGGCAAAGCCGGATTGCAGGCCCCGGGTGTGGTCGTGGTAGAGTTGGCTCATGCAGACGGAGATTTTTCCGCTTCCCGGACCGGGGGCGGTGACCACGACGAGGGGGCGCTCAGTCTCTATGTAGTCGTTCTTGCCGTAGCCGTCTTCGCTGACGATCTGCGAGATGTCGGACGGGTATCCGGCGATGGGGTAATGGAGATAGGCTTTGATGCCGAGGGTTTCCAGGCGGGCTTTGAACCGTTCCGCCGCGAGTTGGCCGACATATTGGGTGATGACCACCGAGCCGACATAGAGGTTAAAGTCGCGGAAGGCGTCTATCATGCGGAGGGCGTCTAGGTCGTAGGTGATGCCCAGGTCGCCGCGGACTTTGTTCTTTTCGATATCCGCGGCGTTGATGACAATGACGATTTCCGCTTGTTCCCTGAGTTGGAACAGCATCCGCACTTTGCTGTCCGGCTCGAAGCCGGGCAGGACGCGGGCGGCGTGGTAGTCGTCAAACAGTTTACCGCCGAATTCGAGGTAGAGTTTCCCCCCGAAGCGCGCGATCCGCTCTCGGATGTGCTCCGATTGGATTTGTAGATAAAGATCATTGTCAAAACCGATTTGATGCATAGTCCCCCACCCCTAATTCAAGGCTGTAAAGAAAATTCTTTACAGCCTTGCCACTGTTCACTCTGTTTTTATTTTAACGGATACTTTCTTATAAATCAATCAGAAAACTATTCTGCTGTCCGCTTCCGTTCCATGCGGTCGAAAAATACGTTTTTGCCTGTTACCGCGAGGCCGATTCCGTAGCAGATTGTCACTTCGTCGGAGAATAGTTTCTGCCGGAGCGCGGCCATGCCGGCGGTGAAGAGGATACGGTTGTCGACGCGGTGGTCCATCGCGATCGCGGCGGCGGAACCCACCGCGATGCCGAGGTCTGTGACCGCGAGTGCGCAGGGGCGTTGTTGTTTCACCGCTTCCGCACAGGTTTCCACCCCGCAAAGGCCGCAATTGAGATTGCGCGGGGCGGGGCGCACGCCGATGAGGATGAGATTGTGGCAGGCGTCTAGGTTCGCGGCGTCTCGCGCGTAATAGTGGGCGCCGATCTCTTCTGTGAGTTTGCGCATTTCGGCGGTGAGGCGGTCTTTGTCCGCGCCGTCTAGCACCAGCGTTTCGATCGCGTCGATGGCGCAGGCTTTGGGTGCGGTCCGCGCGGCGGCGGCCATGAGTTCGGCGACACGCATGGCGGCTTGCTGCTCTATGGTTTCGCTTTTGTAGATCATGGCTTTTTCCTCGCTTTTTGGTTTTTTATAAGTATAGCACAAGTGGGGGCGATCATCAATCGTCCGCTGGCGGCTGATAGCTGCCCCTGCAAAGGGCAGGGCATATAAAGCAGCGCACAGTAGGTTCCTTTTTCAAAGGAGCTGTCAGCGAAGCTGACTAAGGATTGTTCGTTTATTCTTTTTACTTCGTGCTAATATTATAGGAATCCTTCGTCAGGCTACGCCTGCCATAACTGACGCCTGGGGAGGGCAAGGCAAAGCCGCAGTCCGATTGGTTCGGCGGAAGGAATGCCGATAGGTACCTCCTTTGGGAAAGGAGGTTTTTGGGAACGGAACAATGTAAACATCGTCTCCTATCGAGAGGGGACGCCTTCTAATTCAAGCAAAAACGACTTATTCGAGAGGCCGCCGCCGTATCCTGTCAAACTGCCCGACGCGCCGACGACGCGGTGGCAGGGGATGAAGATAGAGATGGGGTTGCGGTTATTGGCGAGGCCTACGGCGCGATAGCCTTTTGGGGAATCCGCCGCTTCGGCGAGCATTTTATAGCTCCAGGTGATCCCGTAGGGAATTTTTTGGAGTTCTTGCCAACAACGCATTTGGAAGGGGGTGCCTGATGGGGCGAGGGGGAGGTCAAACGTTTGCAGGGTTCCGGCAAAGTAGGCGTCCAGCTGTTCGGCGGCCTGTTTGAGCAAGGGGGTTTCTTTCGCCTCACCGAGGATGGGGGTAAATTTTAGGTGGGTGATCGCGCCGTCTTGTTCGGCTAAGTATAGGGGGCCGATGGGGCTTTGATAGGTCATGGTGAACATAGTCTCTCTCCTTATTCGATTGCCTGGAAACCGAGTTTTTCCAAAATCGGCACGACGATGCGCCGGGTGTAGGGGACGCATCTCCCGATCATGAGGGCGGCGATGACGGTGCCTTCGCGCACGCCGTGGATACTGCCGAGGAAGACCAGGGAGATTACCAGCGCGGCTACGACGAGGGTAGCGTCCATGAACATACGGCCGCGGTGGAAAGCGCCGCCTAGAAATCGTGTTCCGACCGCGGCGCAGAGGCCGTCGAATGGGAGGTCGGCGATGCGGGCGCTGCGATAGATTACCATTCCGCTGGCGAGGATGAATATGCCGAGGGCGAGTTCCAGCAGTTGGCCGAAATAGCCGCCGGGGAAGGTGACGTCTATAAGCAGGGCGCGCCAGAGGTCTACGAGGATGCCCATGAACAGGGCCATGGCGATTTGGATCGGTTGCAGCCAGCCGAAACCCTGCCCGCGGAGCGGGACTTGGATGATGGCGTAGAGGGAGAGCATGAGGAAGGTCCAGGTGCCGAGGGAGAGGCCTGTGACTAGGGTTAGGACATAGTTGAGCGTCTGTGTCGGTTGGGCGCCGAGGCCGGCGCCGACGATGAATACGACGCCGAGCGCGGAATAGGCGACACCGCCGAGGTAGAGCGTGAGACGCTGCGGCAGGCTTTTTGCGCCGAGTTGCGATTGGTTGTTATCTGGCATCATCTTATTCCGCCCACCGGATAAATCCTGCACGCTCCAGGGGGGCGACCCAGAGGCGGCGGGCGATGGGGATGCTCTTCCCTATCCCAAACGCGGCGATCAGGGTTCCCTCACGGACGCCGTAGATGCCGTGCATGAAGACGAGTGAAAAGCAGACCGCCACCAGAACCAGGCTCCAATCAAAGGGAACTTTGATGCTGCCAAATGTGCTGTTCGGGAACTTCTTCATAATCGCAACAACTAAGGCATCCGGGGGTAGGGCGACGATCTTTGCCCGTACGTGCAGGATGATCCCGCTGGCCGCGAGGAAAATGCCGACCACGGTCATCAGCAATTGTCCGAAGTAGGTGGGTATCCGAAAATCGCCTAGGAGAAGGAGCCAGAGGTCTACCAGATATCCGAACAGGAAGGCAACTGGGATCTGTGCCAGTTGAAACCACTGAAACTCCCTGCGCAAAAGGACAATCTGGGCTGTCATATAGGCTGTGAACATGATAAATACACAGGTGCCGATGGTGATATGCGGGAGTATGTAGCTGAGCACGAGCGGCACGGACTGCACCGGCGACACGCCAAGGCCCGCACGCACAGAAATCGAGATCCCGAGAGACAGCACCAGCAACCCGACGAAATAGACTACCAACCGCTGTGGTATCTGACTCTCTTTGAAACGTTCCATGCTAAAATCCTCTTTTTCTCTCTGTTTCGCGGACGAATGAATTTAAAAAAACGGGCGCGGCCGGATCGGTCCGGTGCGCCTGTCTTTGGATTGTCTGTTTTATATGGGGGTTGATTGCGCCCCGCTATTGCCGTGTGAGCCCAGTTAGAACCTGCACGCTCGCAGGTGGGTTTCCTCTCTCCGGCTTCATTGGCTTCCAACATCCAACCCTGGATCAAGTCCGGGGCCGGGAGGCCTGCACATCGACCGGGGAAGGCCGGAATCCCTAGATAGAAATGTGGTTTTAAAAAGGCCCATCACGCACAGAGCAGGGGCTCTCAAACGCAATGCTTGCATTGCGTTTGGGTTTCCGCCCGTCGGGCGGGTCGCTGCGGCGGGATATGGTGTCCTTTCCGAGGCGGAGCCCCGGAAAGGACGGGCGTTGCGAAGGGATTAGTCTTCGGCGATTTCTTCTTCGGTTTCTTCTTCCTCTTCTTCGAAGAGGCGGTCCATGAAGAGGTCGTAGACTTCGTTGAGTTCTTCTTCGTCGTCCAGGGTGGAGAGGAGTTCTTCGCCGTCTTGTTCTACGGCTTTGAGGATGACGAGTTCTACTTCTTCGTCTTCGTCCTCAGATTCGCTGGCGGGGATGAATGCGTGGTAGTAGGTGTCGTTGTGTACGAGAACATCCAGGAGCTCGAGCTCGAATTCGTTGCCTTCCTCATCTGTGATGGAGATAAAGTCTCCGCCGTATTCGTTTTCCATTTCTTTTGTCATGGGTTGTATCCTCCTTCTATGTCGGTATCTATATTATACAACCATGCTCTGTGAAATGCAATCACGAAAAATGACGGCTTGAGGTGGGGAAAATTGCGCTGTTTATCATTGCGGGCTTGATCCGCATTCTTTCTGATTGCCGGAGATTGCGGGTCAAGCCCGCAATGACGGGGTGGTTGGAGGGAATGACGGGATGGTTGCGGGCAATGGTGGGGTGTATTGAGGATAGGGGGCGCTAGCTGCCTAGGTCTTCCAGCAGTTCGATCAATTCTTGGCGGGTGGCTATGCTGATGCCGCGCTCTACGTCTGCCCTGTCACTGCCCCGGAGGGAGGCGAGCGGGATGCGGGAGTTGAAAACCGGGTATCGTCTTCCTTTGTAGTAGACGGTGAGATAGCCGTCTCGGCTGCGGACCCAGTAGCCTTCCGGGTGATCCGCGATATCGGCCATGTGTTCGACCAGATAGTCGTCGGTCGCGTAGATTTGGGCGAGGGCGACGCTGCCCATGACGATGGCTACGGCGAAAATTACGGCGAGGGATATGAGTTTCAATGTTCTATGTCTCATGGCGACACCTCCATTCCCCGCTAGTTTCCCCGCAAAGGAACGTCTTCATACGAAGCGCAAAAAATCCTCGCAATTATTTGACAAGTTGTGGTATACTATCCATGTACGGCTTGAACCCGACATATACATGCGAGGGAACTTTTTGGAGTGTCTTTCGTCACATAGTTTTGACTAGACAGAGGAGGGCGCGACCTTGGCATTTGATAAACGCAAAGCAGGACGCATCGCGAAAAACGCAGCCGTAACCGGCGGGCGAACTGTGGGCGATGTAGTAGGACTTATCTTCAAGGTGATCGGCACCTTGGTTTTGATCGGTCTGACCACGGGCGCGATCTTCGCGATGATTTTCGCCCTCTATATTCGCACCACACTTGAGCCGCAGATTGAGATCAGTCTGGCGGACTTTTCGCTTGAGCTTACCAGCGTAATTCTCGAGTTTGACCACGAGCGCGGCGAATGGGTCGAGGCGGTTCCGGTCGAGTCCGGCGAGATGCGGCACTGGGTGCCTTTTGACGAGATCAACCCCTACCTCATTTGGGCCGCGGTGGCTTTTGAGGACAGGCGTTTCTTTGAGCACCGAGGCGTGGACTGGTATCGGACCGCGGCCGCATTCCACACGATGTTTTTGGGAGACGGGCAGATATTCGGCGCGTCTACCATCACCCAGCAGCTTATCAAAAACCTGACCCGGCAGGACGATGTGACGGTTCGGCGGAAAATCCTTGAAATTTTCAGAGCCATGGAACTTGAGCGGCTCTATACGAAAGAGGAGATTTTGGAATGGTACCTCAACGTCTTCGCGCTCGGCGGGCGTGTTCACGGCGTGGGGGCGGCGGCGCAGTTTTACTATGGCGTGGATCAGAGTGAACTGACCATCGCACAGGCCGCGAGTATCGTGGGCATCACCCAATTCCCCACCCGTTACAATCCCTTCCTTAATCTGGAGAACAACGAGCGGAAGCGGAACGAGGTGCTCGGCACGATGTATGCGCAGGGCTTTATCACGCACGCGCAGTATCTTGAGGCGATCAATGAGGAGATTATTCTGAGTACCCAGTGGGGCGGGGCCGTTTTTGAGCCGCCGGTGTATTCTTTCTTCCAGGAGACTATCATCGAGGACTTGATCCAGCAGTTTATGGACGAGCATGATCTCTCCCGCGAGGCGGCGCGGAACCGCGTCTTTTTCGGGGGCCTACAGATATACTCCACGATGGACCCGCGCATTCAGGCGGTGGTGGATCACGCCTATTCGAGCCATGACACCTTACCCATCCTCCGATGGCCCGCACAGTCGGCTATGATTATTATGGATCATACCAATGGGCATATTGTGGCTATGGCAGGCGGAATCGGAGAAAAGACAGCCAATTTGATGCTCAACCGCGCGACGCAGTCTCGATTGCCCTCGGGCTCATCTAATAAACCGATTGCCGCGTTCGGCCCAGCCCTAGAGCTGGGCATCCTCCGCCCGAATGATATGATCGAGGACGCGCCCATCATGCTCAACGGGCGACCTTGGCCGCAAAACGCCAGCTTCGTCTGGACCTATGACTACTATAACGCAGTCAGGGGAATGGCAATGTCTACAAATACCATCGCCGTCCGGGTGTTGAATATGGTCGGGGCCAGACAGTCTTGGGACTTTATGACTGAACGCCTCCATATCCAACTCGTCCCGGAAGACGAGGCGATGGCGCCGCTTGCGCTGGGCCAGCTCACCCATGGGCTCACCGTCCGTGAGATCACGGCGGCCTATGCCGCTTTTGCCAACCGCGGCGTCTTTACGCACCCTGTCACCTTTAGTTTGGTGCGGGATGCCAATGGCGTCGTCATCTTTGACAATACCATTGGCCGCCAGGAAATTGCGTTCCGGCCTGACGTCGCCGACACGATGATGGCGATGCTGCTCCAAGCCGTGACCAACGGCACCGGGGCGGAGGCCATGATCCCCGGCTTTGATGTGGCCGGTAAGACCGGTTCTACAGAGTTTTGGAGAGATCGCTGGTTTGTGGGCTCCACACCGCATCTCACCGCCGGCGTATGGTCCGGGTCTGACCAGGGCGAGATCACCTTGCCCGGCGCGAACCCGTCCGCGCGTATTTTCCGGCAAATCATGCGAGACGCGCAAGAAGCCGCAGGCTTGCCGCAGGCCCGGTTCCAGAATTTACCTTCGGTCTGGGGCATGCGAGAGGCGGGGGATCCTATCGTGATCTGTCAAGACTCGAACCTCCTCGCGACTGAGGCCTGCCACGACTGCGTGCAGCAGGGCGACCGGACCAGACCCTTCGTCGGAGACAGAGACAACGCGCCGGAGCGCTATTGCGATATCCACATCCAGTTCGCGGTCTGTGCGATTTCCAGCCTCCGGCCCAATGCGACTTGCGAGACTACCATGCGGGGCGGCCGCGCGGAGACGCCGGGTGGATTAGACTACTGCCACATCACCCACTCTGACGAGCCGTATGAGCCGGAGCCGACCCCAACGCCATATCCGACCCCCACCCCGACAGACCCGACACCGACGCCATATCCGACACCTACCCCATATCCTACGCCCTCCCCGACCCCGTCGGAGCCGACGCCGGACCCGACACCTACACCCACGCCGCCAGACCCTGATCCGGACGTGGAACTACAGACAGTTCGGGCGCTTCGGCCTTGGTCGATCCTGTGGGATGCGCCCACTGTGAACTGGGCGGCCATGTTCGAACAAGCGGCATAGGGCGGTTATTTCGCAAAAATTCAAATGATTTCTCATAAAATTCCCGCCTGCACTTTACATGCGGGCGGGAATTTGGTACAATCTGTTGGATATAGATTTCATACTAATAGAATACTTCGGAAAAAGGAATGACATGCGATGAGCAGAAAACAGAGAAACAGCGGGTTTGGTCAGGGCGACCAGATGGCGACAGAGGCCGACCTGCAAAGACGTAAACAGACCCGGGCCGCGATCATTTTCCTACTTGCCGTTGCCGTGATTGGCATTTTCGTATTTATTGTAAACTCCAATCTGTTTTACCGGAATATGACAGCCCTCAATGTAGACGGACAGCGGTTCTCCATTACAGATATGAACTTCTTCGCCGCCAACGCTTTCTCTGAGGAGGATGCCATTGACAGAGCGGTTCGCAGCGCGACTTTGCACCGCCACGCGGTAGCCGCGGGGCTCACGCTGGACGCGGAAGCACGGGCAGAGGCAAACGCCTGGCCGGATATGATCGTCGAACACTTTAACACAGTGGGTTTCTATCATGTCACGGATGCGAACGGGCACATTGTCCACACCATCACAAGCGCGAATAACTTTGTGGTCCATTATTATGGGCGCGGTATGAGTATGCGGATCCTCCGGGAGCGGTATGAGTTCGACGCGCTCGGTCAGATGTATGTGACCCTCTTCGCTGAGCGGCTCCACGAGAGCCTTACTTCTGACGAACTCGAAGCATATTATCTCGAACACAGAGACAACTACGACAGAATCTCCTTCCGCGTCCATGAGATCTCCTTCACAACAGCGGAAGAGGTCGAAGCCAATGGCGGCGACCCCGAGGCAGACTTCTGGGTCAGCCAGGAAGTGGCAAGGGCAGAGGCCGAGTTCCTCTACGCGCTCGCGACCGGAGAATCGCCGATCGCCGTACCCCTGCCCGAAGAGGTCAACGGCGAGAATGACGAGACAGACGAGGCGGATGAGATCAATGCGCCGGCCGACGCCGTGGAACCCGGCAGTGAGGCGGCATTTATCCAGGCTATCGAGGCTGTGCTCGGCCCCGCTGCCGATCAGGCGACTTGGCGGGATCAACTCCTGGGCGGCATAGCCCATCTGGAATACGCCGCATGGCTCCTGGACGAGGCGAGAGCGCCTGGGGATATGATCCTGTTCGAAGGCCATGGCTCTTTCTTCCTGCTCTACTTTGTCGCCTATGAGGACAATCGTTATTATACCGCTGATGTTCGGCACATCCTCATCGCGTTTGATGACAGCATCTTCTTTGAAGAAGACGGCACGCCCCTCGTGCTTTCTGGCGAGGAGATCGACAGACTGGAAGCTGAACAACACGCGACAGCGCTCGCGAGAGCCGAAGAAATCCTCGCCGAATGGCAGAGCGGCGAGCAGATAGAAGCGCGTTTCATCGAGTTGATCCAGGCGCATTCGGACGACAACTGGGAGTTCCAAGCAGACCCCGGCCTGTTTGCCGATATCAATCGGCAGTCCGGTTTGGTGCCGGAGTTTAGAGCTTGGGCTTTGGACGCAGACCGCCAGGTGGGCGATGTGGCAATTGTAGAAACCCAGTTTGGCCTGCACATCATGTACTTTGTGGGGCACTCGGATGGGTTGAATTATCGCCACTCCTTGGCCCAACGGGATATGACCAACGAGTCCTATCACACTTGGCTCATCGAGACGACCGCAGCCGCCAACTGGAACACCACCTTCTTTACCAGATTGATGACTGTACCAACTATGATGTGGTAAGAATCGGCTCGATTGAGAGACTTCTAAATAACCCTAACTGGACTTGTTCAGATCTGCAAACAGCTTTCTCAGCAAGCACCGAAACAAAGACGGCAAAATCCCAGTTGCCGCCTGGGTAAAAGAGCGTGACAGCCTGATGAAAGAGAAAAACGAAATCA
>WRAO01000009.1 GCA_009780175.1 Oscillospiraceae bacterium
AAGGCTGGACCGCCGGCACCTGGACCAGCGACAACCCGTCGCACATCGGCGGCCCGTTCACGACCGCGGAACTCCTAGACCTCGTGATCGACCTCGACACCACCTTCACCCTGACCTTCGAGCAAGAGCCCCCGGAAACTTGGACAGTGACATTCCTGTACAATGACGGCACGCCAACTGTGTATTCCCTCATTGACGACGTGCAAAACAATACAGCGATAGCTCCACCGACGGATCCGGCTCGCACAGGCCATACGTTTACGTATTGGACAATAGACCCGGCCGGGGATGTCGCGTGGGACTTTGCAGACGGTGTGATAGGGAACTTGAGGCTCTACGCCCAGTGGACTCCGAACACCTTTGACGTGACGTTCGACTGGGGTACCTGGACATATGTGCCGGCGGACTATGTGGTCGAGAATGTGCTGTGGGGTACGTTTGCGGATGCGATAGAGCCGAGTGTGATTCCGAATCGTGCGGGCCACATTTTTGACGGCTGGTATCCGGGCACTGAGGACTACAAGCTGACAGAAGCGCGTACGTTCACGGCGCAGTGGATAGCGGTATTCACCCTTACATACGATCTCAATGGCGGTGAAGGCGGCCCATATCCATTGGTAGTGGAAGAACTCCAACCCGGCGAGCATCTGCTGGATGTAACGGCAGCCAGCGAGCCAACACATGATTTCTTTGATGACAGACAAGTCGTGTTTGTAGGCTGGAGTTTGACATGGGTCGATATTTTAGAGCCGGATGACGCCAGACCGATCCTCGTAGACCGCGTGACGATTATCGACGCGTGTGTGACCGTGTTCGCCGTTTGGACGTTCGTAGACCCGCTCACGCCGCAACATACCGTGACCTTCTACCTGAATTGCGGCGACCCCATGGTCGTACATGCTGCGGAGGAAGTGACAAACAACACCACCGTATCGAAACCGGAAGATCCGGAGCGTGAGGGCTACATCTTTATGGGCTGGTATCTCCGAGATGAAGAGGGCGAGTATACGCCATTCTGCTTCACTGCGCTAATCACAGAGCCGCTGTCTCTCTTCGCTCGGTGGGAAGAGGAGATTGAGGCACCGCTAGGACCCTGGACGGTGACCTTCCTACTCGCCGGCGGCACACATACTGGCGGTGGCGCGCTAGAGCAGAGCGTCCCGCATGGGGAGGACGCGGCCCCGCCAACTGGGCTCACGCGATTGAACTATACCTTCATCGGCTGGACTGATGTATACACGAACGTGATGAGCGACCGCACGCTGACCGCGATGTGGGCCCCGATCCCAACTACGTTTGCCGTGACCTTCCACTGGGGCACTTGGACAGGCGCACCGGCGGATATTGTGGTCACAAATGTGTCGTCGGGTACGCTTGCGCACACGATTCAGCCAGACGCGGAATCCACCCCGACACGCAATGGGTTCACTTTTGCCGGCTGGAGCCCTGCGGCGCAAAACTATGTGCTGACAGGCGTCCGGACGTTTGTGGCACAGTGGCAGCAGGAGGGACCGACCGATCCGGGCGATGGCTCAGGCGGTGGTCCGGGCGGTCCAGGCGGCGGCCCGAGTGGTCCGGGTGGCGGCGGTGGCCCAAGCGGTCCCACCGACCCCACTGACCCGATTCGTCCGGAGCGTCCGGAACTCCCGTGGTTCACAGATGAGCACCATCAGTACTTGATCGGCTGGGAGGACGGTACGATTCGTCCGACCGCGCAGATCACGCGCGCAGAGGTGGCGACCATTTTCTTCCGCCTCCTCAATGACGAAACCCGCGCCCAAAACTGGGCGCCGCGGACCAACACCTTCGCCGATGTCAATGCCGAGCACTGGCACCACAACGCGATTACGACGCTGACCAACTTGGGCGTCGTCCACGGACGCTCTGACATGGAGTTCGATCCGAACGCGGTCATCACACGCGGTGAGTTTATTGCGATTGCGGCAAGATTCGTGCCGCAATCGGAGCGTCCGAGTGCCGAGCATAACACCATAGCGATGTTTGACGACGCGGTCGGCCACTGGGCGGAGGAATACATCCGCGTTATGCAATACTTCGGCTGGATTCTGGGCGACGCTGACGGAAACGCGAACCCGAACGATTTGATTACCCGCGCGGAAGTAGCGGCGGCGGTCAACCGGATGCTGGGCAGAGTCCATGAGCGGCCCGACACGGATATCTCGAAGATCGACTGTATCTCAACCTACAGAATGGACGACGCGAGCGGCAGGGAACGGACTGCCTGGCTGGATAACAGCAGACACGTCGGCAGCTGGTTCTATCTATACCTGCAAGAGGCGACGCACTCAACCTATTTCGAGCGGACAGACTGCGGCACCTATGTCATCTGGACCCAGATTCTGCCCCCGATCGACTGGACAGTTTCCCAGCGCCCAGACGCCGGACCGAATGACCATCGCAACCGCTAAGAGACACAACTGGAATCAAGAGCCGCGCCCCCAAACCAATTCGGTTTGGGGGCGCGGTTTTTCGCAGATATTGTCGACTTGCTGTAGCCGGATGAATTTGCTATAATGAACCGAAAGATTCCTCTCCGCGCATAGAACCGAAAGAGGGTGAACCCGTCTGGAAAGTTATTATGAGATTCTGGGCCTCGAGAAATCAGCTTCGACAGAGGAGATCAAAGCGGCGTACCGAAGCCTTGCCAAGAAGTATCACCCGGATAAAAATGAGGCGGCAAATGCCAATGTTTTCTTTCGAATGATACACGAAGCTTATGAAACCTTAAGTGATCCCGTCAAAAGACAGGCGTATGATACCGGTCGCCCCGCCGCTCGGCCGAACAGAGAACAGGGGAGCGAGGAGACATATCGCCCATCCAGAGCGAGTTCTGCGAGGAAAGAGGACAAGCGAGGCGCGTTGCGGTATTTGCGGTCGGCCTGTAAGCTAGCCCTCCGAGGGATACTGCTCCTTCTTATACCGTTCTTGTGGTTTCTGAAAGTTGTGCTCCGCCTGGTGAGCGCGGCAACAACTGTTGTTGCCGCACTTCTGGCGGCCATTGCCGCGATCGGGTTTGTTGTTGGGATTGGGCTGGCTCTCTTCGGAGATGCGGGCTGGCTTCCCGTCATCCTATTTGGCGTGCTTGGCGGTGTGTGCGTCATCGTGTATCAATTTGCGGACTACATTTGCGAACCATATGAGAATCTCGTAGATAACATTTCCGACTTTGTTCGATATGGCTAATCAACCTGTTTAATAAGAGGAGCATGGAATTGACATGGTGACAGCGTCCAAACTGTCCGCGTGGTTTTTGTGGCTGGGGCTCTATAGCTTCTTGGGCTGGGCCTATGAAGTTGCCCTCTGGCGGATTGACCCGGGGATATGGATCAATCGGGGCTTTCTATTTGGGCCGCTCTGTCCGATCTATGGTACCGGGGCTATGATAGCGCTTTTGCTTTTATACCGGCGCGTAAGCAGCATTCCGCTTCTTTTTCTCGCCGGAGTGGTGATGGCCACAGGTGTGGAATATATCACTTCTTTTGTGTTGGAGCAATTATTCGGCCTCAGATGGTGGGACTACTCCTATCTTCGCTTCCAAATCAATGGACGAATTTCTTTGCTGGGCGCGCTGGTATTTGGTGTGCTAACTGTTTTGCTGATTCGCGTCATGCACCCGCGCGTTGAAGCCTTGACACACCGGCTCACAGACAAGACGAAGGTGCGTGCGGCAAGTATACTTGCCCTGCTCATAGCGATTGATTGTTGCATGACCGTTGCCCATCTGCTGGCAAACGCCTAGAGGAATCCAGTGCGCGGCAACAAAAGGAGAAAAGCAATAATCTTTTATTTAACACTTGAACTATGCGCCGTGACAGTATATAGTGAAATTCAGGAACCCAGATCGAAAAGAGCATAACATCAAACAATCAGAAAGGGGCATAAAATTATGAAATATGAATGCGTATGCGGATACATCTATGACGAAGTAGAGGGAGACGTAGAACACGGCATTGAGCCCGGCACGAAATGGGACGATCTGCCGGAGGATTTTGTGTGCCCGCTTTGTGGCCTCGGCAAGGATGCGTTTTCCGAAACAGAGTAAACGAGTAGATAAACTGATGCCAGCCCGCAGACTTTGGTTTGCGGGCTGGCTCTGTCTAAAAAGGAGGAGACGATATGCACTGCACGAGAAATGTGACAGCCGACCTCATCTGGGTCGGCGCGAATGATAGACGTTTGGCGATGTTTGAGGGTATTTACTCTGTCCCGAACGGCGTGTCCTATAACGCGTATCTGTTGCTAGATGATAAAACTGTGCTGTTTGATACCGTAGACAAGGCGGTTCAGCAGCGGCTTTTCGAAAATGTAACGGCGGCGCTTGGCGGCAGAGGGCTTGACTATCTGATCGTGCAGCATATGGAGCCCGACCACACGGCGGGGATTGTGGAGCTCTGCCGCCGCTATCCGGAGATGACAATTGTCTGCAATACCAAGACGCATGGTTTTCTCAAACAGTTTTTTGAAATGGATATAGATGCGCGGGTGCAAATCGTCAAGGAAGGCGACGTGTTGGATACCGGGCGGCATAAGCTCCAGTTCGTCATGGCGCCGATGGTGCACTGGCCGGAGGTCATGGTGACCTATGACGCCACGGACCAAATCCTGTTTTCAGCGGACGCTTTTGGGTGTTTTGGGGCGCTGAATGGGGCGCTATTTGCGGACGAAGTAGACTTTAATCGGGACTATATGGATGAAGCAAGACGGTATTATACGAACATTGTGGGGAAGTATGGGGTGCAGGTACAGGCGCTTTTAAGGAAGGCGTCAGGTCTTAAAATCCGCATGATTTGCCCCCTACACGGGTTCGTTTGGCGGGAAAAATTGGACGATATCCTCGCCAAATATGCGGCTTGGAGTACCTATACGCCGGAAGAAAACGGCGTAATGATCGCCTATGCATCGGTCTACGGGAACACAGAGAAGGCGGCGGAAATCCTAGCCTGCCGCCTGCGAGACAAGGGGATCAAGACCGTGATGTTCGATGTCTCAGTCACCCCCGCGTCCGAGATCGTGGCGGCGGCGTTCCGGTGGAGCCATCTGGTATTTGCGTCTACGACATATAACGCGGGGATTTTTGTAACGATGGATGCGGTTATCCATGACATTGTTTCGCACAATCTCCAAAACCGCACAGTTGCGCTCATTGAAAATGGAACATGGGCCGCCACGAGCGGAGGCCTCATGCGCGGAAAGCTGGAGGCCTGTAAAGATATGCGGTTTATCGAACCGATGCTCACAATCAAGTCCAGCGTAAAGCAGGAGCAGCTTGTGGAGATTGAGGCGATGGCGGAGGCGTTGGTTGGGTCGTTTGGCGGGTAGTGAGGATGAAAAAATTCTTTTGTGTCGTGGCAATTGTGGTCTGCATTATATTCGGCTCGGCGGCGTGTACGGGAGTTGCTACACCTCCTCCCCTTCCAATCTTCGAGAATATTGAGCAAATGGCCTCACGGGTAACAGATATTGTTCGAGTAGAAGTATTAGACGAAAGACAGGAGTGGTTCGCCGCTACGTTTCTAACGGAGTCTCCAAATAGAATGTTTTTGGAGTATGTACATCGGGTTATTATTTTAGAAACATTTCAAGGCAATTTCGCGCCAGAAGATGTTTTTGAAATACGATCTTCCAATAGGTTTAGACGCGGGGATGATTTAGTCCTATTCCTCAGAATTTCCGAAGAAAGCCGTCCAGCACTCGCAAACACCGAGGGCATCTACCGTTTTCCTAATTCAAACGAAAGCTCACTAACGTTGAGCGCCGCAACAGAGTTGCGAAGCGCACATGAGCGTACACATTTAAGGTTGACTATTGGGGAGTTGCAAGAGATTGCAGCGCAGAACTTTGGGGATGGCCCCCGCGAAGTAGTCGCGCACAGCGGATATCGACCAAGGCCGTCGATGATTTGGTTACTCCTAGCATTACCAGTAATCGCAATAGCTGGAATTGTAGTTCGTAGGCGGGTTATGTATAAGAAGCTAATCGGCTAAATCAGAAGCAGGGCGGCACGGCGCTGGATGCGCCGGGCCGCCCTGTTTTGCTTGCGGTGTGGGTGGGGAAGTGATATAATCTACTATCACGTTTCAGATTACGAGGCAGTGCGCCGGAGTCGCTGGCCTCATACAGGAGGGCAACATGAAATACTCACCTGACTATTACGCCGAACAGGAATCTTGCATCCCGAAAGGGAAGCTGCGTACGCGCTTTGCGCCCAGTCCGACGGGGTTTATGCATCTCGGCGGCCTGCGGACGGCGCTCTATGCCTATCTGCTTGCGAAGAAGGTTGACGGGACGTTTCTTTTGCGGATCGAAGACACCGACCAGGAGCGCTTTATTCCGGGGGCGGCGGAACTCATCTATGACACCTTGAAACAAGCGGGTATCATTTATGACGAAGGGCCGGATGTCGGCGGACCTGTCGGGCCGTATATCCAGAGCGAGCGGCGGGAAATTTATCTCGCTTATATCGAGCTTTTGATTGCGCGCGGTGGCGCTTATCTCTGCTTCTGCGAGAAAGAGGTATTGGACGAGCAGCGGAACATCAACCGGGCGAGCCGGATTGCGCATAAGTATGACAGACGCTGTATGCGGCTTTCAAAAGAGGAGGTCGCGGCGAAAATCGCGGCGGGCGAGCCTTATGTGGTACGGCAGAAGATGCCGACCGAGGGGACAGCCTTCTTCGACGATCTCGTCTACGGCCGCATCGAGATGGAGAATGCGACCTTGGATGACCAAGTGCTGCTCAAACGAGACGGGTTGCCGACGTATAACTTTGCGAATGTTGTGGATGACCATTTGATGGGGATCACGCACATCATTCGCGGGAATGAGTTTGTGCCGTCTACGCCGAAGTATATTTTACTGTATGAGGCCTTTGGGTGGACTGCGCCGCAGTTTATCCACTGTGCGCCCATCATGCGGGACGCGACGCATAAGCTCTCCAAACGCGACGGCGACGCGTATTTCAGCGACTTTGTGGAGAAGGGCTATCTGATCGACGCCATTCTCAACTACATCGCGCTCCTCGGCTGGGGGCCGGGTGGGAGAGAGGAGAAATTTACCCTGCCGGAGTTGGTTGAGGCCTTTGATATCAAGGGGCTCTCCAAAGACCCGTCTATTTTTGACTACAAGAAGCTCCATTCGCTCAACGGCATGTATCTGCGCGCCATGAGTGAGGCGGAGTTTCATGCGGCGGCCTTGCCGTATATTCGGCAGGGTGTCAAGCGAGAGATTGACACGGCGTATGTGGCGAGCGTGCTGAAAGAACGCTGCGAGGTGCTCTCGGAGATCCCGGAGCAGCTTGATTTCATCGACGAGCAGCCCGTTTATTCGCCGGCGCTCTATGACAATAAGAAGATGAAGACGAATCCGGAAAATGCGAAAGCGGCGCTCATCGAGATTGTGCCTGTTTTGGAGGGCGTCAAAGACTGGAATCCGGAAGTGATCCAGCGGGAGTTGCTTGCATTGGTGGAGCGTATGGGGGCCAAGAATGGGCATATTCTTTGGCCGCTCCGGGTTGCGCTGTCGGGCAAGATGTTTACGCCGGGCGGCGGGATTGAGTTGTGTGTGATCCTCGGGAAAGACGAGTCCATCCGACGGTTGCGGAAGGCGATAGAGACGCTGGACGAGTTCCGTGCGGAGCAGATAGAGGTTGCGGAAGTATTTGTAGAGCGTGCGGCGATAGCGGACGAGCCAGCGGTGGAACAGGCGATATCTGCACCAGAACCGACAAAGGATGTGCCGCGGCCAGTTGTGACGGCGAAGGAGCCAGCCGCCAGACGGGCTCTGACCGATCCGGCGGAACTGGTGCGGATTGCGGGGCTGGCAAAGCTCAATGTGGACGATAAGGCTGAGGCCTATTGTGAAGCTATCGCGCCGATCATGAAAGTGTTGGACACGCTGATTGACATGGAACTCCCGACGGCTGGGGCGTTTCCTTTTGTGGAGGGTGTCAACTTATTCCGGGAAGATGTCGGCCGGGGTCCGAGGAGTCGGGCGGAGCTATTGGCGGAACGAGAGCGTTTGCTCGCCATTGCACCGGCAGTTGAGGCGGGCTGTATCAGTGTCCCAAAAGTCTTGGGTAGGGAGGAATAGAGCATGTTTGAGAGAATGAGCGCGACCGAGCTCGCGCGTTTGATTCACCAAAAAGAGGCAAAGCCCTCTGAGATCTGCAAAGCCTTCCTCGCCCGTGCCAAGGAGCTTGAGCCGAAGATCAACGCATTTACTGCGCTGGAAACGGAAGCTGTTTTAGCACAGGCCGAGGTCTTGGACGCTGTGACGATTACGGAAGACACGCCTGTTCTGTTTGGGCTGCCTTTCGCGGTGAAAGATAACATTTGCACGGCAGACATGCCGACGACTTGCGCCTCAAAGATGCTCCGGAATTTCTGTCCCCCCTATGACGCGACTGCGGTCGCCCGTTTGCGGGAGCAGGGTGCATTGCTCGTGGGTAAGACGAATATGGACGAGTTCGCGATGGGACCGAACAGTGAATCGTCGATATTCGGGCGCACATACAATCCGCACGACTTACGGTGTTCGCCAGGCGGGTCGTCGGGCGGATCTGCGGCGGCGGTTGCGGCGGGGATGGTACCGCTCAGCCTCGGCACAGACATGGGCGGCTCGATTCGCAAACCCGCGTCTTTTTGCGGACTGGTGGGCTATAAGCCGTCCTATGGCGCGGTTTCTCGCCATGGGCTCATCACCGCCAGCGGTTCTTTTGACCAAATTGGACCGATCTGCCGCACGGTGTCCGACGTGGCCTTACTCACAGCCGCAATCGCCGGATATGACGCGCTGGACTCCATGTCTAACCCCCAATTTGTGTCTGATTTTTCGGGACTGGAGACGTTTTACGTCAAAGGAAAGACTGTGGGAATCGTAAAGGAGCTTTTTGGCGAGGGTGTCAGTGACGATGTGCGGGCGGCGATCCTTGCTACGGCAAAGGTCTACGAATCGCTCGGGGCTCGGGTGGTGGAGATTTCCATCCCGGAACTCGCGTATAGTTTGCCTGTCTACCACACGATTGCTATGGCGGAGGCCTCGTCCAATCTGGCAAAGCTTGACGGTGTGCGCTTTGGGCATCGGTCTGAGAGCGCATCCGATGTTGACAGCCTCTACATCAACTCGCGCACGGAGGGCTTTGGCGATGAAGTCAAGCGGCGCATCTTGATCGGCACCTATTTGCTCTCTGCGGGCAATTATGAGTTGTATTACAAAAAAGCGCGTGTCCTCTGGGGCATGCTGCGAGAAGCGTTTCAGACGGCGTTTGAAACCTGTGACTTCCTATTGACCCCGGCAGCCCCGAAGACGGCGCCTGTCTACGGCCAAAAGGAGACAGACCCGGCGGTTTTGTATGTGAACAGCATTTGCACAAGTTCTATGAACATCGCGGGTCTGCCCGCGCTCTCCGTACCCTGCGGGATAGACAGCGAGGGCTTGCCCATCGGCGCGCAACTCGTCGGGCGGCGGTTTGCAGATGCGGATTTGCTCGGATTGGCGCGTGTGTTTGAGCGGGAGTCTGGTTTTTCCAATCCAGTCGCGGAGGTGAAGTAGCATGAATCCGAAGTATGAAACAGTGATCGGCCTGGAAATCCATGCTGAGTTGTCTACGAAAACAAAGGCCTTTTGCGCCTGTGAATACAGCTTCGGCGGCGAGGTCAACACGCAGTGGTGTCCGGGCTGTGTCGGGATGCCGGGGACCTTGCCGACACTGAACAAGATGGTAGTGGAATACGCCCTGCGGCTCGGGTTGGCGACGGACTGCAAGGTTAATCAGCGCTCTGGACATGACAGAAAGCAATACTTTTACCCAGACCTAGCCAAGGGTTATCAAGTCACGCAGGCGGACGCCCCGATCTGCGAAGGCGGCAAAGTGGAGTTTTATCACAAAGGTGAGAAGCGCAGTGTGAGGCTGACACGGATTCACATAGAGGAAGACACCGCAAAGCTCCTGCACGGAGACGCGTTTGCGGGCACCTTGCTAGACTTTAACCGCTCCGGCGTACCGCTCCTCGAAATTGTATCCGAGCCAGATTTACGCAGTGCGGAGGAGACGAAGGACTATTTGGAAGCGGTGCGTATGCTGCTCGGCACGCTGGATATCTGTAATTGCCAGATGCAGGAAGGTACGATCCGTTGCGACGTCAACGTATCCGTGCGCCCAATTGGGCAGACGGCATATGGGACGCGGGTGGAAATGAAAAACGTCAACACCTTCTCCGGCGCGATGCAGGCGGTTACGTATGAAGCCAACCGCCAGATCGAACTCATTGAAGCGGGGATCGCGTTTCCGCAGGAGACGCGGCGGTGGGATGAGCACAGCGGCGTCAGTATCTCCATGCGTACCAAAGAGAATGCGGCGGATTACCGCTATTTCCCGGAGGCTGATCTGTTTTCGCTTTCCGTCAGCGACGCTTGGATTGCGGATGTGAAACAATCTCTGCCGGAACTCCCAGTCGCCAAATACGAACGGTATCGCGGGATGGGCGTGTCTGAGGGGGAGAGTTGGCTGCTGGTGGAGTCGCCGGAAAAAGAGGCCTATTTTGAGGCCTGTATGCAGATTGGCGGCGTATCTCCCAAAAATGCGGCGAACTGGATTTTTGGACTACTCACCGCGCGCTGGAAGGAGACAGGCGTGTCTCCGCAGGAGTCGTCTGTTACCCCGGTACGGCTGTGCGAGATGCTCCGATTGATTGAGAGCGGAACGATCAGCAACGACGCCGGCAAGACGGTGCTCGATGCGCTGTTTGCGTCCGACGAAACGGCGGCGGAGATCGTTGCACGCCTATCGCTTGCGCAAGTGAGTGACGTGGGTGAACTCAAGGCACTGGTGACAGGCATATTGGAAGCGAACGAAGACTCTGTGACGGCCTACAAAAATGGAAAATCGAACGCCTTTGGCTTCTTGGTCGGCCAATGCATGAAGGCGTCGCAAGGGAAAGCGAATCCGCAGATACTCAATCAATTGCTGCGTGAACTGCTAGACTAGAGGTGAAACGAGATGACGGAGCAAGTGTTGCAAGATGCGCTTGAATATGCTCGTCCGTATCTAGAAAGCGGCAAGGTGGCCACTTATATTCCGGAACTAGGGAAAGCGAATCCGGCGCATTTGGGCGTCTCTGTTATGACGGAGGAAGGCCAGTGTTTCTCTGCGGGCGACTGGGCGCAAGAATTTACGATGCAGAGTATTGCAAAAACAATCACTTTAATCCTGGCCCTACAAATGGTGGGGCGAGACGAGGTATTTCGTCGAGTAGGCGTAGAGCCGACGGGAGATGCGTTTAATTCCATGGTCAAGTTGGTGGAGAGCGAAACCTTTGTCCCATCCAATCCCATGATTAACGCAGGCGCAATTTCCACGGCGAGTTGTTGCCTGCGGCCGGGGATGGATCCGTACACGGAATTTTTAAAGTTGGTGCGCAAGCTATGTGGGCGCGATACGATAGAGATTGATTACGCGGTCTACCGCTCAGAAAAAGAAACCGGGACAAGAAACCGCGCCATGGCACATTTCCTGGAAGGCGCAGGGGTGCTTCTGGGCAATGCTGAGGAGACTGTAGACTTTTATTTCAAAACCTGCTCCACCTCCGTGAACACCAAGGACTTGGCGCACTATGCGATGGTCCTCGCGAACCATGGCAAACATCCGCTGACCGGTGAAGTGCTCATTGACGCATGGACTGTCCCGATTGTGAAGACGATCATGTTCACCTGCGGCATGTATGACGCCGCTGGCGAATTTGCGATGAAGGTCGGCATGCCAGCGAAAGGTGGTGTTGGCGGCGGAATCATCGCCTCTGCGGACAATCGGATGGGGATTGCGACCTTTGGGCCCGCGCTGGACCCAAAGTACAATAGCGTGGGCGGTGGCAAGGTGTTGGAGTACCTTTCGAAGACTTTAGGTCTGCATTTGTTTGCATAATGAGTGATACAATGGACACCTATGATGAGCGCAGGCAAAAGCGCCAAGAGCAGATTAAAAAGATGAGGCTGGCGAAAGCGAGCTTTATGAATGACTCAAAATGGACCAAGTTCTTTCAGGCGGTTCAAGGCAGCGATATGTCTCTGCATGGAGAAAGCATGAAGGTACTTGGGAGCGACTACATATCTCCCTTTAGCCTGAAAAATCACGGCCTCTATTGGGTCAGAGGCTACACGGCGGATGCTTGGGGTGGGCCTTGTGCTTACAGAGAAATCGAATGGATATTCGTCCCCGCAATGCATGAGGTTGCGCGATATAATCGGGACGAACAGTTGATGCCCAAGCGTCAAGCAAACGATATCCATGCCTTGAAAGAGCTGATTGACAGCTTGGGGCAATTTGAGTATGACTTGGATGAAAAAGGCTTGAAAATATATGGATATAAATGAGGAGACGCCTTCCGATTCGGAAGGCGTCTTTCTTATTTGACTTTGGCAATCATCTGAATTGTATTGAAATACTTACCCCCATCGGCTTTCATCATTTCGATGTCGCCAACGGCGTAGGGATTGGGGCTCGCGAGCCATTCGGCCCAGGCCTCCGCGTGACAGTCCATTTCGCGGATGTCTAAGATCTCGATGCCCTCAGCTTTGGCCCAGAGATCTTTCCACCAAGCAAGCGAGTGGATGGTTCTTGCCACTTCGGGCTCATGCCACCAGGGCCGCATCTCTTCCGGAACATTGTCTCCGAACTCATATTTGATTCCGGGAATTGCGATGGCGATATAGCCGCCTTTGTTCACGAAGGGGATGAGAGAGGGCAGCATATCCGGTGTGTCTCCAAAGTAATGATAGGCGTCTACAGTAAAGAGAATATCGAAGTATTCGTTGGCAAAGGGCAGACCCTTGGTTGCATCTACAGAGAGCGGGACGGCCCTGTCGGCGATGCCGAGGGTTTGAAACCGCTCGTAATTCTCGGTCGGGCTGATCCAAAAGTCGGCGGCGAAGACTTCTGCACCGTATTTTTCCACCAGGAGCAAGGTAGACAGGCCCCATCCGCACCCGAGGTCAAGAATGCGTGAGCCTGGTTTGATCTCCAAGTGAGACGCCATCTCCTCAGTGATTCTCAAGGCATTTGGCCCCATCATCATGGCTTTCAAAAAATCCAGCTTGGGGTCAGCCATGAGCGTGTTTGTAAATTCATGCATGAGGATCATTCCTTTCTATAGTTGATCTATGCCATCAGTGTAGCACAATTCGCGCGAAAAAGCGCCTGGTGAAAAATTTATAATTTGAACAGGACATACTGTTGTCGTGTTTGGCGTGGTAGGATGATACAATACGAGAAAGCTGTATATGGGGGAAAAGGAGAGATCAACATGCCGAAGCAAACTATTCCATTCAGCGATTTTCTGGCTGCAGCCGGGGATCAACATGCGGAATTCATCTATCAACTACACGCGTATTTGCAGGAAAACGGCTGCACGACGGAGATCAAAGAAGCGGCGAGCGGATATGTTGTGTCGTATATGCACAAGCCCACGAAGCGGACGGTGGCAAACTATGTGTTCCGCAAGAAAGCGCCCCAACTCCGGGTCTATGCGGACCATGTATTGTCTTATGCAGACACATTGGCGGCTTGGCCTGAGTCTATGAAAAACACGATCCGAAAAGGCGGAACATGTAAAAGATTGATTGACCCCGCCGCGTGCAATGGCCGTTGTCTGCTCGGGTTTGATTTCATTCTAGACGGCGAACGCCAACAGAAATGCCGATATCATACGAGTTTTACTTTTCCGCTGGATGAGGAGACGAAACCTTATCTGTTCGAGATCATGCAGCATGAACTAGAGGCCAGACAAATGTGATGTACGGCACTTTTGGAACGCAGAAATTGCGCGATTGATATTTTGATTGCGCAATTTTTGCGTTTTTGCTTGCGTATTGCGAAAACTCCGTGTATACTGGGAAACGTGGAGGTGATGGAATGGATTTGGCAAAGAAATTGGTAGAAGTTCGGGAAGATGCCAATCTCACACGGGCGCAGTTGGTTGAACTGCTCGGAGAGAAAGGGATTGACGTGAAAGCGTATACCATCGGCAAGTGGGAAACCGGGGCATCCAAGCCCACGGTTGAAGTATTTCTTGCGATCTGCGACATTTGCAGAGTGTTAGACATCCGGCAGACTTTTGCAGGAACAAGGCTCATGCGTTTATACGACACGCCGGTGTCCGCCGGGTCTGGTAATTATATGGACGATGGCGCACATGAAATGATCGAGGTAGACAACACCGTGCCAAACACGGCAGACTATGCGGTGCGCATCAGCGGAGACAGCATGATGCCGCGCTTTGTAGATCAGCAGATCATCTTTGTCCACGAACAACCGGCTCTGGACGAGGGGGAGATCGGCATTTTTTGCCTGAATGACGATGTCTACCTCAAAAAGCTGGGGCGCGGGTGCTTGATTTCGCTCAACAGCAAATACGAGCCGATCCCGATTGGGGAATATGACGAGCTACGCGTGTTTGGGAAAGTGGTTGGCTGAGGGTTGCGACTGAGGTAAGGGGAAGCGTATGGGTGGTGACGGGACAAACAAAAAATATGAATCCGCTCCCATCATCGGCCGGCAGCAAACGCGGGAGGGTAGGGTGGATCCGCCATTGGCAGATGGGAAGTCCGGTGTACCTTCTGCGCTTTCGGACGACCTATATTATGAGATCGAATACGAGTCCTGCCCGATACCGGGAGTTGGCCGGTTTGTGCCAAGGTCGCAGAAGATCACAGAGCCGGAACCAGATGCCATTCGCGATCTGTTCGGGCAGATGCGAGAACTGGGACGAATGCACCGTTCCGGATATGGATTTTTGCGGACCTTTGATGGGCGCGCTCACCCCGGCAGCGCAAGAATCTTTTATGAGCAGGGCAGATTCCTAGAAGATTTTACGGACGACTATATGGGTGGCGTCCCCTTTTCACAATACTATCCCTGCTACCAGATGATGGGCTACGAGCAGTTGCGGACGTATTTCACATGGCGCACAGAAATCCGCAAGGGAACAATAAGGGAGATTTCCTTATCCTATGCATTTTTGTATATCTACGAGTTGCTGAGCAATATCGGTGTGACTGATCCAGAAGACGGGCTTACCAAACTGATGTGGTTCTGGAAGGCATTTCGTGTGTATCACACCGTTATCGACAAATATGTGCTCCAGTGGTTGAAAGCCTACCATATTTACTACGAGCTGCCGCAGTCGTTTCAGGAATTTGTAAAGCAAAATGGCTTGGCAGAGTACTATCCGGAGGTAGTAGCTAACGAGGATGATTTCCAGCTGTTTTCCGCGATTTCAAAATACGACATCCGAAAATCCGCCTTTTTCTCTGAAGATAGGGTAACATTGATTGCGGATTGTTTCTCCTTTGTGCTCCAACGACTCAGGCAGATCTGTGCCAGGCAAGAGATTTCCTTCGATGAAGCCATTTTTCAACCGACCAAGATGTCGACGTGGACTCCCTTTACGGGCGCGCTATTCTATCCGTGGATGGAACAGCCAGATCGGCGGGTTGTGTTGTCGGAGCGGGAGATTTATGTGTGCGAGCAAAACCGATGGATGTTCAGCACGGCGATTACGACCGAAAGCGGGAGGCAGCTTGTCGGCTATATCATGAAGCAGACGGAGTCGGCATTGCGGAAGGCTGTGGGGTATAAGCATAGACTTTCGGCTGATCTCAATGTGGCGCATCTGGTGGTCGAGCGATTGTATGAGGTGGGGTATTCGCTGGAAACGTTCATCAACACTGCGGTTTTGGAGTTCTATCGCGAGGCGACGAAGACGGTCGTTCAAGTGGACCCGGGGGCTTTGTCGATGATCCGGCGGGAGGCATTGGTTACACAAGAGAAATTGATTGTATCGGAGCCGGAAGCGGAGGATGTGCCGGAGGCGGAGCGTGAGCCGGCGGAGATGCCGGAGGGAGCGGAGAACATGTTCTCCGAGATCGAGCGCCGGGCATTGGCCATGGTGCTGTCCGGTGAGATGGAACTCAAAACTTTTTCCGATGAACACGGCATCATGTTGGAAGTGCTGGCGGACGGGATCAACGAAAAGGCGGTGGACATTCTCGGAGACAGCGTTTTGGACGAGGAGTTCGTTTTGTACGAGGAATATAGAGAACAAGTAGAGGAATGGATCAGATGAGTGTGGCAAATCAGGTGCCGAACAGGATCGCAAATATTCTGGTGAACGCGCTGAAAGGCGGCGTTGTGCCGCGCGTGGGGCTCGAATATATCACGGTGGGCAGAGGGCAGGAGATTGCCGCGATTTTGCATGACATTGAAATGATAGAGGCGGGCAGTGCGTCTTTCCGCTTCGTCGTGGGCAAATATGGTAGTGGGAAGAGTTTCTTGTTGCAGACGATACGCAATTACGCGACGGCGAAGGGTTTTGTGGTAGTCGATGCCGACCTTTCGCCGGAGCGTCGCTTTGCGGGGACGAAGGGGCAGGGACTCGCGACCTATAAGGAACTGATCCAGAATCTTTCGACGAAGTCGAAGCCGGACGGGGGTGCGCTCCCGCTTGTCTTGGAGCGGTGGATTTCCGGGATTCAAGCGACGGTAAAAGCGGAGACAAACGCGAGCGGCGCGGAATTTGACGAACTGGTGGAGCGGCAGATTTATGCGGTCGCGGGGTTGCTGGAGGGTATGGTCAATGGCTTTGAGTTCGCGAAGGCTGTGGTCGCCTATTGGAGGGCATATCGTACGGATGACGCGGCGATGAAGTCCAATGTGCTCCGCTGGTTCCGTGGGGAATATCCGTCTCGGAAAGAGGCAAAGGAAGAGCTCGGGATCAACTTTATTGTCACGGATGAAACCTGGTACGACTTCCTCAAAGTATTCGCGGCATTCCTGGTCGGCGCGGGATATAAGGGGATGCTGGTGGTGATTGATGAACTGGTCAACATCTTCAAGATTCCGAACTCGATTACGCGGGCGAACAATTATGAGAAGATTTTGACGATGTATAACGATGTATTGCAGGGGAAGGCGAGCCATATTGGGTTTCTGATGGGCGCGACGCCGCAGTGCATTGAGGACAAGTATAAGGGCGTGTTCAGCTATGAGGCTTTACGCTCCCGTTTAGCAGAGGGACACTTTGCTACGGCGGATGTAAAAGATCTCTCCGCGCCCATCATTCGCTTACAGATGCTTTCGCAGGAGGAGATGTACGTCCTTGTCGAAAAGCTGCTCCATATCCACGCGCAACTCTATCATTACACCCCGACCTTGTCGCATGAGGAGCTGGTGTACTTCCTAAACGTGGAATACAACCGCGTCGGGGCGCAGACACACATCACCCCGAGAGAGATTATCCGAGATTTCATCGAACTGGTTAACATCCTGCATCAGAATCCGCAGAAGAGTGTGGCCGAGATTCTGGGAGGTAACAGTTTCGAACTGGCGAAGGGCGGACTGTTTGACGAAGAGATCCACAGCGAGTTTGAGGAATTTGAGGTATAGAACTTATGGATGCTTTCAGCAGGCTGGCACCGTTTATTCAGGATTTTATCTATCAAAATAAGTGGGAAGAACTGCGCGGCAACCAAGTGGCGGCCTGCGAGGTGATTTTCGACAGCGACGACAACCTTCTGCTCTCATCCGGCACGGCGTCCGGCAAGACGGAGGCAGCATTTCTGCCGGTTTTGACGGAGTTATACAACAATCCCTCCAAGTCGGTCGGGGTCATGTATATCTCGCCGCTCAAGGCGCTGATTAACGATCAGTTTCAGCGCTTAGAGCAGATGCTGCTGGACTCGAATATCCCCGTCACGAAATGGCATGGGGATGCGTCGCAGACGCAGAAGCATAAGCTCGTCAAGAATCCGGAGGGGTTGTTGCAGATTACGCCGGAATCTTTGGAGAGTTTGCTGACGAATAAACGCGGGGCCTGTCTGTCGATGTTTTCAGATTTGCGCTTTGTAATTATTGACGAAGTCCATTCCTTCATGCGAGACGTGCGGGGGCTACAACTCCTCTGCGTCCTAGAGCGGCTGAAACAACTGACGGGTGTGAATCCGCGCCGGATCGGCCTCTCGGCCACTTTGGGCGATATGTCCCAAGCGCAGGAGTGGCTGAATACCGGTACAGGCCGCGCCTGTGCCGCTCCGGTTGTGGAGGAGGGAAAGAAACGCGTCCGTTTGCATATGGAGCGCTTCGTAAATTATGCGGAGGAGCGCGACCTGATCCAAAAAGACGGAGAGTCGAACTATTTCACCGTAGGGGCCAATTCCGGAGATTTTGGCAGCCGGGAGCACTATGAATACCTCTTCAAACAGACGCTAGACAAGAAAACCATCATCTTCACCAACAGCCGGGAAGAGACGGAGCTCCTCATGGCGCATCTGCGCGAGATTGCGCTGCGGAATAAGGCGCCGGATGTGTATCGGGTGCATCACGGCAATATTTCAGCTCTGCTCCGGGAGAGCACGGAGGACGAGATGAAGTCCGCCGACGAAAAAATCGTAACCGGAGCGACGGTGACGCTGGAGCTCGGGATTGATATTGGATCTCTGGATCAAGCGGTGCAGGTGGGCGCGCCTTTGAATGTATCTAGTTTTGCGCAGAGGCTGGGCCGGTGCGGGCGGCGGGGGCAGATTCCGCAACTGCTCTTTACCTTCGTCGAGAGCATCAAGATCCACGCGGACGACGTGCTCGGGCCGATCAATTGGGGCTTCATCCGGACGATCGGGATTGTAGAACTCTATTTGAAAGAGCACTGGATCGAGCCGATCCCGCCGCAGCACCACGCGTATAATCTGCTGTATCACCAGACGATGAGTTGCCTCAAAAGTGCCGGAGAGGTGTCAACGGCAGGACTGGCGCAGACCGTTTTGTCCTTGGGCGCGTTCCAGCACATCTCGCAGGAGGACTATCGGCGTCTGCTCGCGTACATGCTCAGCATCGACCATCTCGAACGCACGGAGCATGGTGGGCTGATGATAGGGCGCGAAGGGGAGAAGATCGTCAATAGCCACAAATTTCTGACGGTGTTCCTCGCGACGGAATATTTGCTGGTGAAGGATGAAAGTCGCGTAATCGGCACGGTGGATAAAATTTACCCGGTTGGCATCCGTTTCGCATTGGCGGGCATGGCGTGGGAGACGGTGGATGTCAACGAAAAAGCAAAAGTGCTCTTTGTCAAGCAGGTGCCGGGTATCTCGTTGGTGGATTGGGATGTGGATTTCACCGCCGAACTGCATACGGTCTTAGTCCGAAAAGTGCGCAGTGTATTGCAAGAGAACGAGATGTATCCCTATTTAAGCGACCGCTGTAAGGAACGGCTGGTGGATATCCGCTACATTGCCCAGAACAGTGGCATACTAGAGAATCTCGTAACGCAGCTTTCGGACCGGAAGTATGCTATCTTTCCGTGGATCGGTACGAGACAGTTGATGACCCTCAATTATGCCCTGCGACATAGAGGTATCAAGAGTAAGATGCCATGGATCACCTGTATTCACCTAGAGGTGATCTTCGAGGGGACAAAAGAAGCGTTGGAGAATATCATCCGCGAGATTCTCTACAGTAATTTGGACCTCTATGAGTTGCCCTTGCCTGACAAGGTGCAGGTGCTTGGAAAGTATAACGAGTTTGTGCCGCTAGATTTGCTGCGCAAGCAATTTATTGAAGATTATCTCGACTTTAAGGGGCTCAAAGAGGCGATGTTGGACATGGCCTAGAGAAGGGTGTCAGGATGGATATCTTAGAAAAGCTCACCGTATTAACCGACGCCGCTAAGTATGACGTGGCCTGCACGTCCAGCGGAGTAGATCGCGAGGGGGCGCCGGGGTCGATCGGGAATGCGATGAAGGCGGGGATTTGTCATAGCTTTTCGGCGGATGGACGGTGTATTGCGCTTTTGAAAGTACTTATGAGCAATGCCTGTGCGTATGATTGCAGTTATTGCGTCAATCGGAAATCGAACGATGTGCGGCGGGCGACGTTTGAGCCGCGAGAGTTGGCGGAGCTCATGATTCAGTTTTACAGGCGGAACTACATCGAGGGGCTGTTCCTCAGTTCTGCGGTTGTGCGGAATCCTGATTATACTTGCGAACAGATGGTTGAGGTTTTGTCGCTGATTCGTAACGAATATCGTTTTCGGGGATATATCCATGTGAAGGCGATCCCGGGGGCGGATGATAGGCTGCTCAAGGCTTTGGGGCTTCTAGCGGACCGCATGAGCGTCAATTTGGAGCTGCCATCGCATGAAAGCCTCCAATTATTGGCGCCGGATAAGAGCCGGGAGAGCATTTTGGTGCCCATGGGGCGGATCAAAACGGGCATTCATGAGAACCGAACGGACCTGGTAAAGCACCGAAACACCCCGCGATTCGTCCCGGCGGGACAGAGTACGCAGATGATTGTGGGCGCAACACCGGAGACAGACTACCAAATTATCAACCTTACGGCCGCGTTATACAAGAAATATGAGCTCAAAAGGGTCTTTTATTCGGCCTATATGCCCGTGTTATCGGGCCGAAATCTGCCCGCATTGGATACCAAACCGCAACTTTTACGGGAGCATAGGCTCTATCAAGCGGACTGGTTGCTGCGGTTTTATCAATTTGACGCCGCGGAGCTGTTGGATGAGAAGAATCCGAATTTTAATCCGCTGATTGATCCGAAGTGCAACTGGGCACTCAACCACTATGACCAGTTTCCGGTGGAGGTCAACAAGGCGCCTTATGAGGTTTTGCTTCGGATTCCCGGGGTGGGGGTGAAGAGTGCGCAGAAGATTGTGCGGGCTCGCCGGATGGGGTCGCTGGATTTTGTGGATTTGAAAAAGTTGGGTGTGGTACTCAAGCGGGCGCAGTATTTTATCACTTGTCGCGGCAAGCCGGCGATGGGGATTTTGAATCATCCGGACGCGGTGTTGCGGGGGCTTTTATCCGAACAGGGCGCAAGGCTTGCGACGCCGGTGATGGAGCAGTTTTCGCTGTTCGACGATAGTCGCAGCACGAAAGAGGATTTGGTAAAATGCCTTACAGGACAGATATAGCGTATTTGTATGATGGGTCTTTTGAGGGGCTGCTCTGCTGTGTGTATGAGAGCTACTATCAGAAGGAATTGCCGGCCATGATTTTCCATTACGAGACTGTGCAGGAGACGCTGTTTCCGGTGAAGGAGATTGTGACGGATGTGGTTGCCGCGGAGAAGGTGGAGCGGTCGATTGCGACGGCGATTTCGAAAGAGGCGTTGCGGCTCTGCCGGGTTTGCTATTTTTCGCATATAGAAAATAAAGAGATGGCGATTCTTCAGTTTTTGCGGATGGGGTATCGCGTCGGCCCGAGGGTTACGAGTATGCTGGCGCATGATGTGGTGCGGACGGTTACGAAGGCGGCGCAGAATGTGCAGGGGGAGAGCCATTTTTATCGGGAGTTTCTGCGGTTCTCCGAGTATAACGGGGCGCTGGTGGCGATCATTGAGCCGAAAAACTTTGTACTGCCGATCATTGCGCCGCACTATTGTGATCGGTTTCCGAGTGAGCAATTTTTGATTTATGATAAGACGCATAAATGGGCGTTGGTGTATCAAGAGGGGAAGCGGAGCCTGATTCCGTTGGACGATTTGGAACTGCCGGAGGTTGAGGCGGAAGAGGCGCAGTATCGGGCGTTGTGGAAGCGGTTTTACAATACGATTGCCATCGAGGGCAGGATCAACCCGAAGCGGCGGATGGGGAATATGCCGAAGCGGTATTGGGCGCAGCTGACGGAGTTTCAGGAGACAGGGATTGAGGACGGATCAGGCGCGGGAAAATAGTGTTGTTTGCAAATGCAGAGGACGGCGACCTCGATGTCTCGTCTGTTTCTAGGCAATGTACTGCTGAGAAACGGGGCGAAGGGCGGGCGAACACAGTTCGCCCCTACAGGGAAACAATGCGAATACCTTCTCTTCGGATCGGGCGCTGGTTGAAATATTGGTGAATTTTTAGTATAATGGCTGATAAGCGGGCCCCGCCAGTGCTGGTGGGGTCTTTGTAATGATCTTTTTCTGGGGGGTGGTATGAGCGTGCGGGATTCTTTGGCTGTGCTATGGGATAGAAGCTTTTTAACGAAGCTGTGGGCGATTGCGATCCCGGTAGCGGTGCAGAATTTGATTAATTTTGGCGTCACTGCCGCTGATACCATCATGGTGGGGCGGTTGGGCGAGGTACAGCTTTCAGCGGTTTGGGCCTCGAACCAGCTCACTTTTTTATATATGGTCACCGCGTTTGGGGTTGCGGGCGGCTGCGGGGTCTTGGCGGCGCAGTATTGGGGCGCGGGGAATCGGCAGCGGGTGCAGGAGATCATGGGCTTTATGTTCCGGCTCACGACAATTGTCACGCTCCTCTTCGCGACCTTGGCCTTCTTCTTCCCGGCACAGGTGCTGGGCTTTATTACCTATGACGCGGATGTCATCGCGGAGGGGGTTCCATATCTCCGGATCATGTCTGTGGGCTATCTGTTCTTCGGCTTTACGACGGCGGGGCTTGCGGTGCTCCGGTCCACGGGGACGGTGAAGATCGCCGTGGTGGCTTCATCCGTCACTTTGGTCATCAGCGTTGTGTTGAATTACGGCCTCATTTTCGGCAACTTCGGCCTGCCCGAGCTGGGTGTGCCGGGCGCGGCGATCGCGACTTCGACCGCGCGGGTGGTGGAGTTCACCCTCCTCTGCATTTACCTCTTCCGGGTGGAGAAACGCATCGCGTTCCGGCCTATCCAGTTGCTGCGGTGGCGGGTGGGCGTGGCGCGGCCGTTTTTTTCGCATTCATCACCGGTATTGGTCAGTGAACTCGGCTGGGCGATGGCGAATTTTATGGTTGGCGTCATCATCGGGCAGATGGGCAGAGAGTTTATGGCGGCGAACACGATCGCGACGCTCCTGATCCAGTTTGTGGGAGTCGCGATCCTCGGCCTTGCGAGCGCGGCGGCGACGATGGTGGGCAACAGCATCGGCGCGGGAGAGCGGGACCGGGCGATACAGTACGCAAATGGGATGCTGGCACTTAGTTTCTTTGCGGGGATCGCCGGTTTTTTGGCCGTTCAAGCGCTCCGTTTGCCGCTGATTGGCCTCTATGAGTATGAGTTTTCCGAAGCCGCGCTGGAATACGCGCGGCAGATTACGCATGTGCTCTCTGTAATCACGATTTTCCACGCGGTTGCCATCGTGGCGATTTTAGGGACGCTGCGGGGCGGGGGAGACACAAAGTTTGCCATGGTGACGGATATTATCTTCGCCTGGCTCATCGCGATTCCGCTGGGCGCGATTGCGGGGCTATGGCTGCAATGGCCGGTTGTTCTGGTGTATCTCGTTTTGCGCAGTGAGGATTTGTTCAAGGCTGTTGTTGTGCTCTGGCGGATTCCAAGCGGGAAATGGCTAAAAGATGTGCGGGAGCGGTAGAGGTTGTTGCGCACAGATAGCTTTTGCTGTATACTGGCGGACGGCGTATTTGTATTATACATTCTAATGCAATTCTAATCTGCCTTACACCTTGTTCTAAGACTTGGACAGTATGATATGGGCGCAAGAAAAGAGACGGAGCGAAGGGCTCCGTATAGATGAGGGAGAATGAAGATGTTTCGAAAACTACTGGCAACACTATTGCTGTTGACCCTACTGGTCACAACTGCCCTGCCGGCCGTTGCGGCGGCAGGGCCTGTCACCCCGTCCGGCCTTTCCTTCGCGGAGATGGAGCGGCAGATTGAGGAGTTGATGCAGGAACATGTCGGCACGTCCACACCCGGAGCGGCTATTGTTGTGGTGCATGAAGGTGAAATCATATTTTCTCGCGGCTACGGTTGGGCGGATATCGACAACCAAATCCCGGTTGACCCTGCGACTACGGTGTTTGAATATGCGTCTATCGGCAAGACCTTTACATGGGTTGCTGTCATGCAGCTTGTGGAGCAGGGATTGTTAGACCTAGACGCAGACATCACGACCTATCTGCCGGACTCGTTCCGATTTGAGATGCCATTTACCATGCGGGACATTTTAAACCATACGCCGGGTTTTGCGGAAACGCTGTTTGGCCCCTCTTTCGACGGCCAGCGGCTGCCAACGCTGGAGGAAGCTCTGTTGGCTGGTCAACCACTTCAGATTTTCACACCCGGAACCGTAAGCGCTTATTCGAATTGGGGTTCTGCTTTGGCTGGTCTTGTGGTTGCCGAAATCAGCGGACAAAGCTTTGCCGACTTTGAGCGGGAAAACATTTTGCTCCCGGCGAATATGCGGAACACCTTGAACATACCCGACTGGTTTCGAAATGACAGCTTTTTAGCCAATCGAGTGCAGGGCTATATTGCGGTAGACGGCGCGTTTTTAGAGCAAGCGCCGATCTATGTGTTTGACTATCCGGCCGGTGCGCTCAATGGGACAGCGGAAGATTTGGCGGCATTCATCAAGGCGCTTACGCCGCCCGCGGGTGAATCTGGCCCGCTGTTTGCGGATGCGGAAAGTCTGCGGACTATATTTTCCTCGAGCTCTTTAGACCCGATCAATCGTCCGGGAACCAATCACGGTTTTCTTTCCTATAGCGGCGCTTTGCCCGGATTTGGACACGGCGGCAACTTGCTCGGCTCCAGTACGGATTTTGTTATCGTACCCGAACTGCGTTTCGGCTTTGTTTTGCTCACCAATGTCGGCGGAGAAATGGACCTGATGCCTGCCATCCAAACATTGCTCTTAGGCAATCCGCCAGCCCCGATGATCGGAACGGGTCTGCCCAGCGCTGAGGCTGTAGAGGGGCAATTTATTTCCGCGCGCCGGCTGGAGGGGAATTTTGCGGAGTTCGTGAGCTTTTCCGGTTTTATGATGCCCATGTTTGAGATCACCGCGCTGGATGACAATACCATTCTGGCTTCGTTCGGTGAGTTTGGCTCGGCGATCTATGTGCAAACAGAGCCTTATGTATTTCAGGCTTATGACGGGACAGACGGCCCATTGTTGACGATGTTCTTTCCGGAACTGCGTTTTCGCATGGAGCATGGCGCACCCGTACATATCATGGCTGTGCCTATGGACTTTACATCCGTGCCGGCGGGGCGCACCATGCCATTTCTGATGGCCAGCCTTATCATCACAGTGTTGAATGTGGTGTTTTTCTTCATCGCACCGATTGTGTTGCTTATTCTGTTTCTTGTGCGCCGGAAGCAGCAAAGAACGCGCACGCACTTTGACCGCTTGAGCACCGGCCTTATACTCTCGGGGACATTGCTTGCGCTTAACAATCTGGCCCTGATCTTGCGCGTGGGAATCAACCCCTTCCGCTCAGTTGCTGAACTGGCGCCTCAGATCTGGATGAACTATGTGCTGGCGGGTCTGACGATACTGCTCTTTGCCGGATCGCTTTGGGCATGGCGCACGGTCGGAGATGGCGGAACGAAACGCAAAGCGCTGTTTGTATTGACGGCCCTGCTCCTCGCGCTCTTGCTGGTCGTCTTGTGGAACTGGAATTTCTTTGTGCTGTTATAGGCGTAGAAGAACGGTCCATGTGTCAAAAAAGAAATACCGTGTCACGCTCTCTGTGACATGGTATTTTTGTTGTGTGCCAAGCAAGTGATACTGCTCATTTTCGAAACGCGTACTTGTTAAAATGGTAGAAAATGAAACATCCGCAGCGAAAACGTATTGACAAACGCCGTGGAGGGGAATATTATGTGTGCAAGCAATATTGTTCAACAATTTTGGAATACAAATACGAGAGTGGGAGAGAAAAATGGATCAGATGCGACACTTGATTCAAGGGGCCTACGACCTGCATATACATTCCGGGCCAGATTTGATGCCGCGCAAGATGGACGACGCGGAGATGGCGGAACGGATCGTCGCAAGCGGCATGGCGGGTTTTGCCATGAAGAGCCACTACTTCTGTACCGGCGAACGGGCGAAGATCGTCAGTAAGCAATTTCCGGGCTGTCACGGAATCGGATCGCTCGTGCTCAATCAGTCTGTGGGGGGCATTAATCCGACGGCGGTTGAAATCGCGGCGCGCAGTGAAACGAAGATGATCTGGTTTCCAACGCTAGACTCTGTGCATGGCAGAGAAGATATTTACAGCGGCAAGCCGATCGAGAAGCTGCCTTACTGGGCGAGAATCATCCTCCAAATGGAAGCGGAAGGTATTGAAATCACGCCGATCCGTATTTTGGACGACAATGGAAAGCTGATTGATCCGGTGTATGACGTGCTCAACGCGATCGCCAAGCATAATCTGACACTGGTGACGGGGAATATCTCACATGAGGAGTGCTTTGCGCTGGTCAAAGCGGCGCATGAGCGCAAAGTGGAGAAGATCATCATCGCGCTGGTGGATCATCCCTCGGTCAACTACTCCTTGGAAGAGCAGAAAGAGTTGCTCCAATACGGCGCATATATGGAACACTGCTACAACACTTGGTCTTCCGGGAAATCAGACTGGGAAGAGACGCTCCGCCAAATCAAGACCATAGGCCCGGACCGTGTTGTGTTGACCACGGACCTCGGCCAAAAAGATGGGATCTATCCGGACGAAGGCATGCTGGCATTCGCTGTGAAGCTTGCGGAAGCTGGAGTGAGCGAGGCGGATATCCGGAAGATGATGGTGACCAATCCAAGCGCATTTGTGAAATAACGGCCGCAAGCGGTCATTATTCAGATTAAAATGTATATGTCATCACGGCGCAAGCGCTTATGACATAAAGGAGGAAACAATATGATCCAAGGTAAGAAACTATTGGTCGTCAGCGCACACGCGGCGGACTATGTATGGAGATCGGGCGGCGTGATCGCGAAGTATATCGAGGAAGGCGCGGAGGTGCATGTCGTGGTGCTGAGCTACGGTGTGCGCGGGGAGAGTAATGATCTCTGGAATACCCCGGGCCGGACAGCGGACGAAGTCAAAGCCATCCGCGACAAGGAAACCAGAGCCGCCGCAGAGATTCTTGGCATCACAAACATCGAGTTCTGGGATTTGCCAGACTATCCCATTCCGCTCACCGAAGCGGATTCGACCCGCCTCGTGCGCAAGATGAGAGAAGTCAATCCCGATATCCTCATTTCCCACGACAGATACGACATCATGAACCCGGACCACTGTGATGTGCAGGACTTTGTACACAGATGCAGCGTGATGAGCGTCTCCAACGGCGTGGAGCTTGAAGGGACGAAGGCTTCGAAGCAAATGCGGATTTACAGCTTCGAGCCGCACCAAACGGAGATGAGCAACTTTGTGCCCGGCAGTTTTGTGGACATTACGTCCGTGTACGACAAAAAAGTCGCGGCGATGAAATGCTTTGAGGCGCAGAGCCACCTCATTGAATATTACACGCACAGAGCCTTCTTGCGCGGGAACCACGCGCGTCGGCTTTCGGACTATAAGGATTACAAATACGCAGAATGTTTCGCTAACTTTTTCCCAATAGTAGGGCCGGAGCTCTACTAAATATAAAAAATGAAAAAAGAGAGGGTCTTAAAATGAGAAGGAAAAGTATCTTGGTTCTAGTGTTGGTGCTGGCAATGGCGCTCCTCCTGACAGCTTGTGCAGGGGGCTCGCGCGAAGAGGCGGAGTTCCCGAGCCGCAACATTGAGTTCGTTGTGCCGTTCGGCGCAGGCGGCGCGAGTGACATCGCGGCGCGTACCATCGCGGAAGTTATGGGCGATTTCATTGACGTCAACATCACCATCGCAAACGTACCGGGCGGCGGAACAGCTACCGGGATGATGCACGCTTACAACGCACCGGCCGACGGCTACACCGTGTTCTTCCTGACCCCGTCCGTACACATTGTAGAGTCGCAAGAACTCGCGCCGATCAACTTCAGCGAAACTTTCGTACCGCTGGCTACGATGCAAATTGACGCGCTCGCGATGTCCGTACACAGAGACAACGAGAACTTCCAAACGGTGGAAGAGTTGATCGAGTTCGCAAGAGCAAACCCGGGCCGTGTAACCGCCGGCGGTCAATCGCCGCGCGGTCTGCATGACTTTATCGTCACCGGCTTCGCGGCGGCGGCAGGCATCGAGATCACTTTCGTACCTTATGATTCCGCAGGCGAGCAAAGAGCGGCCTTCCTCGGCAGAGAGATCGACATTTATCTTGAGAACGTCTCCGCACTGACCGCACTCTTGGTTAACGATGAAATCGTACCGTTTGTAGTCATTCACGACGAGCGCATCTACTCGCTCCCGGAAATGGCGCATGTGCCGTCTTCCGTAGAACTGGGCATCAATTTTACGCAAGGTTCTTGGCGTGCGCTTGCGGTGAGAACCGGCACACCGCAGGAGATCATCGATGTTCTGGAAGAGCTTCTGCACAGAGTGTATCTGTCGGACGCATACCAAGAGAGAGCAACTTTGGAGAACTCGAACTACATCTCCGGCTGGAGAACCGCGGCACAGACTTCCGCAATCTGGGCAAGTGAGCTGGAGCAATTCAAAGTCATTTTCGGCGAATAATATACCTTAACAGGCTCTGACAGCCTGGGGCGGTGCGGCTCTAACCGCGCCGCCCCAAATGTCTCGTCTACATGGAGCACGCTTGATATAGAACAACGGGGGAGCAATATGGAATTTCTATTTCTCGGTTTTTTGGCGATTGTACTGATCGCTTATCTCGGACTTGCAATTCAGATCCCACACCAATCGGTGCCGGCTGACGTGATTGAGGCGAATGGGTTTCCCATTTTGATTTCGGTCACCGCCTTGGTGCTTTTGGCCTTTGCGACAGCGGAAGCGGTGAAGAAGCGGAGAGCCGATACAGCGGCGGGTGTGGAAAAAGAACGGATCACGTTGAGCAAAAATGCGATTACTCGCCTTGCGATTGTGGTGGGCTTGATCGTTTTTTATATTTTCTCGCTGAGGACCATCGGGTTTATCACAGCGATGGCAATCTTTTTGTTTGGCTCTACCACCGCAATGGGGTCCAGACGCTATGTGTTTAACCTGATCTTTGCTGTTGGCCTAACGGTTATATTGACACTCGTGTTTGGACAATTGTTTATGATTATGATCCCGCGCGGGGTCGGTATTTTCCGGGAGCTTAGCTTCCTTCTCCATTAACAAAAGCGAAGCGAAGGGGTGATTGAGAATGTTTTATGAGTTAACGCAATTTTTAGACCCAATGATTTTGTTTTTGATCCTTGTCGGTACGCTCTGGGGCGTGCTCTCGGGCGCGATTCCCGGCATCAGCGTCTCGATGTCGATTATTCTGGTGCTGCCGTTTACCTTCGGGATGGACGCGATGCGAAGCATCTCCGTTTTGATGGGCGTCTATGTCGGCGGCATGTGCGGCGGGCATATTTCCGCGATTTTGATGCGTACACCGGGCACACCGTCCGCTGCGGCCACCGTGTTTGACGGATACCCGATGGCGCAACAGGGCAAAGCGGGACGCGCGATTGGTATTGCGATTTTGTCCTCTGTGTTTGGCGGCATTATCTCCGGCATCTTCCTCGCGATTTTCGCGCCGATTCTGGGTCGCTGGGCTTTGAATTTCCAAAGCGCGGAATTTTTCGCACTCGCATTGCTCGGATTGAGCTGCACGGCGAGTATCGGTTCGAAGAGCTGGTCGAAAGCCTTGCTTTCGGCGTGCCTGGGTCTGCTTCTTAGCACGGTCGGCATGGATCCGTTCTCGGGTGTGCAACGGTTTATGTTCGGCAATTTCGCCTTGGCAGACGGGATCAGCTTTATCCCAGTCATGATCGGTGTATTTGCCTTTGCTGAGATTTATCGGAATATCGTCGCCAAAGCGGATACGCCGGAGGGTATTTATCGCAAGCTGGCAAAAGGCGAGGAGCGCAAGAAGGTCGAGCAGGTAAAGGTAGACATCGTCGGGCCGCGCCATATTCTGAAAAACCCGGTTGTGTATATCAAGTCCACCTTGATCGGCATCGGCATTGGCATTATCCCGGCGGCGGGCGCCTCGATCGCTTCTATGGTCGCGTATGGAGAGGCGAAGCGTTCGAGCAAAACCCCGGAACTGTTCGGACATGGCGCCGAGGAGGGCATTGTCGCTTCCGAGACTTCGGACAGCGCGGCGGTCGGCGCTACGCTTATCCCGACCTTGACCCTCGGCATTCCCGGCGGCCCTGTCGCGGCTTTGATTCTGGTATCTCTCACAATGCACGGCGTTGTGCCGGGTCCGCAACTCGTCACACAGCGGCCTGATGTTCTGTTCGGTATTCTGTGGGCGATTATTCTGGCTTCGCTGTCTCTGTTTGTATGGGGATTCATTATCACGAAGCAGTTTTCGAAGCTCATGCAAGTGCCTTACCCGATTTTGGGGACTGTCATCCTTACGCTGGGTCTTGTTGGCGCGTTTACGCTGCGCAGCAACATCCAGGACCTCGTGGTTGTGTTGATTTTCAGTTTCGTCGGCGTTGCGTTTGAACGATTCAACTTCTCCGTGCCAGCCTTTATCCTGGGCCTCGTGCTCGGGCCGATCGCCGAGGTCGGGTTTCGAAGGCAGTTAATCGTGACCGGCGGCGACTTTACGACCTTCTTTACGAGGCCGGTAAGTCTGGTTGTGCTCATTCTGGCGGTTGTATCGTTCGCGTGGCCCTTTATCCGGGAAGCGAGGGCGAATAAAAAGAAGCTTGACAACAACAAGTAAAAGCCTGTAACATGGCCGATAGAGCCGGGTATGACGCGGATTTCGGAAAGGCAGGAGAATGCACAGTGAATACAGCGACAACTGTATACGAGGATTTGCGTGCGAAGATCATCAACGGCACGATTGCGGCCTCTGCTGATTTGACCGAAACGGAGCTCGCGTCCAACTACGGCGTGAGCCGCAATACGGTGAAGAAAGCCCTCTTAATGCTCGCCGGAGAACACTTTATCACGATGGAGCCCAATAAGGGCGCCCGCGTGAAGACCTATTCCGTCGGCGAGGTGCTAGAGCATTTGGAAGTCAGAGCGGTGTTGGAGGGGCTGATTGTCCGCCTTGCCGCGGAGAGCATTTCCAAAGACGACATTGCGCGCCTCGGTGAAGCGCTGGAGAACATGAAGCGCTTTCAGCAGGAGCGGAAGATTGTGGAGTATTCTCAGCAAAATCAGGTATTTCACAAGATCATCCACGCCGCGTGTCCGAATAAGACATTGGTGGCGTTCACAGAGGAGATCAAAGCGCGGATTCGGAAATATAACACGAAGACCAATCTGGTTCCCGGCAGAGCGGAGAACTCTGTCAAAGAACACGAGGCGATTTTGAATGCCATTATAGCCGCCGACTTTGAAAGCGCGGAAGCGTATATGATTACGCACATCCGAAATGTGCGAGAAACCTTTGGGCAGAACTATCACTATTTGATTTAGAGAAACGGAGAGACGACCTATGAGCGGAAAAAATTATCTCCCCATGCCGGAGCCCATTCCCGCCGAACTGCTGGCCCGTGCGGCAAAGCTCAGCCCCGCCCTGTTCTGTGACGGCCTCAAAGGCATGGGCGTCCCAATGGACGGATGCATGGACGCCGGGATTAACGCTGTCAATCCGACAGGACCCATGCTGCTCGGCACGGCGATGACGGTGGAGACAGACAATGGAGACAATTTCCCCGTCCACGTGGCGACTTATTCTGCGGAACGAGGCTATGTCATACTGATCGACGGAAAAGGCTATCCGCACTGTGCCTATATCGGCGGGCTGATCGCAGGGGCCGCGCAGGCGATGGGTGTCGCGGGTGTTGTGGTAGACGGCTACATGCGCGACCAGGTGGAGATTGCGAAGATGGGTTTCCCGATGTTCTCACGCGGATATGTGCAGCGCGGACCGGGGAAGAAAGATCCCGGCAAGATCAATCATCCGATCACTTGCGGCGGTCTGCAAGTGAATCCTGGGGACCTCGTAATCGGCGACGGAGACGGTGTTACCGTTGTGCCGCGCGCGCTGGTGGAAGAGGCGATTATCAAGGCGGAAGAGAAACTCGCCTATGAAAAAAAGCGCGAACAGACGATTGCCGAGTATACCCGCGCCATCGCGGCAGGAGAGACACCGCCGGACCTTGCGCCGGATTGGGTACGCGAAATGCTGGCGGCGGGGACGCCGTAAGGTCGGACAAGCCTATAAAAAGCGATGCTCTCGATTTTCGAGAGCATCGTTTTTTTGTTCGTATCTACTCCGTATGCCGCTGCGGCGTTTGTGTCCAGAGCAGAATGCCGAGGCAGGTCCAGAGGAAGGGGGCGGTGATGAACTGAGAGATGCCGAAGAGGGATTGGATCCCATAAAACAGCACCCCGGCCCCAGCTACGGCAGAGCCCGCATTGTCCGGCTGACGAATCCAACTGACTGCCGCGCACACGAGTGCACCGAGATAGGCGAGGAGCGAAAGCAGTCCGCCGGTGGCTAGGATGTGCAGAAACTCGTTGTGCGCGGCGTCTATGCGCATGGTAATGGTAATTCCGAGGTGCTCGTCATAGCGGGAGAAGGGGGGGATATCCCAGAATCCCAGGGTGTCAGGTCCGGTGCCGAGAAGAAGGGTTGACCAGTGGATGCGTTCGAGTACATTACGCCAGATGTAGACGCGTCTGGTGCCGAAGGTATCGTCCCAATTGCCGCGCAGGATTTGGGATGCTTCATAGAGCAGGCCGCTGTCACCGCTATAATGCCAGAGATAGGTGAGGGCGGCGGCGATGACACCGAGCGTCACGGCAGCCGCGCCAAGCTGGTAGTGCTTTGTGGAGAGCTTTGCAAATCTGCTGCTTTCCTGCACCCATACAGCGAGGAGCGAGACGAGTCCAAAGGTGAGGACAAGCGAGAGGCGGATGGGGGTGAAAAGGAGAGGGCCATCTTGGAAAATCAGGACCTCAGAACTGGTGAAGGCCGCGAGAATGACGGCGAAGACGAGCAGGGTATCGGCCAGGGTTTTCCGGCTCGTCACCGCGATGGGGAGCATGAGCGTGAGGCCCGTCGCGAGGGCGACGAAAGCGGCGTCAATGCCCATTTCGAAGATCAGCAATACGGCGAGAAAGAGGGGGAGGGCCAGGAGCCAGCGCATTTTGAACTCGAACTTGATCAGAGCCATGGCGAGCAGGCCGACGGCCAGACTGAGAAAGCCCCCCAGCAGCCCGGCATTGCCAATCGTGCCTAGAAACTCGCCGGAGTAATAGACACCCGCCCCATAGTAGTTATGTCCTTCTGGGAAGAGCCAGAGGGGATTTTGACCTGTTAACTGGACGAGCGCGAGGATGCTGTTGAGCGCTGTTCCCGTGCCAAGCAAGAAGAGCATCCATTTTTGCGGACGGAAGTAAAGAGAAAGGAAGAGGCAACTGAGGACATAGATGGCGATGGTCAATATGCCTTCCTGCCGGAAAGGGCCAATCCATACGCCGGGGGATGCCGAGAACAGGGCGGAGAGAATGGTGGCGCCCAGGAAGCCGAGCAGGCATTTGGCTGCGAGGGGAAGTCTCCCGCTTGTTCCCGTGGGTTCTGTGTCCGTCTGCGCATAGAAGACACGCAGGATGATGACGGCGGCTACATAGCCGCCGCAGATGAGCAGGAAGAGAACATATTTAAACTCCGAAATTCCCATATAGCCGTTCCATGGGAAGGCTAGGAGGAAAATCGTGAGCAATAGGGCGATGTAGATGGAGGTGAGGCGTTGTAACATGGAGAGATGCTCCTGATCTAGTTTCATGCGGAGAGACTCGGTGTACGTACCAATTGCGCCACACACTCCACATGGGCGCAACGGGGGAACATGTCTACCGGAGTGACTTCCGTTGTCACGTAACCCAGCGTGGCGAATAGACCAAGATCCCGCGCGAGCGTTGCGGGATCGCAGGAGACGTAGACGACGCGCTCCGGGGCGAGATCAGCGATTTGGTCGATAACCTCTGGTGCGAGCCCTTTGCGGGGCGGATCGACGACAACGACATCTGGGGTGAGGGCTCTGGATTTTAGGGTTTCAGAGACAATAGCGGCATCCGCCAATAGAAATTCGACATTGGAGATATCGTTCGCCTCGGCATTTTCACGGGCATCTCGGATGGCTTCCGCTACGATCTCAGCACCGATGGCGTGTTTGGCGTGTTTGGCCAGAAGGAGTGTGATAGTCCCGGTACCGCAGTAAAGGTCAAGCACGACTTCTTTACCGGTCAGATTGGCATAAGTGAGGGCCTGGGCATAGAGACGTTCGGCCTGGGCGGGATTAACTTGGAAGAAAGACAGCGGTGAGAGCCGGAAATGGAGGCCGGAGAGGGTGTCGGTCAGATGCTCGTCGCCCCAGAGGGTGAGGAATTTGCCGCGCAGAACGACATTGCCTGGGGCCGGGTTGACGCAGAGTAGGATACTCACCGCCTCCGGGCAATGGTGACGGATGACGTCGATCAAGGCGGTTTTTGCGGGGAGTGTGGATTTGGTCGCGACGATACAAACAGCCGCTTTGCCAGTGCTTTGCGCGTCGCGGACGAAGAGGTTGCGGATGAGTCCTTCGCCGGTGGCTTCATCGTAGGCGGGGACATTGTGGTCAGACATCCATGCTCTGAGGGCCAGCGTGGCGCGGTTTGCGGTGTCGCCTTGGATGAGGCAGGCGTCCACCGGGATGATCTGGTGACTGCGCCGCCGATAAAAACCGGTGACAGGTCCATTGCCGACGGCAAAGATGGCTTTGTTGCGGTAATGTTCCTGCCGCTCCGCGCCGAGAATGGGGCGGACGTCTACCCGGAGGCCGCCGACACGCGCCAAGGCGTCAATGACGCGGGTGTGTTTGAGGCGGAGTTCTTCGCTATAGTCCATATGCAGAAAATCACAGCCGCCGCAGGGGCCGAACGCTTTGCAGGCGGGGGTTTGACGAAGCGGAGAAGGGGTGATGATCTCCGCGATCTTTGCCCAAGCGACCGCCTTTGTCGTGCGCAAAATTTGGACACGGAGCGTCTCGCCGTCAATCGCACCTTTGACGAAGACGACTTGCCCGTCGATCCGGGCAACGCCATCGCCGTCGCTGGAATAGCCTGCGACCGTGACAGTATGGAGTTCGTTTTTGATGATTGGCATAAGTGGGCCTCCGATATTGAAATCTGTAATCGCTATATAATACACCCTGTTGTGTTCCGTGGCGCATAAAAATCCTCCATAAATTCTACCATGATTTCCGTGCGGGATCAACTCTGGTCTAAGCCTGTACCCGCCCGCATAAAGTGTACGTACGGAGGAGGTGCGCGGATGCGGATGAGATATGGGGATGATAGGCGTCTGAATGGGCGAAACACGAAGCAGTCGGGAGACGGGAGTCTCACGGCTTTGCGCCTCTTTGCCTGTGTAATCTTACTTGCAGGCGTGATTGTAATCCGAGCTTTTTTCCCGGGGGCGACGGAAGTTATGCGGGCAACCGTTCTGCCGATGATTGAAGAGGATATGGATTATCGCAGTGCTGTCACCGCGATCGGCGAAACCTTGAGCGGGGATGTCGGTTTCTTAGAGGCGATCGGAGATATCACCCGAGCGTTTGGCGGGGCGCAGACGGAAGACGCGGTGGAGGTCACCACCTTGCCGGAGGAACCGGAAGTATATACGCCGCTTCCGTCGCCCCCTGCACTGATTTTGCCGCCGATTGAAGAAGTGTTCGCTGTGCCGGAGGTGCCGGTAGAGATCGGGTTGCTGTTGACCCGACCGGAACCGGAAGAGCCGATTGTTCCGGAGACACCTGCGGCTGTGGCGGTTTTTCTGGCGCATCAGGAGCCGTTTTCGTACCATGCTTTGCCCTGGAACGCAGCGATCAGCTATGAGCCATTGCAGTTCGAGTTCACAGCGCCGGTACTGGGGCAGGTGTCTTCACCCTTCGGCTTCCGCTATGACCCGATTATTAGCGGGGTGCGGTTTCACTTTGGCACGGACATCGCGCTCTACACAGGTACGCCGTTTTACGCCTTTGCGGACGGGCAAGTGATTTATGCGCGGGCGTGCGTCAGTTTTGGAAAATATATCCTGCTCTACCACGGATACGGGGTATACACCCGCTACGCCCATGCCAGCGCATTATATGTGCAAGCGGGAGACTATGTAGAGCGAGGCCAGTGGATCGGCCGGGTGGGATCCACTGGTGAATCGACGGGGCCGCATTTGCACTTTGAGCTTCGAGTGAATGGGCAGTATCGGAATGCGGAGTTTTATGTGAGTTTTGGATAGGGGTGAACTATGTTCGCCTCTATAAAGGTGGTGGATATTTGCAATTCGGCCGAGTTTCCTTCACCGGCGGATTCATCGTGATGATCGCGCTGGTGTATTTGTTTGATGTGAACAATTTTGTACCGCTTGTGGTCCTCGCCGCTCTGGTGCATGAAGGGGGGCATTTTGCTGCGATTTGGGCTCTTGGGGGACGGACGCTTCGATTGCATTTGGGGTTTGTGGGACTTCGGATTGACTACGAGGGGCGACGCGTGGGCTATCCGGGCGAAATTGTGATCGCGCTCATGGGGCCTGCGGCGAATCTGGCTCTGGCATATGCGGCGTCTTTTCTGGGGCGGTACCTGGGGAGCGAGACGCTTTTTTTCTTGGCGGGGATCAGTCTGGGGGCGGCGGTGTTCAATCTGCTGCCTGTCTACCAACTGGACGGAGGTCGGGCGCTGTATTGTTTCATGGCCCTCGCGATGGATGTGGACTGGGCCTGGCGTGTGAGTTGTGTGCTCAGCTGCGCGATGATCTTTGCGATGCTGGCGGCGGGGCTGCTGCTCTTTATCTGGTCGGGCTGGAATTTTACACTGCTCACGGTGGCGATCTGGCTGCTCATCAGCTATTGTAAAAGCGAGGGAAGTGCGATAAGATATGCTGTGAATGAATACTAGTCCCGAGGAGACAGCGTATGGACAGAGCACTAGAGAGACTCTTACCACGGGTCCAAAAACCCGCCCGATACGTAGGCGGGGAGTATGGACAAGTGATGAAACAGCCGGAAGAAGTCCGCGTTCGTATCGGACTCTGCTTTCCGGATACCTATGAGATCGCCATGAGTAATTTGGGGCTCCACATCCTCTATGGGATATTCAACCAGATGGACGGCGTATGGTGTGAACGCGTCTTCCAGCCCGGGGACGACATGGAGACGGAGATGCGCGCCGCCGAAATCCCCTTGTATGGCCTGGAAAGTGGAAATTCTGCGGGAGATTTTGACATCCTCGGTTTTTCACTTGGCTATGAGATGGCCTATACCACCGTGCTCAATATGCTCGACCTAATGGGCCTGCCTGCCCGATCGGCGGACCGAGAGAGCCTTGCGCCGCTCATCATCGCCGGGGGCAGCAGTTGCTATAATCCGGAACCGATGGCGGATTTTATCGACCTCTTCGTCATCGGCGAAGGCGAAGAAGTAGGCCAAGATCTGATAAGGCTCTATGACGGCGCGAAGACGGAAGGCCTCACAAAGTCCGCGTTTCTCCGCCTAGCCGCAGAAATCTCAGGGATTTACGTGCCGAGCCTCTATCAAGTCCGCTATCACGAAGACGGGACAATCGCCGCGGTTACCCCGGAGCCGGGTGTTCCGGAACGTGTGACGAAGCGCATGGTTGCCGATTTGGACAAGTCTTATTTTCCCACAGAAGGGATTGTGCCGAGTACGGAAATTGTACACGACCGGGTTGTGCTTGAACTCTTTCGCGGGTGTATCCGGGGATGCCGCTTTTGCCAGGCGGGGACAATTTGCCGGCCAGTACGGGAAAAGTCGGTCGAGACTTTGGCGGAACAGGGACGACAGGCGCTCCGGCATTCGGGGCATCAGGAGATCACGCTGTCGAGCCTCAGCAGCAGCGATTATCGGGACCTCAGCGGGCTTTGTGACGAGTTGCTCGAATTTTGCGAACCGCGCCACATCAGCCTGTCTCTGCCAAGCCTCAGAGCGGATAATTTTTCGATTGATCTGATGGAGCGGGTGCAAAAAGTACGCAAGAGCGGACTAACCTTTGCCCCTGAAGCAGGGAGCCAACGACTCCGAGACGCGATCAATAAGAATGTGACGGAAGAAGCCCTGCTCTCGAGCCTGCAAATCGCTTTCGCCGGAGGTTGGAGTTCCGTGAAGCTCTATTTCATGCTCGGCCTGCCCACAGAGACGGACGAAGATGTGGTAGCGATCGCCGAACTCGCGAACAAGATTCTCTGGACGTGGAAGCAGCACGCGACGAATAAGAACCGCGGCGTGCGGCTCACGGTGAGCACATCTTGCTTCGTTCCCAAAGCCCACACGGCCTTCCAGTGGGAAGCGGGGGTGACAATGGAGGAATATCTCCGCCGGGTCACGCTCCTTCGTGAGAACATCCGAAACCGGGCGATCACCTACAACTGGCACGAACCGGAGGGGAGCTTTATCGAGGCGGTCCTCGCCCGGGGCGATCGGCGGCTGGGGCCTGTGATTGAGGATGTCTGGCGGCGCGGCGGACGGCTCGAGTCGTGGAGCGAGCACTTCTCGCTGGCGCGCTGGATGGCAGCCTTTGAGGCGGCAGGAATAGACCCGCACTTTTACGCAAATCGTCAGCGCGGAGACGATGAGATATTCCCTTGGGACGTGATTGACTCCGGTGTCTCCCGCCAATTCCTCGCCCGAGAGCGGGATGCGGCCTATGAAAACCGTCTCAGCCCGGATTGCCGCAAAGCTTGTACGGCCTGCGGCGTCACGCGGATCGGGAAAGGGGTGGATTGCCATGGCTAGACATAGACTGCGTTTCACAAAGACAGGTCGGGCCGTATATCTGTCCCACCTCGACCTGATGCGGACGATCCAGCGCGTATTCCAACGTGCGGGGGTCCGGATTTGGCATTCGGAGGGCTTCAACCCGCACGCCTACATCTCCGCCGCCCTGCCGCTTTCACTTGGAGTAGAAAGTGTCGCGGAGCTGCTTGATTTCGAGATCGTAGATGACACGCCGCTCGCAAACCTGCCAGAATTACTCAACGCCAAGCTGCCGGAAGGGATCACCGTACTCGAAGCCTGGGAGGCCGAGCGAAAAGTAAAAGAACTCGTCTGGCTCCGGATCGCCGGAACGCTGGAATACGACGTCCTGCCGGATACAGGCGAGTTTGCCCGCGCCTTAGAGACGTTTTTCAAGCAAGAATCAATCTTGGTTTCGAAGCTGTCAAAGAAAAAAGAGGAAACCCAAGTAGACATTGTACCCCTCATCCAAGAAATCGCCTTCCAGCCCGACGGCGCGCATCAGGTACGGATGGAAGCGGTGATCGCCGCACAAAACCCGGGCCTCAATCCGAATTTGTTGATCGAGGCCTTGAGCCAGCAAGCGCCGGAACTCGTGCCAGACTTTGTTCGGGTCGCACGAGTAGAGGTCTATGACAAGGATATGCAGGTGTTTCGATGAGAACGAGGCAAGAGATAAAAGGCCTAGCAAAAGAGGCAATGTACGAGCAAAAGAGGCAATGTACGAGCAAAAGAGGACAGCGAAACTCTTAGTTTTTCTGCTCATTGTGCTCGATTGGCTTTTAGGACTTTTGAACGGAGTCACTCTGTTGGCGCTGGGCTGGTGGGCATTCGGGATTCTGCTGTTGGTCGGGCTATTGCTCCTAGGTGTGCTGGGCGTCAACGCGGCCGGGGAATTTCTTAAGATATTCAGGCGTCAACCGGCCCGTGTGGGGGCAATGTTTGCGGGGCTGGAGTTGAATGTCAACTTTTTCCGTAAGCTCGGCGGTATTCTCTGGATGTCGCTCTGGCTATTTATCTGGTCCCTGCCATGGCTCATTGCCTTTGTCCTTATACTGGCTGCGGCCATCAGGGGCCGCCTGGCGAGTGTGGATCAATACTACTTCCTCCTTGTTGTGACTCTGCCTCTGCTCATCCCTGCCGTTAGAAAGGGCTATGCCTATTGCATGACGTTCTTTATCCTAGCGGACAGCCCCGATGTCAAGGCCATCGAAGCCTTGGATATCTCCAAGTGCATTACAAACGGGCATATAGGCAAGCTGTTCGTTATGAGCCTCAGTTTTTGGGGCTGGTCGATTCTAACGGCCCTTCCGGGGAATATTTTGAACTTGATTGGCGACTTTCTCGCCGGTGACGGACATGTGATGCTGGGCGCCGTGCTCACGAATCTCGGAAATTTGCTGACGCCTATTCTTTTCGCCCTTTTCCTCGGCCCATATATGTTTAGCACCTTTGCCGGATACTATGAGGAACTGTGCGACCTCGCCATTGCGGAAAGCAAAGCCACAGGTGCCGGAATCGAGGATTAGGCATCTTGACAGGCTCTGCTTTCTGAGATATAATTTCCTCGTTCAAAGGGGAGTAGTTAGTGGGCTGTGGCCCAGAGTAAAGTCGTCATCACATGGGAATCTCCCATCGGCTTTACTGACACCAAAACCACGGGTGTTTGACAAGACCTTTGCCAATACTATTGGCAAAGGTCTTTTTTATTTCTTTGCCAGACAAGGAGAGCGTATGCTGCAAGCTTATCAAACATCCAAAGAAGAACTCTGGCGGGACGGGAAGACATCGGCAGAGGGCTTGAATACGCAGGAGGCAGATCGGCGGCGGATAAAGTTTGGGCCGAACGAACTCCGCCAGCGGACACGGACGCCCTTGCTCAAACTCTTCCTCGACGCCTGGCAAGATCCCATGATTCTCATCCTAGCGATCGTAGTGGTCGTCCAGATGGTCCTGGGCGAGTTTTTGGAAGCCGTCGTCATCTTTGCGGTTCTGGTCGTGAACTCGCTGATTTCCGTGATCCAGACGCGCAAGGCCGAGAGTTCTTTGGAAGCGCTCCGGGCAATTGCGGCGCCCATCGCCAAGGTTCGACGAGATGGGGGAATCATGACCGTCCCCGCGCGGGAACTTGTGCCGGGAGACGTGGTGATCCTCGAAGCTGGAGACTTTGTTCCGGCAGATGGTCGGATCATAGAATGCAACGCTCTGAAAGTGGACGAAGGAATCCTCACAGGCGAGTCCGAGTCGGTGCTGAAAACAGACGAGACACTCACGGGTAAACTCCCTCTGGGTGACCGGATCAACATGGCCTACAGCGGAACTGTGGCGGTGCATGGCAGAGGGGTGCTGCTTATTACGGCGACGGGCGCACAGGCGGAGATCGGAAAAATCGCCGCCCTGCTGGAACTGGCGGAGGAGCGGCAGACACCCCTGCAGAGACGGCTCGAACACTTCAGCAAACGACTCGGCATCTGGATTTTAGGGCTTTGCGTGCTTATTTTCTTAGTCGAAACCTTCCGCACCTTCCAGGCAGGAGAAGATTTGCAGCGCGGTATGCTAAACGCGCTCCTGTTTGCCATCGCCGTAGCGGTAGCGGCGATTCCGGAAGCCCTGAGTTCGATTGTGACCATCGTCCTCGCGGTTGGGACGAAAAAGATGGCGGCGCGGAGCGCGATTATCCGCAAACTTCCCGCGGTGGAGGCGCTCGGGAGCACAGGCGTCATCTGCACGGACAAGACCGGGACGCTCACGCAGAACAAGATGACGGTGGTGGATCAGTTTTTGCCGGGGCGTGGGACGGTCGAAGCGTCGTTGTTGCTACCCGCTCTCGCGCTCTGCAACGACGCCAGCATCAAGCCGGACGGGACGCGCCTAGGTGACCCAACGGAGACAGCTCTGGTGGAATATGTGGATCAATGCGGAAGAACCTGCGAGGAATTGCGCGAAGCCTATGCGCGGTGTGCGGAGCTGCCGTTTGACTCAGATCGAAAGCTGATGAGCACACTCCATGCCGTGGACGGTGGACGCCGGATGTTCACGAAAGGCGCGCCGGACGTGCTCTTTTCGCGCTGTACAAAGGTATTGATCGACGGCGGGATTCGGACCTTTGGCCCCGAGGAACGGGTCCTATTTGAACAGGCGAACGAGCGGTTCAGCGAACGGGCGCTTCGAGTACTAGCCTTTGCGACGAAAGAGATGGGTGCGGACGCCAAGACGTTGACCTTGGCGGATGAACAGGGCCTCACCCTCATCGGCCTCGCCGCCATGATCGACCCGCCCAGGGAAGCGGTATATGCGTCAATCGCAGAGGCGCGGCGCGCGGGGATCAAGACAGTGATGATTACCGGCGACCACAAGACAACGGCCTATGCCATTGCCCGGGAAATAGGCATCGTGACAGAGGGTGATGTCGCCGTCACAGGCACAGAACTAGACGCGATGACGGAAGCGGAACTGGACGAGAAACTCCGGCACATCTCCGTCTACGCTAGAGTATCGCCGGAGAATAAGATTCGGATTGTGCGGGCGTGGCAGAAGAAGGGCCAAATCACCGCCATGACAGGCGACGGCGTAAACGACGCGCCATCGCTCCGGCAGGCGGATATAGGTATCGCTATGGGGAGCGGGACAGAGGTCGCCAAAGATGCGGCGGCGATGATTTTGACCGACGATAACTTCGCCTCCATCGTAAGCGCGGTATCGATCGGGCGGACAATTTTCGACAATATTAAGAAAGCGGTCGGCTATCTGTTCTCAGGAAATCTGGGCGCGATCATAGCGATCCTATTCGCCCTCGCGGTCGGATGGGACAAGCCCTTGACGCCGCTGCAAATCCTCTTCATCAACCTGCTCAACGACTCCATCCCGGCAATTGCGCTCGGCCTCGAAAAAGCGGAGCCGACCGTGATGGACCGCCCCCCGCGCGATATGAACGAGGGCATCTTCGGCGGCGGACTCTTCCAAAGCGTTGTGACACGCGGCGTGTTGATCGGGATTGTGACGATCTTGGCCCAGTATATCGGCATGATGCTTTTCTCTCCGGCCATGGGGAGCGCGATGGCTTTTACGACCCTCATCCTGGCCCGCACCTTGCAGACCTTTTCCTCGCGTTCGAACAGTCAGACGATCTTGCAAGCGGGTCCGTTCAGCAACCCATATGCGCTGGGGGCTGTGGGAATTTGCTTCTTGCTCTATAGTGTCACCCTCTTGCCGGGGGCCAGAGAAGTATTCTATATCCCGGCGGCCTTTGGGCTTGCCCAGTGGGGCATTGCGGCCGGTCTTGCATTGGGCGCTGTAGTTTTGATGGAGATTTTCAAAGGGATTCGCAACAAAGTTCTGTAAAACCCTTGCATTGGATGGAAATTCATGCTATACTACGCGAGTATCTTTGCGGGGAGCTTCGGTTCTCTGCTATTTGAGGCGGTCCGCTGGCGGCAATTATCCCGACCATGAACGCCTTGTAGCGAAGGGAGGATGTAACAGTATGGATTTGGTACAAGTACTCAGTGAGCAATACATGAAGCCGGAACTGCCCTCGATGAACGTGGGCGATACCGTCCGGGTTTCCGTAAAGGTCAAAGAAGGCGCTCGTGAGCGTGTCCAGGTGTTTGAAGGCACGATCATCGCGAGAAAGCACGGCGGCGTCAGCGAGACTATCACCGTGCGCCGGATTTCTTACAACGTCGGTTGTGAGAAAGTGTTTCCTGTCCACAGCCCGACCATTGTCGGCGTTGAAACCGTGAGACGCGGTAAAGTCAGAAGAGCGAAACTCTACTACCTGCGCGACCGTGTTGGTAAAAGAGCCAAGGTCAAAGAAAGAATCTAGTCACCCAAAGCGCCCTGCTTTTCAGGGCGCTTTTTGTAACATGTGGGGTGTAGAAAGGGAGGTGTATGTTGTGTCGATTGAGATGAATATCCAGTGGTTTCCCGGCCATATGACGAAAGCCAGACGGATGATGGAGGCCAACGTGCGCCTTGTCGACGCCGTCTGCGAGATTGTAGACGCGCGCATCCCCGAGTCCAGCCGGAACCCAGACGTCACGGAGTTGGTGGGGCAAAAACCGCGCGTTCTGATTTTGAACCGCATAGATCAGGCGGATATCGACCTCACAAAGGCCTGGGCCGCGTATTATAGGACGCTGGGCTATGCCGTGGTAGAGACGGACAGCCAGAGCGGGCGCGGCGTGGACGCCTTTTATCCGGCCTTGATCCAGTTATTACAAGAGAAAATCGAGCAAAATCGGGCGAAGGGGATGGTCGGCAAACCGCTTCGGGCGATGATTGTGGGGATACCTAACGTTGGCAAGAGTTCTTTTATCAACCGCGTGGCAAAACGCAAAGCAGCGATAGCCTCGGATAAACCCGGTGTAACGCGCGGAAAACAATGGATCGTCGTCGGCGAGGGGCTCGAACTTCTAGATACGCCCGGCATTCTCTGGCCCCGCTTTGACAGCCAGACGGTGGGAGAAAATCTCGCCTTTACCGGCGCAGTGCGGGATCAGATTATGGATCGAGAAACCTTAGCGGCGAATCTCTTGCTCCGGCTCCGGGAACTATATCCGGAGCGGATCGAGGAGCGGTATAAATTTATACCGGACCCCGAGGCGAATGGCTATGAACTCCTCGAGACAGCGGCGCGCAAACGCGGCTTCTTGATCCGAGGCGGCGAGGCGGACCTGGAGCGGATGGCAGTCCAGCTGCTGGACGAATTTCGCGGCGGGAAGCTAGGCCGGATCACGCTGGAGCGGCCACCGGCTTTGGTGAAAAACGATGATTGATCTCTGGCAAATAGAACGAGAACTCCAGGCAGACTATGCCGCAATCGCCGGTGTAGACGAGGCCGGACGGGGGCCGCTCGCGGGACCCGTCGTGGCGGCTGCGGTGATTTTGCCACAGGGAATTGAACTGCCGGGGCTGAATGATTCGAAGAAACTCTCCGAACAACAGCGCGAGGCTTTGTTTGGCGAGATTTGTAGCCTAGCTCTGGCCTATGGAATCGGGCTTGCCTCCGCGGAAGAAATTGACGCGATGAATATTCTGAACGCGACGTATTTGGCGATGAACCGGGCAATTGCAGGGCTTTCGTCGGCGCCTAATCTCTGCCTAATTGACGGTAACCGGGCGACGGGAGTACACCACCCGAACCAATGCGTAGTCAAAGGAGACGGGAAGTGCGCGTCCATTGCAGCGGCTTCGATTTTGGCGAAGGTGCACCGGGATCGGTTGATGGTGGAGCTCCATGCCCAATGTCCGCAATATGGCTTTGCCGGGCATAAAGGCTATCCGACGAAGGCGCATTATGCGGCGCTTGACCTCTATGGGCCGACAGCGCATCATCGGCGGAGTTTTTTGCAGAAATGGGAGGCCGGACGGTGAAGCGGACTGGAGATTGGGGCGAGGCACTGGCGGCGGAATATCTGCAGGCGAAGGGCTATCAGGTAGTCACCGCAGGATATCGGACGCGGCATGGGGAGATTGATTTGATTGTTGCGGATGCCCGGTTTGTGGTGTTCGTAGAGGTCAAGACGCGGAAGGATGATTCTTTTGCAAGCGCAAGGGAATTTGTGGATAGCAGGAAGGTCGCACGGATTCGGCAAACAGCGGAGCTATGGCTAATGGAGCATGAGACGGAGTTGCAGCCGCGGTTTGACGTGGTTGAGATCTATGCGCCCTATGGTTTGGACACGAGATACCCGGAAATTCAGCATTTGGAGGATGCGTTTCAGTGAGATGGCCTCTTTTTGACGCCCATTGTGATACGCTATCGGCGATGCGGAGATCTGGTCAGGCTCTTTGGCGGAATGATCTGCATGTGGATCTGGAGCGGGGTCGGGTGTTTGCGCCTTGGGCACAATTTTTTGCGATATTCGAACAAAATGTTTTGTCGCAGGGTCCTTTTTGGGATCAATATGAGCTGTTTTTGGGGCAAATTGGGGCAGAAATGGAACATGCAGTTTTTTGTCGGACTGCGGAAGAGGCAAAAACGGTGGCGGAGATGGGAAAAGTCGCGGCTTTTTTGTCTGTGGAGGGTGCGGAGCTGCTCAATTGCGATTTGGATAAACTCGCGGAGGCGCATAGGCTCGGGGTGCGGATGGTGACCTTGACTTGGAACCATGCGAATGCCCTATCTGGTGCGCACATGGATGCGTCGGGGCGGGGACTTAGTGAATTGGGTCGGCGGTTTGTGCGGACGTGTCAGGACCTTGGGGTGATTGTGGATGTGTCTCATCTCTCGGAGCCGGGGTTTTGGGATGTGGCGGAGGAGATGGAGGGGCCGTTTGTCGCGAGCCATTCGAACTCGAAAGCGGTTTGGTCGCATAGCCGGAACTTGACGGATGCGCAATTTTTGGCTATTGTGAAAGCTGGAGGCGTGGCGGGGATCAATCTCTACAGTAAGTTTGTGGGGGATGACCCGGATGTGGACGATGTGATTGCCCATGTGGAGCATTTTTGGAGCCTCGGAGGAGAGCGGTCTGTAGCGATGGGGGCGGATTTGGATGGGTGCGACGCCTTGCCGCGTGGGATTGTTGGGATACAGGATTTGGAACAGGTAGCCGAGGGGCTTTTGCGGAGAAACTACGGAGAGGGGCTTGTGCGGGACCTCTTTTATAATAATTTGCTCAGGGTAGTTGAGACAGTTTGCTCGATGACGAACGCAAATACGAAATGAAGGATGGTGCGTGAAGATGTGGTATATGAGTACGCGGGATAAGACGGTGCGGGTGAGCGCGGCGGAGGCGATTGCGCAGGGGCTGGCTTCGGATGGCGGGCTGTTCGTGCCGGAGGTGCTGCCGCGGTTTACGGAGGATCAGATCGAGTCGCTTTGTGAGATGACCTATCAGGAGCGGGCGGTCTATCTCATGGGCTTTTTCCTCAGAGACTTTAGCTTTCCGGAGTTGGCGGAGTTTGTGGAGCAGGCGTATAACGAGAAGACTTTTGATGCGCCGGAGATTGCGCCCTTGGTAGAGTGCGCGGAGGACACTTGGTTCCTCGAGCTTTGGCATGGGCCGACTTCGGCGTTTAAGGATATGGCTTTGCAAATTTTGCCCTATCTGCTCACGGCGTCTTTGGAGAAGACGAAGGAGGAGCGGGAGGTTTGTATTCTCGTTGCTACGTCCGGGGATACGGGCAAGGCCGCGCTGGAGGGCTTTTGCGATGTGCCGCGGACGAAGATTTTGGTGTTTTATCCGAAGGACGGCGTGAGCGATGTGCAGGCTTTGCAGATGCAGACGCAGGCGGGGGATAACGTGGGCGTGTTGAGCGTTGTCGGGAATTTTGACGACGCGCAGACGGGTGTGAAGCGGATTTTTGGGGATGCGGCTTTGGCGAAAGAACTGAACGATCGTGGCTATTTCCTCTCATCGGCGAACTCGATCAATTGGGGGCGGCTGTTGCCGCAGATTGTGTATTATGTGTCGGCTTATTGCGATTTGATCCGTGCGGAGCGCATTGAGGTGGGGGAGCGTGTAAACTTCTCTGTGCCGACGGGGAATTTCGGCAATATCCTCGCGGGATTTTATGCCAAGCAGATGGGATTGCCAATTGGGAAGCTGATCTGCGCTTCGAACGCGAACAATGTGTTGACGGAGTTCATTCGGACCGGGGTTTATAATCGGAACCGGCCGTTCCATACGACGCTTTCGCCTTCGATGGATATTTTGGTGTCCAGCAATTTGGAGCGGCTGTTGTTTTTGCTCTCGGGCGGGAATGACACGGAGACTGCGGGGTATATGAAGGAGCTGTCTGAAAAAGGGCAGTATACGGTTTCGCCGGAGGTTCGGGCGGCTGTGGCGGAGACGTTTTGGGCGGATTTCTGTGATGACGCGCGGACGCGGGAGCGGATTGCGGAGCTGTTTGAGGCGGGGTATTTGATGGACACGCATACGGCTGTGGCGTATGATGTGCTTGAGAAATATCGCGCGGAGACTGGGGATACTACGCCTACGGTGGTGGTTTCTACTGCGAGCCCGTATAAGTTTGCGGACAGTGTGCTGGATGCGCTGGGGGCTTTGGGAGACGCCGAAGGGCTGGCGCTGATTGATAAGCTCAGCGAGGTGAGCGGAACGACGGCGCCGGAGCCGCTGGTGGCGCTTCGGGGCAAAGAGGTTCGGTTTGATCGGACGGTTGAGGCTGAGGAGATGACCGCGGCTGTGCGGGCGTTTTTGGTGTGATGCAGCGAAAGCCTCCTTTGGAAAAGGAACCTATGCGCGAAAAGAGGGACGCTGTGGACAGCGTCCCTTACACCAAGAAATAGTTACTTCGCTTCGAAGGTGCCGCAGCAGGTGTCGCGTTCGTCTTTGCAGTTTTGAACTTGGTTTGCGACTTGAATGTGGTCAGCGTGGCACATGAGGTCGGCGCTGTTGTAGACGCAGCTTGTTACGTCGCAGCTGACGCCGGAGAGGCTGGCTGTGGTTTTTTTGGCTTTTATCATAGTTGTTTCTCCTTTGTTGATGGGCGGGCGGCAGGATGCCGCCCCTACAAATGATATTGTTCCAGATTCAGTTTTCCCGGTGGGATTTGAACTATTCCGGAGGTTCTTATGTCTCTTTATGCCATTGGTGATTTGCATCTCTCGCTCGCTACGGACAAGCCGATGGACGTGTTTGGCGGGCGGTGGGAGCGGTATGTGGAAAAATTGCTCGATGGATTTTCCGCGCTCGGGCCGGAGGATATGACGGTGCTTTGCGGAGATTTGACTTGGGGAATGAACCTGGAGGAGAGTTTGGCGGATTTCCAGTTTATCCACGCGCTGCCGGGGAAGAAATTGGTGCTCAAGGGGAATCACGATTACTGGTGGAATACGGCGACGAAGATTGGGCAGTTTTTTTTCGCGCATGGGATTGACAGCATCGGGCTACTCCACAATAATTGCCACTTTTATGGCGACATCGCGATTTGCGGGACGCGGGGGTGGTTTTATGAGGAGGAGACGGGCAGCGAGCATGATAAGAAGATCATGAATCGGGAACTGTTGCGGCTGGAAGCTTCGCTGAAAGCGGCGGGAGATAGGGAGAAATTTTGTTTTTTGCACTATCCGCCGCGGTATAAGGACTATATTTGCCAGGAGATTGTGGACTTGATGACGGCATATGGGGTTACGCGGTGTTTTTATGGGCATATTCATGGGCCGAGCCATCGGTTTGCGGTGGAGGGTTTGGTCGGGGGGATCGACTATCGAATGGTGTCGGCGGATGCGTTGCAGTTTGCGCCGTATAAAATATTGGAAAGTTAACGAAATCTGTAGAAAAATTAACAGATAATTATTTGCAATTTTTGGCCCCATCTGATACAATACGGGGCGGATAAGGATTTAGGAGGATGGCAGAGATGAAAGTTAACGGGGTAAATCCAAAAGAGAAGAGCACAATCGAGGTAATTGTAGAGGTTCCGGCGGCTGCGTTTGAGGCTGCGTTGGAGCAGTCTTACCGTAAGAATCGGGGTGGGTTGTTGATCCCCGGGTTTCGGAAGGGGAAGGCGCCTCGGAAGATCATTGAGCGGATGTATGGAAACTCGTTTTTCTTTGAGGATGCCATTAACATCGTCGCGCCGGATGCGTTTGAGTATGCGGTGAAAGAGAAAGACCTCAAGACCGTTGGGCGTCCGAGTGTGGAAGATGTGGACGTTTCGGACGATAAGGTGTTGACGCTGACCTTTACGACGGCGCTCTATCCGGAGGTGACTCTGGGTACTTATAAGGGCCTTTCTGCGGAGAAAAACGCGGAGGCAGTGAAGAAGGCTGACATTGACGCGGAGCTCTTGGCTCTGCAAAAGCGTAATGCGCGGATTCAGCCTGTCAAACGGAAGGCGAAGAAGGGCGACACGGCAGTGATCGACTTTGAAGGCTTCCTCGATGGCGTACCGTTTGATGGCGGCAAGGCCGATGGATTTGATCTGGTTCTGGGGTCGGGGTCGTTTGTACCTGGGTTTGAGGATCAGGTGATTGGCATGAAAGCCGGGGATGAGAAGGCGGTTAAGATTACCTTCCCGGTGGATTATGCGGCGGATTTGGCTGGCAAAGACGTTGTATTCCAAGTGACTTGCCAGGAGGTCAAAGAGCAGGTTTTGCCGGAGCTCGACGATGAGTTTGCCAAGGATGTGTCTGAGTTTGACACGTTGAAAGAGCTTCAGGAAGACATCAAAACCAGACTCACCGCAGAGCGGACGAAGAAGGCGGACGATGCGTTCGAGGAAGCCATCATGAAGCAGGCTGTGGAGAGCATGACCGTTGAGGTCCCCGCCGCGATGGTGGAGCAGACTTTGGACGGCATGATGCAGGACTTCCATTACAGCATCTCTTCGCAGGGCATGGATCCGGCGCAGTATTTGCAGATGATGGGCATGAATGTGGAGGGCTTCCGCGAGGGCAGCCGTTCGACTGCGTTGGCCCGGCTCAAGACGAGCTTGTTGCTGGAGGCTGTAGCTGCTGCGGAGAAGATCGCGGTAGTCGAGGCGGATATTGAGGCGGAGTATGCGCGTCTGGCGGAGCAATACGGCCAGGCGGTGGAGCGGATTAAGAAGATGGTCAGCGCGGAGGATCTCACAGGGGATATCATGCGCCGGAAGGCTTCGGAGTTGATCTTCGGCAGCGCGAAGACGAAGGCGGCGAAGAAGTCTGCCAAGACGGACGAGGCGGAGGCTCCGGCGGAAGCGGCTGAAGAAAAGCCAGCCAAGAAGCCCGCTGCGAAAAAGGCGGCCAAGACGGAAGCTGAGGTAACTGAGAAGAAGCCGGTGGCGAAGACGACGAAGGCGAAGAAAGAGACGGAATAAAAGCTAGTCCTCATGGCTAGTATGGTATATGGCGCGATGTTTGTGTCGCGCCATATTGCTGGAAAAAACTTGACATAATTTGTAATACAATGTACTGATGGATTTGCGAGGAGGGTTTCGTATATGAGTTTGGTTCCATATGTAGTTGAACAGACCAGCCGCGGCGAGCGGTCTTATGACATTTATTCGCGGCTTTTGAATGATCGAATTGTGATGTTGTCTGATGAGGTCAATGATGTGACGGCCAGCCTCATTGTGGCCCAGCTTCTGTATTTGGAGGCGCAGGATCCGGATAAGGATATTCAGTTTTATATCAACAGCCCCGGCGGGTCGATCACGTCCGGCATGGCGATCTATGATACGATGCAGTATATCAAGGCGGATGTGTCTACCATTTGCATCGGCATGGCGGCGAGCATGGGGGCGTTTTTGCTCTCGGCGGGGGCGAAGGGGAAGCGTCTGGCTTTGCCGAATGCGGAGGTTATGATTCACCAGCCGTCCGGCGGGAGCCGGGGGCAGGCGACGGATATTCAAATCCAGGCCGAGCGGATCTTGCGGATGAAGAAGAATCTGAACCAGATTTTGGCTGAGAATACCGGCAAGCCGATCGAAGTGATCGAGAAGGACTGCGAGCGGGATTATTTTATGAGCGCGCAGGAAGCGGTTGAGTATGGGATTTTAGATAAGGTAATTTCCAAGCGCTAGCGCTTGGAAATTAGGCCGCGCTGTGCGCGGATCGCTGCGGCGGGCTTAGGTGTCTTTTTCGAAAAAGACGGATTCTATTTTTTCGCCTTTGTCGTACACTGGCGCGCACTCCGACGACGAAAAAGCTTTTCGCTACGCGAAAAGGATGGAGGATGCGATTTTTCTAAAGGTAAGGAGAGTTCATGGCTAGAAAGAGTGACGATAGCAAGACGACGCGTTGTTCGTTTTGTGGGAAGCATCAAAATCAGGTAGATCGCATGATTGCGGGGCGGGATTCCTGTATCTGTAATGAATGCGTCGATCTCTGCATGGGGATTTTGGAAGATGAACTGCCATTGGGTGACTGGGGCGGGGGCAAGGAGGCGGCGCAGACTTTGATGCAACCCGCCAGTTTGCCGCGGCCACAGGATATCCGGGCGGTTTTGGATGAGTATATTATCGGTCAGGAGCGGGCGAAGATTGCGCTCTCGGTGGCGGTGTATAATCACTATAAACGCATCTATCTCGGCGGTGAGGACGATGTGGAGTTGCAAAAAAGCAATATTTTGCTCATCGGACCGACGGGGAGCGGGAAGACGCTGTTTGCACAGACGCTTGCGCGGGTGCTTCAGGTACCGTTTGCCATCGCCGACGCGACGACCTTAACTGAAGCGGGATATGTCGGAGACGATGTGGAGAATATCCTCGTCCGTCTACTCCAAGCGGCGGATTATGATGTGGAGCGGGCCCAGCGGGGAATTATCTATATCGACGAGTTGGATAAGATTTCGCGTAAGAGCGAGAACGCTTCGATTACGCGGGATGTGTCCGGCGAGGGCGTGCAGCAGGCATTGCTTAAGATTTTGGAAGGCACGGTTGCCAATGTGCCGCCGCAGGGCGGACGGAAGCATCCGCATCAGGAATTTATCCACATTGACACGTCTAACATCCTCTTTATCTGTGGAGGCGCTTTTGATGGGCTTGAGAAGATCATTGAGCGGCGCATTCATCGGAGCGGGATCGGGTTTGGAGCGGACATTCAGGGTAAGAAGGACAAAGATGTGGGCGAGATTCTCAGGCATGTGCAGGCGCGGGATTTGCTGAAGTTTGGCATCATCCCGGAGTTGGTGGGACGTTTGCCGGTGATTACGCCGCTGAAGTCTTTGGGGCGTGAGGAATTGGTTCAGATTCTCACGGAGCCGAAAAATGCGCTTACGAAGCAATATAAGGCGCTCCTCGGGTATGACGATATGACGCTGGTCTTTGACCGCGGGGCTGTCGAGGCGATTGCGGATCGGGCGATTGAGTTGGAGATCGGTGCGCGGGGTCTGCGCAGCGTGGTGGAGAATGTGATGCTGGACATCATGTTCAACGCGCCGTCTGACCCGAGCATTGACACGATTACGATTACGGAGGCGACTGTCAGAGACGGTGCGCCGCCGGAGATGACGCATAAAAATTTGGAGATTAACGTCCCTGCGCCCGGGCCAGTGCTTGGAATCCCCGGGGCTAGCGCGGGACCGGAAGGACATGTATCGTAAATGCAGGATAGGGGCGGCCCTGTGTGGCCGCCCTGTGTTTTAGGCGGGATAGGCGCCCCTGCGGGACTGTGGTGCGTGGAATTGGAGCGGGAGAAGGCGCAATTTGTGGCGGGCGGCAGGATGCCGCCCCTACGGGTGCCACAGGTTAAGATAGAGAGGTGAATATACATGGAACAAAACAAAGTGAACCAGACGATAGAAACGCTGCCGATGGTTGCCCTGCGGGGGATGACGGCGTTTCCGAATATGCTGCTCCACTTCGATGTGGAACGGGCGATGTCGGTTGCGGCGGTGAATGCGGCGCTGGCCGGAGATCAGCGGGTGTTTTTGCTGACCCAGCGCGAGATTTCAGACGAGGTGCCTGATGAGGCGGGTCTGTTCCGCATGGGGACGATCGGCGTGATTAAGCAGGTGCTCCGGGTGCCGGGGCATGGGATGCGCGTGATGGTGGAGGGTGTCTCTCGGGCGGGGCTGCAGGGCCTTGCGTCGGAGAGTCCGCATTTTATTGCCAATGTCTGTCCCTTGGCGGATGAACCTGTGCCGCAGCGGCGGAATGTGAAGACGGACGCGCTGCTCCGGCAATGTCTGGAACTTTTTGAGGTATATACGGAACTGTCCGGCGGGCAGGGTGAGATCCATGCTGTGTTCACCAGCGACGCGCCCGGCTATGTGGCAGACTATATTGCGCAGAATATCGCGATCCGGCATGAGGAGAAGCAGGAAATTCTGGAAGAACTGCGGCCTTTGGCGCGGCTCAAGCAAATTCTCCATATACTCAGCAAAGAAGTGGAGATTTTGGAGATCAAGAACGACATCGCCGAGCAGACAAGCCAGGTAATGAGCCAGAATCAACGGGATTATTACCTCCGAGAACAGGTCCGCGTGATTAAGCAGGCCCTTGGGGAGTCTGAAGAGGGCGAGGAGGAATTGGAGGAGTATCGGAACCAAGTTCTGCTTCTCGGGCTTCCGGAAGAACTGGAAGAGAAACTGCTCAAAGAGGTTGTGCGGTTGGGAAAACAGCCGTATAACTCCTCGGAGGCGGCGGTGATCCGCAGTTATCTGGACACGGTGCTCGAGTTGCCTTGGAATGTGACTACAAAAGAGCGTGTGGATATTGCCGCGGCGCGGAAGATATTAGACGCGGATCATTTTGGCATGGACAAGGTGAAGGCGCGGGTGATTGAGTTTTTGGCGGTGCGGCAGTTGGCGCCGGAGATTAAGGGCGGGATCATTTGTCTCGTCGGGCCGCCGGGTGTGGGTAAGACGAGTATTGCATCGAGCGTGGCGAAGGCTTTGGGGCGCAATTTCGCGCGGATTTCGCTGGGTGGGATTCATGATGAGGCGGAGATTCGGGGGCATCGGAAGACCTATATCGGTGCGATGCCGGGTCGGATTATGGCGGCGATGCGGCAGGCGAAAAGCCGGAATCCACTGTTGCTGTTGGACGAGATTGACAAGCTTGGGCGCGACCATAGGGGAGACCCAGGGTCGGCGCTGCTGGAGGCCCTCGACTCCGAGCAGAACAGCACGTTCCGGGATCATTATCTAGAACTGCCCTTTGATCTTTCTGAGGTGTTGTTCATCACCACGGCGAACACGCTTGACACGATTCCGCGGCCTTTGCTGGACCGGATGGAGGTCATTGAACTCGGGAGTTATACGGACGAGGAGAAGGTGCAGATTGCGGAGCGGCATTTGTTGCCGAAACAGCGCAAGCGGCATGGACTCACAGTGCGGCAACTGAAGCTGCGGGCGGACGCGGTGCGGGATATCATCGCGGGGTATACGAGAGAGTCCGGTGTGCGGCAGTTGGAGCGGGAGATTACAAAAATCTGCCGGAAGACGGCGGCGCAGATTGCCGAGGGAGAGATCAAGAGCCGCAATGTGACCACGGCGGAGCTGCATGGTTTGCTGGGGGCGCGGAAATATCACATCGAGACGGTGAGCCCGGTGGATGAGGTCGGCCTTGTGCGGGGATTGGCTTGGACGAGTGTCGGCGGGGAGATTTTGACCGTTGAGGTGAGTGTGTTGCCGGGGAGCGGGAAGTTGGAGCTCACCGGAAATCTCGGCAATGTGATGCAGGAGTCCGCGAAGGCGGCGTTGAGCTATATCCGCTCTCGGACTACGACGCTTGGGATCGCGGAGGATTTTTATAAGACGCAGGATATTCACATCCACTTCCCGGAGGGGTCGATTCCGAAGGATGGACCGTCGGCCGGGATTGCGATGGCGGTGGCGATGGTGTCGGCCTTGACGGGTGCGCCGGTTCGGCGGGATTTGGCGATGACGGGGGAGATTACGCTCCGAGGTCGGGTGCTGGAGATCGGCGGGCTCAAGGAGAAGACGATGGCGGCGCTGCGGAGTGATATTCGCACGGTGATTGTGCCGCTGCAGAATGAGAGTGATCTGGACGAGATTGATCCGACGGTGCGGGCGGCGTTGCAGATTGTGCTGGTGGATCATATGGACGCGGTGTTGGAAATCGCGCTCAGTTTGCCGGAAGGCAAGGGTGAGAAAAAGTCTGCGCCGGTGAAGAAAGCCACGGCTAGTAAGAAACGGAAGACTGGGGCAGTGATCCAGCAGTAAGAGGCATGTAGGGGCGGGGTTCTACCCCGCCCGTTTTGTATCGCGGGCGGGGCAGAATCCCGCCCCTACGAGAGGGAGCGGAATATGAATGTACATAATGTGGAGTTTTTGAAGAGTGTGACGAGTCCGGAGAACTTTATTGACGATGAGCGGCCGCAGATTGTGTTTGCGGGGAAAAGTAATGTGGGCAAGTCTAGTGTGCTGAACTGCGTACTGCGCCGAAAAAACTTCGCCCGCGTAGGGCAGACGCCAGGGAAGACGGTGCATATCAATTATTTCCTCGTAGATCAGAAGGCCTATTTTGTGGATTTGCCGGGCTATGGGTATGCGAAGGTATCCAAGACGGAGCGGGATCGTTGGGGTCGGCTGATGGAGCAATATTTCGGCGCGGGCCTCATTGATCTGGGCGTTATGATCGTAGACGCGCGGCATAAGCCGACGAAGGATGACTGTGTGATGGCGGCTTGGTTTAAAGAGACAGGCTGTCCGCTGATGATTGTGGCGAATAAGGTGGATAAGTTGGCGAAGAGCCATATTGAGCCGAACATGGCGGTGATTCGAGAGACATTGGGACTCTCCTCGGAAGTAGAGATTATTCCGTTTTCTGCTGAGAAGGGTGTTGGGCGAGAGGCCTTGCTAGCTCGTTTGCAGGAGGCTGCTGCAGTTCCAGGTGAAGCGGATTTGCCTGAGGAGGCACCCTCTCTATAACACTATTTTTATGAGCCTGCGGTTCGCTGCACTCGTTTCGCTGAGGCGCCTTACTTTTTTTGCTATCGCACAAAAAAGTAAGCAAAAAAATACGACCCGAGGGCTTCGCCCCCGAGTCCCCCCATTTGACTTTTGGCATTTGCGCATTCCAGTCATGCGGTTCCGTCTGCCGGCGGAAGCTGGGTCGCTTTCGGGCGTGTATGTTCTTGTGCGGTGGGGTTCGCACTGCACTACCTTCCGCCGGGCGAGGCGGAACCATGCGACTTTTGTGCGCACAGGGTAAAAGTCAAAAGGAAGAGATTTTCAAGAGAAACCAATTGGTTTCTCTTGAATCGCCTTTTTGTTTCTTTTTGGCGAAGCAAAAAGAAGGCCTGCCCGGCAGGGCATACAGCCTACTGGCCAGCAGGGCCTAAAAAGAAATATCTCTATAGCGAAAAACGGAAACTCATGTTATAATAAAAAGATGAAAAATTAGGGAGGTGAGCAGATGAATCTATTCCAAAACGGCCTGGATTGGTCGTTTGTGACCGACGCCTTGTTCATGGTAATCCCGATCCTCATCTGCCTCACCATCCACGAATTGGCTCACGGAGCGGCGGCGTTGGCGTTGGGAGACGATACGGCGAAGCGGATGGGGCGGTTGACGCTCAATCCGATTAAACATATTGATCCGATGGGGTTTATTATGCTGTTAGTTGTCCGGTTTGGTTGGGCGAAGCCTGTGCCGGTAGATATGGACAAGTTTAAGAATCCCAAGTTGGGGATGGCGTTGACAGCGCTGGCGGGTCCGATGTCTAACTTTCTGCTGGCGGGTCTGATCTTCTTATTTCAGGTGCCGCTCGGGTTTATGATGCGGGACGGCGGGCTCGCGCTCTTTGTGGGGGCAAGCCTGCATGAGCGTCTGCTGGCATCGACGGCTTTGATCAGTGTGTTTCTTGGGGTTTTTAATCTCTTGCCCATTCCACCTTTGGACGGGTCGAAGATTGTGTTTGGGCTTCTCAGAGATTCTCATTACAACTTACTGATGCGCTATGAGCGGCTTGGTTTTGTTTTGCTCATCGCGCTCATCTGGTGGGGTGGACTCACGACGGGGCCGCTTCGGGACGTGATGAACGGTGTGGTCAGGTTCATTTTCGAACTGATGCGCGGGCCGTCTGTCTTTTTGTTCGGTTAAGGGGAGGGGATGTAAATGGAACGAAACCCGACCTTTTATGTAGAGGCCGTTGTCCTTGGGCAGGAGAACATGGAGGATTTTGAAGGGCCGCTGAATTTGCTTCTCCAACTCGTGTCGAAGAATAAGATCGCCATTGCCGATATTCAGATCGGGGATATTTGCGACCAATATCTCGCATCTCTTGAGCAGATGAAGGAGATGGACCTCGAGGTAGCCTCCGAGTTTGTGCAGATGGCTTCGCACCTGGTGTATATCAAGGCGCGGACTTTGCTTTCGGCGGATCAGGAGATTCCGGAGTTGGAGCAACTCATCCACTCGATGGAGGAATTGCAGTGCCGGGGGCAGTTTACGCAGATCAAGGGCGTGCTTGAGGCGCTGGAGGCGCGGTATATCCCCGGTGGGGGATATATGGAGAAACCGCCAGAGTATATCCCGGCGGAGGACTATCAGCACCAGCATAATTTGCTCGACTTGTTGGAGGCGCTTTTTCGGGTAATCGGGCGGGAGGAGATTGATCTCACCCAGATGGCGGAGAGTCCGCGCTTTGTGATGCCGACGCCGATTACCTACTCCGTGACGGACAAGGTGGGGGAGATTGTGGCGCGGCTGAAGCGGTCCGGCGCGGTGACGATGCGGACTTTGTTTTGTGAGGCGGAGAGTCGGTCTGAGGTTGTGGCGACCTTTGTGGCGGTGTTGGAGCTTTGCAAGATGGGGAGCATCGAATTTACCGGCGAGGGCGGGGAGCTGGAAGTGAACTTTACCGGTGTGGAGCCGCAGCAGATCGAATCTCGGACGATGGTGGAAGAGGAGCAGTAATATGGAAGTGCAGAATATCACGGCGGCGGTGGAGGGGATCCTCTTTGCATCGGGTGAGCCGGTGCCGATGAAGCGGTTGGCGAGCGTGCTGGAGATTGACGACAGAGCGGTGGAGTATGCCATCGTGCAGCTTGAGGCCCATTACAACGATGGAGAGCGCGGGGTTCGGGTACTCCGGATGGAGGATGCCGTTCAACTTTGCTCGGCGCCGGAATATGCGGATGTAATCAGGCGGATGCTGGAGAAACGGCGGGTGCCGCAGTTGAGCCCAACGGCTTTGGAAGTGCTTGCGATTGTGGCTTACTTCCAGCCGGTGACGCGGGCTTATGTGGAGAAGGTGCGCGGGGTAGATTCGAGCTACACCATGAGTACGCTTCTGGCGCGGGGGTTGATTGAATCCTGCGGATACTTGCAGGTGTTGGGTCGGCCGACCTTGTTTCAGACGACGAAGACCTTTCTCCGCACCTTTGACCTGACCAAACTGGAAGACCTGCCGCCCCTGCCGGACGCGGAAGATGGCGAGGCCAAGGCGCAGCTGCAAGAGGCGATCGAGGCAATCCAGCGGGAGCAGGAGGAGAAGCGTCAGGCGGAGGCAGTGGCCCAAGAATTGCGGAATAGTTTGTTTGAAGATGAGGCACTGGGGGCGGAAGAAGCTATGGCGGCCGAGGCGGCCGAAGCGGGAGTTGAGCGGGAGGAAGAGTAAATGTCTTTGGTGTCAGTGATATTTGTGGCGGTTGTTGTAGTTGCCGTGGCTGGTTTGTTGATTCTGGGACTTATAGGACGCGGTGAGTAAGGCTGAAAGTGAGCCGGAAGGAGGGGTAGCGAATGCTTTGGGTGTTGGCCATTGTTTCGGCGGTTTTCCTTGAAGTTTCTAGAATATTCTTTCAGACCCTACCTCCGGTGGTTTCATGGGTCGTTGTGATTTCATCTCTTGTTTTTCTGGTTTTGGCGGCGGTGTTCAAGAAGTTTCCCCTGTGGGGGGCGGCTTTGTTTTTGGCGTTTGCCGTATTTACGATGTTGTTGCCTTTCTGGTTGCAGACAATGATTCTGTGGGTGATTTTTTGGATCGTTGTTGGGATTTTGGGGCTTTTTATATTGATTCAGCCGCTGCGAGTCGGGGTTATGGCGCGGTATGACGCGGAGGGGTTTGCGGCATTTGCCCGCGTGGGGCCTGTGCAGATCAAGGTGTTCCCGATGAAGAAGGGGCCGAAGAAGGAGAAAAAGCCGAAGGAAGCCCCCCCCCCGGAAGTGCCGGAGGAAACTGCGGTTTCAGAAGGCGGGTCGGCGGAGAAGCTGCAGGCGGCGCTTTCTATTATCGGGCCGATTTGGGAACAGGTTCGGCGGAAGCTCCTGTTTAATGAGATTACGCTTCACTATACCGCCGCTACGGATGACGCGGCGCAGACGGCGATTCGATATGGCGCGGCTTCGGCTGCGGTGAGTAAGATGATGCCGATGATTTGCGGGAATTTCCGAGTGAAGAAGCAGGATGTGCAGATTCGCGCGGATTTTGTGAGCGGGGAAGACAAGGTGTTCTTACGGGTGCGGCTTTCTATTTCGATTTTTGGAGCGCTGTGCCTTGGACTATTTACGCTGATAAAACTAAAGCAAAGTGGCCTGATTATGAAAGGAGCAAACAAACATGGACAAGCATCCCATCAACCAGTTTAGCGAGGGCGTTGTACAGAAAATCCGGGAGATGATCGAGGTGAACACGATTGTGGGCAACCCGATCACTACGCCGGACGGGATTATGATTATCCCAGTGAGCAAGGTGACCGTTGGGTTCGTCTCGGGTGGAGCGGATTGGTCGAAAGAGGCGCGGCAGAACGCGAACTTCGGCTGCGGAACCGGGACTGGGGTTACCGTCAATCCTGTGGGTTTTCTGGTGGTGAAGGACGGGCATGTGAAGATGATGAACATCAATGCGCCCGCGAATTCGACTTTGGACCGTGTGATTGAAATGGTGCCGGAGGTTATGGATCGCGTGTCGGAGTGGACCGGAAAAGACTGAGGTTCGCATAGTTCACCAGGGCTTTGACTATACTAAGCACTGCCTGATTTTGTAAAGGTGGTGTTGATTATGTCGATCAAAAGGGTGCGGATGATTGCGGCTTTGATTTGCGTTTCGGTGATGCTTAGCCTTTGGATGGTGCCAGAGGCGCAGGCGTCCGGGGCGCCGCGAGTTTCGGCGAAGAGCTATGTATTGTTGGACGCGGGGACCGGGACGGTGCTCCTAGAGCGGAATGCGGATGTGCAGATGCTGATCGCCAGCACGACAAAGATCATGACGGCTGTTGTGACGCTGGAACACGCGCATCCGGATGATTTGGTGGAGATCAGACCCGAACACACGGGGATCGAGGGGTCTTCGATGTATCTCAGGGCCGGGGAGACGATGACGGTGCGGGACCTGTTATATGGCCTCATGCTGGCGTCTGGGAATGATGCGGCGGTGGCTTTGGCTTATCATGTGGCTGGAGGCATCGAGGAATTTGCTGTGCTGATGAATGAGAAGGCTGGGGCGCTGGGCATGACGAACTCTAGCTTTCGGAATCCGCATGGGCTGGATGCCGAGGGGCACTACTCTACGGCGCGGGATATGGCGATACTCGCGGCTTTTGCCATGGAGTCGGAGGATTTCGTGGAAATCGTGAGCACGCGGAGTGCGCGGGCTGCGGGGCGGAGTTTGGTGAACCACAACAAGATGCTCTGGCGGTATCCGGGGGCGGAGGGCGTCAAGACGGGGTACACGCGGGCATCAGGCCGGAGCTTGGTGTCTGCGGCGAGCCGGGATAGGACGCGGTTGATCTGTGTGACGCTATCTGCGCCGCGTGATTGGGCTGACCATACGGCCCTGCTTGATTGGGGCTTTGCACATTACCGCTATCATGGGCTATTTGTCCAGGGTGAGGTGGTTGCTACGGTCCCGGTGATTTCCGGCATGGGGGATTCTGTAGAACTCGTTGCGGAGGCGTGTTTGAAGCTTTTGACGGGAGTGGAGGACGAGGTAGCTGTGGTGATTGAGGCGCCTCGGTTTGTGTATGCCAGTGTAGCGGCGGGGGACCAAGGTGGCCGTGTGCTTGTTATGGTCAACGGAGAACAGATGCTTGAGACGCGGCTTTTGTATCAGGAGAGCGTGGAATTAGACCAGACGAATCGGCTGAGTTTCTGGGAAGAGGTTCGATGGCGGTTTGGGCTGGTGGGTTGATTTTGAGGGACGCACACCACGGAGGATTCCGTCGGGGGCGCTGTGCCTTAGGGGAGAAATCCGCAGTCAGCTTCGCTGACAGCTCCTTTGGAAAAGGAGCCTACATAAAGAAGGACGTGACAAAATGTTAGAACGACTACAAAAAATCCTCTCCGCGCGGGGTATTGCCTCGCGCAGGGAAGCGGAAACGATGATAAAGGCGGGCCGGGTGACGGTGGACGGGGTGCGCGCGGAACTTGGGCAGCAGGCTGATCCATCGAAGCAGACGATCTGCGTAGATGGAAAACCCGTAAAAGGCGGCTTAGAAAAGCGGGTGTATATCCTGCTGAACAAGCCTCGGGGCTACGTGACAACGGTGAAGGACGATAGAGGCCGGAAGACGGTGCTCGATCTTCTGGGACCTGAGGGACGGGGTCTATGGCCTGTGGGGCGGCTTGATCGAGACAGCCAGGGGCTGTTACTTATGACGAATGACGGGGATGTGACCCGTGTACTTACGCATCCGTCATTTGAGGTGGAGAAGACTTACCGTGTCTGGGTGCGAGGCAAAGATCTGTGGCAGAAGGTGTTGGAGCTGGAGAAGCCGCTCACGATTGACGGAGAACGCCTCCGCGCCGCGAAAGTGCGGATGATTGACGAAACAGATGAGGGCGGCGTACTCGATGTGAAGATCAAAGAGGGCAAGAATCGGCAAGTGCGGAATATGTGCGCGCTGTTTGATCTCGATGTCATTCGTCTGGTACGGATCCGAGAAGGAGAACTCCGCCTCGGTGACTTGCAAAATGGCAAGTGGAGACATTTGACGCCGGAAGAAGTGGGATACCTGAAGAACATCGGCCGAGAAGATGATGAAAGCTTCTAAGCTTCTTCTTGCAAAATGCGCGAAAAAGGCGTAGAATGATTGGACGCTTGCGTAAAGATATAGAAGTAAGGTGGGGCGACAAATGGATCGAGATATTTTGTCCGTCATTGAGGCGAAGGCGAAGAAATTTTCCAAAGGCCAGCGGCAGATTTCCAAGTTTATTTTGGAGAACTACGATAAGGCGGCTTTTATGAATGCGGAAAAGCTGGGCCGAACGGTGGGGGTGAGTGAATCTACCGTGGTTCGCTTTGCGTCCCAGCTTGGGTATGACGGATACCCCGGAATGCGGCGCGCCTTGCAGGAGATGATTCGCAATCGGCTGACTTCTGTCCAGCGGATTGAGGTGGCGCGGGACACGCTGGATAGTCAGGATATTTTGGCCTCTGTGCTCACCAGTGATATTGAGCGCATCCGCGCGACCTTGGACGAGGTGGATCAAGTGGCTTTTGAGGCGGCGGTGACGGCGCTCTTAGAGGGGAAGCGGATTTTCATCTTGGGACTTCGGTCGTCGTCGGTGTTGTCTAGCTTTATGGGCTTTTATCTCAGCATGACCAAGGAAAATGTGAAAGTAATCAACGACTCGGTCAATGATGTGTTTGAGCAGATTTTGAATATCGGGCCGGGAGATGTGTTTTTTGCGATCAGTTTCCCGCGCTATTCCAGCCGTACGGTTAAGGCGATTCGGTATGCGCACGATCGGGGGGCTACTACGATTGCGCTCACGGATGCGGAAGTGTCGCCGATTGCGTCTATGGCGGATGTGAAGCTGTTTGCGAAGAGCGATATGATCTCCTACCTCGATTCACTTGTCGCGCCGTTTAGTATGATTAATGCCCTGGTCGTGGCGATGGGACTCCGGTCCCAGGCGGAAATTTCCGAGACATTTGGGCGACTGGAGCGGATTTGGGCGGAGTATAATGTGTTTGAGCCCAGCAGAATGCCGCAGACGGAGGGAGTTTAGGCATGGCGGGGCACATCAGTATCGCGATAGACGGGCCTTCCGGGTCCGGGAAGAGCACGCTTGCCAGGAAGCTGGCGGAGCGGCTTGGGTTTGTTTACTTAGATACCGGCGCGATCTATCGGGCCATGGGGCTTTACGTCCACCGGGCGGGGGCTGATCTGGACGATGAGCAAGCGGTCGATGCCTTGCTGCCGCGGCTTCAAAAGATTCGCTTTGGGCATGAGAATGGGACGCAGCGGGTGTTTCTAGGGGAAGAAGATGTCTCCGAGGCGATTCGGATGCCGGAGGTTTCGGTATACGCCTCCCAAGTGGCGGCGTATGCGGCGGTGCGGGCTTTTTTGCTGGATATGCAGCGGGAGTTCGCCGAGCTATATGACGTGGTGATGGACGGGCGGGACATCGGTACGGTGGTGTTGCCGCATGCGAGTCTCAAGGTGTTTCTCACGGCTACGCCGGAGCGGCGGGCTGAGCGGCGGTATGCGGAATTGCGTTCTCGAGGTGTGGAAGAGGCGTATGAACAGGTGCTCCAGGATATCCGCGACCGGGATGAGCGGGATATGAGCCGGGATATTTCCCCCCTCCGCCAAGCGGCGGACGCGGTGGTGTTGGATACGACGGATTTAGATTTGGACGAGAGTTTGGAGGCCTTGGTGCGTCTGGCTGAGACACGGCTTCCGCTCGGGGGTGAGCGGGCATGAGTGGTCTTGCGTATCGCATACTTTGGGCGATTACTTGGCCTTTTGTGAACCTGATCTATCCGCGCAGGACGATTGGGCGGGAACATGTGCCGGGGCCGGGTGCGGCCTTGATTTGCGCCAATCATTCCTCGATGATTGATCCGTTTTTGATCGCGTATAGCATGGGCGCCAAGTGCCAGATTCATTATATGGGGAAGGCGGAACTGTTTCGGATCCCTGTGATCGGCTCGCTTTTGCGGCTTGCCGGAATTTTCCCGGTCGATCGGCAGGGCGGGGGCGCTATGGCGATCAAAGGGGCGATGAAGTTCCTCAAAGACGGGGAAAAGGTCGGCATTTTCCCGGAGGGGACCCGCGTCTACACCGAGGCGGAGAGCGAGGCGAAGACGGGTGCTGTACGTCTGGCAGCGAAGATGGGCGTGCCGATTGTGCCTGTGTATCTGCCGCGCGAGAAGAAGATTTTGCGGCGCAATGTTGTCGTGATTGGCGAGCCTTATATGGTCGAATTGGACAAGAAGCCGGAGCCAGAGGAAGTGGAACGGGCGGCGGAGGAATTGATGGCGAAAATTCGCGCGCTCGGGGAGGATGACCGATGAAACGAGTTGTTCTGGCCGAGACGGCGGGATTTTGCTTCGGGGTCAATCGCGCGGTGGATTTGACGGAGCAGACCATCCAGCGGGATGGCGCCTGTGTGACCTTGGGGCCTGTAATCCATAATCGGCACGCGGTGGAGCGGCTGGGTGCCCGGATTATCGAGCTCCCGGAAGAGGCGGAGCCGGGCAGCCGGTTAATTATTCGGAGCCACGGTGTGGGTCGTGCGGTTGTGGAGGCCTTGGAGGCCCGGCGCGTAGAGATTATAGACGCGACTTGCCCGTATGTGAAGAAGATTCATCGGATTATTGAGACTGCCGATCAAAATGGGCGGCGGGTGATGATTGTCGGCCAGCGGGACCATCCAGAGGTGATCGCGGCTGGAGGTTGGTGTTCGGGGCCGGTGGTGGTTGAGACGGCGGCGGAGCTGGAACAGTGGCTTCAGATGGAGGAATGCCCAGAAAAACCTCTGACGGTGGTTTTTCAGACCACCTATGCGCGGGCAAATATGGAGGCTCTGCGACAAATTCTAAAAAAGTGGTGTACAAGCGTAGAAATATTTGATACAATATGTGATGCTACGTCCGAACGGCAGGCGGAGGCCGCCTCTTTGGCGGCGATTTCGGATGCGATGATCGTGATTGGCGACCTAACGAGCGCCAACAGCCGGAATTTAGCCGCGATTTGCGCCCAATATTGTCCACGTGTGGCTTTTATTGAGAGCAAGGCAGACCTTGACCTGGGCCTGTTCGACGGAGCGGATACCATTGGTATCGTAGCCGGGGCTTCTACTCCGGCATGGATCATTAAGGAGGTTTATCAGACGATGAATGACGAGATTTTGAAAGCGACCGAAGAAACCGAATCTACCCAGCTGACAGAGACTGCAGAGCTTGAGACGGAGGTAACGCCGGCCCCGATGGCCGAAGCGACCACCGCTCCGGAGGACGAGTCTTTTGAAGCATTGTTGGAGAAGTCCATCAAAACGCTGCGTACGGGGGAAAAGGTTGTCGGCATCGTTGCTGCTATTACACCGACAGAGATTACGATTGACCTGGGCACAAAACACGCGGCCTACATCCCTGTCCACGAACTGACGGATGACCCGGAAGTGAAAGTGGAAGACCTCATTCAGATCGGCGGCGAGGTGGAAGCCTACGTCATGCGGGTCAACGACGTGGAGGGCACTGTGATGCTCTCGAAGAAGCGTCTGGATGCCGGGAAATTCTGGGATGAGATCGGTGCGGCGAGCGATAGCAGAGCCGTTGTCGAAGGCGTCGTGACGGAAGAGAATAAGGGCGGCGTTGTGGTCCGTGTCAAGGGAATTCGGGTGTTTGTGCCCGCGTCTCAGACGGGGGTTCCGAAAGACCAGCCGCTGGACCAGCTTGTTGGGCAGAAGGTCAAACTGCGCATTACGGAAGTCAACCAGTCGAAGCGGCGGGTTGTGGGTTCGATCCGCGCTGTTGGCTCTGAACTCAGAAAAGAATTGGCTGAGAAGCTTTGGGAAGGGATTGAGGCTGGCAAACGTTACCTTGGCACCGTGAAGAGCCTCACGCCGTATGGCGCCTTTGTAGATATCGGCGGTGTGGACGGTATGGTTCACGTATCCGAGCTCTCTTGGAGCCGCGTAAAATCCCCGGCAGACGCTGTGAAAGTGGGCGACAAGCTGGAGGTGTATATCATCTCCTTTGACAAAGAGAAGCAGAAGATTTCGCTCGGTCACAAAGACCCGAATCTGAATCCGTGGAAGATGTTTACGGATAAGTTCGAAAAGGGCGCCGTGACGCGTGTGAAAGTGGTCAAGCTCATGCCGTTCGGCGCGTTTGCTGAGGTTATGCCGGGTGTAGATGGTTTGATCCATATCTCGCAGATTTCGGATCGCCGGATCGCGAAACCGCAAGAGGTTTTGAGCGAGGGGCAAGAAGTCGATGTGCAGATCACCGATATCGACTATGACAAGAAGAACATCTCGCTCAGCATGAGAGCCCTCTTCGAGAGCCCGAGCGGGTCTGCGGCGGCGAGCGACGCGGAGCAGAGCGGACCGGACGAGATCGTCTATGATACGGATATTGATAAACCGGAAGTAGAAATTGAGATCGAGGTTCCGGCTGAAGTTGAGGTCGAAATCGAAGTTCCGGTCGAGGTCGCAGAGGAGATTGATCCTGTTGCGCTGGCTGAAGAAGTGATTACCGAAGCGGCTGCGGAAGAGGGCGAAGAGGCGTAAGCCTGTTTGGAATGAATAGGGAAGACCGCGCAGTACAGAGCGACTGCGCGGTTTTTTTGTTCGTAAATAGGCTCCTTTTCCAAAGGAACTGCCACAGGCATTCCTTACCGCCGTTCCAATTATCCGCCCCGCGTCCAACAAATCCTCCGTCAGACTACGCCTGCCAATAGGCACCCCTTCCGCCAAGCCAATCGCTTCGCTCTTGGGGCGTCAGTTGAAAAAGGAGGCTTTTTGCGGCGTGCCGCCGAGGTCGGCTATCCCTGTAACTCAAAAAATAGGAAAACTGTGAAAATCTGTTGATAAATCCTACGGAACGGTGTATAATACTCTTGGGATCGTATCGGCAATTGCCGGAGAGGATAAGCGTGAACACATCATGTATCGAATTGGAGATCGCATCGCCCATCCCTTGCACGGCGCTGGGGAAATCGAACGGATTGAGGCCAAGAAGATCAACGGCACGACCCGGGAGTATTATGTTGTAAAAATGCCCGTGGGTGATATGATTGTGATGATCCCCAAAGAGACAAGCGATTCCATCGGCGTGCGCCCGATCGTAGGCGCGGACGAGGCGGATTCTATTTTCGCGGCCATTTCCGGACTGGAGGTCAATATGACCCAGAACTGGAGCCGGCGGTATCGGGAGAATATGATCCGCATCAAAAGTGGAGACTTGCTTGAGGTGGCCGCTGTGATTAAAGGTCTCGTCAGCCGTGAGACGGACAAGGGTCTTTCTACGGGGGAGCGGAAAATGCTCCACTCGGCGAAGCAGATTTTGATTTCGGAAATTGTCCTCAGCCAGCGTGTGAGTTATGAGGAAGTGGAAGCGCGGCTCACGACAGTGTTGGCATAATGACGACTATTCCGGCGCAAGCGCCTATGGTATAATATGGGACAAGGCGCATAAATTGAATTAGGTATCATGTCAAAAAGGGGCTGAGGCCCCTTTTTGTGTAAGGATTTGCAGGAGGTGAGGGACCTGTTCAGGCTTTGGAAGAAGATGAGACAATGGACTGCGGAGCCTAGGCCGGGCCTCAGCGTGGTTGTGCCTGCTCTGTTTGAAGATAGCGCGATGGAAGAGAGCCTGCTGTATCGGCAGATAAACGGGGTGCCCGTGGTAGCGCATACGCTCCTGGCGCTGGATCAAATTCCCTTCGTGACGGAGATTATCGTCGTGATCCGTGAGGCGGAACTCAAGCGCATGGCGGATATTTGTAAAGCGTTTGAGATCGGGCGGGTGCGGAAGGTGGTCTGCGCGCGGGAGGCGGGGCTTTCGGCGCTTTTGGTGGGTGTGTATGAGTGCGATCGAGCTCTGGACTACATAGCGATTCATGATCCGCTTCGGCCCTTCGTGACAGGGGAGATTCTCGGGGCCGCGCTTGACATGGCAAGCAAGGCCGGGGCTGGTGCGCCGGCGGTTCCGGTGAAAGATACGATCAAAATTGTCGAGGCGGGGATGGTTCGGGAAACGCCAGATCGGAACGCCTTGCGTCTGCTGCAGACACCGCAGGTTGTGGAAAGCAGTTTGCTCAAGGCGGCGATTTCGCGTACGGTGGAAACTGGGATAGCGGGCGGTGATCTGGCGGCGGTATTGGAGACGCTTGGGATTACACTGTGGCTCACAGAGGGGTCGGACGAGAATATGCGTGTTGGGGCGGTTGCGGATCTCCCGGCGGCAGGTGCGATTTTAGCGAAGAGGATATATGGATGAGGATTGGACACGGGTATGACGTGCATCGGCTTGCGGCGGGCCGGGAACTGGTGATCGGCGGGGTTTCCATCGAGCATGAGTTTGGGTTAGATGGACATTCGGATGCGGACGTGCTGGTCCACGCGGTGATGGACGCGGTTCTGGGGGCGCTTGCGCTTGGAGATATCGGGCGGCATTTTCCGGATACGGATGCGCGGCATCGTGGAATTAGCAGTATGGCGCTGTTGCGCCATGTGGTGAGATTGATGGATCAGGCGGGGTTTCGGTTGGGGAATTTGGACGCGACGGTGGTGGCGGAGGCGCCGAAGTTTGCGCCGTTTACTCCGCAGATGCGAGAGAATTTGGCCGGTGCGTTTGACGCTCCGATTGACCGGGTGAATGTCAAAGCGACCACGGAAGAGGGGTTGGGATTTACCGGGGCGCGGACTGGGATTGCGGCGCACGCGGTGGTGCTATTAGAGCCGAAGGTGTAAGATTTGCTCCGCGCGGGAGTTGTATTACAGCAAAAAAAGAAGGGCAGGGATTTGGGTGAAAGCGGTTGGATTTGTTGGGATAGGTCTGATGGGCAGGGCTATGGTGCGCAACTTGATGAAGGCGGGGTATGATGTGACGATCTACACCCGCACAAAGGAAAAGGCGCAGGGGAATTTGGATGAGGGCGCGCGCTGGGCGGACACGGTGGCGGAGTGCGTCAAAGACAAAGACGCGGTGATTACGATTGTGGGCTATCCGCAGGATGTGGAAGAGGTCTACTTTGGATCAGGCGGGATTTTAGAGAATGTGAATCCGGGCACGCTATTGATCGACGCTACGACCAGCACCCCGGAGTTGGCTGTGCGGATCGCCGCGGCGGCGAATGAGAAAGGGCTTTCGGCCCTGGACGCCCCTGTGACAGGCGGTGAGCGCGGTGCGATTGCCGGGACTTTGACCATCATGGCAGGCGGAGAGCAAGACGCGTTTGACCGGGCGATGCCACTGTTTCAGGCTATGGGCGAAACGATCCGGCATCAGGGGCCGGCGGGTACGGGTCAGCACTGTAAGATGGCGAATCAGATCGGCATTTCGGCCGCGATCTCGGGGCTTTGTGAAGTGGTGGCCTATAGTAAAACTGTGGGTCTAGACCCGGCGTTGGTGCTGGATACCATTAAGGGCGGCTCAGCGGGGAGTGCGCAGATGAATCTGCTGTCCCCAAAAGTGTTGGCCGGAGACGATACGGCGGCTTTTTATCTCAAACATTTCCTCAAAGACCTCAAGATCGCCATGCACGAGAGCGAGAGCCGGGGGCGGGATTTGCCGGGGGCCAGAGGTGTCATGGAGAAATATCAGATGCTGGAAGATCAGGGCTACGGAGATTGCGGGACGCAGACTTTGTATCGCTGGTATGAGTAGATAGTTAGATCAAATAAAACAACCGGGCAAGATTCCATCCAGAATCTTGCCCGGTTGTTTTTTGTTCTGTTTATAAGATTTGGATGCTATCAATTCTGCCGTTGATGAAGGTGAAGCGGTATTCCTCTTCCCAGGGCTCTAGTTCAACATAGGCTGCCATATGCCAGGCCGCCGCCAGCACGGTTGTTTCGATGACGACGCGGTTGCCGTCTTGTTCGACCAAAGTGTGTTCGGCGGTTGCCCAGTCCGGGCGGGAAGTGCCCATTCTGGCGGCCTGCATGTAGAGGTTGCCGTTGTATGCGATAAAAGAGGAGAATTCGCCGGATAGCTCGGCGTCGATCCAACTTGCGGTGAAGTACTGGGATAAATAATCACGGATATCGTCCAGATCCCCGAATCCAGATGCCGGCAACAGGCGGGCGAAGCCGCGTTCGGCGAGGTGATCCGGCAAGTTATCCCAGGCAATGTGACCGGGCTCAAAGGGGTCAGTCCAATACCACCACGCGTTCCAAAACTCGCCCGCCGCGACTATGGTTGCGCCGAGCTCTTCCACGGTCCATGTGCGGGCTGGTTCGGTGGGGCTCTGCTCTGGCGTGGGATCCGGTTCGTTGGGCTCGTCTGCGAGTTCTTCCGGCTCCTCTGGTGTTGCGGGTGTTTCGGTTGGTGGTGCTGTGGGCGCTGGGGTTGGTGATGTTGTGGGGCCGCTTCCGCCGCAGCCTGTCAAAAGGCCTGCGAGGAGGAATGTTGCGAGTAATAGGGCTAGAATCTTTTTCATGTTCATCTCCTGTGGTGTGTTATGCGTATGCTATTGATTTAGACGATGTACTTCCCCCATTTGTTCCTTATGGATCGGGCGGGTTTCTGCCGGGGGAGTTCTTTTTTGCAGTGAAGCACAAGGGGTGGTAGACATAAGTTTTGGGGCATCCTACTTTTTGTGGTTTTCCGCGTTTCGGAAATGGGGAGCAAGCGTGGGATATGTTGGGAATTTGAAAAATTTATAGAATTAGTGAAGGAATTTTTACTTTAGGGCTTGCATTTTGATTTACATAATAATATAATGGGTTCCAAAGTGGGGCAAAGTGGAGTAAAGTGTATTAAAATCCCATAGACAGAAACGGAGGTGGGGAACATGACAGGTGAATACGCGCATTCGATTGACGCCAAGGGGCGGCTGTTTTTCCCTGCCAAGCTGCGGGATGAACTGGGCACAGTATTTCATGTGACCTTGTCGTTTACAGAAGACGAATGTCTGTCGGCTTATTCGGCGGATGTTTGGGAACAGATTATGGCGAAGCTAAACTCTTTGCCTTATTCGAAGCAAAACTTAATGCGGCCGATTTTTGCCAACGCGACGAAATGTGAAATGGACGCGCAGGGGCGGATTTTGCTGCCGCAGAAGCTCCGACATTTTGCGGGGCTCACGAAAGATGTCGCGATTGTCGGGGCGGGCAACCATGTGGAAATCTGGGACGCCGAGAAGTGGGCGGCGAAGGATGCTACAGAGGCGACCCTTGAGAACATCGCCGCTGTGATGCGGGAGCTTGAATTTTAATGGGGACGCATGTACCGGTATTGCTCACGGAATGTCTCACGGCGCTCCATATTCGGCCGGCCGGGATTTACGTGGATGGGACGCTTGGAAGAGCGGGCCACGCGTTTGAGATCGCCAGCCGATTAGAGACGGGACGGTTGATCGGGATTGATCGGGATGAGACGGCGATTCGGGCGGGGGAGGAAAAGCTTAGACCCTTTGCGGATCGAGTGAGCCTTGTCCATGGGAACTTTCGGGATATCGGGGCCATATTGGATCGGCTCGGGATAGACGCGGTGGACGGGATGTTGTTTGATCTCGGCGTTTCCTCCCCCCAGCTTGAAGAAGCGGAGCGGGGATTTTCCTATATGCAGGATGCCCCTTTGGACATGCGGATGGATCAAACCGCCGCGCTCACCGCCTGCGAAGTGGTAAACACCTGGTCGGAAGCGCGGCTTCGGCAGATCCTGTTCGAATACGGCGAGGAGCGCTATGCGCCGCGGATTGTCAGAGCTATTTTAGCGGCGCGTGAGACACGGGCGATTGAGACGACGGGGCAGTTGGTGGAAATCATTAAATCAGCCATGCCGGGCAGTGCGCTCAGGGAAAAACAGCATCCGGCGAAGCGGAGTTTTCAGGCGATTCGGATTGCGGTCAATGATGAACTCGGCGCCGTGGAAGATATGTTGGAGGCCGCGGTAGAACGGCTCCGGCCCGGCGGCCGATTAGCGGTGATTAGTTTTCACTCTTTGGAAGATCGGCTGGTAAAAACGCGATCCAGCGCAGGGAGCGGGGATGCACTTGCCCGAGGGATTTCCCGATCTGCGTCTGCGGGTTTCAGCCGACCTTACGGGCGGTGGAGCGGAAGTCGATCGAGCCGAGCGCGGAAGAGGTTGCGCACAATCCCAGAGCCAGAAGCGCGAGACTGCGCGTGGCTGAGCGGATTTCAAGATAGAGCGAGCGGAGACGACCTATGGAAAGGAGCCGGGCGATATGTCGAGAGAACGGAGAAACTATACCGCGGGATCAAGCGCATACGACCTGGACCGCGTAGGCGCTCTGCCGGAGATTGAGTACATTGAATATGAGGAACCCAGACGCGGAGAGCGTCCTCGGCCTGCTCCGGATCCTTCCCCGGAGCGGGTAGGGGGACGGGTAGCGGCGAGAGTCAAAGAAGAGGCCCGGGCGAACAGGCGGCAGACGGTGCCTGTGTTCGGGATTTTTGGTTGCCTGCTTGCCGGGATGCTGCTCTTGTTGGTGGTCCTCTCTCATATGCAGCTGGCGATGCTCTCCAGCGAGATCGTGCAGACAGAGCGGCAGATGACAAACCTACGGGTTGAGGCTGTCGAATTGCTGGCCGTGCACGAGGCCGTGTTCTCCCGAGACGAGGTGGAGCGCTTTGCCCGCGAGGAACTGGGTATGGCGGAGGCCACGCGGGGCCAGGTGGTGTTCATCGGCAGCAGCGTGAGTGGGGATGTGGCGGAGGTTCTGCGCGCAGAGGAGCCGCAGTCCTTCTATGGTATGGTGGACCATGTGGCTGGTCTATTTGGAATCCTGCAAGAGTCTTGGGGTTCTATCTTTGGACGGCAGGACAATATATTGGACTAAGGTGTATGGAAGTAGGGGAGTTTGCGCATGGAGAGAGGCAGAAAACGGATAACCGGAACGCGAACACAGCTTTGGCGCCGCACGATGGTGCTCATGGCGGTATTTGGCGTTTTCACGTTTATTCTGCTGGGCGCTCAACTCTTTTCACTTCAGATTTTGCAACACCACGAGCTCGAACAGCGCGCCATCGCACAGCAGATGCGCGAGATCACCGTTTCGGCGAACCGCGGGACGATTTTTGACGCGAATGGGGCCATCCTTGCCCAGAGCGCCAGTGTGGAGAATGTGTTTATCGACCCCAATACGATCTATCGGTTGGAACAGGACGGGGCGTTGATCGCGCGAAATCTCGCGGCGATCCTCGATGTGGATGAGCAAATGATCCTCGCGCGGATGCAAGATAGGGACTCGCAGTTCCAGACGATTCGGAGTCGGATTGATCGGGATCTCGCGGATGAGGTGCGGGCTTTTATTGCGGAGCATGAAATTCGTGGCGTGCATTTGGAGCCTGCGGTTTTGCGGTATTTCCCGCACGGGCGCACAGCTTCGCATGTGCTCGGATTTGTTGGCGCGGATGGGACCGGGATGGGGTATGGTGTCGAGGGCAGCTTTGACCGCTACCTCACCGGCGTCAACGGCAGAATTGTCCGATTGACCAACGCCAGGGGCGGCGCGATGTTGCGGGCCAGCTATGAAAACTACTACCTCGCCCAGCCGGGGCATGACCTGCATCTTACCATAGATGTGAACATCCAACGGATCATGGAACGGCATATGAATCAGGCGGTGTACGATTTTGACCTGCAGGCCGGCGGTTTTGCCCTGGCTATGCAACCCCAGACAGGCGCGATTTTGGGGATGGTCAGTCTCAACGATTACGACCCCAATAATCATGGGCGGCTCTCTCCGGAGCGGATGGACGCGCTTCGGCAGCAGTACCCCGATAACGACGAGGCCTTCTGGGGCGCGGTAATGCGGGAACTCGAATATAGCTGGCGGAACAAAAACATCGGCTACAGCTATGAGCCGGGCTCTACCTTTAAGATGCTCACCCTGGCGATTGCGCTGGAAGAAGGAATTATCTCCCCCGACAGCGACCGTATCTTCTATTGCGGCGGACACATGGATGTGCCCGGACGTGAAGATCCGGTGCATTGTTGGAACCGAAATGGGCATGGGCCTTTGACCTTGACCCAAGTAATGCAGCGGTCTTGTAACATCGGTACGGTCATGCTGGCGATGGAGATTGGGCCGGATTTGTTCTTCCAGTATTTGCAGGCATTTGGCCTGTTTGAGACAACGGGCATTGATCTCAGCGGCGAGATGATGGGCCTGGTCTGGAGCGAGGCAGACTGGAACTCGTTTATCGGATACGGAAATTTCTCGTCGTTGGCGGCTGCTTCTTTTGGACAGACGTTTACGCTCACGCCTATCCGTATGGTGACACTTACCAGTGCGTTGGTGAATGGCGGATATATTTTGGTGCCCTATATTGGGGAACGCGTCGTCGCGCAGGATGGGACTGTGGTGCGGGAAGGCGAACGCGTGGTTCGGCGGCAGGTGATTAGCCGAGAAACCAGCGAATGGGTTCGCCACTTTATGGAATCGACCGTGGCCGATCCGCTGTGGGGTACGGGCAGCAATGCCGCTGTGCCGGGATTCCGCATCGGCGGCAAGACCGGTACCTCTGTCGATACCGTCTTGGAAGCATTGACAGGGCGGACGGAATATGTGCTCTCCTTTGTGGGGGTGGCCCCGATGGATAGTCCGGAGATTGTGCTCCTGGTGGCGCTCCAGTCTCCCGGCCCGAATAATACGACCTATCCCTCCGGCGGCCAGATGGCGGCGCCCTTGGCGGGGAGAATGTTGGCTGAGATTTTGCCCTATCTCGGGGTCGCCTCCCAGTTGGGCGACGAAGAACGCGTGAATGCGCAGGTGCCATACGTCCGGCGGCAGACGGTAGAGGAAGCAAGAGCCGAGTTGATCGCGGAAGGGTTCCGCGTATTGATCCAAGGAGACGGCGAAATCGCGGGTCGGCGGGTTGTGGACCAGATGCCGGCCGGCGGCGCGATAGTCATGGTCGGTACGGAGGTAATCCTCTTCCTCGAAGGGGCGCGTCCGGAAGGTGAAGTGACCGTGCCGGATGTGACGGGGCTTCGATATCAGGAGGCCAGAGCGGTATTGGAAGCGCGAGGTCTGTATGCGAGCCGGAGCGGCGCCGCGGCGAATCATAACGCGATTGTAGTATATAGTCAGTCCCGACAGCCGACGGAGGTTGTGCGGCGCGGGACTGTGATTGAACTGACACTGATTGATATAAGCCGTTAGAGACACTGACACGGAGGAGGAACAGAAGATGAAACTCAGAAACCTGATGAAAGACCTCGAGACGGTAGCTGTGACAGCGGATTTGGACATGGAGATCAGCGACATTTGTTACGACTCCCGAGCTGTCTCGGGCGGGGAGTTATTCGTGGCCATTGAAGGCCTCGCGGTGGATGGGCACCAGTATATCGCGATGGCGGTGGAGCGCGGAGCCGTGGCGGTTGTCTGCCAGCGGGTACCGGAGATTGCGGTGCCTTATATCTTGGTAGAAGACAGCCGGACGGCGTTGAGCCTCCTCTCCGCCGAATACTTCGGCCACCCGGCGAAGGAGATGAAACTCCTCGGCGTCACTGGAACAAATGGAAAGACGACGACCACACTGCTACTCAAGAGCGTGCTCGAACAATGCCTCGGCGCCAAAGTAGGTCTGATCGGAACCAATGAAAACATGATAGGCGATTGGATTTTGCCGACCGACCGGACAACGCCGGAGAGCTATGTATTACAAAAACTGCTCCGCCAGATGGCGGATGAAGGCTGCACTTACGTAGTGATGGAAGTCTCCAGCCATGCCCTCGCGCTCTCGCGGGTGGCGGGTCTGCGTTTTGCGGTGGGCGTGTTTACGAATTTGAGCCAGGACCATCTGGATTTTCATAAGAACATGGACGACTATGCCAAGGCGAAATCTCTGCTCTTTACGCAGAGCACCCAAGGTGTCATTAATATCGACGACAACTACGCGCAAGTGATGCTCTCGGCCGCGCGGGCCGGCGGCTGCCACGTGATGAGCTTCTCGGTGGACAAGAACGAGGCGGATTTGATGGCAAAAAACATCCGGCTGAAGACGGGTAGCGTGGAGTTTTCCGTGCTGGTGCCGGGTGAGATTCAGCGGATGGTATTGCATATCCCCGGTGAGTTCTCGGTTTATAACGCGTTAGGCGTTGTGGGCTGTGCCTGCTGTCTCGCGATTCCGCTGGAGAAGACGGCGGATGCTCTGGCGAACGCGAAGGGCGTACGCGGCCGTGTGGAGCCAGTAGAGACGGACGGAGATTATACCATCCTGATCGACTACGCGCATACGCCGGATGCTTTGGAAAACGTGCTGAAAACCGTGCGCGGATTTGCGGAGGGCCGTGTAGTGACCTTATTCGGCTGCGGCGGCGATCGAGATAAAACAAAGCGCCCCCTAATGGGCGAGGCGGCGGCACGGCTTTCGGATGTTGTGATTGTGAGCTCGGATAATCCGCGCACCGAAGTGCCGGGGCAGATTATAGAAGATATCGTGGAGGGGTTGAAAAATTCGGAAACTCCTTACGTAACGATAGAAGACCGTCGGGAAGCCATCCGCTACGCCATCGACAACCATCAGCCGGGAGATATTATCATCCTGGCGGGGAAGGGACATGAGACATATCAGGAGATCCAGGGAGAAAAGCATCACCTGGACGAACGCGAGATCGTCGCTGCGCATCTGGCTCAGAGAAAGGGTGCATGATGCGGGAGTTGTTACTTGGGATTCTGGTGAGTTTCGTTGTGACGGCTGTGTTCGGACGATTTCTGATCCCGAAACTCAGAGAGATGAAAGCGGGCCAAAGCATCCGCGAAGATGGGCCGGTCTGGCACATGGCGAAGCAAGGGACGCCTACGATGGGCGGGCTCATGTTCATTGTCGGCATCGGCGCGGCGATTGTCACCATCGGCTTTGCTAGCATCCAGGCGGGCAGATGGGGGCATATAATTGTCTTCGGCTTTGCGCTCCTTTACGCGATCATCGGCTTTTTAGACGATTATGAGAAACTAAAAAAGAAGCAAAACCTCGGCCTCACCATGTCGCAGAAGTTTTTGATCCAACTCGTGGTAGCCGTCGTGCTGGTGCTGGTTCTGCGGCTCCAAGGCTTTTTGTCTCCGAATTTGATTATCCCCTTTACGGGTCACACGCTGTTTTTGCCGGAGATCGTGTATTTCATCTTCGCCGCCTTCGTAATTGTGGGCACGGTGAACGCTGTGAACATCACAGATGGGGTAGATGGCCTGGTGACGGGCGTGAGCCTGCCCGTGGCACTCTGTTTCGGCACCCTCGCCGTCCACTGGGGCGCGATGTATACAGAACTCTCCCTCTTCGCCGGAGCCCTCTTTGGCGGACTGTTGGCCTTTTTACTATTCAACTTCCACCCCGCAAAGGTGTTCATGGGCGACACCGGATCACTCTTCCTCGGCGGCGCGATCTGCGGTCTGGCCTTTGCGATGAATATCCCCCTCATTCTCATCCCGCTCGGGATTGTCTATATTGCGGAGACGCTTTCGGACATCATCCAATTCGCCTACTACAGAGCCACCGGCGGGAAGCGGTTCTTCCGGATGGCGCCGCTCCATCACCACTTTGAGATGGGCGGCTGGTCAGGCAAGAAGTGGAGTGAGAAAAAGGTCTTCTTTGTGTTCAGCTTGGTGAGCACGATTTTTGCGGTGATTGCGTATTTGTCGATGTATTTGCGATATAGCATATAAACTGTTCGGTAACTTCGATGCGTCGTTAAACATAAACGCGGGCGAACACAGTTCGCCCTTACGAAGAACCATTGCCCGTGTAAGGGCGAACTGTGTTCGCCCGCCGAGACATTGTGTTTTACAAATAGGAGGTGAGCAAAAATGGATGAGGCGAGACGCCCCCCGCGATCATTTGGGCGAGAACTCGGACGAGAAGAGCGGATCCGGGCGATGGATAAAGCCGGGGTGCGAAAAGGGCCGATTGATCTGCCATTTTTTCTGCTTGTCCTGCTCCTGCTCGGCATTGGTGTTATCATGGTGCTTTCCGCCAGCTTCGCCAGCGCCTATTACGACGTGGGCCGCGTAACGGGCGGAAACCCCACGCACTATTTCCTCCATCAGGCGGTATTTGCGCTCTCTGGTGTGGCGATTATGCTGTTGGTGAGCCGCTTGCCGACGGCTCTGTTCAGTCGGCTCTCTTATTGGAGCATGCTGGTCGCGCTGTTTCTTCTGCTGATGGTGCTTTTCATCGGCGTCGAGGGCGGCGGCGCTTATCGGTGGATCAGCTTGTTTGGGATTACTACATTCCAGCCATCGGAGCTTGCGAAAGCGGCGGTGGTGCTTTGCTTTGCGAAGATGATCTGTGAGAAAAAAGAACAGATGCAGACCTTCCGGCACGGAATTCTGCCCTTCGTTATGCTCTTAGGCGTGATCTCGCTCCTGCTCTCGCAACAGCCGCACCTTTCGGCTATGGTGATTATTCTGGGTATCGGCGTGATTATGATGTACCTCGGCGGGGCCCATTGGGCTTGGTTTGCCGGAGGTCTTGGCGGTATGGCAGCCGGGAGCTATATTCTGATGACCCAATTCCCGCACGCCTCAATGCGTCTGATCGCTTGGCAGGACCCGCTGCAAGACCCGCTGGGGATCGGCTGGCAGATTATTCAAAGCCAGCTCGCCATTGGGTCCGGCGGACTGCTCGGAGTCGGGCTGGGGCAGTCTCGGCAGAAATATCTGTATTTGCCCGAAGAGCACAACGACTACATCTTTGCTATCGTCGCTGAGGAACTGGGTTTTATCGGGGGCGTGTTGATTTTGTCGCTCTTTGCGATCCTCATCCTCCGCGGCTTCTGGATCGCCATGCACGCGAAGACAAAATACGCGGCGCTGATCGCGGCGGGTATGACCGGGCTGCTCGCGTTGCAGGTATTCTTGAATGTCGGCGTTGTGACGAACCTGTTGCCGCCCACGGGGATTTCTTTGCCCTTCTTTAGTTATGGAGGTACGGCCCTATGGCTGCAACTTGCCTGTATGGGGGTCGTGTTGAGTGTTTCCAGGGAGATTCCTGTCAAACGAGCAGGGTAGGTTTTTCTGTTAGTTTCGCATTGTTCTGTCGAACTTGGTGAACTGTTTTTCTTTCAGCCTTGCTGGCTCGTAGGCTGAATGCCCTGCCGGGCGGGCCTTCTTTTTGGGTCGCCAAAAAGAAGCAAAAAGGCGATTTAAGAGAAACCATATGGTTTCTCTTAAAAAGCTCTTCCTTTTGACTTTTGGTTTGTGCGCGTTTGGGGTTTAGGGTTCCGCCTGCCGGCGGAGGTTTGTGTCGCTTTCGGGCGTGTGAATTGTTATTTTGGATGGGGGATAGGCTTTGCGGTTTTTATTTACTTGCGGTGGCACCGCGGGGCATATTTATCCGGCGATTGCTGTCGCCGGGCGGATTCGGGAACTTATGCCGGATGCCGAGATTCTCTTTGTGGGCGCGCGGGGCAAAATGGAAACAGAGCTCGTACCGCGTGAGGGCTACGAAATTCAGACGGTACAGATTACCAATTTGCAGCGGCGGCTCTCGCCGAAAGGGATTCTCCACAATCTCGGAACGATAAAAAATCTCTTTGTTTCCATGGGAGAGGCAAAGCGGATTTTGAAAGAATTTAAGCCAGACGTAGCCCTCGGAACGGGCGGCTATGTCTGTTTTCCCGTGTTATATCAGGCCGCGAAACTGGGCATTCCGACAGCGGTGCACGAATCCAACATGGTGCCGGGGTTGACGACGAAACTGCTCGCAAGCCGGGTCGATCGGGTCATGCTGGGCTTTGAAGGAGCCGAGAAAGCCTACAATCGGCGTGATGGGGTGGTATATACCGGCACGCCCGTCCGCGGTGCGTTTTTGGGACTCAACCGAGAGCAGGCGCGGGCAGAACTTGGCATCCCGACGGACAAGCCTCTGGTAGTCTCCTTTTGGGGCTCTCTGGGCGCTTCAAAGATGAATCTGGCCATGCAAGAGCTGATTTGGCGCAATTATGAAGACCAGTGCTTTTACCAGGTCCACGCCACCGGCGGCGGAGACGCGGGACTCTACGCGATGCAATCGGCTTTAGCGGCAAAAGGCGTAACCGCGCCCCTAGATCACGGCATTGATATACGGACCTACATCTACGATATGCCAAAACGCATGGCGGCGGCGGATTTGATCCTTTGCCGCGCGGGGGCATCGACCTTGGCGGAATTGACCGCGCTTGGAAAACCCGCCGTTTTAGTGCCATCGCCCTATGTGACGCACAATCACCAGGAAGAAAACGCCAAGGCGCTCGAGCAAGGCGGCGGCGCGGCGATGCTGCGGGAAGCGGACGCCGCAGGGGAGACGCTCTACAGGACGGTTACAGACTGTCTCGCCGACGCGGGCAGACTTTCGGCGATGCGTGAGGCCATGAAGCGTATGGGAAATCCCGACGCGACAGAGGCGATCACGAAGATAATCTTAGATATTATGAAACAATAGCCCTTTTCATCGAACGGTACCTCATAGCCCCCTTTCGCATAGGATAGCGCAGGAAATTGTTCCGTGCCGGGGTTTCAAAGAGGCTCAATCCAATCCGGTGCTTTGCGGGACTATCCTCATCTATGCTTTCGGGGGACACACTCAATGGGAAAACTCAAGATACATGGCGGACACACACTGGAGGGCAGCCTCCAAGTGCAAGGGGCGAAAAACAGTGTTTTGCCTATTCTGGCGGCTGCGATCTTAGTCCGGGGCGAGAGCTTGCTGCAAAACTGCCCGGACCTAAAAGACGTTGACGCCGCACTTTCGATTTTGCGCTATTTGGGCTGCACGGTCACACGGACCGGCAGCGATGTGCATATCGACTCCACAACCCTCACGCGGCACGATGTACCGGATGAGCTCATGCGGGAGATGCGCTCTTCCGTCATCTTCCTCGGCGCGATTTTAGGCCGGACCGGAGAGGCGACTCTCTCCCTGCCTGGCGGCTGCGAATTGGGTCCTCGGCCGATCGACCTACATCTCGAAGCGCTCCGAACCTTAGGCGCGACGTTGGAAGAAGTGGGCGGGAATATCGTTTGCCGAGCGAATCAACTCGTCGGCGCGCCGATTTATTTGACCAGCCCAAGCGTCGGTGCGACGGAAAACGCGATGTTGGCGGCAGTCCTCGCGCACGGCGAGACGGTGATTACAAACGCAGCCCGGGAGCCGGAGATTGTAGATTTGCAGAATTTTCTTGTAGCGGCGGGCGCGGAGATTTCTGGCGCGGGGACGCCGACAATCACCATCCAAGGCGGTAGAGAGATGCGGCCTGTGGCCTATCGCATCATGCCCGACCGGATCGTGGCGGCGACCTATCTCTCCGCGGTGGCCTTGACGGGCGGGCGCTTAGAATTGCGCGATATTGTGCCCGAACATTTCGAGACAGTAATCCACGCGCTCCGGATTGCCGGATGCGAAATCACCCTCCATGGGCAAGACCTAACCCTGACCTCTACCGGCCGCCTGGAAGCCATCTCCCCGCCGGTGATGACCAGACCCTATCCCGGATTCCCGACAGACGCCCAGCCCTGCCTGGTGGCGGCCTCGGTGAAATCAAAGGGGACGACGGTGTTTATTGAGAATATATTCCAAAACCGCTACCGCTATGTGGAAGAACTCTGCCGCATGGGGGCCGACATCAAACTAGAAGGCCGCGTGGCTGTGGTGACAGGGGTAGATCGGCTGGTGGGTACCAGCGTATCGGCGACAGACCTGCGCGGCGGCGCCGCACTCGTCGTAGCGGCCCTCGGCGCAGAGGGTGAGACTTTAATCAGCGAAGTGGACCACATCGACCGCGGCTATGACGACATCGCGGCAACCCTCCGGACCCTCGGCGCTGATATTGTATACATAGAATCATAGGGGCGAACTGTGTTCGCCCGCCTATTGCAAACAAAAGACAAAGGTGACACGCATGGAAAACAAGTCCTACCGCCCGATTCAACAGCGAAAGCGCTCCATCTGGGGGAGACTGGTGACTTTCTTGGTCATCTGCCTCGTCCTCTTCCTCGGCGTCTCCGTTTTTTTTCGGGTAGATGAAATTCGAGTGGTGGGTGAGACGCGCTATACGGCGGATCAGATTATTCGCGCGTCCGGGATCAGTCAAGGAGATCATCTGTTTCTTATCAGCGAGCAGTCCGCCGTAGAAGGCATCCAGAGAGCCCTGCCTTATGTCGGCCAGGCAGAGATTCGGCGGCGCTTTCCCAACCGACTGGAGATCCGCGTGAGCGAAACCATCCCCATGGCGATCATCCGGCTGGAAACGGGATATCTGATTCTCGACCGAGACGCGCGGATTTTAGAGCGCACGGAAACCACCCCATTGATCCGCTTGATTGAACTGCGCGGCCTTCCCGAGCCGATTTCGCCCCGGGAAGGAGCAGCCCTCCATCTGGGCGAGGCCGGGCAGGACAGGCTCCGCTATCTCCGGGATATTTTAAATGTCATTGCCACACTGGGGCTCTCAAGCCAAATATCGACCCTCGACATGACGGAACTCCACAACCCGGAGATGCTATTTGACGGCAGATTTACAGTACGTCTCGGTCCGAACCGAAATCTGCGCCAAAAGATGGACATGCTGGTGAGCATTGTAGCGACGATGAGCGACTATGACGCGGGGTTGATCGACCTCGGTCCGGACCAGCCCGTGTTTCGCCCCAACTGGCCGAATCAGCCTGAGGAAGGGTATCCCGAGTATGGAACAGAGGCCTATTAGAGATTGAAATTGTGATACCGAAGGTGTAACTTTTTGTTAGGTCGCTGTTACAAAGTGAGCATATTTGTTACGAATAGACGAAAAAAGCCCCGAAATTTTGATAAAAATTATGATACGGACTTGACCGCGGCGAGATTTTGGAGTAAAATAAGGGATGGCTAATCCTGAGGATCTCATTGTCCAGTCGCGGTTTGGCCCTCAATTGAAGCAATGTGTGCCAAACCCATAGTAGAGATATAGGAGGAAATCAATCATGTCTTTTACACAAGACACTGGGCCGGATAACGTAGTAACTATTAAAGTTGTAGGTGTCGGCGGTGCCGGCAACAACGTGGTGAACCGTATGGTCGATTCCGGCACGAAAGGAATCGAATTTATCGCCGTCAACACGGACAAGCAGGCCCTTGCGGTTTCTGCTGCCAACCAAAAAATCCAGATCGGCGAGAAATTGACCCTGGGCCAAGGTGCGGGCTCCAACCCGGAAATCGGCAGAAAAAGCGCCGAGGAGAGCCGTAATAATGTCGCCAAAGCGTTTGAAGACGCGGATATGATCTTCATCACGGCCGGCATGGGCGGCGGTACAGGCACAGGCGCGGCCCCTGTCGTGGCGGATATTGCGCGGGAGTCTGATATTCTCACGGTTGGCGTCATCACGAAGCCTTTTGGCTTTGAAGGCAAGCGCCGGATGCTCCAGGCGAATGAGGGCATCAAAGAACTGCTCGGCAAGGTAGACTCCTTGCTCGTGATCCCGAACGACAGAATCAAATACGCCACTGACCAAAAGGTGACCTTCGCCAACGGCTTCGAGATCGCGGACGATGTGCTGCGCCAAGCCGTGACCAGTATCTCAGACCTAATCAAGAATACCGGGTTCATCAACCTCGACTTCGCCGATGTAACGGCGATTATGAAAGATGCGGGCTATGCCCACATGGGCGTAGGCCACGCCGCCGGTAAAGGCAAAGCGGAAGACGCCGCCCGTGCCGCCGTATCCAGCCCCCTGATGGAAACCTCGATTGACGGAGCCAGAGGTGTTCTGGTCAATATCACAGGCTCTATGGACATCGGTCTGGAAGATGTCGAAGCCGCCGCAAGCCTCGTGCAAGAGGCCGCGCACCCAGACGCAAACATCATCTTCGGCGCCACGTTTGACGAAGACATGGACGATGAAATCCGCGTTACGGTTATTGCCACAGGGTTTGACGATCATCCGGCTGATCTCCACATCAACAAGACGGAAACCAGAGAAAGAAGATCGGCTCCGCTTGCTTCTCACGCAGAAGAAGAGCCCGTCGGTCTGTATACGACCGCCACAGAGCAAAGACGGGAAGAAGCGGCGCCCTTCTCCATGCCGAACGCATCTGGCAACAACGCGCCTACCGCCCCAGGCGGCACAGACGACGAAGACGATCCGTTTGATACGATTTTCAAGATTTTCAACTCGAAGTAAGTGATAGACCTTTTAAGAGAGGCCATCTGAAGATGGCCTCTCTTTTTGCAAGAATATGGACGATTCGGTTATACTGATATGGTGATATAGGGCGCGATATCTTCATCGCGCCCTACGAGAAAAGGGGGGGCGATTGCAATGCAAAAACTGTTACCGATGGTCCACTTTGTAAGGGAGCTTGTGCGTACCTATCAAGCGCGGCGGGTGAGTCGGTCTGCGGCGGAATTTGCCTATTTTCTTACACTCTCGATTTTCCCGCTTCTGATCGCCCTTGTAGCGATTTTAGCCAGCTTTGAGATGAGCATGGAGGGGTTGTTTGCCGACCTCTGGGCGGAAGATGTCGTGGTGGCGGTTTTAGATTATGTAAACCATGTAGGTACGATTCCATCGACGCGTGTTCTGCTGTTTACCATTATCATCATTTTCACCTCCAGTTCCGCGTCGTTTCGGGCCTTGGCGAAGATTATGGAGGAAATCCAAGGCAGGCCCCGGTATCAGGGGATTTGGGGCATGGTTGTCAGCTTTATTTTCTCGATATTGCTTCTATTCACGATCTATTTCTCCGTCCTCATGATTACCACCGGCGCGTGGCTGATGGACGAAGTAGAGGCGCTGACCGGGATACACGGCCTCGCAACCGCCTGGCAATGGCTGCGATTTGTACTGTTGTTTGTCGTGGCAGTGGTGGCGGTGCATTTGATCTATACGTTCACTGCGCCGAAAGAGCCGAAAATCCGCCACCTGCCCGGAGCGATTTTAGCGACTGTAGCGCTGGTGGTGGGGAGTATGATCTTCTCGGGCTTTATGGCGGCCTCCGTGCGGTATCCTCTGATCTACGGATCCTTGGCGTCGTTCATTTTGCTCATGGTGTGGGGGTATCTCTGTGGGAATATTCTGATTGTAGGGAATTTGTTTAATTTTGAGCTCCACAAGCGGCGCAGTTCTTCTTTATAATGCTTATTTTTTATGAGCCTGCGGCTCGCTGCGCTCGTTTCGCTGAGGCGACTTACTTTTTTTTGCTATCGCACAAAAAA
>WRAO01000010.1 GCA_009780175.1 Oscillospiraceae bacterium
CGCGCATAAATCGTGTGCTTCCGCCTCGCCCGGCGGAAGGAAGTGCAGTACGAACCCCACCGCACATTCGTCTCGCGTACCGCACAAGAACATGCGCGCCCGAAAGCGACCTAAACCTCCGCCGGCAGGCGGAACCCCAAACCCCAACCTCCCACAAACCAAAAGTCAAATGGGGGTCGTCAGGGGGCCAAGCCCCCTGACGCGCATTTTTTTGCATACTTTTTTTGGACAAGACCAAAAAAAGTATGTCGCCTCAGCGAAACGAGCGTAGCGAGCCGCAGGCTCAGAAAATAAAATGATAAAGAAAAAAGAAGGAATATCCAACGATACGTCGTATACACAAAATAAGCAAAAAACCAGCAAAGGAGGCGCCCTTTTATGAGCACCATAAGAGAAAAACGAGAAGAACTGGAAGAGCTCATGCTCTCCCCCCACGCCATAGCATCCAAAAACTCCAAGGGCCGCCTCAGACCAGAGGCAGAATGCCCCATCCGCACCTGTTTCCAACGAGACATCGACCGCATCAGCTACTCCAAAGCCTTCCGCCGCCTCAAACACAAAACCCAAGTCTTCCTCCACCCAGACGGCGACCACTACCGCACCCGCCTCACCCACACCCTGGAAGTCTCCCGCATCGCACGAACCATCGCGAGAGCCCTCCGGCTCAACGAAGACCTCACCGAGGCCATCGCCCTCGGGCACGACCTCGGCCACACTCCCTTCGGCCACGCCGGCGAGCGCGCCCTAGGGGAACTCTACAGCGGCGGATTCCGTCATTACGACCAAAGCCTCCGCGTGGTAGACCGCCTAGAAAAAGGCGGCCTCGGCCTCAACCTCTGCGAAGAAACTCGCACCGGCATCCAACACCACACCGTCGGCCACCAAGGCGACCCCCTAGAAGCCAGCATCGTCCGCATCGCCGACCGCGTCGCCTACATCAACCACGACGCAGACGACGCCATCCGCGCCGGCCTGCTCACAGAAGACCACCTCCCGCAGGAAGTTAGGGAGATCCTGGGCCAAAGCCTAACCGAGCGAATCAACTCCATCGTCCTCGACATCATCGAGCAATCCGAAGACCAACCCGCCATCCGCATGAGCCCCCCGGTAGACAGTGCGGTAACCACCTTCCGAGACTTCATGTTCGCCTCCGTCTACTATAACCCCACCGCCAAAGGCGAAGAGGCTAAAGTCAAAGACGTCCTCGGCAACATTTTCGATTATTACATAAAACACCCCGCAAAACTCCCCGAAGACTATCGGCGGCTGATCGAGGAAGACGGCCTGGAACGCGTCGTCGTCGATTATGTCTCCGGCATGACAGACAAGTTCGCTATGGACACCTATACCGACCTTTTTATCCCCGCAAGCTGGCATTTGCGGTAGCCATAAGCGGGCAAAACGGCGCAATACCGGAACCATTCCGGAACAATAACCGCCCCATAACAAACACATAACCGGCACATAAAGGACGCATAAGCGCCCCATTGGCTATAGATTCAGACACTTGGACAGACTATATAGGCCCACCACCGGGGAGGTGAAGTAACGTGGCCTTTCCCGAATCATTTTTAGAGGAACTCGCAAACCGAAACGACATCGTAGACGTCGTCGGCGGCTACGTCAACTTCATCAAACGCAGTGGTTCCAACCAGTTCGGCCTCTGCCCCTTCCACGGCGAGCGCACCCCCAGCTTCTCCGTCCACGCCGACAAGCAGATTTACTACTGCTTCGGCTGCCACAAAGGCGGCGGCGTCATTAACTTCATCATGGAAATCGAAAACCTAACCTTCCCGGACGCCGTCCACTTCCTAGCCTCCCGCGCCGGAATGACCGTCCCAGACGAAGGCGGCAACGACGAAGCAATCCAGCGCCGCGCAAGGCTTCTAGCGGCCAACAAAGAGGCCGCCCGCTTCTACCACAACCTCCTCAGCACCCCCCTCGGCCACACAGCCGTAGACTATATCAACCGCCGCGGCATCTCGAAGGAGATGGTCAAAACCTTCGGCCTCGGCGCCGCCCCAGACAGTTGGACAGCCCTCACCGACCACTTAACGCGCCGGGGCTACAGCGCGGAAGAGCTGCTCCTAGCGGGCCTCGTCCGCCGCAGTTCCAAGACCGGCGGCGTATACGACTTCTTCCGCGACCGCCTCGTCTTCCCCGTGATCGACGTGCGCGGCAACGTCATCGCCTTCTCCGGACGCATCCTCGGCGATGGGGAACCGAAATATCTCAACACCTCAGATACCCCCGTCTACAACAAAAAGCGCAACCTCTTCGGCATCAATCTCGCCCGCAAAAGCCCCGCGGATCACTTCTTGCTCGTCGAGGGCAACGTAGACGTCGTCTCCCTACACCAGGCTGGGTTCACCAGCGCCATCGCCCCCCTCGGCACCGCGCTTACCACAGAACAGGCCCAACTCCTGCACCGCTACAAACAAGAAGCCATCCTCGCCTTCGACGCGGACACCGCAGGGCAACGGGCCACAGAGGCCTCCATCAAAATCCTAGAAAAAACCGGCATCCGCGTCCGCGTCCTCCGCATTCCAGACGGCAAAGATCCGGACGATTTCCTCAAAACCCGCGGCCCCGGCGCCTTCCAGGCCCTCCTGGACCAGCGCGAAACCCACATTGAATACCGCCTCCTCTCCCTCCGCGGCGCCTACGACCTAGAGCGCGACCCCGACCGGGTCGCCTATCTCCAAGAGGCCCAAAAGCTCCTCGCGGGCCTGGAGAGCGACGTCGAGCTCGAAGTCTACGGCGGTCGCGTCGCGGGACAAACCGGGGTCAGTTTGGAAAGTATCAAAACCGGCGTCAAAAAGTTCCGAGATCAAAAACGAAAACAGCAAAAACGCGACTTTGAGAAAGCGGGCACCCGCCCCACACAGGCCATGCAGCCGGAGAACCGCGCACTGCGATATGAAAACGCCTACTCCGCCATCGCCGAACAAGGCGTATTGCGGCTCCTGCTCTTCGACCCAACGCTTTATCACAACACCCTCCCCCTAGAGCCGGCGGACTTCTCCGCCCCCTTCCTCGGCAGGGCCTATGAGATTATACGGGGCCGAATCCGAGAGGGCAAAGAGAATACGGCGAGCACCTTAGCGCCCCTGTTCAGCAGCGAGGAGATGGGCCAGATCATCCACCTCCTCAACCAACCGGAAAACCCAGCCGACACAAAACAAGCGCTGGAGGACTACATAAAAAAGATCCAAGCGGAAAAGCGAAAACGCGATCCGGAAGCAAATCTACTAGAGATATATAAACAATAAGGATGTGGAAGAGATGGCCAAGAAGAAGAGCAAAGAGACGGTAGAGGACGTCTTGATCGAAAGCCCCGCGGCGGAGGTCGAACAGCTCACCGCCGAACCCTATGACCCCGCGGCGGAAGCCGCGAATGAGGAAAAACTCCGCGATCTCATCGAGCGCGGCAAACAGGCGGGCAAACTCTCGTCCAAAGAACTACTGGACGTGCTCGAAGAAATGAGCCTCGAGCCCGAGCAGTTGGACAAGTTCTATGACACCCTGGAAAACCTCGGCATCGAAACTACGGGTGAAGACTATTTGCCCAGCCTCGAAGATGAAGAGCAGATGCCGGACGTAGAAGAACTCAAAGAACTCGAACTGGTCGAAGAAGAAGTCGTAGACCCCGAGACTCTCGTCGAAAACTTCTCCACGGACGACCCCGTCCGCATGTATCTCAAGGAGATCGGCAAGGTCGCGCTTTTATCCCCGGAGGAAGAAATCGAACTCGCCACCCGCATGGCCGAGGGCGACGAAGAAGCCCGCCGCCGTATGGCGGAGGCGAATCTCCGTCTCGTCGTCTCCATCGCAAAACGCTACGTCGGCCGCGGCATGATGTTCCTCGACCTAATCCAAGAGGGCAACCTCGGCCTCATCAAAGCCGTCGAGAAGTTCGACTACACCAAGGGCTACAAGTTCTCCACTTACGCCACCTGGTGGATCCGCCAGGCGATCACAAGGGCCATCGCCGACCAAGCCCGGACAATCCGGATCCCCGTCCACATGGTCGAAACCATCAACAAGGTCATCCGTGTCTCGCGCCAACTTTTGCAGGAACTGGGGCATGATCCCTCCCCGGAAGAAATCGCCGACGAAATGGGCATCCCCGTCGAAAAAGTACGCGACATCCTGAAAATCGCCCAGGAACCGGTGAGCCTCGAGACACCCATCGGCGAAGAGGAAGACAGCCACCTGGGCGACTTCATCCCCGACGAAGACGCTTCCGAGCCGTCCGAAGCTGCGTCTTTCACCCTGCTCAAAGAACAGCTGATGACCGTGCTCTCCACCCTGACCCCACGCGAAGCCAAAGTGCTCCGGCTCCGCTTCGGCATTGAAGACGGCCGTACGCGGACGCTTGAGGAAGTGGGCAAGGAGTTCAACGTCACCCGCGAACGTATCCGGCAAATTGAGGCAAAGGCGCTCCGGAAACTGCGGCACCCAAGCAGATCGAAGAAATTGAGAGACTTTTTAAATTAAGACACCATAAATCTCCCGCATCAAACGATGCGGGAGATTTTTCTTGACAAACCGACAAATCTAGCGTTACAATATATCTAATTGATATATTTAGGAGATATAGAATGCTTGACTACATCGCACTAGGTATGGTGCTCCGCGAACCCTTGACCGGATACGACATCAAAAAAGAGATTGAAAAGGGAATCGGCCTGTTTTACACAGTGAGCTACGGCAGTCTCTATCCCGCTCTAAAAAAACTCACCGCCAAAGGCTACCTGACCATGACCGAGCAGCCGCAGGGGAGCAGGGTAAAAAAATACTATGCGGCTACAGAACTCGGAAAGGCGACCTTCCTCGAATGGCTCTCCTCCCCCTTTGAGCCCACCCCCAGCTCCGCCCCGCTCTTGGCAAAAATCTACTTCTTCGGCGAACTGCCCGAAGACATGCGCAGACGCCAGTTGAAGGAATGCGAACTATACTATCAGCAAGTGTTGCGCAAGCTCCAAATCATGGAAAAACGCTTCGCCGATTTGACCATGACAGATAGAATCTACTTCGAACTATCCACCCTATATTTCGGCCTGCAACATTTCCAAAACAGCGTCCGGTGGTTCGGACACATCAGTGAGAAAAAGCCGCTTTCGGAGTTTATAAGAAAAGAGGATACCATATGAAAATTCTCGTAATCAACGGCTCGCCCAGAGGCGAATACAGCAACACCATGGCGCTCACACACGCATTTCTGGAAGGCGCAGGATGGCCGGAGGCGGAAATCCTCTGCGCCGCCGGAGCGGAGGTCAAAGGTTGTCTCGGGTGCTTCCGCTGTTGGTCCGAAACACCGGGCCAATGTGTCATAGAGGACGATATGGCCTTCGTCCTCCCAAAGCTAATTGCCGCGGATGTGATTATCTGGTCCTTCCCCTTATATTACTACAGCGTCCCCGGTCAATTGAAAAATCTCATCGACCGGCAATTACCCCTGAGCTTACCAGGGATGGCCGAAGGCACCCAAAGCGGCGACCATTCGTTCCGCTACGATTTGTCCCATCAGCGGCACGTTGTAATCTCCACCTGCGGCTACTGGACCCCGGAAGGCAACTATACCTCCATCACCGCCATGTTTGATCGCATTTTTGGCGATTCCGGCTACACCTCCCTATTTTGCGGACAAGGCGGGCTTTTCCCGCTGGCAAATATGGACGCCGTACCTGGCCTGGAAGAGTTAAAGCAACGCGTAGAGGAATACTTGGAAACCGTCCAGCGGGCAGGGCGGGAATTTGTCGGTGGCAAGCTCAGTGCCCAAACAAAGGCCAAGCTCGCAGCGCCGCTTCTGCCGCAGGATGTATATGAGCAGGCGTCTAACGCCGCGTTCGGCTAAGAGGAAGGGAAACCGACAAACTTGATCGTCATCAACATCAGAAAACACCCGGAATATTTGGAGCAGGCAATCGCCTATATCCAATCCCAGTGGGCCAACCGGCGAACCCGAAAAGTGTACGAAGACTGCATCACAAAGAACGTTGACACCAAAAGTCCGCTGCCGGCTTGGTACCTCCTCGACGGGGACAAACTCATCGGCTGCGCGGGACTCCTCACGAACGACTTCATCAGCCGCATGGACCTCGGTCCTTGGCTCTGCGCGTTGTTCATCGAGAAAAAATATCGCGGGCAAAACCTGGGAAATCTGCTCATTGCGCAGATCAAAGAAGACGTAGCGACCATGGGTCTTGAAAAGCTGTATCTCTCCACAACTCACGAGGGCTACTACGAAAAATACGACTTCCCCTACATCGGAGACGGCTATCACCCCTAGGGAGACAGTTCCCGCATCTACGAGTGCGGCCTGACATAGGGCCACATATGAAAAACCCTTGGAATCTTTCAGTTCCAAGGGTTTCTAATCTCTATACTTTCGGCCAAATACCGCGTCGCCCAGCACATCGGCGAGTTCCGTTAGGATCATGTGCATGCCGTCGTCGCCGGCGCCATAGGGGAGTTGGGACGCCTGCAACAAACCGTCCGTCTCCATCCGTCGCCTGGGGAGCCGGAGCGACACTGTGGTGCCTTTTCCTTCATTGCTGGTGACGAGGAGCGTCCCTCCGTGGAGTTTTGCGATCTCCCGGGCGACCGACATGCCCGCGCCAACCCCTGCCAAGGGGTCAGTATCAGATCGTTCGCGCTGATACTGCTCAAACACATATGCCAGCTCACGCGCGGGTATCCCCGCACCTGTATCCCTCAGGGAGAGGATAACATCATCCCCTGTTCCTGCGAGGTCCAGATGAAGCTTGCCGTCCGGCCCGAGGCGTTTGAGACTGTTAGAGATGAGATTGAGCAAAAGTTTGCTCATCTTCGGCCTGTCCAAGGCGGTGATCCATTGATCCTGCGCGGACTGAAACGTGAGCTTATGCCCCAACATCGCAGCAAAATGCCCCACCGACTGGACAAGATCGTGGCAGAATCTTACAAAGTCTACCTGCTCCAACTGGAGCCGCCCCTGCCCGCCTGAGAAGCGGACGAGGCTGTCTAGGTTATCGCAAAGCCGTTGGAGTTTATAGTAGCTCTTGTTGATGATCGTGAGATTAGACCGCTGTTTCGCGTCTTCCAGCCGGTCAATGGCGGGGGTGAGGAGTTCGGTTGCCATGTTGAGCACCGTGAGTGTCCGCCGCATGTTGCCGCAGACATTTTCCAAGAGATACCCTTCCTCCGCGCCGGGCTTTGCCTCTGGGACGAGGGTGAAAAGGCGCATATCGTCCATTCGCGCGGCTAGCACCGTACAGGGCTCTTCGCATATCTCAAGACTTGCCGAGAAAGTCTCCTCGGCCCGCTCCAACAGTTCAGAAGGCAGAAGAATGTTCGCCGGGTTTCCGGGGGAGATATCGGGGTAATACGTCTGGGCCGCCGGATTGAGGAAGGCAATGATCCCATTCACCACGCCGATTGTAGCGTCCCGCTGTATGACAAATAGCTGCTCGATCCGTTTATCGTGCATGGTCCCTCCCTTCCGAGACGTCTTCCCACTAGCCTTACCGAAAGTGCCGGCCTCTTCCCTGTCAAATCTTTCCTGCTCTTACAAACTATTTAATAGTATACTAAATTTCAACTCGGAAATCAATGGAAATCGTCAAATTTTGCAAATTTTTGTGGAACGCACACCCTGGAAACGGGCATTGCAAACCTTTTCATTTGCAGAAGTTTGGTGTATAATGAAACCTGGTAAAATATGAGAGTCACCGCACTATCACATCATATAAAAAACGGAGGGACAGCACTATGGGCATTAAAATCGCCATCAACGGCTTCGGCAGGATCGGCCGCCTGGTGTTCCGGGCGGGTCTGGAGCGGGGAGACGTGGAGTTCGTCGGCATCAACGATCTCATCTCGCCGGACTATATGGCCTACATGCTACAGTATGACACCATCCACGGCCCCTTCCAAGGCGAGGTCAGTTCTACGGAAGACGCGCTGATCGTAAACGGCAAGAAAATCCCCACCTTCTCCGAAAAAGACCCAACCAAACTCCCTTGGGGCAAACTCGGCGTATACGCCGTGGTCGAGTGCACCGGGCTCTTTACGACCACCGAAGCGGCCTCCGCGCACATCAAAGCCGGGGCGCAAAAAGTCGTGATCTCGGCCCCTTCCACCGATGCTCCTATGTTCGTCATGGGCGTCAACCACGAGACATATGAACCCAGCATGGACGTCATCTCCAACGCCTCCTGCACCACCAACTGCCTCGCTCCCGTCGCCAAAGTCCTCCATGACAACTGGGGCATCACCAACGGGCTTATGACCACCGTCCACGCGACCACGGCGACGCAGAAAACCGTCGATGGCGTCTCCGTCAAAGACTGGCGCGGGGGCCGCGCCGCCGCCGGGAACATCATCCCGAGCTCTACGGGGGCCGCGAAGGCTGTTGGCAAGGTCATCCCCTCACTCAATGGCAAACTCACCGGCATGAGCATGCGCATCCCGACGCTCAACGTCTCTGTCGTAGACCTGACCTGCACACTCGCCAACCCCGCCACGTATGAGGAGATTTGCGCGGCGATGAAGAAAGCCTCCGAGGGCGAACTAAAAGGCATCCTCGGCTACACCGACGACATGGTCGTCTCCTCCGACTTCAACGGTGACCCCCGCACCTCCATCTTCGACGCCAAAGCCGGCATCTCCCTGACAGACACCTTCGTTAAAGTCCTCGCCTGGTATGACAACGAGTGGGCCTACTCCTGCAAAACTGTCGATCTGGTGGAGTATATCGCAAAGCAATAAGTATCTCCAAAATATGATTGATAGGGCGCTGTCACTCCCGACAGCGCCCTATGTTTTCTCAAATTGTAAACCCGCAACACCAAAATAGTTGACAATTGAAATTCCACATGTTATACTCCTCCAAAAGCTTGAAAGGAGCCCCTCCTATGCCAAAACCCTTCCTGTCCATCCGCGACCTCTGCCTTATTAGCGTATTTGCAGCCATGATTATCGCCCTATCCCCCATTCCCATCCCCCTGCCGGGCGGAATACCCATCACACTGGCGACTTTCATCATCCCTTTCACCGGCGCCGTGCTGGGTCCCAAACGCGGCGCGATTGCGGCTTTGGTCTACATTCTGCTCGGCGCCGCTGGCTTACCGATCTTTTCGTCTTTCCGCGGCGGACTTGGTATGCTCATCGGCCCGACGGGTGGTTTTCTCCTCACCTTCCCCCTCCTTGCCTGGATCGTCGGGTTCTTTGCCGAGCGGAACCATCGCCTTTGGCTGGCGGTCGGCCTCGTTCTGGGCTTTGTAGTCAACTTCTCCGCAGGCATACTCTACTTCTCCTTCGTCATGCAATCGAGCCTGCATGCCGCATTCATGGCCACCACCGCCCCCTTCCTGCTGGTCGAGCCACTCAAAATGTGCGCTGTATTCCTGCTCGCGCCAACGGTTCGAAAGGCATTAGAGAGGTCAGAAACACGGTAACTATTTTTGAATCCCCCTTTACATCCACAAAAACATATGGTAAACTACAAAGACCCCTTGCTGGGATGCAGGATATTCGCCGAACAACATTCGGTGCCTTTCCGCCTACTTCTCGGCCAGGAGGAAAACAAAAAAAGAAAGGACAACACACCGATGATTACCAAAGAACAAAAATCTACCGTAATCGAAAGCAATCGCACACACGAAACAGACACCGGTTCCCCGGAAGTCCAGATCGCCATCCTGTCGGAGCGCATCTCCCAACTCACCGAGCACCTGAAGATCCACAAAAAGGATAACCACTCCCGCCGTGGTCTGCTCAAGATGGTCGGTCAGCGCCGGAGCCTGCTGGACTATCTGGCAAAGAAGGACATCGAGCGTTACAGAGCTTGTATCGCAAAGCTCGGCATCAGAAGATAGGTTCATCCAGGGGCGACCGATCTCGGTCGCCCGTTTTCTAATCATGGTAACGCGCCAAAGTGGGCATACTACCCGCTAGCGATATAGAGCAAAAGCAAGGGGCAGGAGTACAGATCCACCTTAGCAGTTGAACATGTGTCTTTCCACAGAGCAAGCAAAGACCTATGTTCAAGTGCTAAAGTTGGACGGATGTACTCCTTCTCAAGATGAAAGGAGCAATACACATGCAATGCCAAAAACGTGAATTCCCAGACCACAAGACCTTCTCCATGGAGCTCGCCGGACGTCCGCTCACCATGGAGGTGGGCAAACTGGCCGAACTCGCAAACGCCGCTGTCCTCGTCAAATACGGCGAGACAACCGTACTCGTCACCGCGACCGCCTCGGCACGTCCGAAAGACGGAATCGACTATTTCCCCCTCGCCGTAGACTTCGAAGAGAAGCTCTACGCCGTCGGCCGCATCCCCGGCTCTTTCCTGCGCCGTGAGAGCCGTCCGTCTGAGCGGGCGATGCTCGCCAGCCGCATGATCGACCGCCCCATGCGCCCCCTCTTCCCGGATGATTTGCGCAATGACGTCGTCATCGTCTGCACCGTGCTCTCCGTCGATCACGACTGTAACCCCGAGATCGCCGCGATGATCGGCGCAAGCGCCGCCGTGTGCATCTCGGACATCCCGTTTAACGGCCCTATCGCCTCCGTCGGCCTCGGCTGGGACGGGGAAAATTTCCTCATCAACCCCACCGTCGCCCAGCGCGCGACCAGCAAGATGTACGTCACCGTCGCTGGCAACAAAGACAAAATCGTCATGATCGAAGCCGCCGCAAATGAGATTTCGGACGAGATCATGCTGGACGGCATCAAGTTCGCCCACAAAGAAATCAACCGCGTGATTGCTTTGATTGACGAGATGGTCAAAGAAGTCGGCAAGCCGAAGTTCACCTATGCGCAAGCCTCCTTCAACTGCGACCTCTTCGACAAGGTGAAAGACACCTTCTACACCCGCTTTGAGAGCGCGCTCGACACAGACGACAAAAACGTCCGCGAAGAGCGCATCAACGCCCTCTACACCGACATCGCCGCCGCCCTTGAGGCCGACTTCCCGGATTTCCCGACGCACTGGGATGAGATCAACTACCGGATGCAGAAGAAAGTCGTCCAAACCTGGCTGCTCCAAGGCAGACGCGTAGACGGCCGCGCTATGGATCAAATCCGCGCCCTCGCTTCTGAGGTCGCCGTGATCCCGCGTGTCCACGGCTCCGGCCTCTTTACGCGTGGGCAAACCCAAGTACTCAGCATCACGACGCTGAACACCATCGCCGCCAGCCAGAAGCTGGACACCATCTTTGAGGAAGAGTCCAAGCGCTTCATGCACCACTACAATTTCCCCTCCTACTCCGTTGGCGAAGCGCGTCCCGCGCGTTCCACAGGCCGCCGCGAGTGGGGCCACGGCGCACTGGTCGAGAAAGCGCTCGAGCCTGTGATCCCGCCCATCGAGGAATTCCCATACGCCATCCGCGTTGTGTCTGAGGTGCTGAGCTCTAACGGTTCGACTTCGCAGGGCTCCGTCTGCGGCAGTACGCTCGCCCTGATGGACGCCGGCGTGCCGATCAAAGCCCCCGTAGCCGGCATCTCCTGCGGCCTCATCACAGACGAAAAGAACCCGGACAACTGGACAACCTTCATCGACATCCAAGGCGTGGAAGACTTCCACGGCGAGATGGACTTCAAAGTCGCCGGAACCAAAGCGGGCATCACCGCCATCCAGATGGACCTGAAAAACGACGGCCTGACCTACGAGATCATCGAAGAAGCCCTCCGTTCCACGCGTGAGGCCCGTTTCTTCATCCTCGATAACGTCATGCTGCCCGTCATCTCCGAGCCGCGCAAAGAACTCGCGGCGACCGCGCCGAAGATGATTCAAATGAAGATCGAAGTAGACAAGATCCGCGAAGTCATCGGTTCGGGCGGCAAGGTGATCCAAAAGATCGTCGCCGACACCGGCGCCAAGATCGACATTGAAGACGACGGCAACATCTATATCTCCGGCATCGACATCGAAGCCTGCCGCGCGGCAAAGTCTATCATCGACAACATCGTATTCGTACCCGAGGTGGGCAAGCTCTATTTCGGCAAAGTCGTCCGCATCCTCCCGATCGGCGCATTTGTTGAGCTGGTCCCCGGCAAGGACGGCATGATCCACATCTCGAAACTGGAAAATCACCGCGTCGAAAAAGTCGAAGACGTCCTCAACGAAGGCGACATGACCTGGGTCAAAGTCATGGAAATCGACGACCGCGGCCGCGTAAACCTCTCCCGCAAAGACGCCATCAAAGAGCGTGAGAAAATGGGCCTGGTAGACTAAAAATCAACAACAGGGGGCGGGCAAAAGCCCGCCCCCTACATTTTCGAGGAGAACGACTTATGATCCAAAAAATCACCCTCCCCAACGGCCTGCGCCTAGTCTACGAACACATCCCCCACGTCCGGTCCGTCTCCCTCGGCCTCTGGCTCGGCGTCGGGTCACGATTTGAGACAGCGGCGGAGAGCGGCGCTTCACATTTCATCGAACACCTCCTCTTCAAAGGCACCGCGACCCGCAGCGCAACGGAACTCGCCGAGGAGATGGACCAGCTCGGCGGCCAGATCAACGCCTTTACCACCAAGGAGTGCACCTGCTTCTACGGCCGCGTGCTGGATCAAAACCTCCGCCGCACCGTCGACCTCCTGGCGGACATTTTCCTCCGCTCCCGCTTTTCAGACGCGGACATCGAAGCCGAGCAGAAAATCATCTCCGAAGAGATCGACATGTATGAGGACTCCCCGGAAGATCTCGTGTCCGATGTGTTAATCGACTCCGTCTTCGCGCCCAACGCGCTCTCCATGCCCGTCCTCGGCACAAAAGCGAGCCTCGCGGGGCTCACACGAGACTCGCTCCTCACCTACAAATCCGCCCACTACACCCCCGGACGGCTCGTGATCGCGATTTCCGGCAACTTTACGGAGGCCGACCTCGATTATATCCGCACCATCTTCGCCGCAATGCCACCCGGATCTGCGACCTCGCCCGAGGCGGCGATCTACACACCGGGGCTGGTATTGCGGAAGAAGTCGATTGAGCAAAACCACCTCTGCCTCCTCCTCCCCGGCCTCGCCACAGACAGCGAAGACCGATATGCGGGGCAGCTGCTGAACAACATCCTCGGCGGCGGCATATCGTCGCGGCTGTTTCAGACCGTGCGCGAACAACACGGCCTCTGCTACAACGTCTATTCCTTCGGCGTAAGCTTCCAGGAGCTCGGTCTGCTCGGCGTCTACGCGGCCCTCGGCTCCGAAACCGAGGAAAAAGCCCTCGGCCTAATCCTCGCCATCCTGCGCGACCTGCGCGACAAAGGCGTAACCCCCGGCGAACTAGACCGCGCCCGCGACCAAGTCAAATCCAACATCCTCATGAGCCTTGAATCCACCTCCGCGCGGATGAACACGCTCGGCAAAAACGAACTCACACGCGGACATATCCCCACCCCCGAGGAAACCATCACCCGCTACGACGCGGTGACGCTGGACAGCATCCGCACCCTAGCCGAACGTCTGATCGACTTCAACCGCCTCTCCTTCTCCGCCGTCGGCGAAGTCGCGGACGAGGCGAAGTATCGGAAGCTGCTGAGCCTCTAAGAAACAAAAACACCCCGCCCTGTTGCGCGGGGTGTTTCTTATTCTCCTACAGCCTGCTTGAGGTTCATAATTTCTATGCCATGCAGCTCGACTGTGTCTTCTAGCACATCTACGCGCTTGCCTTGGCCACTGCTATATTCCGCTAGGACTACATTATTCTCAAGCAGGGCTTTGAGCGCCGGAATATGCTCGTTTTCCATGTTTAACTGCAACTTCGCAAAAATATCCATATTCCTTTGCACGAGACTCATGATATCCCCAAACGTATCCATACGGTGGCTTACCTCAGTGATCGTTTGCTTCATCTCGCCCACGCAACGCTCAAGCCGCTCGACCTGTGCATCCACATCGCCCATTTGCGTGTCCATGCGTGCTTCGAGCTTGCCAATGAGGTCTAAGATTCTTTCCTCGCTGCTCATTCTGCGCACCGTCCTTTCGGATGTTGCCAGTATAGCACTTCTGGCGAAGTGCTGTCAAGCCCCGCCTTCCGGCGGGGCTTTCGTGCGCAAACACAACAAACCGCCCGGCGCATTTGCGCCGGGCGGTCTGTGTTCACCTATATGCTACTGAAAAATTCAGTAGATGTTGGGGACGCTTATACTGTGACGATCGTGAATACGGCAGTAGCGGTTTCACCAGTGCTGTCCGTAAACGTAATGGTCACCGGGATGTCTGTGCCAACAGCAAAGCCTGCGGATGCAGGAACAAGCCAGCCCATCACGATGTCGCCGGTTGCCGCAGCAACAGTGCCTGTGGTGGTGACAGAAGCAGGCAGCTCAATGATCACGCCACCAGCAGTTGCCAACATCGGGATCGAGTAGGAAATGTTCACGGTACCAACTGCCATGTTAGCTGTAGCCACGGCAACGTCCAGAGCCATCTCTGTGTTAGCAGAGAGTGTAGCCGGAGTCAGCGTAACACCAGGAGCCGGAGTCGGAGTCTCGTCTGCCCATGTGATGGTCACATTTGCAGGTGCAGCTGCGCTGGCGAAACCAGCGAGAGCAAGCGTCACAGAACCGCCAAGGACAACACCAGCAGTCTCGAGATCAGTCTCGTTCCATGTGAGTGCAAACGTAGCCGAACCAATCGGTGTCGTAACAGCTGTAGTAGCCGGATCAACGACCGCGAAGGTACCAACACCAGTTACGCTGGCTACAGTCAGGAGACCTGCCAGATCAGCCGGGAGGTTCGCCGGGTCGAGATTGCTCCATGCGACAGTGACGTCCAGAGTCTCTGCAGCAGGATCCAGTGTAGCAGGTGCTGTGAGGGTGATCGTCGGGGTCGGCGGTGTTTCGTCTCTCATGATGACGAACACACCGTTTAGGACGTTACCGGTCCAAGAGTACCAGATTTGGAAGCCATTCTCGATCAGAGTCTCACCGTCTTCAACAGCAAATGTTGTCGGCGAGGAGAACGGATTCAGGAATGTGATTTGTGCTCTGGTTGCATCTGCTGTGTTGGTCAGTGCAGCCAGGATAGCCAGACCTTGTGCACGGTTCGCTGCAGAGAGGTCGATGCCACCCGGAGGTGTCGGTTGACCCAGTACAACGTCGGAGAGCACACGGTTTGTTTGGTTGCTCGGCATGTTGTAGGTGCGAGCAGTGTCAGTCGCTGTGATCCAGATCGCTGTTTGGTTAGGAACAGTCACAGCAACGCCACCGACTACCGGGATGTTAACAGTGATCCACTCTCTTTGTGTGCCAGTTGCGTTGAGTCTGATGATTTGCATTTCGGTCGGAGCAACTCTTTGACCGTTTGCGAGTGTGATGTGACCGGCTACGTTACCACGACCGATGACATAAACCATTTCGCCGCCTGCGCCTTCCGGTTGTGTAACAGCAATTACATTGCCACGGAGGTCGAAGTAGAAGGTGAATGTGGTGTTTTCCCACGGCTCACGGTTGCCTTGTGCATCCGGAACTTGAGTGACAATGTCAGCCAGTTCAGGACGACCTTCTTGCCAATCGCCAGTTACGACGAAGGTAGAGTTTTGGTTGTAGTTAGCGTTTTGGATCACGCCCGGTGCTACCAGTTGGATGTTGTTACGAGTTTGGCCAGTGATGCCGAACTGGAAGCCAACAAACTGAGCAGCATCTGCGCCGCCAATGGGAGCTTGGTTCAAGAATCTGACAGAGCCAGTAGCCGTGGTCAGATTGTTGAGGATCATACGGTTTGCTTCATACTCAACGCGAACAACACCATGCGTGATGAGGTTTGCGAGGTTGTAGCGGGATTCGTTGACAACCAGATGTCTGTTGACTTCTGTGTCAGAACCAACACCAACGTGGACCGCTCTGTTGCCAGCAGCGCCAGTTACGCGCAGGTTCTCAATACTTTGTTCTGCCCATACTGCAGTTTGAACTACGCCGTCATATACGACATAGGTAACCGGTAGGACGCGAGCAAAGTTGTCGCCAGCGTTGAGGAATGCTGTCGCTCTAGTCACGTTTGTGATCGGTGTGCCAGTACGTGTGAAGTTTTGGAAAGCAAGCGCGTTGAACTGATAGTTAACATCAGTTACGCCAGCAGCTCTCATTTGTGCAACTTCGAGGTTTGCGTTTGCTGCTACGTTGATGTCTGTGGACAGAACCTCAACATAGTAGATAACACGGTCTGTGCCAACGGTGCCCCAGAACACGTTTACAACGCGGCCAATTTCGTGGCGCGGTGCAACGTATACGAAGTTGTTGCCGGTGTGACCTTCGTGGTCAATGCCGGGCAGCGCAGCAACAGTAACTGTACGTTGCAGGGTGCCGTTGTTGACGTTGGTCATGTTCATGTTGTCGATGGTTACGCTTTGGGAGACAGTGGAGTTGTTGAGCGCAGTAGCAGCTGATGTGTCTTCCAGTTGGAAACCGAAGTTCATTACGCCGAAGTTCGGGTTTTGTGCCCAGAAGCCAAGGACTTCTGTGTACAGAACGCGTTGCACGCCGAGTGCGTTGAACATGAGTTGCGCAGCAACTTCACGCGGTGCGCCTTGGTTCTCACGGCCGCCGCTGAGGTTTACGCTGGTGTACAGGCCTTCACGACCAGCAACTGCGCTGGTGTTGATTGCCCATGCCGGACCAACCATGGAGCCGTCTCCGCCCCAACCTGTTGCGCGGAGCAACATGGAAGCAGCTTCGAGAACGGTTACGTTGCTGTGCGGATCGAATGTGCCATCACCGCGGCCAGCAACAATGTTGTTTACGTATGCCCAGTTGACATAGCCAGCAAACCATTGGTCAGCCGGGATGTCGGTGAAGAACTGTGTCGGGCCCGGTGTCGGACGGCTGCCAGGACCATCGGTACGTCCAGTGACGATACGATAGATCAGAGCAGTCATTTCCGCGCGGGTAACGACTCTGTTCGGCTGAACGGAATAACCGTCGCCTTCGATGACGCCCATACCAACCAGGACGCCCATAGCAACTTGATGTTGCTCGGAAACCGCGTTGGCGTCACTGAAGTCGTCCAAGCGGGTTGCACCAGCAAAGGGAGCCATGGTAATCAGCATGGCGAGAACCAGTACTAGTGCGAGAATTCTTTTCGAATTTCTCATGTGTTTCCTTCCTCCTACAATAATTTATTGTACCTCATCCGTCATACGCTGTACACTGCGCATCTGCACAGCGTACGAATCACGAATGTTGATACCACTTTCATGGTAATTATACTCTCCGCCAAAGACCCTTGTCAACAGCCTCGGGGGATTGTAACACAACTGCAATAATCGCAACAAAGCCATAAGCAACGCTAACAACACCTATTCGCAGTTGCAATAAGTATACACTATATAGTATATCCACGCAAGCGTTTTCACCATTTTTTTACATAATCTTTGCATTTTCCGCAGGGTGAGCGGACTGCCGGGGAGGACGTCCTGCAATGTACTACACACGTCATTGCGGGCTTGACCCCGCAATCTCCAAAGATTCCGGCTCGGAGGCCGGAATGACGATGTTGTATAGCGAACGCAAGGGGCGTCATCCCCTACTTGCGGGATGCGGGCTTTCTTATTATAATGGGTGGAGTTTCTTACCTATATAATAGAGGTGCCCGTTATGACCATCCACCCCATCGCCCATGTCCGCACTGATTTTCCGACGAAATTCGGCATTCCGCGCCAAAGCGGACTCGTGTGGGAACTCACGGGGACGATTGTGTTCGAACCCGCCTACCGCGTCCTCGACGCCTTGCGCGGACTGGACGGATTCAGCCACCTCTGGCTGATCTGGGGTTTTTCTGCGACCGAGCAGACAGATTGGACTCCCACAGTGCGCCCCCCGCGTCTCGGCGGCAACACGCGGATGGGTGTATTTGCAACGCGCTCCCCCTTCCGTCCCAACCCGCTCGGCCTCTCCGCCGTAGCCATCGCCTCGATCGAGGAAGACGCAACCCACGGCCCGCTCATCCATATCTGCGGCGCGGATGTGTTGGACGGCACCCCAATCTACGACATCAAACCCTACCTCCCCTACGCGGACTGCCTACCCAGCGCCATCGGCGGATTTGCGGATTCAGCGCCGCCGACACTTACGGTAGAGGCAGAGGAACGGCATCTTGCCATCGTGCCGCCGGAGAAATGTGCGGCGCTCCTCGCTATCCTGGCACAGGACCCGCGTCCCTCTTACCAACGTGACCCTTCGCGGGTGCACGGCTTGCAATTTGCGGGATATGAGGTAAAGTTTCGCGTAGCGGACAAGACGCTGACTGTGGTTGAAATTGAACGATTATAAAGACCTGAACTCCCCCTCCATTTGTCAGACTTTTTTGCAAGAAAATTCTTGCCAACTCCCAAAATGCGCAGTATAATAGTTCAATCATGCTGGACATTTGAAGAGGAGGCATCCCAATATGCTCTACAATCCGTATGAAAGCGCACGCGCACAGTTCGACAAGGTAGCCGAAACAATCAACCTCGACCCCGGCGCACGCGCACTGTTGCGCACGCCGATGAAGGAGTTCCACTTCACCATCCCCGTCAAGATGGACGACGGCTCCTCTCAGGTGTTCCAGGCATACCGCATCAACCACAACGACGCACGGGGCCCCGCAAAAGGCGGCATCCGCTTCCACCCCCACGAAACCGCCGACACCGTCCGCGCCCTCGCCATGTGGATGACTTGGAAATGCGCCTGCGTAGACATCCCCCTCGGCGGCGGCAAAGGCGGCATCGTCTGCGATCCGCGCACGATGTCTCTGGGTGAGCAAGAGCGTATGTGCCGCGGCTATGTCCGCCAGGCCTTCAAACAAATCGGCCCGAATATCGACGTCCCCGCACCAGACGTCATGTCAAATAACCAGCATATGCTGTGGATGATGGACGAGTATGAGACAATCGCGGGCGGCAGCTACCCCGGCGTCATCACAGGCAAACCCGTCGGCGCGGGCGGCTCTCTCGGCCGCACCGAAGCCACCGGATACGGCCTCGTCTATGTCCTGAAAGAACTGCTGGAAGCCGAGAAGATCGACATCAAAGGCACCACCGCCAGCATCCAAGGCTTCGGCAACGTAGCCGACTACGCCGCCCGGATGTACACCGACCTCGGCGGCACCGTAATCGCCATCTCCTGCTTCGACATGGCCGACCAAACAGCCTACACCTACCGCAAAAAATCCGGCTGCGACATCATGGAGCTAGTCAGCATCAAAGACTCCTTCGGCAGCATCAACAAAGAAAAAGCCCTCGCTTTAGGCTACGAACTCCTCCCCGGCGACGCGTGGCTCGCGGAAGAAGTAGACATCCTGATGCCCTGCGCGCTCGAGAGCCAACTCACCCCAGAGAGCTTCCAAAACGTCTCAAAGCGTGTCCGTATCATCGCCGAAGGCGCCAACGGCCCCACCACACCGGACTGTGACCCCCTCATCAAAGAGCGCGGCATCCTCATGCTCCCCGATTTCCTCGTCAACGCCGGCGGCGTGACCTGCAGCTATTTCGAGCAGGTCCAGTGCAACATGAACTACTTCTGGAGCCGCGAGGAAGTACTAAGCAAACTCGAATACTCGATGGTCAAGGCCTTTCACGCCGTCTACAACCTCGCCAAAGAACGCAACGTCTACATGCGCGACGCCGCGTATATGATTGCGATCGAGCGCGTGAGCGGCGCCGTGAAACGGCGTGGCTGGATTTAGTTCTCTATCTACAATATTTACACAAGCAAAGAGCTGCCTCCGCTGGGAGGCGGCTCTTTGCTTTTATCATGTCATTTTTGTAAAAACGACATTTTACACAAAATATGGACTTTATTTACATGACGTGGTATTATAAATGTGGAAAAATAAAATAGATAAAATTGGAGCGGCAGACACTATGAGAAAATTTTTATGTTTCTTATTAATTATAGCTCTTCTGATCGGGATTTTCCCCCCGATCGTTTTTGCGGCTCCCGTCACCAATTACACTGACCTCGCCGCCGCAATAGCTGCCGCGCCTACAGATGGAACTTTGACGACGATTGAACTGGGCGGCAATTTTTCAGCCACCGGCGGGGCGATTTCCATCGCCTCCGGCCAAAACATCGTCCTCACCAGCGCAGCCGGAAATATCTTTACCTTTACACAGGCAACCGCCGGGCAGCGGCACTTCACCGTAGCCGGAAGTCTGACCCTTCAAAACGTCACCCTGAGCGGGCCGGGCGGCACGACGTTTGGCGGCGGCGTGAACGTTTCCGGCGGATCACTTACGATAGCGGGCGGCGCCACGATCACAAACTGTAACGTCAGCGGGTCCGGCGGTGCCGCGTCTTTGACGCACAACAGTACCTTCACCATGACAGGCGGCACAATCAGCGGCAACACCGCCACCGTGGGCGGTGGTGGTGTAGATATTGAAAATGGCTATGCCACCATTTCCGGCGGCACCATTTCCGGCAACGTGGCGACCTCCGCCAGCGGATTTGGCGGCGGCATTTACCTGAAAGCGGCAAACCTGACCATGACAGGCGGCGAAATCTCCAATAACCGCGCCACCAACGGCGGCGGGATCTATGTGGACAGTTCTGGTTTAATCAATATGAGCGGCGGCACGATCAGCAATAACGTCGCTACCGCGAACGGCGGCGGCATATTCACTGCCCAATATACCAGTAACAATCCCTTGCCGCCCAACTCCTATCTGAACCTAATCATCGGCGCGGCAGTGGTTTTTACGGGTAATATAGCCGGAAGCGGCGCACGGATTCCGCCGAGCAATGTAGCCCCTCCGGGCACGCAGATTCAAACGACAAATACCAGCTCCGTTTTTGGTAACCCGCTCAATAACCTGGACATCAACTACTTCGGGTCGGCGGGCGTTATGGTCCTGTATCTGACCGTTACATTCTCCCCGGGCGCAAACGGCGCATTCCCGCCTGGAACTGTGACACAACAGAACATTCCCACCACCAACAGCCCCCTCGTCCCAACCTCCGTACCGACACCGCAGCCAACCGCAAACTACGGATTTATCGGCTGGACACCGGACGGCGGCACCACAATTTTAACCAGCGCCCAAGTACTTACCACGCCGATCAGCAACAATACAACATACGTTGCCCTCTATGCCCCGCCGATCTCTTTGGTCTTCAACTGGCAAGACAGCGCCACGCCTACAACACAGACCGTGACACCGGTGCAAGTAACCGGCACCTACGCGAGCGCCCTGTCACAGGCCACCATTCCGACCCTGGCCGACAATGTCTTCCGCGGTTGGTTTACCACGCCCTATGGGAGTACGAGCGGTATCCAGATTCTTCCCACCTCTATCGTCGCAATCGGAACGCCGGATATGACCACCCTCTATGCCTGGTGGATTCCGGATCCGACAGTCACCATCACCTTTGACGCGAACGTGATCGGCGGCACACCTGCGGCGCAAGTCGTACCGGGCAGAGTTGTCGGCAACACCTATGCCGCCACGCTTGCGGCAATCACAACACCAACCAATCCCGATCCCGGTTTCGCTTTCGCCGGTTGGAATACAGCGGCAGACGGCACCGGAACGCAGATTATCGATTCCACTTTAATTCCGTCAAGCGCAACGGGAAATATCACTGTTTACGCCCAATGGGTATCGATTGCGCCAATTACCGTCACCTTCTTAGCCCAAGGCGGCACGCCGGATGGAGAATATGAGGACGTAGTACCGGGCGGCACCTACGCCGCCGCGCTGTCCGCCGTCATACAACCGACACTAATGGGCCACGAGTTCATCGGCTGGTTTACCGCGCCGACAGGCGGCGTACAAATACTCCCCACCACCGTTGTAACGGCGACAACGGACCACTATCTCTATGCCCACTGGGTCGCCGTGACAGTTGCCGTCACGTTTGATGCCCAGAGTGGTACACCTGCAACGCAGATTGTGTCCGGTCTGGCCCCACTCTCCTCTTATGGGCCTGTTTTCACCTCAATCGCAACGCCAACTCGACCCGGCTATATCTTCCAAGGGTGGTATCAGCTGCCAAACGGCGGCGGCAGCAGCGTGAATCAATACGCCACGGTTCCGATGATGGATATGACAGTTTACGCCTTTTGGACCCCCGCGCCTCCAATCACGGTTACGTTTAACGCCGAGGGCGGCACCCCCACCGGGGATACGGAAGAAGTAACACCGGGGGATACCTATGCCTCCGCCTTGGCTGCCGTTACAGAGCCGACACTGCCCGGCTCCGCATTTGTCGGCTGGTTTACAGACCCGACGGGCGGCGTACAGATCCTCGACACAACAGTCGTCACAGCGACAACGAATCAAATCCTCTATGCCCGCTGGGTACCGATCACCGTAACAATTACCTTTGACCCGAATGACAACCTATCCGCAGATCAAGTCGTAAGCGGCCAGCCTATCGGGGGAACTTATACCGCGGCGCTGAACGCCATCACAACGCCAACGCAGCCCGGCTATACCTTCACCGGCTGGAATACCGCGGCAGACGGCACCGGAACACCGATTGCCGCAGGCAGCACGATTCCTGCCGAAAATACAACCGTTTACGCCCAGTGGACGCCGCTTCCGTCCATAACCGTTACCTTTAACGCAAACGGCGGCGAATTTAATTCCGCGTATTTCATTCCGGGTGATGGTGCGTCGATTGATCCAAATGATTCCACACTTGCGTACTATGAGCCTGTTTTTATAGCGGGAACCTTCCTGCAAGCCATGTCAGCCATGGCGAATCCCGATCCGCCCCCGCCAAGCGGCAGCAACACCTACTATTTCAACGGCTGGTGGACAACAGAGAACGCCCCTGGTGATACAACGACCGGTACGCAGGTTCGGCCGACCGATACTGTGTGGAATCCGGGGACCGGCGCAGGGATTACCCTCTATGCCAACTGGTCGATTCAGCCCACAGTGACCCTTACCTTCTTCGGAAATGGCGGCACCCCCATGACGCAAATCGTACAAGGGGCGACGCCCGGAATGGAGCTTTCGGTCGTCATCAATTACTTCATCCAAACGCCGACCCGCGCGGGCTTTACCCTCACCGGCTGGATTGACGACAACGACGACCCGGTGGACAGCAGCACCACGATTCCGAGCACAAATACGTACTATGTCGCCCAATGGACACAAAATCCCTCTATCACCGTGACATTTGACGCACAGGGCGGCTATTTTGACCCGGCCGACGCAATCCCGGGCGACGGAACGACATTTTCACCGGATGATCTGTTTGCCTACCATTATCCTGTCATAGTCGGCGGAACATTTATGCAGGCCATGGCAGCCACGCCGAATCCCTACCCCGCAAGTAACGCGTACAGCTTCGGCGGCTGGTGGACCGCACCGAGCGGAACCCCGAGCGCCGTACAAGTTCTCCCCACTTCAACCGTGTGGGCCGACCCGCCGGGTGCCCCGGGAGATATTACCATCTATGCCCGCTGGATCCCTGTCCCGGCAGTTACCATCACTTTTAACGGAAACGGCGGTGCGCCGACACCCCAGATCGTACCCGGCCAGTTTCCAGAAGACACCTTTGCAACGCCCCTCGCGTCCATCACAACCCCGACCCAAAGCGGGTTTACCTTTATAGGCTGGACGGATGAAAACGGAAACCCGATTACCGCTGCTAGCCTGATTCCGCCAGAAAACATCACGGTTTATGCCCAATGGGAACAAAACCCGCCCATCCTGGTCACCTTTGACGCGCAAGGCGGCACACCCACCGACGAGACGGAGGAAGTAACAACCGGAGACACCTATGCCGCCGCTTTGGCCGCGGTCGATACACCAACGCGGACCTACTTCTTTTTCCAAGGCTGGTTCACAACACCAAGCGGTATCGCCGGAGGCGTGCAAATACTTGACACAACAGTTGTCACCGTAACGGCGCCGCAGACACTCTATGCCCGCTGGGTCGCAGACCCGACCGTGACGATCACCTTTGACGGAAACGGCGGCGCGCCGGCAATACAAATCGTCTCCGGCAGAGTTGTCGGCAGCACCTATGCCGCTACCCTCGCCGCAATTACAACCCCGACACTGGCAGACTTCGCCTTCGTCGGCTGGTTTACCGCGCAGGACGGCGGCACACAGATTACAGCTTCCAGCACCATCACCGCGGGCGATATCACGCTTTACGCCCAGTGGATTCCAATCCCGCCTGTCCTCATCACCTTTGACGCCGAGGGCGGCACACCGGACGGCCAAACATGGGAACTGGAAACAGGCGACCCCTACGGAGACGCGCTGAGTCAAATCACCACTCCGGCCCGCCCCGGCTATGTCTTCGCCGGATGGTTCACAACCCAGGACGGAGACACAAGCGGCGTGCAGATTCTAGACAACACCATCGTCACGGCAACCGCAGATCAAACGCTCTATGCCCACTGGATTGCCGTAGGTGTGAGCATCACCTTCGACGCGAATGGCGGCACCCCTGAGACACAAGTCATATCCGGCAAAATGCCCGGCGACCCCTATACCCTCGCCATTGCGTCAGCCACACAGCCAACCAGAACATTCTATACATTCCAAGGCTGGTTTACAGACCCGGCAGGCGGAACGCAGATCACCGGCGCCATCACCGACCTGATTCCAGACACCGACACAACGCTATACGCCCATTGGGCTCCGATTCCGATCACAATCACCTTTGACGCACTAGGCGCCGCACCCGCCGAGCAGATACAAACCGCGGCATCAGGAGATACCTTCGCGGCGCCTCTTTCCGCGGTTACACCCCCATCCATGATTGGCAACACCTTCGTCGGCTGGTTCACGCAAATCATTGGCGGAACACAGGTAAGCGCAAGCGATATCGCCACACAAAACACAACGCTTTACGCGCGATTTACACCCACACCAATCACGCCGCCAACTCCGCCGACCCCGCCTACGCCTCCCTCATATCCCGGATCATCCCCGCCTCCGACAAATCAAGGCCCGGTTTTTCGAGAAGATATCACCTTAACAGAGATACACTATGCCTACCTCATCGGCGAAGGAGATAACCGCATCGCGCCAACAGACGCCATTACCCGCGCCGAGGTAGCAAGCGTCCTCCTGCGGATCGTAAGCGACGAGACGAGGGCTGCTTTCTGGACACTGGAAAACCCCTTCCCAGACGTACCGAACAACGGCGGCGCTTGGTTTAGCAACGCTGTGTCGGTGGTAAACGACATGGGAATCATGACAGGCTATCCCGATGGCACCTTCGGACCGCATCGGCCAATCACACGGGCCGAAGTTGTCACAATTATGACGCGGTTCCTATCCCCAGACATGCAATACACCGGCACAGCGGATAGATTCCCTGACATTTCCGCCCACTGGGCACAAAGCAACATTAACCTAGCCGCACAGCTTGGCTGGGTACAGGGCTGCTCGAACGGAACCTTTAACCCAGACTTGAATATCACAAGAGCGGAGTTTGCCACTATGGTCAACCGCATGTTGAACCGAACCGCAAGCGACATTGACACAGCAACTATGAAAACCTGGGCAGACAACCGAAACACAAACGCTTGGTTCTACTGGGCAATGCAAATTGCCTCCAACTCCGCACCCGAAGCGCCAACACGCAACTGGGCAGCCTTGCAGCTGCCAAATGCAAAAGCGGAGGACGCAATTATCTAGCAAGCACCGCCAGCGCTTCCCCAACGCACCAAGTTTAAAAGGAAAAGCAAAAAGAGAGCCGTCCCTTGTGCAGGGACGGCTCTCTTTTCACAAATAAAACTAAATACCCCTCTGGGCCATAATAATCTCAATCTCCTGCTCATTGATGCCAACCATGGCCTCGCCGAGGTCTTCGGAAATCTTCGCCAACAGCGCAAAATCAGTATAGTTCTGGACCGCTTGGACAATCGCCGTAGCCCGCTTCGCCGGGTCGCCGGACTTGAAGATACCGGAGCCAACGAAGACGCCTTCGGCGCCGAGATGCATCATAAGCGCCGCGTCCGCCGGGGTAGCGACACCGCCCGCGGAGAGGTTCGGCACCGGGAGTTTCCCGTGTTCCGCGACGTAGGCGAGCAGATGATAAGGAACCTGCAACTCCTTCGCCGTAAAGAAAAGCTCGTCCTTACTCATAGACGCGACTCTCCGCATTTCAGACTGCATCGCCCGCATATGGCGCACAGCTTGCACCACGTCGCCCGTACCCGGCTCACCTTTGGTACGGATCATAGACGCGCCTTCGCAAATCCGGCGGAGCGCCTCGCCGAGGTTCTGCGCGCCGCAGACGAAGGGGATTTTAAACTCGGTCTTGTTGATCTGATACATATCATCCGCCGGAGAGAGCACTTCGCTCTCGTCGATGTAATCAATATTGAGCGCCTCCAAAATCCGGGCCTCCGTGACATGACCGATCCGGCATTTTGCCATGACGGGGATTTTGACCGCTTCTTGAATGCTCCGAATCATCTTCGGATCGCTCATGCGGGAGACGCCGCCCGCCGCCCGAATGTCTGCCGGAACCCGCTCAAGAGCCATGACAGCGCATGCCCCGGCCCGCTCAGCGATCAACGCTTGTTCCGGTGTGGTGACGTCCATGATGACGCCACCCATGAATGTTTCGTGTAGGGCCTTCATTTTCTCGTTTTGCATGGAAAAAACCACCTTTTCTTGAAATTTCTATTCTGGAAGTATACGCCACGCGGCGCATGATGTCAAAGGAATTTTATTCGGTGCCGAACTTCGCGTTATAGGCTTCAATGCAGGTCCGGATGATCCGTCTCGCGTCATCCTCACCCAGAACCTCGTCTACAACGGTGTCTTTGCGCTCCAAGGCTTTGTAGACGGAGAAGAAGTGGTGCATCTCGTCCGTGACATGCTTAGGGAGCGTGTGGATGCTGCGATATCCGTTATAGGTCGGATCCCCAAAGGGGATCGCGATGATTTTTTCATCGGCCCGACCATTATCGAGCATCTGAATCACACCAATGGGATAACAGCGGACGAGGCTGCGCGGGTGCAGAATTTCAGAACAAATGACGAGTACATCCAGCGGATCATCATCGTCCGCGTATGTACGGGGGATAAACCCATAGTTCGTGGGATAATGGGTCGAGGTGTGGAGCACGCGGTCCATAATGATGAGGCCCGTGTCCTTGTCCAATTCGTATTTGGTCTTGCTGTTCTTCGGGATTTCGATGACGGCGATAAAGTCATCCGGGTGAATGCGGTCCGGGCTGATGTCGTGGAGAATGTTCATGGGCAGGCTCCTTTCGGTGTTTAAATTCCCAGTCTTGCTTTGATCGAGGCGTTGATTTCGGTTTGCAGATCGGTCAAGGGGGGAATGGGGGTTAGGGGTTCGTCAGGAAATCCGAAGATGGTGGGGTTTGTCTGAAACTCCGGACTAGAATGATGGGCTTCCCAAGCTTCAAAAATACCCAGTTCACGCGCTTCTGCGTGGGAGATACTTTCTCCTGTTACGTGATTGCGGAAGTATACCCGTGTCTCCTGCGTTTCCTCGCAGAAATACCGATACTCGCCGATGATTGGGTCTAGCTGCATCGTATTGCCGCTGAATGTAAGATAGCTATAGTCCATAAAGTTCGGGGAAATCCAAGCCGCAACGATCTGGTTTGCGTTGTCTCTGAATAAGCCCGCGAATCCCCAATTGGGAAATCGCCTGACTTCTTGAAATGTTCCGTCTACGAACCGATATACGCTATATCCGCCTTCGCTGGTGTTGGGTCGTCCGAATCGAATCAAAATGGTCAGCATGTCACCGTGATCCAAGTCGTACAGACGATAACTCACCGGGACAAAAGCGTCGTGTTTCAAAAACGAGGGTGTCTCTATCTCATTTCCATCCCGGTCAAACCAGCCGGAACTGCCATCGACGATAAAAGCGCGGTCAAAGTTATACAGCTCGCCCGCGTCCCTCCCCCACCCCATACTAAAAAGCGTCACAAACTGGCTCAAAAACTCCGCTTCCGGTGAAAGGGGCGGGTGTTCAATGGGAATTTCCTCGGGTTCGGGGGTGTCGTATTCCTCGTACGCAGGCGGCTCAAGGGTTGGAGCAGGAGCATACTCCTCGTATTCAGGAGATTCCGGCAGCGGGATAAGGTCAGGCGGAGACGCGGCAGGCATCTCCTGCGCGAGAGGGGGCGGCTCCGGAGGCCCGCTGCCGCCGCATGCCGTCAAAAACACCAAAGAAAACGCGAGGAATACAATCAGTGTTAACCTCGTTCTGATGTGTTTCATCCCCTACAACCCCTTCTTCTGCTTCCGAATATCCTTGCCAAAAAAAGTAAGGACCTCGTATTCGCCTTCCAGCCGAGACATAATCTGCGGCGTGTATTTCGCCCCCAGCGCGTCCAGGCTGAAATTAGAACTGATAACCGTCTGCCTCTTACTAATCAGCCGCGTATTCAGCAAAGTATAAAGCGTGCTGATGACCAGCGGCGTAACCCACTCAGTCCCAAGATCATCCAAAATCAGCAGATCGCAGTTCAAATACCGCTCAATCTCAGACTGCACCTCATCCCGCTCATCCCCGCGGCTGAATTTCCCCGCCTCAAACTGCGCAAAGAGCCGCCCCGCCGTGTCATAAACCACAGAATGTCCGGATTCAGAAACAACCTTGGCAATGCAAGTAGAAAGAAACGTCTTCCCCAGCCCGGGATCCCCGGTAAGAAAAAGATTGCCGGATTTCGACCCAAATGTCTCAGCATATTTCCTGCATACCTGGCAATTAATCTCCATGTTTTCTCGCGCCGTCATGCCAAACCCGGGTTCAATGGTACGGTCGTCATAAAAATCAAGCGAAAACGCCTCAAAATGCTCCGCACCCAAATTGAGCAAAGAACTAAGCTCTTCCGCTTGCAAAGCGCGGTAGATATCCAACAAGCACACACAGTGCGCAGTCCCGCTGTGGGTCGTGTCGTTGCAAATAACGCAGAGAGGCACATCATCAAGATAATCCGGCGGATACCCCACACCGACAAGCAGCGCCTCCGCCTCAACTTGAAGCGCCTGATTCTCAGAGGCAAGTCCCGCAAGCCGCGCCTCAAGGTCAGATTCCGCCGCCAAGGTCAGATGAATCCCCTCCGCCACAGTCTCTTTCAAACGCCGCTCAATCTCCCGCATACGGGGCAAACGGAGATAGACCTCTTTTTGCCGCTTCGAAAGCGCTTCTTCATGCCGCGTTTTTTTGTCTCTGTGGAGTTCTTTGGCTCTTGCCAGCAGCTCACTGTTTCTTGCCATATCGCGAGGCGCCTCCTCTCCGGTCTATTTCATCCCATCCAGCAGCCGCCGCTTGCGTTCGATCTCCTGCTGCGTCGGGACGTTGGGTTGCGGTAGTTTTGCGGGTGGTTTTTTGCCGGGCGATCCGCCGCCTTCGGCGGCCTCCACAGCGTCGAGCGTATGTAGCCCCTTCCTGTGCCAGTCACAGAGAATCGCGTCCAAATAAGGCCACTTCAAGGACCCGGTGGAGACAACCGTCTTGTCATAAGCTTTGGCGATGACCTCCGGGGCAAGCCCCATATCCAGCCAACGATAAAGGTATTTCTCCTGCGTAGGGGTGAGCTTGTCCTGTTTGAGATCGAGGACTTTTTTCAGCCGTCCAATCTCACTCTGCGCCCGCTCCCGTCCCGCGATGTGCGTCATGGCTCTGTCGAGGGTCGTAATGTCGTCCCTCGCCCAACAATAGGCGATTTTCTCTATGCCGCGCAAAGTCGGACTCTTCCCCTCACCATACCGCGCGCGGTGTTCTTTCGTCAAGTGACAAACCAACTGATATGTCACCTCAGGCGGAAGCCCCAGGTGCCGATAAATCCCCATAAGCGTGTTCAAATCCGGCCCCGTGAGAATGCGGCCCAAGATACCCTCCACAGCCTTCGCCAGCGCGGCGAAAGACGCGTCCGCAGTCATCTCCCGTTGAATATCCGCCGCCGGATATTGCGGCAGTTCTTCCCGCTCCGGCATCTCACGCGGCTGCTCGCCAAGGCCTTTCGCATCCTTTCCCGAAACAAGCCCCAGGCTGACCAGCACACGAACCGCCTCAAAAACCTCCTGCTCCGAAAACCGAAGCGCCTCCATCGCGTCCTGCACATCCAGCGCGCCGTGCTGCTGAAGAATATAGAGATACGCAAGGCTTGCGTTCCCGTCAGCCCGTTTGAGGAGTTTATTGAGTGCGTGACTGGAGATAAAATGATTCTCCTGGTCCGGAAGATGAAACCGTTTTTCCATGAGGGCTCCTTGGTGCGGGATGGTGATTTGGTGAATAGGCTCCTTTTCCAAAGGAGGCTTTGCTTTGTACCGGACCCCCATTATACAAAAAATCGCCACAGTTCGCAATCTATATTAAATAGATATTTTCATCTTCGCTCAAATGTGATATACTTTAAGGATACCACAACATTGAGGGTGTACAACTATGCTAGAATTACTGGCCCCAGCCGGCTCTCCCGATGCCATGGTCGCCGCCGTCCAAAACGGGGCGGACGCCGTGTATCTCGGCCTAGACGCGTTCAACGCGCGGCGGGGCGCGAAAAACTTTACAGAGGAATCCTTCGCCGGTGCGGCGGCCTATTGCCGCGTCCGCGGCTGCAAGGTGTATGTGACACTCAACGTCCTCGCCACAGACCGGGACCTGGTCCTCACCGAACGCCTCGCGAAATCCGCAAGCCGCATGGGGGCGGACGCCTTGATCGTCCAAGACCTCGGCGTGATGCGCATGCTCCGCCAGGCCCTGCCGGAGATGGAACTCCACGCCAGCACGCAGATGAGCGTCCACAACCTAGACGGCGTCCGCCGTGCGGCGGAGGCGGGCGCTTCGCGCGTCATTTTGGCGCGGGAGCTTTCCATCGCCCACATCGCCTATATCGCGAAACATTCCCCCATCGAACTGGAAGTCTTCGTCCACGGGGCGCTCTGTGTGGCCTATTCGGGGCAATGCTATATGAGCGCCTGCATCGGCGGACGGAGCGGGAACCGCGGCATGTGCGCCCAACCCTGCCGCCTCGAATACAACCTAGACGGCGTCCCCGGCGCGCATCTCAGCCTCAAAGACAATTGCCTGATCGAACACCTCGGCGCCCTAGAAGCCGCCGGAGTCAAAAGCCTCAAACTCGAAGGCCGGATGAAACGCCCGGAATACACGGCAATCGTCACAAAAATCTACTCCGACGTCCTCCGCGAAAAGCGGCAGCCCACCGCGAGCGAACTAGACCGCCTGGAAGCCGCCTTCAGCCGCCAAGGCTTCACAGACGCCTACCTCCGCGGCAAAAAAGGCCCAGACATGTTCGGCGTCCGCACCGAAGAATCCAAACGGCAAGACAAGCTCTTCGCCGAAGCCCGGCGAACCTATATCGACACAGAACTCCCAAGGGTCCCTGTGAAATTTTACGCCCTGGTCAAACGCGGCGAACCCGTGCAATTTGCAGTCTCAGACGCAGACGGCCGCGTCGCCCGGATCGAAGGCCCCGCCCCCGAATATGCCCAAACACGAGAAATCGAGCGCGTCTCCATCGAGGCCCAACTCATGAAAACCGGCGGCACTCCCTACTATTGCCGAGACGTCGAAGTCGTGCTGGACCCGGGCCTCTATCTCTCCGTAAAAGAACTCAACGAAGCGCGGCGAACCCTATTGGAAAACCTCACAGCCCTCAGAGCCAAAGCCCCAACACACACAGAGGGCCTCTTCCGCGCCGGAGACTCGGCGCCCGAGCGGGACCTCCCGCCCCAACTCAACGTATCCCTCCTCCGCGCCAACCAACTCACAGAAGAGTTCGCCGCGCTTAATCCAGCGTTGATCTACATGCCGATCGACGAGATTTTAGACCACGAAAAGGAACTCCGGCCCTATCTGGAACGTCTACCACTTGTACCCATCCTCCCTCGCGTCATCCTAGACAACGAGAAGGACAGGCTGAAAGAACAACTCGCAAAAGTCCAAACGCTCGGGATCACCCAGTGCCTCGTGGGAAATATGGGCCACATCGAGCTAGCCCGCCGCGCGGGCCTTCTCGTACGGGGCGATTTCGGCTTCAACGTCTTCAACGGCCAAACACTCAAAACCCTCGGCGAAATGGGCCTAGCCTCCGCCGCCGCCTCCTTCGAACTAAACCTCGCGCAAATCCGAGATATGGACAAGGAGATCGACCTCGAACTCATCGCCTACGGCAGACTGCCGCTCATGGTAACAGAAACCTGCATCCTGCAAAACGCGAAGGGCTGCCGCAAGTGCGAAACCAACCATGCACCGGCGCTGCTCGCAGACCGCAAGGGAATCACCTTCCCCGTCGTAAAAGAACCCGGCTGCCGGAATGTAATCTACAACAGCCGCAAACTGTTCCTAGCCGACCGGGCGGAAGACTATATGGACATCGGCCTCTGGGGCGTACGCCTCTGCTTCACCACAGAAAACCCCAGAGAATGCCGCGAAGTATTAGAACGCTACCTCTGCCTCGGCACCAGCGAACCCGGTGAGTTTACCCGTGGCCTCTATTACCGGGGCGTAGAGTAGGGCGCAGCCAAAGCCTCCTTTCCAAAAGGATCCTAGATGACACAACAGAGGTACCCCACATGCCAAACCTAATCCTAGCCTCCAACTCCCCCCGCCGCAAAATGCTCCTAGAGCAAGCGGGGCTCACCAACTTCACCGTCCGCCCCGCCCAAGGCCCGGAGCCTCTCGCGGCGGACCTGCCCCCAGACGAGGCCGTAATCCAAATTGCCCTCGCCAAAGGCCAAGAAGTAGCGGCAACCGTCGCCCGCGGCGACCTCGTCCTCTCCGCGGACACCGAAGTATACTTCGACGGCGCGCTCCTAGGCAAGCCAGAAACCGAGGCGGACGCCATCGCCATGCTCTCCCGCCTCTCCGGCGCAAAACACACGGTATACACCGGCGTGGCCCTATTCTTAGACGGAAAAATCCACACAGGCGTAGAGGCGACAGACGTATTCTTCCGCCCCCTCTCCCGTGAAGAGATAGAAACCTACGTAAAAACCGGCGAACCGATGGACAAAGCCGGAGCCTACGGCCTGCAAGGCCTCGCGTCGAAATTCATACGGCGAATCGAAGGCGACGTATACAACGTAATCGGACTGCCGCTCTGCCGGGTGGCGGAATTAGCCAAGGAAATGGGAGTACAGCTGTTTTGAAGAAATTTTTGCAAACACGGGGCGCTGTGATCGGCGCTGTAGCTCTTGTGATGATCCTCATCGCGCTCCTGTCGTGGTCTTTGGCTGGGGGGCGTGTGAGTTTTGTGCAAAACGCGGTCCACACCGTTGTCCGGCCAATCGAAACAGGCATCCGCAGCGCCGTCGGCACCCTGGAGCAGATCTACAACTACATGCACAATTTCGATCAACTCCAAGCGGAACACCGCGCACTCCTAGAGCGCGTGGCTGACTATGAACGGATGGCACGCGAAGCCGCGGAAATCCAAGAAGAAAACGCCCGCCTCCGAGAACTGCTCAACCTGGTAGACAACATCTACCACGAACGCATCATCGACGCCCACGTCCTCACCTGGGACGCCTCAAACTGGACCTCCGCCTTCACCATCGACCGCGGCTCAAACTTCGGCATCGAAGTAGGCGACCCCGTGATGACAGAGCGGCGAGAACTCGTCGGCGTCGTCCGCTCCGTAGGCCACAACTGGGCGACCGTCCAGACCATCATAGACCCCGGCATCAGCATCGGCGGTCAGCTCGGAACAGGCGTCCCGGTGGTAGCCGAAGGAAACTTCGCCCTCATGCAAGACTGGATGCTGCGCCTCTCCCACATCCCCACCGGAGAAGTCCCGCTCCTCAACGACGCCATCACCACCTCCGGCCTCGGCGGCGTAATCCCAAGCGGCCTCCTCATCGGCCGCGTAGACCGGATCGGATTGGAAGACACGGGCGTCAGCTATTACGCCGTAGTCCGCCCGGCGGCGGAGCTTTCCCGGCTGGTGCAAGTGTTTATTGTACAGAATGTAGCGGAAGAGGAGTAAAAGCGGCGTATGCTATCAGACGCGACAAAAAACCGAATCGTCCGCATTCTCCTCCATGCGCTGGTGCTGCTGTTAATCTATGTGCTCCAGACCATGGTCTTCTCCCGCCTCCGCCTCTTCGGCATCGCCCCCTTGATCCTGCCCCTCGCCGTAGTCGGCGTAGCCCTCTTCGAAGGGCCGAGTTGGGGCAGCGGATTTGGCCTCGCGGCAGGCGTCCTCTCCGATATGGCCTTTTCCGACCATGTCGTCCTCTTCACCATCCTCCTCACCTGCCTCGGAATGGGAATCGGCCTGCTTTCAGACTATCTGCTCAGCCGTGGATTCCCGTCCTTTTTCCTCTGCGGCGCCGCAACCCTCATACTCATCGCGATGGCGCAGATGTTCGGGTTCTTCATCTTCCTCCGCCAAAGCCCCTTCGCCCTCCTCGGCGCCGCAGGGATGCAGACCCTCTACTCGCTGTTGTTCACAGTCCCCATGTATTACCTGGCCCGCTCCCTGGGCCGCCGCCAAACAAAGATATAGGGCATGGCGACCTCGCCGCGCCAACCATACAGCCACCGTGTAAGGGCGGCCATTGCGCGTCCCTGCAACCACAACGCACAACCTTCCCCTGAAAGGAGCGCCCCATGAAACAGCAAAGACTTAGTCCCGCCCGCCTCGGTGTCGTCATCGGCTTCCTGATCGTGGTATGTATCATCTACCTCGTCGCCCTATTCGATATGCAAGTGGTCCACGGAGCGACCTGGGCAAACTACGCCGAAAACCACCGCCTCGTCGCCCGAAATGTAGAAGCCTCCCGCGGGCGTATCATGGACCGGCACGAAGCGGACCTCGTCTCCAACCGCGCCGTAAACAACATCGTCCTCGACTGGGTCGTACTCGCCAATAGCCCGGCAAATACGAACGACACCCTGCTCGAAATGGTGCGTCTGGCCGAATCCATGGGCTACGTCCACACAGACACCCTCGCCATCACCCACTCGCCGCTGCAATATACCGCCATGAGCCCCGCGCAAGAATGGCACCTCAACCGCTTCATGCTCCACTACGACCGCAGTCTGCGGAATATGATCCGCACCATGCAAGCCGAAGACCTCCTGGCGGACAACAACGACACAGAGGCTCCCCCCTCCGTACCGGATGAACTCAACGTAGACACCGTCTCCGCCGTCCAACTCATGGCCTTCCTGCGCCAACAATACCGCATCGACCCCGAATATACAGCCGCGGAAACCCGCATCATCGCCGGCATCCGCTACGAAATCGACCTCCGAACCATCATCGGTATGGACGAATATATCTTCATCGAAGACGCCAGCGTGCGGCTCATCAGCGCCTTTTTGGAGCGGAATTTCCCGGGTGTGACGGTACAGCCCAGCTCCGTCCGCCGCTATAACACCACCGTCGCCGCCCACGTCCTCGGACGCGTAGGCCCGATCACAGCCGAAAACCTGCACCTCTTCGAAGACTACCCGCTCGACGCCCAAGTCGGTCAAGACGGCCTCGAACGCGACTTCCAACCCTGGCTTCGCGGCACCAACGGCCGCGTCGTCCAAACCGTCACAGCGGACGGCGTCGTCATCGGCGAACATTTCACCAGAGACGCACAACCCGGCGGAAACGTAGTCACCACCATAGACAGCGGCCTCCAAGCCGTAGCCGAAGCGGCGCTCCGCTCCACCATCCGGCAGATCAACGCCGAACGCGGACCGCAAGAGATCCACCAAGCCACCGGCGGCGCCGTCGTAGCAATCGACCCGCGCAACGGCGAAGTCTTGGCCATCGCCTCCGTCCCCACCTTCTCTCTAGAGGGCTTCTCCGACAACTTCGCGGCTCTGTTAGACGAAACAGGCAACCCCCTGTTCAACCGCGCCACCATGGGCGCTTATGAGCCAGGCTCGACGTTTAAGATGGTCACCGCCCTCGCGGGGCTCTACTACGGATCCATCACCGAGCACACGACGATTCCCTGCGACGGCGCGTTCTGGGAATTTGCCGAACATGACTATATCCCCCGATGCATGGGCATTCATGGTAATATTGACCTGCGCGGCGCCATCGCGCACTCCTGCAACGTCTACTTCTTCCAAGTGGCCTACTGGGTCGGCATGGAGCGGATGGCAGACTTCGCCGAACGCTTCGGCCTCGGCGACCTCACCGGTATCGGCTTTGGTGAAGTACCCGGTCAACGCTCTACTTGGGATACGATGATTGCGCTCAACCGCGACCTCCGGCCCGACGATCCGTTTTATCACAACAACGTCTTTGACGGCCAGATCATCCAGATCGGCATTGGGCAGGGGGTAAGCATGTTCACCCCCCTCCAACTCGCCAACTACACCGCAATGATCGCCTCCGGCGGCGTACGCTTCCAACCGACCCTGCTCCGCGAAGTCCGCAGCTACGACGGCCGCCATGTACTCTACGTCAATGAGCCGGTCGTCATGTACGACATCCGCGACCACCTCACCCCGGAGCAAGTCGAACTGGTAGACGCCTGGTTCCTCTCCCTCCAAGAGGGCATGCGCCTAACCTCCACCCACGGCACGGCAGCATCACAACTGGCCAACTTCCGCCACCCCGTCGCCTCAAAGACAGGTACCGTCGAAGTCAGAGCCGACGACGAAGACGGCCCCTACTCCCACGGCGTATTCATCGCCTACGCCCCCTTCGACGACCCGCAGATCGCCATCGCCGTCGTCATCGAACACGGCGGCCGCGGCGGCGCAGGCATCCCCATCGCAACCGCAATGTTCGACCACTTCTTTAGGGACCAAGTAGTAGATCAACGTCTGCCAGTAGAAAACGTGCTGCTGCGCTAGGCAGCAGAACCTCCTCCGTCATTGCGGGCTCGACCCGCAATCTCATACCACTCCAGCATCCTTAGATTATAGACTTGAAATCTAACCCCAACTTCGTGTATACTAAACGGATAAGAGAGGTGAGGATATGGGCGTCAGCATTGTGTTTACCTCCGGCAAAGGCGGTACCGGGAAAAGTACTGCCGTTTCCGCCATTGCCTCCTGCCTGTCCGCGCTGGGCCAGCGCGTCCTCTGCATCGACCTCGACCTGCGCCTGCCCAACCTCGACCTCCTGCTCGGCATGTCAGACCTCACCACGCTAGACATCTCCGATGTCGCGGCGGGACGCCACACCTTAGAAGAAGCCATCGTCGAGCACCCAACTTTAACAGGCCTCTATCTCCTGGCAGGCCCCGCGCTCTGTTCAGAAGACCTCAACGGAGACAGCCTAGCCGCCATCGTCGCCGAAGCCAAAACCAAGTTCGACCTTTGCCTCCTCGACGGCCCCGCAGGCCTCGATGACCTCTTCTACCTCACCGCCAAAGACGCGGACGCCGTAGTAGTAGTCGCCACCGCGGACGCCTCCAGCCAACGAGACGCCCAGCGAGTCGTCATGGAGCTCGACGAAATGGGCTTCGAGCAAATCTCCCTCCTCCTCAACCGCGTGCGGGTCCACATGCTGCGGCAGTCCGCCCTCAACGTAGACGATATTATCGACTTCGTCGGCGCCCCCCTCCTCGGCATTGTACCCGAGGATCAAGACGTAATCGGCGCGGCGTCTCGGCTCCGGCCGCTGGTGCTCCACTCCCGGCGCTGGGCCGCACAGGCGTTTCTAAAGATCGCCAAGCGGATGATGGGGCAAGAGATTCCCCTCGAACATAAATAGCAAAACTGATTTTTACCTCTGCCCTACCCCAAACAGGACAGAGCCGGCTCAATCAAACGAAAGGTGGTCGCCGAGATGAATATAGCCCTCTTAGCACACGACAGAAAGAAAGAACTGATGGTCCAGTTTTGCATCGCCTACTGCGGGATCATGGCCAGCCATACCATTTCAGCGACAAATACCACCGGGCGTCTGGTCGCCGAGGCCACAGGCCTCCCCGTGACGCTTTACCTCTCCTGCTCGCAGGGCGGAAACCAGCAGATCGGCGCGCGTATCGCCTACAACGAAATCGACCTCGTCCTCTTCTTCTGCGACCCAACCGCGGCAGACCAGCTAAAACAAGTAGACGACATCGCAAGACTGTGCGATCAATATAACGTCCCCTTCGCCTCCAACGTCGCCACCGCCGAAGTCCTAATCCAAGGCCTAAAACGCGGCGACCTAGACTGGCGCGATATTGTCAACCCGAAGAAATAGGGCAGCGTACGGCGACATGGGTGCGGGCGAACACAGTTCGCCCCTACAAGAGGACTGGTTTTCGTAGGGGCGAACTGTGTTCGCCCGTTTGTTGCATTTTGCAGATCACAGGGGGTATCTTCGATGGACCGAATCACACCCAGAACCCTATCCGGGTTCATGGAACTCTTACCAGAGGACCAAATCCGCTTTGACCGCATGGTGGAACTCATCCGTGAGAGCTTCTCCGTCTACGGCTTCACCCCACTGGACACCCCAGTGATCGAAGCCGCGGAAGTCCTGCTCGCCAAAGGCGGCGGAGAAACAGAGAAACAAATCTACCGCCTCACCAAAGGCGACAGCGACTTAGCGCTCCGCTTCGACCTCACCGTCCCACTCGCGAAATACGTGTCGATCCACTACGGTCAACTCGCCTTCCCCTTCCGCCGCTTCCAAATCGGCAAAGTCTACCGCGGCGAACGCGCCCAACGCGGCCGCTTCCGCGAGTTTTACCAAGCCGACATCGACGTCATCGGAGACGGCGCCCTCGCCGTCATCAACGAAGCCGAAATGCCGAGTGTGATCTACCATACCTTCCAGGCCCTCGGCCTCAAAGATTTCGTCATCCGCGTCAACAACCGTAAAGTCCTCAACGGCCTCTTCGCCGCAATGAACCTAGAGGACAAAGCCGGCGCCATCATGCAAACAGTCGATAAACTGGAAAAAATCGGCCTCACGCAAACAACCGCAATCCTGGTAGACGAACTCGGCGTCCCCAAAGACAGCGCCGACCGCCTCCTCGAACTGCTCACCTCCAGCCAGCGCGGCCAAAGCCCCGTCGGCATCCTCGCCTCCTACATGGGCAAAAACGACCTCCTAGACGCCGGCATCGAAGAACTCCTCACCGTCGCCCGCTACATGGAAGCCTTCGGCGTCCCAGACACGCATTTCACCGTAGACCTCACCATCGCCCGCGGCCTGGATTACTACACCGGCACAGTCTACGAGACAATCATCCCCGCCCACCCCGAAATCGGCTCCATCTGCTCCGGCGGCCGATACGACAATCTCGCCGAATACTACACCGACAAAAAACTCCCTGGCGTAGGCATCTCCATCGGCCTCACCCGCCTGTTTTACGTACTCGAAGAGCAAAAATATCTCAACCCCGGCTTCCTCACCGCCCCGGCAGACGCCCTCATCCTCCCCATGACGGAAGACTGGGCCCCCGCCATCGCCTTCGCCACCGCCCTCCGCTCCATGGGCCTGCGGACACAGATTTATGGGGAAGAGAAGAAGTTCAAAAACAAAATGGGCTACGCCGATAAACTCGGCATCCCCTACGTCGTCTTCCTCGGCGAAGACGAAATCGCCGCAAACAAAGTAACCGTAAAAGACATGCACACCGGCGAACAAGAAACCCTCCCCGCAAGAGCCGCCGCCGAACGAATCGCCGCCGGCGTAAAACCCGGCCGGACCGCGAAACCGATTGGAGTGTAAGCGTCCGAATAATAGTTCCCCACAGCCACATTATCCCCCCACAAGGAGGCCCCCATGAACTTCAAACGCGACATCTACTGCGGCCACCCCCGCACCGCCGACATTGGCAAAACCCTCACCGTCTGCGGTTGGACCCAACGCCAACGCGACCTCGGCGGCCTTATTTTCATTGATCTTCGGGATCGCACCGGCATCCTCCAACTCGCCTTTGACGACGAAACAGACCGCGCCATATTTGAGCGCGCCGCCTCCGTACGTTCCGAATACGTCCTCGCCGCACGCGGCATCCTCCGCGAACGCTCCTCCAAAAACCCGGACCTCCCAACCGGCGAAGTCGAACTCGCCGTCACCGAACTCCGCATCCTAGCCGAATCCGAAACCCCGCCCTTCGAAATCATCCCAGATGTGCAAACCAGCGAAGCCATCCGCCTCAAATACCGCTACTTAGATCTCAGACGCCCGGATCTACAAAAAAACATCCTCCTCCGCCATCGCGTCGCAAAAGTCACACGGGACTATTTCGACGAAAACGGCTTCATCGAAATCGAAACCCCCATGCTGATCCGGAGCACCCCCGAAGGCGCGCGGGACTTCCTCGTCCCCTCCCGCCTCCAACCCGGCAGCTTCTACGCTCTCCCCCAGTCTCCCCAGCTCTACAAGCAACTCTCCATGGTAGCCGGCTTCGACCGCTACTTTCAACTCGCCCGCTGCTTTAGAGACGAAGACCTCAGAGCCGACCGCCAACCCGAATTCACCCAAATCGACCTCGAGATGAGCTTCGTGGACCTCGAAGACGTCCTCGCCATGGTCGAAGGCTACATGGCCCGCATCTTCCGCGAAATCCTGAACAAAGACCTAGCCCTCCCCCTCCGCCGCCTCACCTACGCCGAAGCCATCAACCTCTACGGCTCCGACAAACCCGACCTCCGCTACGACATGGCGATTGTTGACCTCACCGAAACCGTGAAAAACTCCGGCTTCGCCGTCTTCACCGGCGCCATCGAGGCCGGCGGCAGCGTGCGCGGCATCGTCGCGAAAAACGCCGTAGACACCCTCTCCCGCAAAGAGGTAGACAAGCTCACCGAGTTCATCCGCGGCGTCGGCGGCAAAGGCGTCGCCTGGGCCCGCCTCTCGGCAGACGGCACGACCTCCTCCTTTTCCAAATTTATGACCGACACAGAGATGGAGCAAATCCTCACCGTCACCGGCGCCGAACCAGGAGACGTCCTCCTCCTCATCGCAGACGGCTCCAACAACTCCGTCCTCAGCCAACTCGGCATGCTCCGCATCGAAGTCGCCAAACGCCTTGGCCTGACCAACTCCGACCAAATGAACCCCTTCTGGGTCATCGACTTCCCCTTCTTCGAGAAAAACGAAGAAACCGGCGAATACGAACCCAAACACCACGCCTTCACCTCGCCCACAGACGACACGATGCAATACCTAGAAACCGACCAAGCCAAAGTACTCGCCAAAGCCTACGACCTCGTCATGAACGGCATCGAACTCTCCTCCGGCTCCATCCGCATCACAAACGCCGACCTTCAACAGCGCATCTTCCAAATCCTGGGCCTCAGCCCAGAGGAAAGCCAACGCAAATTCGGCTTCCTGCTCGACGCCTTCCGCTACGGCGCCCCCCCCCACGGCGGCATGGCCCTCGGCCTGGACCGCCTCGTCATGCAGCTAACCGGCGCCGAAAGCCTCCGCGATGTTGTCGCCTTCCCCAAACTCAAAGACGCCTCCGAAGCCATGACCAACTGCCCAGACGGCGTAGAGCCCGCCCACCTAAAAGAACTGGGCCTCGCGCAAGTCCCGGTCAAGTAAATTAGGAGGACGCGCGTATGCCATTGTTTCTTGTTGCAATAACAGTTGCAGCAATCGTTATCGCAATGTCTGTCCGAGCCGCGCAAAAAGATAGCTTGGGCTGGCTAAAAAGCAGAGGAATCGATTGCGTTGTGTTTATTGCAACGTTCACATCCTTCCTTTTTTCAGTTGGCATAACAGGCAGAATCGCGATTTACGTATCTGAATACAATGCCTCCGTTGCTACGATCATGGGCAGCTTGACAATGAATCTCGCACTCTTTTTCGTCCCCGGTCTTCTATCCATAGCATCCTTAATTTTGGCCGTTCGGCTCCTACAACGCACCCCAAAAGAATAGCGCCAAGCCCCCCGCCAACCCGGCGAGGGGCTTTTCCTATCAGCGAAACCGCTCCCGAAACCAATTATGCCGCCCATCCCCGTGGAAAAACAGATAATTCGGCGTCCTGGCAAAGGGCGGATACACCTTCGCCGCCTCGCCCCTATCCCAAGCGTCAAGCACCTCGACCACCATCTCCCGAATCTCGTCCGTCACCGGGAACCGCGAACTATACCCATGAAACTGCCCCGGCGACCGAACAATCCCGATCAGCGACCCGCCATAAAACCCATGCTCCAAGCGGTTAATCACCGTCCAGACCACTAACTTCTGCTCATTGCGCGACACCCCCCGCGCCTCCCCCCAGACCATGCGGGAGATTACAACGACACATTCCTCCGTCCACCGCACGGGGACATAGGGCAGGAGCCATTCCTCTTCCGCAAGCAGCTCCTCCGCCACAGCCCTCTGCTTCTCAATCAAAAACAGCTCTTCCGGCGGATATGCAGGCTCCGCACACGCTGCCTCCTGCTCCACATAATACGAATCCGCCTCTTCTTCCACCTCATCCAACGCCCAGACAGGCACAATCACAAATAAAAGACACACGATGGCGATCGCAAAACGTTTCATCTTGGGTAACCTCCCTCTTTCCTGGGAAGGATACCCAAATCAGTTGATTCATAACCTTTTCTTCTCTATACTGATATTTTTATGAGCCTGCGGCTCGCTTTGCTCGTTTCGCTGAGGCGAGGTACTTTTTTGCGTTGGCAAAAAAGTACCCAAAAAAGCAATTTAAGAGAAACCAATTGGTTTCTCTTAAAAATCTCTTCCTTTTGAACTTTTAACCCGTACACATTCAAGTCGCGCACTTCCGCCTCGCCCGGCGGAAACAAGTCCGCTTACGGACAAGCACCGCACACTCAATCGCACCCACCGCACAAGAACACGCCCGTCCGAAAGTGACCTAAACCTCCGCCGGCAGGCGGAACCACAAACCCCAAACACCCACAAACCAAAAGTCAAATGGGGGTCGTCAGGGGGCCAAGCCCCCTGACGCGCATTTTTTTGCGTACTTTTTTTGGGCAAGACCAAAAAAAGTATGTCGCCCTCGGCGAAACGAGCGCAGCGAGCCGCAGGCTAATAAAATAGGTTTTCTAAAAGAAAGAACCGAGCCGCCCAGGTGCGCAGCCCCACAAAAAAGGCACAATAAAAAACCACATGCGCAACCATGCAATGGCCCCTAAAACAAACTAACCTGACTGCTATCCGGCAACCCCTCCAAAACCCCAAGCTGCCGCAGCTGCTCCACATGCGCCGACGAAACCTTCGGACACCGCGTCTCAAACTCCTCAATCGAAAGAAACGGCCCGTCCGCCCGATAGGTAACAATATCCACAGCCGCGGCCTCGCCAAGCCCCGCCACCGCCGTAAACGGCGGAATCAGCGTGTCGCCCTCGACAAGAAACCGCAACGCGTCCGATTTATACAGATCAATCGGCCCAAACGTAAACCCCCGGAGATGCATCTCATAGCACACCTCCAAAGTGACCAACATCGCCTCCTCCACCGAAGCCGGGTCCGGATTGGAGTTGATCGCGTCTATCTTCGCCCGGATCACATCGAGCCCCCGGCACATAAACGCCGCGTCAAACGCCTTCGCGCGGACGGTAAAATACGCGCTATAAAACGCCAACGGCCGATGCACCTTAAACCAAGCGATCCGAAACGCCATCATAACATAAGCCACCGCGTGCGCCTTCGGAAACAGATACTTAATCTTCTCGCAAGACTCAATATACCACCCCGGCACCCCGGCGCCCTCCATCGCGGCCTTCCAGTTTGGCCGGAGCCCCCGCCCCTTCCGCACAGACTCCATAATATCAAACGCCATACTCTCCTCGACACCTTTCGCCATCAAAAAGAGCATAATATCATCCCGGCACCCGATGACCTGATTGATCGTAGCCGTCCCGCCCAAAATCAAATCCTTCGCGTTCCCAAGCCAAACGTCCGTACCATGCGAAAATCCGGATAAGCGGATCAGCGTATCAAACGCCTCCGGCTGCGTATCCGCAAGCATCTCCCGCGTAAACCGCGTCCCAAACTCCGGCACCGCAATACTCCCCGTCTTGCCGATAATCGGATCATCCTCCGGCAACCCAAGCCCCAGCGGCGAGCAAAAAATCCCCATCGTCTCCGGATCATCCAGCGAAATCGTCCGCGGATCAATCCCCGTCAAATCCTGCAAATACCGCAGCATACTCGGATCATCATGCCCCAGAATATCCAGCTTGAGCAGCGTATCTTCCATATCATGATAATCAAAATGGGTGGTGATAATGCCGGAATCCTTGTTGTCTGCCGGATGCTGTACGGGGCAGAAATCGGAGATTTCCTTATCCCCCGGAATAATAACCAGTCCCCCCGGATGCTGGCCCGTGGTACGTTTGACCCCCACCAGCCCCGCCGTAAGCCGATTCTCCTCCGCCCGCGTAACCACACGCCCCTGCTCATCGAGATAATTCTTCACATACCCATAAGCCGTCTTAGACGCCAGCGTCCCCACCGTACCCGACCGAAACACATGCGCCGCCCCAAAGAGCGAAATCGTCTCCTTATGCGCCCGCGCCTGATATTCCCCCGAAAAGTTGAGATCAATATCCGGCGTCTTATCCCCTTTGAACCCAAGAAAGGTGGCAAAGGGAATATCAAACCCATCCTTCTGATACGCCGCACCGCAGTTCGGACAAGTCGCGTCCGGCATATCAGCCCCACACCCATACTCCGCCCCAGCCTTAAAATCCGCGTGCTTACACTGCGGACACCGATAATGCGGCTTGAGCGCATTGACCTCCGTAATCCCCGACAAATAAGCCACAATACTAGACCCCACCGACCCCCGCGAGCCGACAAGGTACCCCGCCTTCAGGCTCCCCTCCACCAACTTCTGCGCGCTCATGTAAATAACATCATAATCCGCATCCGTAATCGGATCCAATTCCTCTTTCACCCGAACCCGAACCTCCACCGGCGGCTCGGATCCATACAAATCCTCCAGCTTGGAATAAACCAAATTCTCCAGCTGCGCCTTCGACCCCTCGATCTTCGGCGAATGCAAGGTCATCGGCAGCGGCGGCATACTCTCGCACCCCTCCGCAATCCGCTGCGGATTCTCCACAACCACCTCATGCGCCTTCGCCTCACCCAGATAAGCAAACTCCGCGAGCATCTCATCCGTGGACTTTAAATAAAGCGGCAGCGGCTTATTCGCCCCGTCCATCTTCTTACTCGCCAGCAAAATCCGCCGATATTCCTCATGCTCCGGATGCAAAAAATGCACATCCCCCGTAGCGACCACAGGCTTCCCGAGCTCCTCGCCCAACCGAACAATCTCACGGTTCAAATCCCGCAACCCTTCGATATTCTTGACCTTGCCGATATCCAGGAGAAACATATTGTTGCACACAGGCTGAATTTCCAGATAATCATAAAACTTCGCCAGACGAACGACCTCTTCCCGCGGCTTCCCGTCCAAAAGCGCGGAAAACACCTCCCCCGCCTCACAAGCCGAGCCGACGATCAGACCCTCCCGATGCGTCATCAACAAACTCTTCGGAATCCGCGGCACCCGCCGAAAATGATCCAAATGGCTGAACGAGATCAGCTTATACAAATTCTTGAGCCCCGCCTGATTCCGCGCCAGGAGAATGATGTGCCGGTTCGGCCCGCTCTGCCGTCCCCCGCCCTCTTCACCCGAGGCCGCCAAATGCGGCGCGATCCCATCCACCGTCTCCACCCCCGCCTCACCGAGCCGAGCCAGAAACACCTCCATCATATGCGCGACCGTCTTCGCGTCATCCACCGCGCGATGGTGATTAAACGAAGGCAGCCCCAGATACTCCGCAACCAGATTCAGCCTATGCTTCTGAAGCCCCGGCAAAAGCGCCTGCGCCATCGGCAAGGTATCGATGGCAACCTTATCCAACGCCACCCCCACCCGCTCCGCGGTCGCGCGCAAAAATCCCATATCAAACGGCGCATTGTGCGCAACCAGCGGACAATCCCCCGCAAACGCAAGAAATGCCCGCAACGCGTCCCCCGGCTCCGGCGCGCCCGCCACATCGGAATCCTTGATGCCCGTAATCTTCGTAATATTATAAGGAATCGGCTTCCCGGGATTCACAAACGTCTGAAACGTCTCCAAAATCTCCCCGCCCCGAAACCGCACAGCCCCGATCTCCGTGATCGCCTCCTGATTGGGATTAAGCCCCGTCGTCTCCAAGTCAAACGCCACAAATTCACTGTCCAGCGGCAGCGGGCAAGGCCCGGAGACTACGAGCTTGTCATCGCAATCGTTGACAAAATACCCCTCCAGCCCGTAAATCACCTTGATCCCACACTTCTTCCCCGCCTTATACGCCTCCGGAAAGCTATGCGCCACCCCATGGTCCGTAACCGCAATCGCCGCATGCCCCCACCGCGCCGCCTGGTCGACAGCATCCCCCGTCCGCGTCAATCCGTCCAACTGAGACATCTGCGTGTGCAAATGCAGCTCCACACGCTTCCCCTCCGCCGTATCCGCCCGCTCCGGCGCCTCGCCGACCCAGATATCCGTCGGCTCAAGGCTCAAATCTCCATCATACCGGTTAAAACTCACACTGCCCCGCACATGGAGATACATCCCGCTCTTAATCTTATCGCAGAGCGGCGCCCCCTCTTTGGCATCGGGAAAAAACTTGGAAACCCGCAGACTATTCGTATAATCCGTAATGCAAAAGCTGAGCACCCAAGCATTCCGCTTCTCCAAATAGCGATGCTCCGCGGCGAAAACCTCCCCCGCGATATGCACCCTGCCAGATTCGAGATTCACCTCCCGCATCGGGACAGGCGCGCCTTTCATAGCCTTGCCAAACAGCGCTTGTCCGCTCTTGCTTGGCCCGCCAGACCCAGCCCCGCTCGTTGCCGCACCGCCGCCCGAACCGGAAACCGCCGCCGGCGTCTCCGCCCGCAGGCGGACACTGTTCAACCCATACGCCGCCATAATTTCGCGTTCGATGGCAGACCGCTCCACCGGCGCCACATCCTTCGAAAACCGGATCGTGAGGTCCATATGTAAGCGCTCACGCTCAATGACAACCGCCGGAATCAAAGCGTCAGAAAGTAATTCCCGCTGCCAAGGCTCGTCCTTACAGCAGTCAAACATATCATAAAAAAGATGTGCTTTGCTCATCGTATATCCTCGTTTGTATGTTGTATCATGTATACATGTTTCTTGGTTTTTTCATTGTGATCGCTTTTCATGCACCCATCATATTCCCAATATCCCCGCTTCGTAGGGCGAGGGCTCTGCCCTCGCCGTTCTTCCGTTTGACAGGCGGCAATGGCAAAGCCCTCGCCCTACGCCACCAACTAACGAATCGTGTTCATAGGAATATATTTTACACAGCACATGGGGGCGGCCATTGGCCGTCCGCTCTCTTCATCATGCATTGATATTGGGACAACGGCCACACCCTACAACTCCCCAATCAACCCAAAAAGCGCATCCACCAGCCCATCCATCGGCGCCTTCCCCACAATCTCACCATGCCGGAACAGAAGACCTTCCCCCCTGCCCCCCGCAATCCCAAAATCCGCCGCCGAAGCTTCGCCGGGCCCATTCACCGCACAGCCCATAACCGCAACAGTAATCTCCCGCGTACTCCCCAGAAGCCGCCGCTCAACCTCCTGCGCGAGAGGCACCAGATCAATATTACACCGCCCGCAAGTCGGGCAAGAGATAATATTCGGCCCAAACTGCCGCAGCCCAATCCCCTGCAAAATCGCCCGCGCCGCCCGAATCTCCTCCACCGGATCATCCGTCAGCGACACCCGAATCGTGTCCCCAATCCCGTCCAGCAGCAAACTCCCAATCCCAATCGCGCTCTTAATCGTCCCCATATAAGCCGTCCCCGCCTCCGTGACCCCGAGGTGGAGCGGATAGCTCGTCCGCCGGTGTAACAGCCGATAAGCCGCCACCGTGTCCGGCACGCTGGAACTCTTCACAGAGAGGCAAATATCGTCAAAATCAAAACGATTGAGGAGCGCGACATGATACAGCGCGCTCTCCACCATCGCCTCCGGCGTATGTCCAAAGCGGTCCACAATCTCCCGCTCCAAAGACCCGCCATTGACCCCAATCCGAATCGGCAGCCCCCTCCGAATACAGTCCTGCGCCACCGCCCGCACATGCGCATCGCCGCCGATGTTGCCGGGGTTAATCCGTATCCCCGAAGCCCCCGCCGCCGCGGCCTCCAAGGCCAGCCGATAGTCAAAATGAATATCCGCCACCAGCGGAATCCCCACCTGCTCGCGGATCGGCCCAAAGGCCTTCGCCGCCGCCATGTCCGGCACAGCAAGCCGCACCAGCTCACACCCCGCCGCCTCCAGCCGCCGAATCTGGGCCACAGTAGCCGCAATATCGTCCGTCTTCGTCGTCGTCATAGACTGCACAACAACAGGGGCGCCGCCACCCACGGTGACGCCGCCCACAGTGATGGTCTTTCGTATCATGTTCAAGGCTTTTGTCCTTTCTTGCATATGTATCATCGCGTACAACATCGGTATCCGGGCGGCAGAATGCCGCCCCTACATTGGAATGCGCTTCGTAAGGTCGGCATCCTGCCGCCCGTCCGCATCGCGCCGCAAAGGCTCCTTTTCCAAAGGAGCCGCCACTGGCATTCCTTCCGCCGAGCCAATCGCTTCGCTCCCCAGGCGTCAGTTATGTCAGCAAAGCTGACTGAGGATGTCCCTCCCCCGCCGAAGACAGGAGAACATTCCCTACCTCGCCACAATCTGCACAATATCGTTATACACAATAAATACCATAAAACTCAGCAGCAACACCAGCCCAATCGTGTTGATATACCCCTCATATTTCGGGTCCAGCTTCCGCCGCGTAACCCGCTCAATCCCCGCCGTCACCAGCATCAAGAACACCCGGCCGCCGTCCAGCCCCGGAATCGGCATCAGGTTCAGCATCGCCACGCTGATCGAGATAATCGCCGCCAGCATCAGCAGCCGAAACGCCGCGGTCGCCGCCGTATCCGCCGTAGTCCCGGCCTGGTTCATGATATCCACAATCCCGACCACGCTGGAAATATCCTCCACGCTCGCCTGCCCACTGATGAGCATACGGACAGTGAGCGGAAGCTGCCGCATAAAGTCCCGCGTATCATTCCACGCAAAAGACAATCGATCCCCAAACGCAGGATCCTCAATCACATGGAAATAAAACCCAAACCGCGGCGTCTCAGACCCTTCGAACATCTGCCGCTGAAGCGGCAAATCATAAAGCGCCACCTGCCGGCCGTCCCGGATCACCACAACATCCACCGTCTCCCCGGCGCGCATGTCCAGGAGCATCCCAATGTTGCCATTCTGGTAAACCCGCACCCCGTCAATACTATGGAAGCGGTCCCCCACCAGAAACCCCTGCTCCCCTTCGAGCGGAAACCCATCCGCAAGCCCAGAGATCGTCGTAGTAGGCAAGGCCACCATAAACGTGCTTGCCACCATCAGCAAAATCAAAAAACCAGATACGATATTCAACACAGACCCGGAAACCATAATAATAATCCGCTGCCATATAGGTTTCGCAAAAATACTCGAAGACCCCGCTACATCATTGTCGTCCCCGTCCATAGAGCAAAAGCCCCCAATCGGGATAGCCCGGAGGGAATAGAGCGTCTCCTTCCCCTGTACCCCGAACACCTTCGGCCCCATGCCGATGGCAAACTCCGGCACACCGACCCGAAAAAGTTTCGCAGAGATATAGTGTCCGAACTCATGGATCGCGATAATGAGCCCAAAAATGAGCATAGCAATTACAATATACATGCAATAAAGGTCCTTTCCGGGCATCTTAGTGGTGCAAAAAGGTACGATAAGCGTCCCTTTCCGCCCCCATTACGGATACGTTTACAGGGCGATAAGCCCCTCAATCTAGGATTATAATATGCGGATATCGGTGGGATTAGCCCTGCAAAAAGGGCGGGATCCAGAACATCAAGGCCGTAATAAAGGGCGCAAGCAGAATCATGCTGTCAAACCGATCCAACATCCCCCCGTGTCCAGGCAAGATGTGTCCAAAATCCTTCTTCCCATACTCCCGCTTGATGAGGGAAAAAGACAAATCTCCAATCTGCGTCACCGCGCTGCCAAGGATCCCAAAGACAAAAATCGCAAGGATATTAAATGTAGCGTCAAAGAAGAGAACCATGACGAACGTAAAAATAAACATAAGCGCAAAAGCCGCCGCAAAGCCGCCAAGACTGCCCTCGATCGTCTTCTTCGGGCTCACCTTCTCAATCAGCTTCCGCCGCCCAAACGCGTGCCCAGCAAAATAGCCGCCCGCGTCGGAAACAAAGGCGATGAAAATAGGAATGAGCACATAGACCTGCCCGCCAAAGAAACGGCCCGATCCGTCACCCAGAAACATGCCCGCAGGGATGGCCCGCAGGGTAACAAGCGTCCCGAGAAACAGCGGAATCACAGCCCCGGCGAAAAAACTGAGGGCCACATAGGAAAAGGGCACTGCCCGTTCCGTATCATAGGCCAAGATAGCCTCTGTAAAGAGGATCAGAAGCAGAACCACCGCAACAAAAATCCCGCCCATCGGAAGCGTGGATACGCTGTTGAGCAGCGGGATTAAAAACGCAGACACGGCACAGTATACAACCACCCGATTGCTGGTCGCCGAGCGGGTGACGAAGACAAACTCCGCCGCGCAAAACGCCGCGACAAGGCCCACAGTAATACCAAAGGCCCAGGGCGGAAGCAAAAAAATCACCGCCAATATCGCGGGTACACCAGCTGCTGCTACGTAGATTCTCGTTCTCATATCGGGGGTCCCCTTCTAGGTATGTTCTGGCGCATATCTCAATAGTGGCGGATTACACCCCACCATATCTTCTATCTCTCTGCTGAAACGCAATAATTGCCTGATCCAATTCCTGGGTAGTAAAATCCGGCCAAAGCGTGTCGGACACGTAAAACTCACTATAGGCCGATTGCCAGAGCAGAAAGTTCGAGAGCCGCAACTCCCCAGAGGGGCGAATCACGAGGTCTGGGTCCGGGATATCTGCGGAGTAGAGATAGCGGCCAAAGCTCTCTTCCGTGAGCTCCGGGGCCATGCTATTCGCATAGTCCTCCGCATATCGTTTGACGGCCCGAAGGATCTCGTCCCGGCCGCCGTAGTTGAGGCAAATGTTGACCTGCACGCCTTCAAAGCGCTGCGAAATCTCTTCCGTCTTGGCGATGAGCGCCTGCAGCTCTGCCGACAAAACCGAAGTGTCCCCGAAGACTTTCATCTTCACCCGATCCCGCTCCATTTGACTGATGGCTTCCTTGAGGTATCGCTCAAGGAGACCCATTATGGTTTCAATCTCGCCTGCGGGACGTTTCCAGTTTTCTGTGGAAAAGGCATAGACGGTCAAATATTCGATGCCCAAATTCTTGCAATGCGTAGCAATCTTGCGGAAATTTTCCGCACCGACTGCGTGCCCCGCCGTTCTGGGCAGGCCGCGCCGCTTTGCCCAGCGGCCGTTGCCGTCCATAATGAGTGCAATATGGCGAGGGAGTCGGTTAAAATCAATCTCCCCCGCCGGTTTTGGTTTGCCAAAAAAGCGCATTCGATTATAGCTCCGTAAGTTCTTTTTCCTTTTTCGCCGTGACAGCATCGACCTCGCCGATGTATTTGTCTGTCAGTTTTTGCAAGTCCTTCTCGGCGTTTTTCAGATCATCTTCCGTCATTTCAGCTGCTTTTTCCTGCTTTTTGAACAACTCCATCGCGTCTCTGCGGATGTTGCGGATCGCGACTTTGCAATCCTCGCCGTATTTCTTCACCTGTTTGGCGAGTTCTTTTCTCCGCTCTTCTGTCAGTTGCGGGAAGTTGAGCCGGATCATCTTGCCGTCGTTCGTCGGGTTGATCCCGAGGTCCGAGGCGAGGATCGCCTTTTCGATATCCTTAAGCAGACTCGCGTCCCAAGGGGTAATGGTCAAAGACCGTGGATCGGGCGAGGCAACATTGGCTACTTGTTGGATCGGGGTCGGCGTTCCATAATAGGAGACGGAAACCTGATCCAGCACAGCGACGTTTGCTCTGCCAGCCCGAACAGAATTGAACTGATTCTCCAGCACGGAGATGGATTTTTGCATCTTGTCTTGGAACTCTTTTAGCTCGCTCATGAATATGCTCCTTTCGTATGAGGCATTACCGTTTTATAATCGTACCGATCTGCTCCCCCCGGATCACACGGAGGATATTCCATGGGTCTTCCAAAGCAAACAGAATCACCGGGATATCATTGTCCATCGAGAGCGTCGCCGCTGTGGAATCCATGACGGCCAGGTGTTGCGCCAGGACATCGTCGTAAGTGATAGAGTCGTATTTCACAGCCTCGGGGTTTACATTGGGGTCCGCATCATAGACACCGTCTACGTTTTTCGCAAGCAAGATAACCTCCGCATCAATCTCCGCCGCCCGGAGCACCGCCGCTGTGTCGGTTGAAAAATAAGGGTTCCCCGTGCCGCAGGCGAAGATGACAACGCGGCCGCGGCTCAAATGCTTATCCGCCTTGAGCCGGATATAAGGCTCAGCAATCGCTCTAATCTCCAGCGCCGTCTGAACCCGGACGCTGACGCCCGTCTGTTCCAATACATCGGCCAGAGCCAGACTGTTCATGACGGTGGCCATCATGCCCATGTGGTCCGCTCGCGTCCGCTCCATCTTTCCGCCGCCGTCTTTGGCGCCCCGCCAAAAATTGCCGCCGCCGACCACAATGCCGACCTCCACACCGAGGTCTACGCAGGCCTTGATGACTTCCGATACGCGGCGCATCATCTCAAAATCCAGCCCAACCCGTTTGTCGCCCGCGAGGGCCTCACCGCTGAGTTTGAGCAGGACGCGCTTATAAACTGGTTGATCCATAGGGTTACTCCTGTGTTTCGCAAATTATCTCTTCTATATTAAACTATTTTGCCCGCGCTCACAAGAGGTTTGAAAAATTTTCCCAGCATAATCCGGTCGATTTCTCCGTAAATTAGTAGGGACATGCTATCAAAAAACCGGAGGCAGACCGCCAATGGAAAATACGAAAAAAGTGACCTTCGATCTCGCGGTGGTGTATCTATTCAACCTTGTAATCATCCTCCTAGCTCAACTTGGCTAGGAGGGAACCGCCTCCCGTCAAAGAAGGGAACACAAGGTAAACACCGTGAACACTCTGTGAAAGGAATGGACTGACTATGATTATGGATCGAATCGCGCTCATCTTGGTAATCCTCGGTGGGCTGAATTGGGGTATTGTGGGCATCTTTGGTTTTGACGCCATCGCAGCCATGTTCGGCGGGCAAGTGGGCAGCATCAGCCGAGTACTCTACACCTTGGTGGGTCTTTCGGCCCTATGGTGCATCTCCCTCCTCTTTCGGGAGCGAGATGTGGCGAACGAACGCGTCTAAGCCCTCTCCCGCACGACCCCAGGGCATTTTGATCCCTGGGGTCGTTTTATGACTTGTTTGTACTGCACTTTTTGATCGAATTTCGGAAAATTCTGACATTTCCTCTACTTATGTAAACAGTTTGTGAATATTTGTAATCCATTTTCGCGCGTTTCGTTGTGGATAACTCTGTGGATAATGTGTGAAACCCCACCGAACCAAGGAAAGAATTCCGTGAAACAAATGCCAATCTATGCGTCACAAAGTGCATAATCGATAATCTGCATCCATCCACATAAAAATATTCTATTTTTTACTTTTTTATCGCTTTTTAAATTCAGTTGTGCTATACTAGGACTTGGCAAAAATCGGAACCTGATACATAGAAGGAGAGAAACGAAGCTATGTCAGACTTTATAATCATCGCCAACAACACCTGCGACCTGCCCCAGGAGATGGTTCAGCGCTTAGACGTCACCATCCTCCCCATCGGATTTAACATTGGGGACGAGAGCTATAAGGAAATGGCACCCCACCTGTTCTATCAAAAACTGAAAGACGGCGCCATGCCTACCACAGCCGCAGCGAACGTGGGCGAGTATCTCGACCTTTATGAAACCGCGCTCTCCACCGGAAAAGACGTGCTCAACCTCGTCTTCTCCTCCGGTCTATCCGTGACCTACAATGCGGCCCTGATGGCCGCCGAGGAAATAGCGGAGAAATATCCGGATAGGAAAATTTACGTAGTAGACACCATGGCAGCCTCCTTCGGCGAAGGCATTCTGGTCCGCGGCGCGGCCGAGCGGCGGATCGCCGGGCAGAGTATCGACGAGGTCAGAGCCTGGGTCGAAGAAACCAAGCCAAAGCTATTCCAATATGTCACCGTCAATGATCTCGATCATCTGAAACGCGGCGGACGGATCTCCGGCGCTCAGGCCTTTTTGGGCGGTATGCTAGGCGTAAAACCCCTTCTGCGCATGGATGAGATCGGGAAACTAGTCCCCATGGAAAAAGTACGCGGTCGCCAAGCGGCGCTGTTGCGTTTAATGACGCTCATAGGTGAGCGCGGCGTAGACCTCCCCAGCCAGACTGTCTACATCAGCCACGGCGCCTGCGAAGACGAGGCAAGCTGGCTCGCCGACCAGATCAAAGAAACGCTCGGCGTACAAGATGTGGTTATCAACTACTTAACACCCGTCATCGGCTCACATACAGGCATTGGCATGGTGGCTGTGTTCTGCATCGCAGACGGACGCTAATAGATCTCCTTCATTAAGAAATCGCCCGCGGATTCTCTTCAAAGAGCCCGCGGGCGAAAAATACCTCTTGCCACTCGGCGCGAGATGTGGTAGACTATATTCCGCAAGTAGTTCGCTTCCGAAGGCATGGGCCTTTAGCTCAGTTGGTTAGAGCATCCGGCTCATAACCGGACGGTCCCGGGTTCAAGTCCCCGAAGGCCCACCAAGCTCACTACCGGGGTAATTTCGCCTCGTTGTTCGCGCAAACATGCTCTTGACCTTCGCCCCACCGGAGGTCAGGGGGTTCCCAAAAGGGGGACTGGTCCCCCTTTTGAATCGCGCGTGAGCAAAGCGAACTTACAGTATTTCCCGCAGGAAATACTCGCGATTCATAGGGGTATAGCTCAGCTGGTAGAGCAGCGGTCTCCAAAACCGCGTGTCGAGGGTTCGATTCCTTCTGCCCCTGCCATAGAAAACGCTACAACCGTAAGGGTTGTAGCGTTTTTTCGTTTTGGGGTGATTGGGCGAAAAGGGTGCCGTGTTCAAGAAATGTTCAAGAAGCCACCACAAACGAAGTTTACCTCCAAGCATTGAAAAGCTCACATTTTATGATATAATTGATAAAAATGCAAAACGTCAGATGTCGCTATGCACCTCACCATGTGAAAAATGCGGGGTAAAATTTTGACAATTTCGGAAAAGGAGGTATCAGTAATGACTGCGAACAAACAAAAATCGTCATATTCTGTAGTTTCATATTTTTGCGGATGTGGCGGTCTGGATTTGGGCTTCCGCGGCGACTTTAGGTACCACGATGAGGATTACGACCAACTGCCTTTTGACATTAAGGCGGCTTACGACTATGAGCCGCGTTGTATCGAGACATATAACGGTTATTTTGGAGAAGGACACGCTTTTGTCAGCGACCTATCAACTGTCGATGTTGCCTCTGTGCCGAAAGCTACGGTGCTCATTGGGGGCTTCCCTTGTCAGGAGTTCTCTTCCTGCGGCCCCTTGGGCGGCTTGGAGTCCGAGCGAGGCCGACTGTATCAGACACTTATAGCTTATATGAACAAACATCGCCCCACTATTGTGGTGGGCGAGAATGTCATCAACCTTGAGCGGATGGATAACGGCGCGGTCTTGGAAACCATCAAAACTGACCTTGCGGACGCTGGTTATACGGTGGAGGTATGGAAGATGTTCGCCCCGGACTACGGGGTGCCGCAGCGCCGCACACGGTTGTTTTTCATTTGCGTCAGAAACGATATCCAAGAACGCTACGGATTCCCAGCAATGCCAACGCCTGATTTTACTGGCGAGCACAGGAGTATCGAGTGGGCCATTGGCGATTTACTTGATGTAGCGGATGAGAGCGTTCCAAACCAGAGTCAGTATTTCGGGGCGTCGCGCGCTAAGAAGGGAAACGGACAAGGCGACGAGAGCAACAAAAAAGACCTTCCGGCCTATACGATTCGGGCGAACCCGAAGTCCCGTGTGCAATTTCATTATTCATTGGATAGGCGATTAACCGTTCGCGAGTGCGCGCGAATACAGACTTTTCCGGACGATTTCAAGTTTACTCACGCTAAAACGGCGAGCGTCTCCCAAATAGGTAATGCGGTGCCACCAATGCTTGCCTACATTGTGGCTAAAGCCATTGAGAACTATTTGAAAGACGTGAAGGAGGTGCAAAAAGATGTCTAACATCACTACATTGGATATCACGCCGACTCCACGAATCCTGCGCACTTTGGGTGAGATACCTTTCGCGACATGGCAATGTGTAGCGGAGTTGGTTGACAACTCCATTGACGCCTTCCTTTCGGACAAGTCTTCCATTCCAGAGGAACTCGAACGGAAGATTACAGTTAGCTGGGCATCTGATTCTGTCGCCACCAAAGATCGAGTCATTGAGGTTACAGACAACGCTGGCGGTATGTCCGTTGAACAATTACAAAATGCTGTCCGCGCTGGATATTCAAGTAACGATCCAGTGGGAAACCTCGGTCTTTTTGGCGTAGGCTTTAACATCTCAACCGCGCGATTGGGAGATGTCACAACCATTTTGTCAACAAGAAGCGGTGACGCTGATTGGGTAGGTATAAAGATTGACTTCCAAAAACTCATCGACGCGAAACGCTTTGATGCGTCTATCATACGCAAACCAAAAATTGACCCTGAGGAACACGGCACCAAAATCACCATCTCGAGTTTAAAACAAGGCATACTATCTGAGCTACCAAACAAAGAAAATGATATTCGGCAGCGACTAGAGGCTGTCTATGCTCCACTCCTGAATAACCAAAACGCTCCCATCACCATTACGGTAAAGGGAAAGCCACTCCGTCCGCGTAACCATTGTGTTTGGTCGGAGTCGCGCTATATACGCTACAGTGACCAGAATGTACCTGCACGCATTACCATCGATAGAGACCTCGGTGATGCCTTGTTTGACCTGAGCCGCAATTGCTATCTGACCGCTGATGAGGCTGAGGATTATTATGCAAAACAGCAGGAAGGACACACGCTCCCGATGTGTATCATTGAACGCAGGAAGCGTTTGACTGGCTGGTTGGGAATCCAACGTTACGCCGACCCGAACGACTTCGGCATAGACTTCATCCGAAACGGTAGGAAAATTTTGATATCCGATAAGTCCCTTTTCCAGTATGAGAACCCAATAACAGGTCAGAAAGAACTCCAGTATCCTTTGGAATTGGGTACTACGGTTGGTGGGCGAATTGTCGGGGAGCTACACGTCGACTATCTGCTCCCAACCTATCAGAAGAATGACTTTGATCGCTCAGATGTCTCGTGGATACAGACCGTCGACGCAATTTGTGGAGTGGGGCCATTCCTGCCAAAGTCCCGCAAGGCACTCGGCTTTGTTCCTGAGCAGACAACTTCTCCCCTAGGTCTGCTTGTCAATGCTTATCGTAGAGTCGACAAAGGCACTAAATGCCTATTTGCCCCGAACGATGTGGCTAAGCGTTACGCTGCTGAGTTCAGAAAAGGCCAGCGAGACTATCTTGATGATATTCTTTGGTGGAAAGCAGCGCAAGAAGAAGACCAAAAGCAGAACACAGGTGGATCGAGGGCTACCACTGCGGTAAATACGGGTGACATTCCCTCCGACGATGTCAGTGTTTATATTGCTGGAGCTACTTTTTCACAGGCATCTCCTGCTGTTGATGCGCCAGAAGCAGATTCTCAAACTGAAACGACAACTTCGGTGTCTACGTCAGCCGTATCGGAAACGTCTAAAATAGATGAGCTCATCCAACGGTCTACTTCCGTAAGCCAACTTAGTGGCCGTAACTATAAATTCGGCAACGCTGGCTCGCTGAATGTTCGCGCTTACGAGTTGAATCGGGGCTCCATATACTATCGTGGCGAGAAGCGGCCTAGCTTCTTCCAGTCTGACGGTATCGACTGTGATTTTGTCTACGATCCATCGCATCCTCTGCTTGCTCAATATCCGATTACCGCGAAGATGCTGCTATTGCAATATCTATCTGAGAAGCTAAAGGCGAGAGATAGCCTTCCTGATTTAGTCGCTGTTTACGCCGATTTGATAGAAACCACAATGCAGGACGCAAGAATTGACAGACAAGCATTGCAAGACAGGGCAAGTAGTGCTTTTGAGTTGTTGCGCGAAAAACTGACCGTAGCCCTTAAGGATAAAGCTTCTGAAGCTGTAAGCTGCATACATGAATCAGCTGGCGAGGTTGAGGAAACAATTACAAACCTTATCCAATCCGCGAACACGACATTGTTAAAGAATTTTCAAGCCAATATCGCCGCTGGATTTGATTCCATTGAATTCGTGCCGCCTAAGACTCTATATAGGCTAATTGAACGGTTCCCAGAGGATGTTTTTGACGAGCGCGTGTTCCAAACGCCCTATATGACGATTACTCTGCAGGACGCAATGGCTACACAACGAGCCCGCGACGAGTCTAGAGATCGTGCGTTATCGTTTGTGAAGGACGCTCTCCGGGTCATTTCTGGCTATAACCAACGTGTGCAAAAGAATGAACTCGCGCGCGCGTCACTTAGCGTGGACTTCCTGTTAAAGGAGTTGAGTTAATGAATTTTTACACCGATGACATTTCAAACGGGTACAACTGGAAAGGCCTTGAGCGTGCTGTCGCGCGTTTGATGGGGCATCTGGGATGGAACGACACTACCGTCATCGGTGGAACTGGAGATAAAGGCTGTGACATACTTGCCACGAGGGCGGAAACTCAACAGATAAAGTCGTGGGTCGTCCAAGCAAAAGCCGTCTCCGGAAGCCGCTATATCGGGCCACAAGCTCTTAAGGAAGCGATTGACGCCTTGTCTTTCTATGACGCTAACATTGCGGCTGTTGCCACGAATGGTGAGTTTACCAAAACCGCACGCCAGCGACAAGAACAGCTTGAGAAGAACGGCTATACTCTAAAGCTCTGGAACGGAACGTTTATTCAAGCGCTTATCGACCAGATATCAGACGACCACGCTGGATTCAGAAAACTTCGCGAGTACCAAGACCAAATAGTCAAGAAGGTCATCACGGCCTATGAGAGAGGCGATAAGCGAGCGTTTTATATTGTCGCTACAGGGCTTGGTAAGACCGTCATTGCCGCAACAATCGCACGCGCTTTATGGGAGAAAGGATGCCGCAAGATTCTTGTTCTTTGTCACGCCACCGACTTGGCTCTTCAGTTGGAGCAAGGGTTTTGGCCTCAAATAAAAAAGGAGGTGCCTACCTCGGTGTTCTTTGATGGTTTACCTCCACGAGACACGGAGGGCATTTCTTTTGGGCTTTATCAGAGTCTATATGGTTATCTTCCGGGGATAGAGCCTGATCAATTTGATGCGGTAATTGTCGACGAGGCGCATCACGCCTTGGCTCATGGGTTCAGAACCTGCCTTGAACATTTAAAACCTAAGTTTCTCATCGGGATGACCGCAACACCGTGGAGAGGTGACGGGCAGAGCCTGACCACTGTCTTTGGTGAGGCTTTGGCGAAGGTTTCCCTTGTTGATGGTATGGCAATGGGCTATCTGTCCAAGGTTGATTATCGTATTTTCTGCGACAATGTTGATTGGGACGACATGGAATATATGAGCAGACAAAACCTCTCGATTCGAGACCTTAATAAGCGCCTTTTCTTGCCACAACGCGACGAAGCCGTTATCACAGAAATCCAGCGAGTGGTGGCGGATATCCCGAATCCGAGGATAGCCATATTCTCGCCTTCCATTGAACATAGCAACCGTTTTGCTAATATGCTATCCGCCGCAGGAATTCCTTGCGCGGCTCTATCTCGCGTTGATAAGGCCGAGCGACGGCGCAGATTGTTGGCTTTCGCGGCGGGTACCTATCATGCGGTAAGTGCCGTTGACGTTATGAATGAAGGTATTGACATCCCAGACGTAAATATCCTCGTCTTTCTGAGAGCCACACACTCAAGGAGGATTTTCGTCCAACAGCTTGGACGTGGTTTACGCCTGTCTGAGGGCAAAGAAAAGGTCATTGTGTTAGACTTTGTTTCCGACATCCGCAGAATGGCGGATATGGTTGAAATGAACAGAGAGGGCAAAGTTAAAGGTGCTGAAAACGAGGTTGTTTATCTGCAGGAGGGCTTTGTGTCTTTCTCGGACGCGAGAATGGAAAGTTTTGTAAATATGTGGCTTGAGGATGTCGCGGACTTAGGCGGTTCAGACGATGAAACAAAACTGACATATCCGGAGGGATTTTAACGATGGCAAAAGTAACATCTCAACAGAACAAGAAAATTCGGGAGGCTACCTTCAAAAAAGCTGATAGCTTTGGGTACTCATCCAGTGGGCGTATCGATAGCGGCCGCTTTATGGACGACCTCGTGGAAGATCCGGAAATTGGCGGCGTCCTTAAACAGTACATGGACAAGGAGCGTGTCCGCACTTATATCAAGGATTCTGTACTTAACGCCTATGCCAAAAAGAAAATCAAGGACGCATTTGACGCTGTTGATCCGACCGAGACTATTGAAAAAGTCTATGGCGTGAAGGCGTTGAAGATTCAGACCGGCACTAGAAAAAGTAACAAGGTGACAGTTTCGCGCGCTGCTGATGGTCATATTTTCGTGGTTAGCGGCGGTACAGTTCTGTATTGGGAGAACGCTTTGCGGAAAGCCTTAGAACTTGTTGCCAAGCAACCAGGACTCATCATCGAGGGGCGCACTCCTTCAATCTGTTTGACTCTCGTCTCGAAAACCAACTCCCTGACTATCGCGGATACGAACCACATAACCACTGCGCTCAAAGCGGTGGGGGTGCAAGCGGTCTTTCTCGATACCTAATGTTATGGAGGTGGATATATGACGAGAACACCTGGAATAACCCACAAGATAATGTCTGCCGTGAAGTCAAAGAACACCCAGCCAGAGCTCGCGTTGCGCCATGCGCTCTGGGCGCGGGGCTTGCGTTACAGGATAAATGTAAAAACACTTCCCGGAAAGCCTGACATTGTTTTTACGAGAACGAAGTTAGCCGTATTTTGTGATGGCGATTTTTGGCATGGTCATAACTGGACTATTCGAGGGCTACCATCATTTGAGGCCGAACTGGAACAGTATTCGCAGTTTTGGCGAGACAAGATTCTTGGAAATGTGCAGCGGGATATCAAGAACACAGAACTACTTGAGGCAGCAGGGTGGACGGTTTTGAGAATTTGGGAAAGCGATATAAAAACGGACATAGTTCGTTGTGCTGATATGGTAGAAGAACAATATTGGATTAAAGTACGAGGCAACGCTGACGGGTCTGCATGAAAGCTTAGTAAAGGAATGTACATTTGGAAAAATAATTACACTAACAAGAAAACTGTAGCTTATTCCTCCTTCGCGACCTTCGCAAGCAAGGCATGGTGATATCACCATGCAAAAACGGTGCTTGTTGGGGAGCAGCCCACCCCCACTAAATTGTCCGCTGCGCGCCCAATTTTTAAGCCGGCCTTCGCCGTCTGCTAGAACAAAAAGAGCGCTGCTGGGAAGAAATGCCTCTCCTCCCAGCGGCGCTCTTTTTGCATTTTAGATCTTCGCCAGCTTCTGTAAAATCATCCTCGTTTGCCCACAGAGCAACTCATAGTCTGTTTGGAGTTTCTGAATATCTTCTGCGTACATATTGCCATCACTGTTGACCCGACGGGCAATCTGATTGAGGTTATTCGTGGCGTTGGAGAGTAGCCGCGTCATCTTCCTCACATCGGAGAAGTCGAGGCGGAGCACATAGCCGTCCAGCACCATCCTGCGATAGTAGGCTTCTTTATTGCGGATATTCGCGACCGACATTTTTTCTTTGATGAGGGCAAGTTCGGCTTCATTCACACGGAAAATTTGTTGTTTGCTGCGTTTCAGATTTTTTGTCAAACGTCAATCACCTCATAGTCGGCATGGATTACCTCGCTCCTAAGTCCTTTGCGCCGCCTGTAATCTTCCATCAGTTCGGCGATGCGTGCGTCCATATAGTTTCTGTAGGCCGGGGTTTCATACTTGCCGCCATGTCGGACGGTGGGGAGCACATCATGGGTGACCCAGTGGCGGAAGGCCGTCAGCTTTTCGATTCGCTCTTGCGTGGCTTGGGACACGCCGCGCTTGTTCGCTTTCTGCGGGTGCATCCCGAGCAGCAGGGCGTACAGACCAGATTCGTTTACGAGAGTTGTTTTTTGTATGCCCCCTTTTGTCTCGAGGTCTAAGATCGCCTTGTCCGCTTCATTTACTCGCAAGAGACTTCGGCTGTGGTTCTTATCTCCAAAGAAGCGGCAGACATCTTTGCCGACAAACCACGGCTTGCCATCCGCCTGGACTACTCGGACATCTTTGAAGTCGGGATCATCAAATAGGATAAGTTCTTGTTTGATCAAATGGGCAAGACTCCTTTCCAGGGTGGGGGGTACGCTATGCATACCCCCCACTTTGCGTTTGCCTATCCAGCGAGACGGCGGATGGGACTGAGCGGCACTTCTTCTTTTTTCTTCTGCGGCGGCGGAGTAGGTTGGGCGAGGTGTCGGATGAGTACCTGTTCGCAGATGAGATACTTTTTCCCCGCCTTAACGTGCGGCAGTTCTCCCTGGATACACATTTCTCGGATTCGGTACTTAGTCAGCCCTGGTATACGGTCGGCAGCTTCGTTGATGGTGAGCATTCGGATGTTGCTGGTGATGAGTTCTAACATTGCAGTCCCCCTTGGTTTTTTATTCTTCTTGCTTCTGCTTGACTTCCGCAATTAAACTTGCTATAATCGAAATATATCATATGCCACTTGCGAACGCAAGGGATGTGCAGCTAAATTTTCGAAACGCAACAAACAACAACGCGAAGGGCGGACAACTATATGGATGACAAAGATTCTTACTTCCATCCCTTTCCCAGACGACTGCGATTACTATTTGACGAGACAAGAGTGAGCCAGCAAGAGGTGGCAGACTATGTAGGCGTATCTCGACAGGCAGTATCTCAATGGAAAGACGGCAAGACGATTCCAGACTGTTACAATTTCAAAAGAGTGGCGGAGTTTTTCAAAGTGCCGCTCGAGTATCTATACGGCGAGACAGAGAGCAAAGTAAAAGAAAATCAGGTACTGGTTGACAGCTTAGGGCTTTCCGATGGAGCGATTGCCAAGCTGAAGGAATGGGCAACCCAAACGGGGGCGAGCATAACGCCTATCGCGTTTTTATCAAAGCTGATCAATACCGATGAATTCGATCGTTTTCTCCAACAGGCGCGGCGGGCAAGCAATGAATATTTTGAAATTCAATGCGAGTTGCTGGATGAAGATCGCATTCCGCCCGGAGACCCAAACGACCCCGCGCAAGTTGCGGTACGACGCGCACTGAACGCCCGCGCCACCGCAATCGGATACCGCATCATCCCAGCAGATGACCTGAGCAGCTTCCACCGCCAACAGGCGATGGAAGCTATGGGTGCGGCCATCAAAGCAGCGTACGAACGATATTTTACAGAGAATCAGGAACAACTCGTGGAACAGTGGCACGAAAATTACGGTAGAGAATATTTGGAGCAAGCCGCCCTAGCCGAGCGGCTGGGAATAAGCCTACACTAGGAGAGGTTGGATTATGGCAAACATCATCAAGCGAACAAGCAAGAGGGGTGAAGTCTCATATCTGATTCGTGTGTTTGTAGACCAGCGGACGAATGGCAAACAGACGGTGAAGTCCATGACCTACAAGCCAGCGCCCGAACTCACAGAGCGGCAGGTGGAGAAAGAGCTCAATCAAATCGCCGTGCAGTTTGAGGATGAGATCAAGAACGGCTTGGTTGCCTATGATGGGACAATCAAGTTTGAGGACTATGCGGCGCGATGGATGGAAACTGCCCAAATTGCACCCAAGACACGAGAGCGGTATGTGCAGCTCTTAAAGCGCGTCAATGAAGCCTTCGGACATATCAAACTCAAGAATTTACAGGCGCGGCACTTGGAAGCGTTCTATGCCAATCTGCGAGAAGACGGCATCAAAGAGCAGGGGTGTTTTGCGACACCTGCCGGACTGGACAAGATGATGGATAAGCGGAAGATTTCCAGAACCGCTCTCAGCAAAACAGCGGGAATTGCTTACGCTACGATCAGCGGGGTGCGGAATGGAAAGCAAGTGACGATTGCCACGGCGGAGAAAATTGCCGCCGCCCTCGATGTGCCGGTGCAGAAGATTTTCAAGATCAACAAAGCCATAACCGGCCTGTCTGACCGAACGGTGCTGCATCACCACAGAGTCATCGCCTCGATCTTGGCAAAAGCGAAGAAGGAACAGATCATCCCCTTCAATGTAGCATCGGAGCACGCAAATGCGCCGAAGGTGAAGCGGCAGGAAGCCCGATATTTGAGCGATACCGCCGCACAGGAGATGGTAGCCCTCCTGCTGCAAGAGCCGGACATTCGCCGAAAAACCGCCATCCTGCTCTGCCTGTACAGCGGTATCCGGCGCGGCGAGTTCGGCGGTCTGCAATGGAAAGATGTTGATAGGGAGAACAAAATCATCCACATCCTCCGCGCTACCCAGTGGCAACAGGGAAAAGGGATAGTCGAAGTGCCAACGAAGAATGACCACTCTAAGCGCGTCATCCGCCTGCCGGATTTGATCTTCGACTTGCTGGCGGAATATCGGAAATATTGGTTGTCTCAAAAGCTCAAGCTCGGAAACAAGTGGGAGGGCGATGATTGGATTTTCATCCAAGAAAATGGCAAGCCCATTGACCACAATACGCTCAACGGCTGGATTCGGAAGTTCATCGCCGAGCACGATTTGGAGCACTTCACGCCCCACAGTCTCCGCCACACCTTCTGCTCCCTACAGATCGCCGCCGGGGTGAACATTCGGACGATACAGGCGAGGACAGGGCATTCGAGGGCGTCTACGCTGACGGACACCTACTCCCATGCGTTCAAGACAGCGGATGAGCTGGCGAGTGAAGCCTTGGATGATATTTTGACTCCGAAGCTGGGCGGGGTGCGGAAGTTGAGTGGGTAAAAGCACAAAGGGGCTACGCATACGGTAGCCCCTTTGCGATGAACGGTGCAGATCAGCTGATTGACTTTTTTGTTCGTATGTTTTATAATAAATACGAACAAAAAGGACATTATAGGCAAAGTGGAGGTGTCGGGATGGACAACGCTGAAAAAGTCTTAGCACTCATGAAGCAAAATAATGGCTACCTCTCCTCAAAAGAAGCCAAGCAAAATGATATTGAGAACAAAGTCCTGCAACGTATGGCAGAGTGCGGGATTATTGAGCGTGTAGCACATGGACTATATGCCGAGGCAGGTGTTTTCTCCGACTCTTTCTTTGTGGCACAACACCGCATGCCGAAAGGTATTTTCTCACACGAGACAGCTTTGTTTTTGCATGACCTAAGTGACCGCGATCCACTTCGGCTAATGATGACGATTCCCGCTGGTTGGAATTCTAAGATTTTGACGGATGATATGATGCTTTTTTTCTACAACCGTCCAAAACGATTGACACTCGGGGCTTGCGAGATCAAAACACCATTCGGGATGCAAGTGAGGGCTTATGATGTTGAGCGAACGCTTTGCGACTGCCTAAAGCATATTGACAAATTGGATCGCGACTTGGTTCTCACTGCGCTGAAGCGATACTTGAAAAGTGAGCAGCGTGACAATGCAAAGCTATTGGAATATGCGACCGCTCTCAAAATTCGTGATGAGGTCTATAGATACTTGGAGGTGCTGACATGAGATTCACAAGCGCAACACAGTTAAAAGATTGGATCAAGAATAAGTCTAAGCAAACCGGAACGCCTTCCAACGCACTTTTGTATACCTACATGATGGAGCGCTTGCTTGAGCGTGTGTCCGTCTCGGCATACCGTGAAAATTTTATCCTCAAAGGCGGCTTTCTGATTGCGGCTATGGTGGGAATTGACCGCCGGAGCACGATGGACATGGACGCAACAGCGAAGGGGCTATCGGTCAGCCGTGAGACACTTAAAGAAATCATCGATGAAATTATTGCGATTGATGTTGAGGATGGTGTTACATTTGAGGTTGAGAACATCCAAAACATCCGAGAGGTTAGCGAGTACGATGACTTTCGCATTTCACTCAAGGCATCCTTTCACACGATTTTTGTTAGGATGAAACTGGATATTACGACAGGCGACACGATTATTCCCGGGGAGATTGAGTATTCCTATAAGCTGATGTTTGAGGATCGGACGATTCCGGTCATGGCGTACAACCTTTATACGATTCTGGCAGAGAAGATTGAGACGATTCTTTCTCGGAATGTGACTAATACCCGTGGGCGTGACTTTTATGATGCTTATATGCTATTGTCCGAAAACCGTGATGCCTTGTCTCGAACAGAGTTGCTCCATGCGCTTCGGGTCAAAGCGGAAGAGCGGGGCAGTGCTCACCACATAGCGCAATACGAAAAGCATTTGCAAGATATCAGCGCTAGCCCAGAAGTTGCGAAGATTTGGACAGCGTATACCAAGAGCTATGCTTATGCAAAGGGAATCGAGCTGGCAGATATTCTCCCGCTGATTTATTGGGTGTTCGAAGACTAAAAGCGAAGGGGATACGCATACCGTATCCCCTTTGTTTGGCCCTCGTACGAGAATTCAAGTTTTGACATTTTCGGAAGTGGCTGATGCGAAAAGCAGTATATGCGCTCATTATGCATAAGCGGCATCCGCATAACTATCCACCCTTTATCCACGTCCCAAGACCCCATCCGTGTTCAAGAAATGTTCAAGAACCTCTTCAAAAATCGCCAAACTTGAACATAAATCACAAGAAGTTACAAAAATTGAAACTCAAAAAATTCAGTAATACCAACAGTTACAGCAAATCACCAGAGGTTGCCAAAAGCAAATTTGAGCACTCCAAAACCGCGTGCCGAGGGTTCGAATCCTTCTGCCCCTGCCATCATCGAAAAAATCCTTGAGAAATCAAGGGTTTTTTCATTTCCAAAACCTGCCGTGTACGAATTATGTACGAATGATTTTAGCCGACCTTGCGTTGATTCCCCTCCAATACGCAAAAAATGACACCTACAAATCAATGTAGATGTCATCTTTTTCTTACATGATTGAATCTAAAATTTCAACAGCACGTTCTTCTTCTCGAGGATATAAATGACTATATGTATTTAATGTTTCCTTTATGTTTGAATGTCCTAATCTTCTTGCGACCTCTTGAATAATGACTCTTTCGTTTGCTAACACGCTAACGTGCGAATGCCTGAACTCGTGAATCTTGATTTTATCTAATCCTGCTAACTCTGCAAACTGCTTATTTCTGCTTTGAATTGTGCCATCTCGTAAACTGCGACCATCTACACCACTACAAATAAAATCTTCTTCGCTGAATGTATGTAATCTCTGCTTGCGCTTTTTGTGTGCGTCTAAAATGCAAATCAACGCTTTAGGTAATTGAAGTGTTCGTTCTGATGATTCTGTTTTTGGTTTTGATTCTACATCTCCACCTTTTAACTTTTGCATGATACTACGTTCCACATTCAAATACTCGCCATCAATATCTGACCACCTCAACCCATGACATTCACCTTTTCGCAATCCTGTTAAAAACAAAATACTGAAAAATACATAATACTCCCATTCACCTAAATGCTTATGCTTGATCTCGTGTTCTTCTGCGTGTTCTTTTGCTACGCTAATAAACTTCTTAAATTCCTCTGCTGTGTAAAATTTTGCTTTTGTTTTTCGATGATTTACGTCTTTGAATGTTCCTAATGTTATCAAATGATTTTTCTCAATGTATTCCATTTTGACCGCATAATTCAACATCGCCCGAAACATACCATATGCGTGTTGCTTTGACTTCAATGACAACTTATTTTTACCCTTCATAGATGTTTTGCCCTGCATATATGTTTTCCAATCTTGAAGCATTTTCAATGTGATTTTGTCAATATATACACCTGCAAACATCTCTTTAATATGTAACCGATAATCACGACGATTTGTGTCTAATGTTGATTCTCTTGCTGAACCCTTTTTTGTCTCCATGTATTCATCATATAACTGCTGTACTGTCATCTTCCCTTGAACGTGTTCGCCCCTTTGAATCTGTTGCTCCATGTATCGCTCAACTGTCTTTGATTCTTCTGATCCGTATACTATTTGCGACAACTTTTTATGTTCGCCTGTGCTTTCACACGTGAAACTGACAAAAACCCTGTATTTTTGCAATCCGTCCTTATTTTTAACTAACTTACCGTTTTTATTTCTAACTTCATAACGTGGCATATCTTGTGTTATCCTTTCCGAAAATGCGGATATATTGTGCTTTTCGTAGATTGCATTGTAACATGAAACTTGAAAAAATGCAACGCTTTAATCAAATAAAGTAAATATATCCGCTTTTTCTAAATTTTATTTTTTATGACGTTAAACCTAACTGCTGCAATTTCATCAATCGTTTTTCTAAATCGCTAATATCTAACCCAAATACCTGATATGCGATTTCTGTGTTTACTGTGTTTGCCCCGAATGAAAAAATTTCTTTTTGAAACATTTCATCCCTTACATATTTTTTAATCTTTGCCACTGTAGTGTGTGAAATATCCCCGAAAAGTTCAGTAATTTGTTTATTTCCCAATTCAGGATATTGATAATAAATACGTATCGCATTTTCGATTGAAGAGATCTGTGGAATATTTATTTTTCTCAAAAACCATGCCTACTCCTTTCTACATACTCGATCCGCCCGAAACCGAATCTAAATATATTATCCCAACCAGTATTTGTGAACGCCGACATAAAAAATAATGATGAACTGCGACTGCAACCCACCATTATTATTACTGAATGACTTCTTGTGTCTGTGTTGACCTTATGCGATCTCGTTCACATCTGACAACGCCCGAAAATATTTGTCTGACGCTAACACTTGATCGCCTGTCTGCTGTGATCCTGTTGTCTCGTATGTGTCAAATTTCAAAAAATCCGTGTACACCATTATCTTATCAATACGCCTGCAAAATGCTTTCCACACTTCTGGCTTTTTCTTCTGTATTTCTAAATAATGTTGTTCCAACGGCAAATTTGAAATAACTACTAATGTCGAATACGCACGTTTGCGATTATAATACCTCGCAGGTAATGTTACTGCGTTAAAACGATCTGCATATGCGTTCATTGACTTAATATTGATACTGCTGTCAAACTCATCCAATAACAATACCTCTTGTCCTGTATATGAATCGAAAACGCCGTTACCCTCATAATCCGTAATGTAACAAATATTTTCATCCCCGAACGTGTCAAACGCCCATGTCGATTTGCCGACATTTGTTGGACCGCTGATAAAAATAAATTCTGGTTTGCTTCGCTTGCCCTTAAATTGTCGTATCAAATACTCCTGTTTGTATCGCTCCAAATAATCCTCATATCGCCACAAATGTGAATACATTTCTATGATGTCAAAAACGTCATTTCCATCCCTGACCATTTCTTTTGCTATATCAATATCTGTGCGCTTACCCTGATTATTTTTTTCCTGCGGCACTTCACCTTGTTCAAAAAATGTACCCCCAATCAATGTATGTGCTTTGTCTGCATTGCGTTCACCCATTTTGCCGATATACGCCCTGCAAAAATGCCCCAATGATTTTGCGAACCCGATATGCCATTCTGGAAATAATGACTTTACCCGACTAAAGCGCATTGCATTGTGTAACTCAAAATACAAATTTCGATGTGGTGTACCTTGATCGCCAATTTCGTCTGACAAACAATAATACTTGACTGCATTGCCCAATGACTCCATCAACTTTTTACATTGTTCTTGCGACCAATCTTCCGTGTAATTATTGATGACCAAAAACCATCTGCGATGCCTTGTGTCCATCTTCATATCATAAACAATTTCTAACTCTAAATTTTTCATAGTTCCTTTTTCCTTTGTTTTTATTATTATTTTTCCTCCAACCTCTGTTTTGTTGTTTTGTTTGGACACAAGCTGTCATTCACAATATTCACTTGTCAAGGTTCAATCGTTTCCATGAAGCAAACATGAAATTTAGTCGCCGCAGCGATCTTACTTATAATATCGTTTTTGATTTTGCAATCCTGCTGACTTGTTTGCAAAACAACTGATATTGCTTATGGTTTGGCTTGACACATAACACAATATGTCGTTTGCAGTGCTAAAAAACTCCATATTGCGTTGCGTCTTTGCTAAACGCACGACGCAACGCTTTTGCTTTGAAAACTGCTTACATTCTTATTATCCCAACCAGTATTTGTGAACGCCGACATAAAAAATAATGATGAGCTGCAACTGCAACCCACCATTATTATTACTGAATGACTTTCTGTGACGTGTGTCACGTTCTACGACCGCCAGAATCGCTCTCAACCCAAAACATACAATCACATACATAATCAACTGGATGCGCTAGAACTGCAAAACTCGTTGTCTTGTGATACCATTACCCATTTATCCATCTATAAATCAATGAATGTGCAACGCCCATTTTTTCCGCAATCGCCCGATATGTCAAACCCTGTGAATGTAATTCTATTGCTTTCGCTTTTTCCTTGTCTCGATCCTCTCGTTTCTTGCGTGTCTCTTGCTGTGCTGTGAACTCATAACCGCAAAACCTACACTTGTATATTTGCTCGTTATAATTGCGAACTCCCCAATATTTACAATCCTTATCCTGTTCACATCGTTTACACGCCACATTTTGGCGCCGTTTTTTATGCTCTGCAAATGTTGTCGATGAATTACATCCACTGCATTCGTACTCTCCAACGCCTACCCGTGAAAACAATTCTCCACATCCGCATAACTTCAACGCCAACACCGCCTTTTGAAATTTTCTTCAATTATATCATTTTTTCTTTGCGTTCACAAATACTGGTCTGTGTTCGACTATTATTACATAATAACTTCTTGTGGCGTGTGTCACATTCTACGATTGCAAGAATCGCTCCCAATGCTAACATGAAAACCCAATGCACCCAAACCGAAACACGCTTAAACTGCAAATCTCGTCATGCTAATGCCGATCTGCAAACACCTTTCATCTTCTCCATGTTCGCAACTTCGCCCACCTTGATAAAATGCAACTCTGACCCTTGCAACAAACATGACCCAAAACCACGCCCAAAATCGCTTTGCTTGATTCTCTGTTTTACCTTGTCTATGTGATCGCTCATTAACATCTCATAAATCGACTTATTGAACGCTCCCAAAATCACAACCACGCCATAATTTAATCTTGCACCTTGCGGAAAAACAATTGCGTCTGCACGTTGACATGATACGATCAACCGCACACACATTGACCTACCCATCATTAAAATCTCGCTGACCTTTCTCATTGCGATCTCCGCTTTTTGTTTGCCCTCTTTGCCATCATTGTATAATGCTAAAATGTTCGCTACATATTCATCCCAAATTAACGTAACTTGATGCCTTGTTTTGTCCGCTCCTGAAATCCTTGCTTTCATAATGTCATATACAATGTCCAATGCTTTCAATGTGTCCGTATATGAAAAATACCTTGCTTGATCTCTCAAATGTGCATACGAATCATCACGCTTGTAATCCGCAAAATAAAATACTGCTGCTCTATCTGCTTTTGCTAACCTTGCAAAAATCTGCGTTTGAAAATATGACTTGCCCGATCCACTCATTCCGCACAATAACATATGACTGTTTGTGTCTGCTGATATGTCTGTGACAATCTTTTTCTTGATTTTGTAATCTTGCCATGCTCCCAAATCATACCCCAATGTAAAATCAAAATTCATCATCATATAACCCCCCTGAATCTGTACACGATCTGCCTTTTCTTGCGTCAAATACAATCACATCCCAATTCCCTTTGTAATAATCAATCTCACCAATGATTGTATAATTTAATGCGCTCTGTACACATGATCGCTTGTTCTCCCAATCTTCTTTTGTAACACCAACCGATCTAAATTTCAATGTCACATAATCACCTACCATGTTTCGCCTATATGAATCTAACTGCGTATGTGAAATATTGCCTAATTGCCTTTCTGCTTGCTCCATTTTTCGATTTATAATCATCTTTGCGAAATGACTTGTTGCACACACAAATACAACCACCATCCATCCGCTGAATGATACAATCAATAAAACAAAATATCCTATCACGCTAAATACCGAATACCCTATATTTTCAAAATTGAAATACAATGCGATTATTGCCAATGCGTACACTATGACCGCAACCCACTTTATAATGATAATCTTCCTGTTCATCTGTCTATCTCCTTTGACTTCATTTGTCGTGTAAATTTACAATGAGCGAGATACAAAAATCCCGCCCATCGCATTATCATTATTTTTTGTCATCCAAATTTGGCATTCCGCCTGCTTTGTCATTTTGTTGTCGTACTGCTTGAACTTTGCCTTTGATGTTAAACTGTAAATTCAAAACATCGCCTTGTTTCAAATTTGCCGGCAACTGAATTTCCGGCCGCACAAAAATTTTGTCTGTCATTTTGCCTGTGACTGTATCATCATCGAATGAAACAAATAATTGTGTTCCTGTTACTCGTTCGCCATTGTCTGCCTTAAAATCTAACTGTCTGAATCCCTGTAAAATTACTTGCATTGCTCTTTCTCACTTTCAATAATTTATTTGTCCGCTTGTGATTCGTGCGAACATATAAATCAATATCAAAGAACTGCAAATTTGCTAATCTTCTGCCCCATCATCTGACCACTTGCCAACCGAAACAATCATATGCAAACACCTTTTAAGGAACCTTTTGAACGAATTATTTTTTATGTTCGTTTTAGAACGTCATAGATTGCGATTAGACAAATGATTGCCTTTGGGTGTGTGATTTGATGTGCGAACAATAAAAAAACGCATAGACGTTAATCTATGCGTTCTCTGATGATTTCTATTATTACCTAATGACTTTCTGTGTCTGTGTTAAATATTTGATAACCACATTGTCCAACGTGTGTAATTGTGATTGCCTTGTCTATTCCAATCCATATCAAAACCGATACCCACTTGATTCATATCTAATCCCCATGATGCACCTTGTTGACCTGAAAAAATCAATCCACGATGTGATGGTGATGCTAACCACGCATTTAATACTGCTTGTGCCGCGTTTTGCCCACCTGCTAAATTTTCGACTGCCCAAACATTTGATCCCGATCCTGTCACTGTCCGAAAATGATACCAATGTGAAAAACCTGTTGTTTCTGAAACGTGTGACCATGAATTGTGTCTTAAACTTTCTTCTGCTCGTGCTTGTGCTACACTGCTAACTGTTTCATTAAAAATAAATGCTGGCAAACCATGTTCTGCACGAACAACATTTACCAATCTAATAAACTCACGTTCAAATGCACCTTGAATCTCAACTCTTGTAAATCCTTGATTTCTTAACTGATACCACGTTGCACCATTTCTTGTCAATGCGTCAATGTCTGCATTGTTGCCACCATTGCCAACATTCATAAATCGCATGAAAATTGTTGCCGCTTCTGCTCTTGTCAATGTGCCTGTTGCATTTATCGTTGTCGTTGTTCGTCCTCTAATAACATCGTGAAAATTCATCCATCTTAACGCTGAATATGAACCACTTGCAATCTGACCACGATCTGTAAACTGATTCCATTGCTGACTTTGTTGACCTGTATCTGTTAAATCCGTCATATTCATTGCGTAACGATACATCATGGTTGCGAACTCTTGACGTGTTGCGTGACGATTTGGGAAAAACTGATTGCCTGTTCCATTATCAATATTATTATTGTTCATCCATGTAATGTATGCTGTATACCATGCACTCCCAACATCTGTAAAATTGTTGCTTGTGCTATCACTTGCATTTGCTCTACGTCCATGATGTAATCTGAAAATCAACGCCGAAACTTCGCTACGTGTCAAATTACGCTCTGTTGCGAATTGATTATTTCCTACACCCTCCATGATTCCATTTGCGAACACAAATTGTATTCCCTCTGAATACCATTGACCATCTCTCACATCATTAAAATTATGACGTGTTGCAAATGCTGGCGATGCGATCCCAATAATCATAATGATTGCTAATAAAATCGTGATTGCTCTCTTTGTGAACTTCTGCATTTTTGATTCTCCTTGTTTGCTTTGATTGCTTAAACTATTTATCATTGTACGCCATTCGACATATATTGTCAAATTTACGTGAGTTATTCGCTCACGGCGATTCGTTTTCTAATTCGATACAATAATGTGAGGTGTTCGCTCACATGAATATAATCGAATTTGACCATGACATTTATAACACCATACGCAAAAACATAAAACAACATCGCAAACAACGAAAAATGACTGCTGAACAACTTGCCGAACTTGTTGACTTGTCGTATGATTTCATTCGTCAAATCGAAAGCGAAAAGGTTGCAAACACATTTTCAGTTGATACATTGTACCGCATTGCGATTGCATTGAATGTTAGTGTTGATGTGCTTATGGGAATACAAATTGATCCACCTGATGAACAACAAACCGATGATGAAAACAACGAACCCCAATAAGCTCTTGCCGACCATAAAAAACGTGTACGAATCGTGTACGAATGGGCTGGAGAGCGCTTGTGTACGAATTTATAAAACCTGAAAATGGTTTATGAAAGTTGATGTAAATGGAGGTTTTTTGATATTTTCTTAATCAAAAAGTGATGGCTTTATGGAAAACATCGAACCTTCTGCCCCTGCCAGGAAAAACCACTACAACCGTACTGATTGTAGTGGTTTTTTGTTTTTCCCACGCTATTTCGCGTCCCTATTCCGCATAAGATAGTCAACGATTCCTTCAGCTGGTGGCCACACCGCAGTTCCCTCCTGTTCGGATACTTACTTCTAACTGTAGCACCAGTCCATAGGCCATAACGCAAATTGTTATATAATAACAATTTGCGCACAATCTTATCCGATCATGTTAGATTGTGCGCAAAGGGGTATGTGTTATGGCGGTGCGGATTTTTTGTCTACGCGTTTAGGCGAAAAACGTTGAACACAAGCAGATCTTGCCCGTGCAACAGATATCCGTCCTAACACCATCGGCGAACTTTACCACGAACTGAACGATCGCATCAATCTCGATCATCTTGACTTAATCTGCGAGGCCCTGGAATGCGATATATCAGATATTCTAAAGCGTGAACCAAACGAACACCCACGAATTAAGTCGAAAAACGGAAATCTTCTTCCCTAACTAAAAAAGCAAAACCCCCGGACCTCAACTTCGAGTTCCGGGGGTTCTTCTTATCTACTATCTATGCGTCTTCACCCATAATCTCTAGCAATCTCTCCATCCGCTCCAGCGGAAACGGCGGGTTACCGAGCGGTTTCATGGCCAGCGACATCAACTTCAAGGAATTGTCGTCCGCCGCGCTGCGGTTCGAACTGAGATGCCCGCAAATCCTACAGCGGTGGATAATCGCCCACTCGCCGCCTTTTCTCACCCAAATGCCGATCGCCTCCATCACGCCGCCGCAGTCCGCCTCGCGGCCTCCCGGCTCATTGTCTAAATGCTGACTCGAAAGGCAGTAGGGGCAATGGTTTCTATGGTTACTCGCCGCACCGTCCGGCACAACCAGACGATCGCACACCTTGCAAGTAAAGCTGTCGTTGCAAGTATGATTGCGATAATAGCCCTTCATGTATTTTTTTCGTTTATTTTCTCTGTTCAAGTGTTTTTCCTCCTGAAAGTTGTTGTTTGCCTCAACTCTCCGGGAGACTCCCGCTACTTAGCGCAGACAAACCTCCCGGCTTGCTACACTCTCTGCTCTAAGACTGTTCATAAAATAACGCTCCTTTTCATCTTAATCTACCCTGTTTCTTTTTCAACTGTCTCTTGAACCGCTTGACTCTTGCCGCCAAACATTCGGCTGCTTTTCAATGATTGCACTCCTTACGCCATTTGGGCAAACAAAAAAGCGCAGTTACCCACTGCGCTACAAAACAAACAAAAGAACGTGTTGCGTGAACACTTCTTCGGATTGTCACATAAGGCATTTGGGTACACAAAACAAGCAGGCAAAATCCCCGCTGCCGCGACGCAAATAGTCACCTTATTGACGAACCCTCACCAGTCATTCCACACTTTCTCTTATGATCTAGTTTTCAAGATAACACTAAACCCTAGCATTGTCAACCCCACGACAAATGTATACATTTCCCCTTGACAAAAAACTACATTTGTAGTATATTTTATATTGATAGTTTCACCGGGGAGGCCTTTCCATGGAACATAAAATTTCTGATGCCGAACTAGAAGTCATGCGGATTTTGTGGCGCGAGCAGCGTCCGCTCAAAGTTTCAGAGTTTCGAGATGAACTTGAGCAAAGAAAGGGTTGGAATAAATCCACCACCGGCACGCTCGTTACACGCCTGCGCGACAAAGCGCTGATTGAGCCCACCGAACGCTATGGCGTAGCGCGCTACGTTCCCCTCATCACAGAGGACGAGTATGTCCTCACAGAAGAAAAAGCTTTGCTCGAAAAGTTCGGAAGCGCGAAAAAACTCGCAGTCGCTATGATTCGCAACGGACACCTGAGTAGTTCCGACATCGAAGAATTGCGCGCATACTTCCAGATGGGTGGTGACAACGCATGAGCGATCTTTTCAGAACCATCCTCATCATGTCCTTATCCGGCAGTGCGCTTGCGCTTGTGCTTTTTGCCATAAAGCCGCTCCTGCGGAATCGCTTGCCGAAGTCTGCGCAATACTACTTATGGCTCGTCGTAATCGTCGCGTTTCTCCTGCCGATCTCCCAGTTTGCCATTTTGTCGGACCAACAGGCAATACCGATTCCAACCGTTCCGACCATCAACGATACGGTAACGCGGTTTGTGATTACCCAAGAGGAGGCGTACGAACGGTTTCAGACCATCCCGCCTGTCGCAAGCGGTAGCGCCTCGGCCTATGGATGGGAGCAACAAGCTCTAGCAAGCTTGCTCACTTGGGCAACAACCTATTTGGTCATGCTCTATCCTCTCGGCGTTCTCCTATTTGGCCTCTATTATGCGGTGAATTATACGATCTTTATGAAGCTCTATCGTCGCCGCAATCGCGCGGCAAGCGAGGAGGCTTATACCATCCTCAAAGCGCTCTGTAAAGGCCCTATTCCGCACCTGTATCAGAACCCATTGGCGTCCACACCAATGCTTTTTGGGGTGTTTAATCCTACCATTATCCTACCCGATCAGGCGTATACAACAGACCAAATCCGCTCCATTTTGTCGCATGAACTCGTCCATTTGCGCCGTAAAGATACCTTTATCAAGTGGCTTACCCTGCTTGTTACCACATTGCACTGGTTCAACCCGATCGTCTGGTTTGTCGTCCGCCGCGAGATTGAGCGCACCTGCGAACTGGCTTGCGACGAGGCCGTGATCCGCAATCTGGGCATGGACGAAAAGCAGAGTTATGGCGATACGCTCCTCTTTGTTTCTGCGGAATCGAAACTGCCGAGGGTCGTCCTCGCTGCCACAATGTGCGAAGAACAAAAGAATCTCAAGGAGCGGCTCGGCTCCATTATGAAAAGCAAACAACATACTCGTATCGCGTTAATTTTATCAGCGGTCTTGATCTTCTTCGCCGCCGGCTTTGTTGTGGCGCTCGGGGTAGGAAACGGCAATGGCGGGCACGCTACCCAAACCTTCGCGGCCGAAGCCCCGACACGGCCATCTTTATCGGATGCCTTTGGCGCCGGACGGCCTCAGCCCGCAGGTCCGGAAGCAGAACTCCCCGCTTACATCACCATCCGCGGGGCGCAATTCAGCACGGCGCTCACCACGCTTGATCTGAATCGCATGGCCTTGACGAATGAAGAACTCATCCCGCTCCGCTATATGACGAATTTGACGGCGCTTTGGATTAGCAACAGCCAAACGGCTTTGTCTGATACCTCCCTTACCGACCTAAGCCCCTTGGCCGGGCTTACAAATCTGACGGACCTCCACCTCGGCGGGAACCAGATTAGCGATCTTACTCCACTGGCCGGCCTGACGAACTTAACCGCGCTCAGCCTCGATATGAACCAAATCAGCGACCTCTCTCCGTTGGCAGGCCTCACAAACTTAACGGGCCTCGGCCTTGGTATGAACCAAATCAGTGACATCACACCCCTCGCTAGTCTCACAAACTTGACGCGACTTCACCTCGACGGCAATCAAATGAGCGATCTCGCGCCGCTGGCTGGCCTCGTGAATTTGACCGTTCTTAGCCTCAGCGGGAACCGAATCAACGACCTCTCTCCGCTGGCTGGCCTCACAGACCTGACCTACCTTTGGGCAGGCAGCAACCCGCTCAGCGACTTGGGTCCGCTGGCTGGTCTTACGAATTTAATGAGCCTCAGCCTGTATAGCAACCAAATTAGCGATCTTACTCCGCTGGCCGGGCTTACCAATTTGAGCTTCCTCAACTTGAACGAAAATCAGATCCGTGACATCACCCCACTGGCTGGCCTTACAAATCTGGACGGTGTCGCCCTCGACTGGAACCAGATCTCCGACTGGTCTACCTTGGCGCGCCTCTTCCCATAACACCCGCTCAAAAATAACACGATCCCCCGCAAGGAGTCCACACATGCACAGGCGAACAAATCCGGTCAAAGCTTTCATCCTTGTCTTATTAATGACAACCCTCGGCTTCGGCTTAGTAGCCGGCGGGTTATCGCTCCACCAGCAGAGTACACGCACTTCGATCGCGCAGATCTCACGCCCAATCGCGCAGCCTTCTCCGCAGATCGCGCATGCGCTGTATACGGAACACGGGATACATGGAGCACACCTGCAAAGCGAACTTATGCCGGCCCCAATTTACACCAACTTCACCCCTCCGACCGATGCGCTGACCGAGTTACTGCAACGCCACGGCTACGGTTTATCTGTATACTTTCAGAATCTGGAGACGGGCTTCGTGTTCGCGTATAACGCCGATCATATTCACTTCTCGGCCAGCCTCCCGAAGGCCGTCTATGCGTTCTACCTCTTCCATCTGGCCGAGCAGGGCCTGCTCGACCTAGACAGCCGCCAGACTTACACCTGGGCGGATTTCAGCGACAATTCCGGCATCATCCACCAACGATACCCGGTCGGCACAAGCTTTTCCACGAGAGAGCTCATCCGCTTAAACGTGAGCGAAAGCGATGATGTGGCAACCTTGATCCTCCGCAGAGTCCACGGGTTGGATGGGTACCGCGCGTTTATTTCGGATATCGGCGGCAATCCCGCTCATGTCGGGGCCGCCGGTTCGCCCTGGATCGGGACGGAGATCATGAATTCTCACATCAGCGCCAATGAGGCCGGGCTTTTTATGCAGCGCATTTTTGAATATTTGGAGTCCGGCGGCGCCTATAGCGCAGAGTTTCAGGCCGCTTTGCTCGACAATCAATTCCCCTTCATCGTCTCTGACTACCCTGTCGCAAGCAAAAGCGGGTGGACGGCGCCCTTTGCTTGGCACGATATGGCCATTGTCTATGCTCCTTCGCCCTTTATCCTCGTCATCCTCTCTCAGCGCACCGGCTGGACTGAGGCGGATTACCGAGATTTCGCCGAAATCTCGATGGCTTTTCAGGCGTTCAATGATACGTGGTTTGTAAATCCATAACCATGACCGGAACCCCCTGCCAAGCGTTGCCAAGGCAGGGGGTTCCGGTTTGTCTGCCCGCAATTGGCTATAAGGGGATTCCGCCGCTCACCGTGTGGATGGAAGTGATTGCAAAAGAAACCATTGAATTTATTGGCATTTTCAGTTTGTTTTTTCTCATTTGGCCGCAGTCGTGTATGGCACAACGAACAGCGCGCGGGACAATGACATCTGCGAATACTGCGCCATATAGACGAACAAAAGCCCCGGAACTCCACTATGAGTTCCGGGGCTTTTTTGTTATTCTGAGGCGTCTCCCCGCAGTTTGATAATCTTGTCTCGGAGCAGGGCGGCCAGTTCGAATTCGAGCATTTTCGACGCCTCTTTCATCTCCTTCTCGAGCTTCGCAATCAGCTTGTCGCGCTCTTTGCGCGTCAGTTTGACATTGTGCTCGGCGAGTTTTGCGGTGGAGATGTCGCCGGAAATCTCGATTAGATCGCGGACACTCTTGACGATGGTCTTTGGGGTGATGCCGTGCGCCTCGTTGTAGGCCATTTGGATCCCGCGGCGGCGTTCGGTTTCCGCCATGGCGCGTTCCATAGAGCCGGTGATTTTGTCGGCATAGAGGATGACGACGCCCTCGGCGTTTCGCGCCGCGCGGCCTATGGTCTGGATGAGGCTGGTTTCTGAACGCAGGAATCCTTCTTTGTCCGCGTCTAGGATGGCGACGAGGGAGACTTCGGGGAGGTCCAGCCCCTCGCGGAGGAGGTTGATGCCGATCAGCACGTCGAAGTGGCCGAGACGGAGGTCTCTGATGATCTCCATGCGCTCCAGGGTCGTAATATCGTGGTGCATGTAGCGGACTTTGATGCCGACGTTGCTGAAGTAGCTCGTGAGGTCTTCCGCCATCTTCTTTGTCAAGGTGGTGACCAGGGTCCGCTCCTGTTTGGCGGCCCGGACGTGGATCTCGGCGATCAAATCGTCAATCTGGCCGGCGACGGGCCGGACGAAGACTTCTGGGTCTACCAGCCCTGTCGGGCGGATGATCTGCTCTACAATCTGCCCGGACCGCTCACGTTCGTAGGCGCCCGGCGTCGCCGAGACATAGACGAAACGGTGGATGCGCTCGTTGAACTCCTCGAAGGTCAGCGGTCGGTTGTCGAAGGCTGAGGGGAGGCGGAATCCGTGGCTCACAAGGTTTTCCTTCCGCGCGCGGTCGCCGGCGTACATGCTGCGCACTTGCGGCAGGGAGACGTGGCTCTCGTCTACGAAGAGGACGAAGTCGTCCGGGAAATAGTCGAGCAGGGTCATAGGCGCGGAGCCGGGGGGCCGCCCGCTGATGATGCGGGAGTAGTTCTCGATGCCGTTGCAGGAGCCGAGTTCTTGCATCATCTCGATGTCAAACATCGTCCGCTGGGCGATACGCTGAGCCTCGATCAATTTGCCTTCGGACTTGAATAAGGCCACTTGCGCGTCGCACTCGGCGCGGATTTCGCCGATGGCGCGTTCCATTTTCTCCGGGCTTGTGACATAGTGGGACGCGGGGTAGATGGCGACATGGTCCAGCCGTTTTGTCGGCTCTCCGGTGACAACGCTGATCTGGCTGATGCGGTCGATCTCGTCGCCGAAGAACTCGATGCGATAGGCGAGGTCGCGGGCGTAGGTGGGGAATATTTCCACCGTATCGCCCCGTACGCGGAACATATTGCGGTCAAAGGCCATGTCGTTGCGTTCGTAGCGGATTTCGACGAGCCGCTTGAGCAGCTCATCTCGCTCACGTTTTTGACCGACGCGGAGGGAGACGACCATGTTTTGGTAGTCAAGGGGATCGCCGAGGCCGTAGATGCAGGACACGGAGGCCACGACGATCACGTCTCGTCGCTCAAATAGCGCGGAGGTCGCCGAGTGGCGCAGGCGCTCGATTTCATCGTTGATCGTCGCGTCTTTCTCGATGTAGGTGTCGGTGTGGGCGATGTAGGCCTCGGGCTGGTAGTAGTCGTAATAGGAGACGAAGTATTCCACGGCGTTCTCCGGGAAAAACTCGCGAAACTCGCTGCAAAGCTGCGCGGCGAGGGTTTTGTTGTGGGCCAGTACCAATGCCGGTCGTTGCAAAGTCTCGATGACTTTTGCCATCGTGTAGGTCTTGCCGCTGCCGGTGACGCCGAGAAGCGTCTGTTCGGTCAGCCCGAGTTCTACGCCTTCGGAAAGCAAACGAATCGCCTCCGGCTGGTCGCCGGAGGGCGTGTAATCGCTGATGACTTTGAGGGGGGGGTATTGTGCCATGGGTGCTCCTTTTTTGGGGTTGGGACGATGGGGCCGTGGCAGCCTCCTTTTCCAAAGGAGGTGCCTATCGGTATTCCTTCCGCCGAACCAATCGGTCCGCGGCTTTGCCTTGCCCTCCCCAGGCGTCAGTTATGGTAGGCGTAGCCTGACGGAAGATTTGTTAGGGGATGCGGTGCTAGAGGGGAGGAATCCTCAGTCCGCTTCGCTGACATAACTGACGCCTGGGGAGCGAAGTGATTGGCTCGGAGGAAGGAATGCCCGTGGCAGTTCTTTTGGGAAAGGAGCCTATTCATCTGAATAAGCAAATTCGCCCCTACCCCAACTGCAATCGTTTCTCGATGTTCACCAAGTGTCCGCTGTCTCGCATGGAGACAAAATCGTCCCCGGCGACAATGATGTGGTCCGCGAGACGAATACCGAGCGGGGCCAGGGCTTGGATCAATTGCTCCGTGGTGGCGATATCGGTGACGTTCGGCAGGGCGAGGCCGCTTGGGTGATTGTGCGCCAGCACGACATATACAGCCTTGCGTTTTAAGGCCGTCTCCACTGCGCGGCGGATGCTGAAACTCGCGGCGTTGACGGAACCTTCCGCGAGTTTCTCGTGGTGGATCGCCCGGAGGCTGCCGTCCAGGCAGATGAGGAAGGCCACTTCGTCTGTGAGGCCGTGGAAGAGGGGTAAAATATACGCGCCCATCTCTTCCGTGCCCGCCAATATTTGGCCGGGCTTGGCCTTATCAATCTGATAGCGCCGCCCCAGCTCCGTGACGAGCAAAATCAGGCTTGCGGTGTGTTCTCCGACGCCTTCGACTTCCAGCAAATCCTGCATCGAGGCCTCAAACACGGCCGCGAGTGTGCCGAAGTGTTTCATGAGCCGATGGGCGATTGGGTTGACATCTCGGCGGGGGATGGCATAGCAAAGCAGGAGTTCGAGCGTCTGATGGTCGGCGAAGGTGCCGAGTCCGTGGTTGAGAAACTGCTCTCTCAAACGGCTCCGATGCCCGTCGTGGATGCTCATTCCGAGCGTCCGCCGTATTCGACCAGATATGCCTCCATCTTTTCGCGGATCTCGTCGGTGATGATAACGCGCCCGTCGATCTCTCTATTGTGCAGAAACGCGATGATCTCGCGCACGGTGACAATGGGGTAGACTTTGATCCCGAGCGTGTCGCGGAGCTCTTGGATCGTCGTCTTCTCTCCCGTCCCGCGCTCCATGCGGTCCGCCGAGACGTAGAGGGCGGTGAGCTTTACATCTGCGATTTGCTGGAAGAGGTCTACTGTATCGCGCACAGCGGTACCGGCGGTGACGACGTCTTCAATAATCGCGACACGCTCCCCGGCCTTGGGTTTGTGTCCGATGAGGCTTCCGCCTTCGCCGTGGTCTTTCTCCTCTTTGCGGTTGAAGCAAAAGGGCAGATCCCGCCCGTGGAGACGATAGAGCGACGAGGCCGCGGCCACCGTGAGTGGAATGCCTTTGTAGGCCGGGCCGAAGAGTGCGTCCATCTCTTCTCCGCTCTCCTGGATGCAGGCGGCGTAGTAGTCGCCGAGCGCGCCGATTTGGCTGCCGGTGCGGTAGTTGCCGGTGTTGATGAAGTAGGGTGTTTTCCGTCCGCTTTTGGTGGTGAAGTCTCCAAATGTCAATACGCCGGCGCGGACCATGAAGGTGATGAACTCTTGTTTGTAAGCCTGCATCGTGTGTGCCTCCCTATGTCGATTGGTTTGGGAATAGTATAGCAGTTGGAGGGTCGCAAGTAAAGTGGATATGCGCAGCGCACGTCAACTGCTGCTTGGGCGACGCCGCCCATAGCGTTCTATTTGTTTTTTCACCATATTGATATTTTACTGAGCCTGCGGCTCGCAATGCTCGTTGCGCTGAGGCGCCTTACTTTTTTTGCTATCGCACAAAAAAAGTAAGCAAAAAAATGCGACCCGAGGGCTTCGCCCCCGGGTCCCCCATTTGACGTTTGGTTTGTGCGCGCTCCAGTCTTGTGGTTCCGCCTGCCGGCGGAGGATTAGGGCGCTTTCGGGCGCGCATGTTCTTGTGCGGTGGGCTAGACGAATGTGCGGTGGGGTTCGTACTGCACTTCCTTCCGCCGGGCGAGGCGGAAGCACACGATTTATGCGCGCACCGGCTAAACGTCAAAAGGAAGAGATTTTTAAGAGAAACGCAGTTTCTCTTAAATTGTTTTTTGCCTCCTTTTTGTCAAGACAAAAAGGAGGTCGCCTTCGGCGACACGAAGCGGTAGGCCCGATTGGCCTGA
>WRAO01000011.1 GCA_009780175.1 Oscillospiraceae bacterium
CTTGTTCAGATCTGCAAACAGCTTTCTCAGCAAGCACCGAAACAAAGACGGCAAAATCCCAGTTGCCGCCTGGGTAAAAGAGCGTGACAGCCTGATGAAAGAGAAAAACGAAATCAGCAAATCCACCATGTCACTCTCGGAGCGGTTGCGGCAGATTGACCGTATTCGCAAGAGGGTGAAAGAGGTCACGCCGAAACAGCCACAGCGGAATCGGGGATGGGAGATGGAACACTAGAACGGCGAGGGGGTACGCATTGCGTATCCCCATTTCCAAAAGTGGACTTTGCACCGACCCTGTGTTATAATTCTTTTATTCGTTGCATGGTACATGTGCTGTGCGACAAGGTTAGAAATTTTATAAGTAACAGGTGATTTTATGTTCAAATCGAAAGAAGAAAAACAAGCGAAAAAATTAGCCAAACAACAAGCCAAGCAAGCGGAGAAGGAAGAAAACCTTCGCAAAGCAAATGAATATAGTGAAAGGCGCCTTGCCGAAATAATGGCTGAAAGTGCTGCAAGGCAAGCTAAGATAGATGTAGGTGATACTGCTGTGCAACGTTTTTTTGACAAGGCAGGAGATAAAGTGGCTGGCGCTGTTGAAAAAGTAGGAACAGGTGCCGCTCAAAAAATCATTGACTTTGGTAATGATGGTCTTGATCGTGTCTACGGTAATTTCGAGACACACCTAAAAAACAACTACCCACACTACTACCAAGAGGTCTCTCAAATTGAGGATATCAACGAAAAGCGTAAGCGCATGGATGAAATTGACAAGATCATTAACAACCGTAACAAACCGCACCAAACAGTACAAATGCAATCCGCATCACAAACTCTTCCCAGTCAAAATTCTCGTTTAGATGATCTCTCAAAACTGAGAGAGTTACTTGACTCTGGTGCTCTCACGCAAGAAGAATTTGAAGCTGAAAAATCCAAAATTCTTAACTCATAGGCTTATAGTATAAGCAAATAGCATAGTACAGCACCACCCCCGCCCCATAGCGTGTTGGGCGAGATTTTGAACAGTGAATAAAGAGAAAACCCTTTGAAACTAGGCAATTCCAAGCCTTATTTCAAAGGGTTTTTCCATGCTCAAAAAAGTTCCTCTTGACAAAAGACCGAACGGCGTAGCAAATGCTACGCCGTTTTTCTATCGACAAAATTAGACAAAGCTTAACTTTTTCTGGCCTTGGATTTTGATTTTCCTTGTTAGACTGTCTCTCAACCTAGAACACCTTGGGAGGCAGTTCCTTATGCGAAGAAGAAAACCAAAGCGGCTTTTACCAAAACTTTTGGCATGCGCCCTGTTGCTCGTCGGCCTATATACCTTTGTGTTTGCCGGCGGCGAGGAGCCGTTGCAGGCGGATGCAACACCGCACACTGCCGGCGGTCCATTTCATTTGCGGGCAAACACCTCGCCCCCGGCAACCCCGGAAGATTTTCCGCTCTTTATTGTCGCGGTGCCCGTCATGGACATCATCGACACGCAGTATTTGAAGTTGGTTAATCGCGACCGCGCTATCACAAGGCCCGTACAAGACGCGCGATTGGTCACAGTCTGGCCAGACATGCCTGCGCGGGCGGCGGATGTTATGCTGCACGAGACGGCATTTATCGCCACACGGGACCTCTTCCGCGCGGCGGAGCGCGCGCATATCAGGGGTCTGTTTATCGCAAGCGGGTTTCGCGACCAGGCGGAGCAGAGCGAACTCTATGCAAACGCCATCGACAGACGCTACACGATGCCGCCCGGACACAGCGAACACCAACTGGGCCTCGCCGCTGACATTTTGGTTTCCGATCTGCCCAGCATGGTCGGCTCTTTGGAAGCGCAGTGGCTTGCAGACAATGCCCCAGCGTTCGGCCTTATCCTCCGCTATCCGGCGGACAAGGAGGACATCACAGGCGTCGCCTATGAGCCTTGGCATTTCCGTTACGTCGGGCAAGTCCACGCATGGTATATGACCGAGCGGAACTTTGTGCTGGAAGAATACGTCGCATACTTGGGAGAACAGGGCGGATTCCGTGCAGAATTTGCCGGACGACACTACTATGTCTTGTATCAACGCCCACAAAATGGTATGCTTCTTGTACCGGATGGGCTCGATTTCTGGGTTTCTTCCGCGAATACGGGCGGGTATATCGTCACGGCTTGGAGGTGATTTTTTGGATTATACAGTGCTCATCTGCGATGATGACGCGGACATTTTAGCCGCTCTAGAAATCTATCTGCGGCAAGAGGGCTACGAGGTGATTCGCGGGAAAACGGGTTTGGACGCTGTCGAAGCTGTGCGAAACCAGACCGTACATCTGATCTTGCTCGACGTCATGATGCCTGTGATGGACGGGATCACCGCCGCTGTGAAAATCCGGGAATCGAGCAATGTGCCGATCTTATTCCTCTCCGCGAAAAGCGAAGACACCGACCGCGTGTTGGGGCTCAATATGGGCGGGGATGATTATGTTACAAAACCGTTCAACCCCGTTGAACTGATGGCGCGTGTGAAGGCGGCGCTCCGCCGCTATTCGCGCCTCGGCGGCCTCGAGGGGGCGCAAGCGCCGCCAGACGCGGGCGTGTATCAGACAGGCGGTCTTATTCTGGACGACAACCACAAACGCGTCACGGTAGACGGCGAAGAGGCCGCGCTCACCGCTTTGGAATATAACATTCTCAAGTTTTTAATGATGAACCTGGAGCGCGTGTTCTCTTCCGCGCAGATTTATGAGGCAGTCTGGGGCGAGCCGGCGTTTCATGTGTCTCGGACCGTGTCGGTGCACATCCGGCACATCCGGGAGAAAATCGAGATTAATCCGAAGGAACCGCAATATCTAAAGGTGATTTACGGACTGGGCTACAAGGTGGCGCGCTATGATTAAGATTCTGTGTTTCCCTTTGACGAAGCTGTTTCTGTTTTTCGGGGGCTTTGTCTCGGCTGTTTTCGTGCTTCGATCCATTCATCTCATCTTTGATCGCGCGCTTGCATTCGCACTTGATTTCGATTCCATCATTGGCAGACCGATCTATGCGGGCGTTTTCTTTGGGCAGGGTTTTTGGCTGTTTACCCTGCTCTTTTGCCTGTGTGTCGGACTGTTGCTGTTCTCTGTTTGGTCCACAAAGCCGAGCAAGCAAAAGCCGCTTCCCCTTGCGCTCTGGCGCGATATTGATTTCGCTCTGCTGGCTCTTTTGGCCGTTTTGGTCGCGCTCGCTTCTTTTTATGGTTTGCGCGTTTATGCCGCGCAGCTTTTTCATGTCACGCTTTGGCAACTCTATATCATCCTCGGCTTGCCCCTGCTCACCTACACAGCGGCAATCTTCGCCGTGACTGAGTTTGTGGCGCGCGTTCGCGACAAAGACTTGTTGCGCACCTTGTATTGGGTTCGCTTTTTCCGTCTTTATCCCCCTTGGAGTCCGCTGGGGTTCCTGCTGTCTCTGCTCCTTCTTGGCAGTTTATATTTGCTGGTTGAGACGATGCGCGAGATTGTCTGGCAAGCGACGGCGCTGGTTTTCTCCACGTTCTGGCCTGATCCAGGCTGGATCGACCCAGCCGCATCTCCTATGGACTTGGCTTTTTTTGATGAGATCCGCCGTACAGAAACCACCCTGCGAACACTCGTATTGCCCCCCATCGTATCGGTATATCTTCTGCTCCCCTTCTCCCTGCTTACCCTGATTTCCAGCACCTATTTTGTGACTTTTGCGCTCAATCTGTCTGGCAAATATGCCGAGGCGAGTGCGGAAAAAATCCGCGCGGAGCAGTTTAAGAGTGAGTTGATTACCAACGTATCGCACGACATTCGTACGCCCCTCACCTCTGTCATTAACTACGTCGATCTTCTGAAGAAACTCCCTCTCGAAGGCGACGCGGCGGATTACGTCTCCGTGCTCGACCGCAAATCTGAGCGGCTCAAGATGTTGATTGACGACCTTATGGACGCCTCTAAAGCGGGTACGGGGAATGTGAAGTTGGAACCAGAGTCCGTTAATTTGAGCGAACTCGTCGGGCAGGCTGTGGGCGAATTTGAGGATCAATTCGCCTCGCGCAATTTGGCGCTGGTATTCACGCAGCCGGAGGATCCGATCCACATCCGCGCGGACAGCAGGCATCTGTGGCGCGTGCTGGAAAATCTGCTCTCCAACGCCTCCAAATATGCGCTCTCCGGGACGCGTGTGTTTGCGGAGCTCTCGTTGGACAGCGATGGGCGGCCTCGATTCGCTTTGAAAAACACTTCGCAAGCGCCGCTTGATTTGTCAGGTGATACCCTGGTTGAGCAGTTCATCCGTGGGGACCGGGCGAGGCAGTCTGAGGGCAGCGGCCTTGGGCTGTACATCGCGAAAAATCTGGCTGAGTTGATGGACGGGCGGTTTGAGATTCAAGTGACGGGGGACTTGTTCTCCGTCGAGATCGGGTTTTCCGCGGACAAAGAAGGTTGATTCGCATTGAAAAACGCCCTGTCACATATCGCGTGACAGGGCGTTTTTTTGCACAAACAGGAGCCATCTGGCATAGACTGGTGCAATTATCGGCGGAAAGGGCGAATGATATGGACGAATATAGAGGCCGCAGCGATGCCTATCACAGACGGTGGCAGGAGCATCCGCACCACCCGCATACCCAAGAAGAACCACCCGCTCCGCCCCCCTGTGAGCCGGAGCTTCCGCGGGGGCCGCTCAGTAATTTCGGCATAGAGAGCGATTGGTTGGAGGAGTATCTGCCCATTTTGCTCATTCTTATCGGCGCGCTTGGCGTCTATCTATGGATGGCGCGACAGGGCAGCAGCCTCGGCGGGTTGCTGGGGGGATTTTTGAAGTAGGTCACACTCTGGGTAGGCTGGATGGCTTAACTTGCCACCGCACCCTAAAACGAGCAACCCCGCCCTTATTTGGTTTCGAGAAATGCCTTGAGGCGCTCGAAGGTTTCTTTACTGATGGCGTGTTCGATCCGGCAGGCGTCTTCGAAGGCGGTCTTTTCGTCTAGGCCGAGCTTCATCAGAAACTCCGACAAAAAGGTGTGCCGTTCATACATTTGTTCGGCGATCGTCTGCCCGGCCTCGGTGAGGTGAATCGCACCGTCGTCCGCTACGGTGATGTAGTCGTTCTCGCGGAGGAGTTTTACCGCGCGGCTCACGCTCGGTTTGGAATAGCCGAGTTCTGTGGCAATGTCGATCGAGCGCACGTAGCCTTTGCGCTGTTTTAAGATGAAGATGGCCTCCAAATAATTTTCGGCGGACTCTTGTATTTTCATGGTGTACGCTCCAATCTTCAAAAATATTTTTGACCCCATACGAGAAAAGACCGCTCACCGTGGTGCGCGGTCTTTGGTTGCGTTCTGGAATTTATGCTTGTTCAAAAGCAGGCGCGGTTTTGAAGGGGTAGATTTCAATCTTCTGCCAAACGCCTGCCGCGACATATGGCTCGTTGGCGAGGTATTCCGCCCGGAGTTGCTCTTCCGAGTCGTATTCCAGAATCATCAAGGAACCGACCATGTTTTCGTCTTTGTCGAGCAGCGGACCGCCGTATTTGAAGATACCGGCATCGATCAATGGTTTCGTGACTTCAAGATGGGCCGGTCTTGTCGCCGCGCGACGGGCTGGGGCCTCGGCGTCGGTGCCGTCATGGCCGATTAATACAAAACGCATGGGGAGTGCCACCTTCCTTATTTTGTTTCGTCCATCTTATCAGACCCGCCTTCTGATTGCAAGTCGGAAGTTGCTGGCGGATTGCACTCTTCGGGGGGCCTGGGCGCGGGATTCATATGCACCATGCAGTGTTTGACGTTTGGAAACTCCGCCTCCACCCGGTTGTGGACCTGCTGGGCGATCTCATGCGCCTCATGGAGGGGGAGGTCCCCGTCGACGGAGATCTCGATGTCTACGAAGATACGGTCGCCGAAGGCCCTGGTGTAGAGCACGTCTAGGTGGCGGACCCCGGGGCAGTCCAGCACTACGGTGCGGATCGCGACGGCGGTTTTTTCGTCTACGGCATGATCGGTCATCTTATTCACCGCATCCCGGAAGACGTCCACCGCGGCCTTTAAGATGAAGAAGCAGATCACGACGCTGGCGAGGGGGTCTAAGACGGGAAATCCTAGACGGGCGCCTAGAATCGCCACAAAGCTGCCGATGGAACTGAGAGAATCAGATCGATTGTGCCAAGCGTCTGCCATCAATACGCTGGAATTGAGTTTCTTCGCGTAATGGCGAGTTCGCCAATACATACCCTCTTTCATCGCGATGCCGACCAGAGCCGCTATCAGCGCGAGCAGGCCCGGCACCGGGATAGGGTCTGTCGCGGCTTCCATGATCCGCGTAATACCCGCCCAGCCGATTAGGACGCCGGTGACTGCCAGGATCACAGAAAGCAAAATCGCCGCCACGTTCTCAAAGCGCTCGTGCCCGTATTGGTGGCTTGCGTCCGCTTTCCTGGCACCGAGGCGGATGCCTGCGATGACGAGGAAGGTGGTGAGCATATCGGATAGGGTATGGATCGCGTCTGAGATCATCGCTTGGGAGTTTGCGAAGATACCGGCGAAGAGTTTGAAGGCGGCGAGGAGGGCGTTGAATCCGATGTTAGTCCAAGAAACCCAGATTGAGACTTGTTCGCGGGATTTCGGGGGGGATTGCATGTGTTTCTCTCCAGTCAGTTAATTTCCATAGGGCCGAGGAACCCGTCTACGGCTATGATCTCGCCGCCTTTGTAGTATATGCGTGGTACGCGCCTGGGAAACCCGGTGGGAAAGTCTCCCGGGTGTACGCCGATGGCGGCACATGTCTGCTCGAGGTCCCGGTAGGCACCGTGATCCTCGCCGACGAAGGTGACGATTTGTGTCTCGGTGACACCTTCGATGCCCGTGATGTCTATCATCATCTGATCCATACACATCCCCACCACAGGGGCAACTTTTCCGTTGACCAATGGGCCAGTAGTACCAAAAATACGGGCCGGAATGCCATCCGCATAACCCGTTGCCAAGATGGCAATCGTCATCTGCTCTGTGACTTTGTAGGCTTGGTCGTAGCCAATCAAGTCTCCCGGACGAAGTTCTCTGATTTGGGCAATGCGAGCCTTCACGCGCATGGGATGTGTCGCGGCTTCACGGACTTGGTCCGGCCAAAGGCACTGAATACCGTAGAGGATGCATCCGCTGCGGACCAGATTATAGTGCATCCGGGGATGGAACATGGCGGCGCCGGAGTTTGCGCAGTGGATTTGGGGCAGTTTATAGCCTTTGGCCTCCAAGGCGTCTACTATGGTCTTGAAGTTCTCGAACCCCGCATCTGTCTGCCGCGTATCCAGCCAACCGGAAGTGGGGAGGTGGGTGTAGATTCCGGTGATGTCGAGATGCTCCAAGGCGAGGATCTCCTCACATTCCGCGATGGCAGCTTCATATTGATCGGGATAACGGCACGCGATGCCCAAGCGGCACATGCCCGTGTCTAGTTTGATATGCGCTTTGATGTGTACCCCAGCGGCTTTGGCCGCCTCGTCAAGCGCTCTGGCTTGCTCCGCGGACCAGAGGGTGGTGGTCAGATCATACGCGGCGATCTCTTCGGCGAGTTCGGGGGGGATATAGCAGAAGAGAAGGATTGTCTTCTTGTGGCCCCTGTTGCGCAGTTCGATCCCCTCGTCCAGACTGGCCACGGCGAATCCCGCGACGCGTTTCTCGTGCCCGAGCGTGTCCGCCACCATGGCGGCCCCGGCTCCGTAGCCGTCGCCTTTGACGACGACGATCAACTCGGTATCCGGCTGCATGTGGGAGGTGAGGATGTCATAGTTGTTTTGGAGCACGTCCAGGTCGATCTCCAGCCATGTGCGTTGCATCGCGCGGTGCTTTAACATGAATACGCCCTCCTATCTCGTGTGGGGGATGCGCGGCTGTGGAAGTGCTTATTTTCTGTAGCCATATATAGTAAACACACCGCTATCTACTTCATAGGGAATACTATATTTTTTCAATATCGCTAAAAATTCTTCTGTTATATCATCAGCTATTATTTCAGGCATTAGGCGGCCTGGACGTTTCGTATATCTTGGTCGGACTTTTATCCACTCAATAGCAAAATAATCTCCCCAATTATATAGTGCCTCGTCACTCCAATCGCCCCAAGCATTCACATCTGTATCAAACTTAGGAACATCCGCTTCTTCACAAACATCTTTTAAAACATAGGGTGGGGGAAAAGATAATTCTCCAATAGCATTTTGAAGCTCTTTCCATTTCGTATTATTCATGCAGCTATATAAGCCTTTTCTTGACACTATTTCTGTGACTTTTTCTTTTTTAGTCACGGCATCACTTCCCCGCATTATATAAATTCTATAGGCGACCATTGGCCCTGCGGGCACGGAATTCTCCGTGTCAATTAACGAGCCGCTCATTGTGGCTTTCGCCACTTTAGCACGGTAGGCGCGGGTTAGTCAATGACAATCCTCGTTAGGCTAGCATAACCGCACCGCTGATATATGCGCGTTTTTTGCACAAACTATCGTCGAAAAGGGGGCATGCATATGGAAACGAGGCGCTTCATTGTTCTACTCATCAGTTTCAACTTTGCCGTCATCGTCATTCTCGGCGGGTTTGTGTATCAGAAACACTTAGAACTGGAACGGTTCCATTTGGAACGAGCATATGCCGAAGACACGGCTCTCACCCAATTCGCAGAACACTTGACGGGGATTGATTTGGTGCTCCGCAAGAGCGAATATGCCACCTCATCCGAAGTATTCGCTATCCTCGGCGCGCAGCTGTATCGCCGAGCAGCGCTTGCCGCGATGGCACTGGAGACATTGCCCCTCGAAACGGAGGCGACGACTGCGTTTCTTGTAGAGGTCGGCAGGTTCGCCCGCAACTTCGCCTCCACAGGCGATACGGCGGAACTCTCCACACTCAGAACTCCTCTGGCAAGATCGGCATTCAGCTACCCGTCTCTCGTGGCCTTCGCCGCGCTTGAAGAATCACTTGCGGGATATGTGGCCGTGTTCGGCTCCATGGCGGAAATAGCTTCAACATCGGTGTCTGAAGAAACAGCCTTGAACGCAGTGGCGGCTTTTATGGGCCTCAACAGGAGCATCTTCCGCCCCATCGGCGAACATCAGTTTCTCGCTCGGGTAGACGGCGGAGATTTCCTCGCGGAGGTCTGCGGAATAAGCGGACGCGTCGTGCGGGCAGGCAATTCCAGAGAGGTCCGCACGACGGTTTTGACTGTAGAAGAATGTCTCGCGCAAATGGCGGAGTTTCTCACCCGGAACGGGTACGAAGACATGATCTTACGACACTGGCGGCAAGAGGCCAATCAAATCGCGGCGCACTTTGTCCCCTCTCTCAATGGGGTACTCCTTTATCCGGATGCCGTACAAATCCGCGTCGGACTGGATAATGGCCGAGTCACCGGATTCTCGGCGGCGGAGATGACGCAGCGAGAGCCGATGTCAGCTGTTCTCACACGCGAAGAAGCCCTCGCCGCCATCCCTCCCTCTCTTGTCGTAGAGGACTATGACCTGGCCCTAATTCCAACCGCCAGCGGGCAAGAACTTCTCTGCTTCGCCTTCCTCGCCCGGGCGGAGGATGGGCAGGCGTATCGCATCTACGTGAGCGCAGAGACGGGCCGCCAGCAAGAGATTCGGTTGTTGGCGGAAGATACGATGGGCGTATTTGTGCGGTAGACCTCGCATATTTGCCACAGAAGCGGCAAATAGTAATAGTCGATGATTGGAGTGATATGTTCATGTCCGGATCAAAAATCGGCAAACAGACCTTCGTCTTTTCACAGCCCCCCGTTCTGATCGGACATGCCGCTGTGGCGGGGAAGAAAGAGGGCGAGGGCCCTCTGGGGAGCAGTTTCGACCAGATCAGTATGGACTCCTATTGGGACGAATGCAGTTGGGAGAAGGCGGAGAGCGTCATGCAGCGCACGGTCCTCGCGCTGGCGGCGGATAAAGCGGCAATTCCACCGAGCCGGATCGAATATCTCTTCGCCGGGGATCTCCTCAACCAAAGCATCGGCTCGACGTTTGGGCACAGAGACAGCGAAATCCCCTTCTTCGGCCTCTTCGGGGCCTGTTCGACCATGGGCGAAGCCCTTGCCCTCGCGGCGATGACCATCGTCGGCGGCTTCGCCGAGATCACCGCAGCTGTGACCTCCTCCCATTTCTGCACCGCCGAGCGGCAATTTCGCTTCCCCCTCGAATACGGCGGCCAGCGTACCCCGACCAGCCAATGGACTGTAACCGGCGCAGGCGCAACCATCCTCGCGGCTTCCGGTCTTGGCCCCGCGATCACCCACGTCACGCCTGGTAAGATTGTAGACGCCGGGATTACAGACCCCAACAACATGGGCGCGGCGATGGCCCCGGCGGCTTATACAACGATCAAACAGCACTTCGAAGACACGGGCCGCAGTCCGGCAGACTACGACCTCATCGTCACCGGAGATCTCGGTTCCCTCGGTCATACAATCGTTCGGGACCTATTCAAGCGAGACAGCGTAACCCTACAGACCTATCAAGACTGCGGCCTCATGATCTTCGACCGAGAGCGCCAACAAGTAGACGCGGGCGGCTCCGGCTGCGGATGCGCGGCGAGCGTGCTGAACGGCTATCTCCTCAACGCCATACGAGACGGCCGATGGAGCCGGATTCTGTTTTGCCCTACGGGGGCGCTGATGAGCACGACCTCCGCCCAACAGGGCGAGAGCATTCCGGGCATCTGCCACGCCGTAGCAATTTCAACGGTTGGATAGGAGGAACTAACGATGCTGCAACTATTACTTCCATTCGCCAAAGCCTTTCTCGTCGGAGGTATCCTCTGCGCCATCGGACAGATTTTGATCGACAAGACGAAGCTCTCCCCCGCAAAAATTCTAGTGCTCTATGTCGTCGCCGGAGTGGTGCTCGGCGCGGCTGGGATTTATGGGCCTCTGGTCGAATGGGCCGGGGCGGGCGCTACGGTGCCGCTCACCGGATTCGGCCACATCATGGCGGAGGGCATGCGGGACGCCGTCCAAGAAAAGGGCCTCCTCGGCATTTTCAGCGGCGCGTTTACAGCCGGGGCCGCCGGCATTGGGGCCGCGGTGGCCTTCGGCTATCTCACGGCTGTAGCGTTTCGACCTAGGGATAAGGCTTAGACCAAACCTATAGAAAAAGGGCTGGCGCGATGTGCGCCAGCCCTTCTCATTGCATCCTTATTTTTTCTTCACAATTCCGGTCACTTCGCCGAAGAGTGCGGCGGCGTTGATTTCATCGTAGTCAACGTGCATATAGGTGGCATATTTCGGACTCACGCGGACAACAACTTCGTCAAAGATCAGCGCGCGGTCGCCATCGGTGATTACTTGGACGATCTCCTTGTCCACCACACCGAACTTCTCCGCGTCTTCCGGGGTGAAGTGGATGTGGCGCTTTGCGATAATCGCGCCCTCCGCGAGATCTACCTTACCGGCGGGGCCGACCAAGGCGCAGGGTGCGGAGCCCGCCAAATTACCGCTCTCCCGGATGGGGGCGTTGATCCCAAGAATACGGGCATCGGTGTAGCTCAGTTCGACTTGGGTCTGCGCTCTCGTCGGCCCGAGGATGCCCACGCCTTGGATCGTGCCTTTGGGGCCGACCACGTCTACGCGGCTCTCAGACGCGAACTCACCCGGCTGGGAGAGATATTTCTTCGCAACGAGTTCGAATCCTGTGCCGAACAACGCTTCCAGATCTGTCTGGCTCAGGTGGATGTGGCGGCCGGACCCTTCGATGATGATACGATTATCTGCCATTTTCGAAATCCTCCAAAATCATTTTCTTTTCATCATTTTACCACTTTGTGGCCAAGTTAGCAAGAACCCCTTTACAAAATTCTGCGAATTGGGTAAAATGGTATACTTATTGTAATTATGTGTTTTGTGTCTGTGTTTCAGACGTGCAAAGACGCGGAGAGTTGGTTCTAATGAGCAAGGAATTTCACCAGATTCTCAGTGAACTGAGAAGAAACAAAAAGATCAGTCAGCGCAAGGTCGCGGCAGACCTTTATATCTCCCAGGCACTGCTCTCGCACTACGAGAACGGCATCCGGGAGCCGGGTCTAGATTTTGTAAATCGGGCCTGCCATTATTACGGCGTCTCCGCAGATTTCCTGCTCGGACGCACCGCGGCAGACATCGCCGAAAATCTATCGGCCTCCCATGAGGACGCGCACTTCGACGCACGCGCGCTGATGACCTTGCTCCAGTCGGTGAACCAGCTGGAGGAGGCTTTGCTGCAGAGTGCGCTCCGCTGTTTTGGCGCGGTATCTTATCGTCTGCTCCGGCACATGTCCGAGCCGCTTCCGACAGCACCCGCTCTTTCCACCCCGGAGAATCGGGTCGCGGGTCTTGTCGACATGGAACTCTGCTGCGCTGAGATGCAATTTTTAAACGGCCTTGAGCAGCTCGCCCGAGACAGAGGGCCCGACGAATCGAGACGACTCCTGTCTCAGCAGTTAGAAACGCTCCTCTACTCTCTCGATCAACAAATCTCTCGTCATACGCAAAGTGAGGGCTCCCTATGACCGTACAAGATAAAATCCGCAATTTTTGCATCATCGCCCATATCGACCACGGGAAGAGCACCTTGGCGGACCGGCTCCTCGAGCACTGCGGTGCCGTAGAAAGCCGCGATATGGAGAGCCAGTTGCTCGACAACATGGATCTCGAGCGTGAGCGCGGCATCACCATCAAGGCCCGCGCGGTGCGGCTCCACTATAAGGCCAAAGACGGCGAGACTTATCAGCTCAACCTCATCGACACCCCCGGTCACGTAGACTTCACTTACGAAGTCTCTCGCTCCCTCGCCGCCTGCGAAGGCGCGCTTTTGGTCGTCGATGCCGCACAGGGCATCGAGGCCCAAACCCTCGCCAACACCTATCTGGCCCTTGAGCATAATCTCGAGATTTTGCCTGTCGTCAACAAGATCGATTTGCCCGCCGCAGACCCCAAGCGTGTCAAAACCGAAATCGAAGATGTCATCGGCATCCCTGCCCTGGACGCGCCTGAAATCTCGGCAAAGCGCGGCCTCAACATCGAGAGCGTGCTTGAGGCAGTTGTCAAAGGCATCCCGGCTCCCAAGGGGGACCGTAAAGCTCCGCTCAAGGCTTTGATTTTCGACAGCCAATATGACAGCTACAAAGGTGTCATCGTCTATATTCGTGTCGTCGAGGGCGAGATCCGCAAAGATATGGACATCCGCATGATGGAGAGCGGCGCGGAATATAAAATCGTAGATGTCGGCATACTCCGCCCCATCGGCATGGAACCCTGCGACGTGCTCTCCGCCGGAGATGTCGGTTACTTCACCGCCAGCATCAAAATCGTCGCGGATACGCGGGTGGGTGATACCGTCACCACGGTGCAAAACCCGGCAGTGGAGCCGCTGCCGGGCTATCGTCCTGTTCAGCCGATGGTTTATTCCGGCCTCTACACCACGGTCGGCGATGAATATCCCGATCTGCGGGACGCTTTGGAAAAACTCAAGCTCAATGACGCGGCCCTCTCCTATGAGCCGGAGAGCTCCATCGCCCTTGGCTTCGGTTTCCGTTGCGGATTTTTGGGCCTGTTGCATATGGAGATCATCCAAGAACGCCTGGAGCGCGAGTTCGACCTCGACCTGATCGCCACCGCCCCCAGCGTCGTCTACCGTGTTACAGGCACGGACGGCAAGGAGCTGATGGTGGATAATCCGCTCAATTTCCCGCCTACCAATCTCATCCAACGCTCGGAGGAGCCGTTTGTGAAGGCCACCATCCTCTGCCCTACGGAGTATGTCGGCAATATCATGGACCTCTGCCAAGACCGGCGCGGAGAATATACGGATATGACCTACTTAGACGATTCCCGCGTTGAGATGCGCTATAACCTGCCGCTCAACGAGATCATCTACGACTTCTTCGACGCGCTCAAGTCCCGCAGCCGGGGCTATGCCTCGCTCGACTATGAGTTCTCCGAATATCGCGATAGCGACCTGGTGAAGCTGGACATTCTGCTCAATAATGAAGTGGTCGATGCGCTCAGTTTCATCGTCCACAGAGATAAGGCCTACGCCCGCGGGCGCAGAATCGTCGAGAAGCTCAAGGACAATATTCCGCGCCAGCTGTTCGAAGTCCCCGTCCAAGCCGCAATCGGCGGCAAAATCATCGCCCGCGAAACCATTCGCGCCATGCGCAAAGACGTGCTTGCCAAGTGCTATGGCGGTGATATCACGCGGAAAAAGAAACTTTTGGAAAAGCAAAAAGAAGGCAAAAAGCGGATGCGTAACCTTGGCAGTGTAGAGGTGCCGCAGGATGCGTTTATGGCGGTGCTCAAGCTGGATGAATAGTGAGCTGTTCCCACTGCACCTATTTTTATGAGCCTGCGGCTCACTGCGCTCGTTTCGCTGAGGCGACCTACTTTTTGCGTCGCGCAAAAAAGGCGAGTCCAGGGCATAGCCCCTGGCAACCCCGTTTTGATTTTTGGTTTGTGGGCGTTTGAGTTTTGTGGTTCCGCCTGCCGGCGGAAGCTGTGTCGCTTTTGGGTATGTGGATTGTTGTGCGTTACGCAAGATGAATGTGCGATGCTTTTTGTACAACACCCTCTTCCGCTGGGTGAGGCGGAAGAGGGTGTTGTTCTGTTTTGCTGTTTCAAGGTCGGAACTACATGATTTCCTGCTCATGCACCGCCTATATATGTTTGAAAAATTCCTGTGTGTTTTAACGCACGTAATAAGACAAACGCAATGACCGCTCCACCGAGGGAACTGGCAACAAATGGGATAACGAACCCAAATAAAGCGACATCCCGCCCCATAATAAATGCGGCGATGGGATAAGCAGCCAGCGCGCCTAACACTCCTGTGCCAATCAACTCTCCAGCGCAAACCGGAACGAGTTTGTTTTCCATGTATTTCGCCGCCAGTCCGGCTAACAAAGCGCCCAGCATACTACCCGGAAAAGCCAGCAGTGTACCTGTGCCTAAACTATTTCGGATTAGTGAGGTAGCAAAGGCCATGCCTACTGCATATCCGGGGCCTAATAGCACGCTGGCAATCACATTTATCATGTGTTGAATTGGGAAGACACGCGCAACCCCCAAGGGAATAGAAAACGGCGACAGAGCAACCCCCATAGCTACAAGCACACTGGCTGTAGTCAACTTTTTTATACGATTCATAGATGTTCACCTTGAAACAACGCTTTCAATTCCTGTGCCGCGCCCACCATATCTTGTTCGGCAACAATGGCAGAAACCACAGCTATCCCATTGACACCTATGTCTTTTAAGTGCGATACATTATTTTTATTTATGCCGCCAATCGCAACGATCGGTATATTCAATTCCCTGCGTATGCGCCGAAGTTCGTCTATGCTGGTCGGGTTCGCATCCGTCTTTGTTCCCGTTGCAAACATTGCACCTACGCCGATGTAGTCGGCACCCATTTCCGCAGCCCTGCGCGCTTGCTCCAAGTTATGCGCGGAAACACCCACAATTTTGTCGTGCCCAACAATGCGCCGCGCCGCTTCATAAGGCAGGTCATTTTGTCCGATGTGCAGCCCATCAGCGTCCACGGATAGCGCAATGTCCGCACGGTCGTTTATAATGAGCGGAACACCCAGGCGGGCCGTAACCTCACGCACTCGCACCGCGGTCTGAAAAAACGCATGAGAGGAGGCGGTTTTTTCACGAAGCTGTACCACTGTGCAGCCACCTAAAATTGCCTGTTCCACGCATGCTTCCATGCTGCCCGCTGTCATAAGCGCTCTGTCTGTGACAAGATAAAGTGTGTAGTCTATGTTAGGCTTCATGATAGTTCCCCCATCTTTCAAGTGTTGCGGCATCCATGCGGCTCACAGCGTCGTGGAGTGCGACATGAAAACTTCCGCCCCCGAGTTGTCCCGATTTTTTATACGCCAATTCTCCCGCCACACCCATGCATAGCATAGCGGCAGCAGTGGCCTCAAAAAGTTTGTCTTTTGAAGCACCGCAGAACGCGCCGATCAGAGACGAACACATGCAGCCTGTGCCTGTTAAATTGCCTAGCATAGGATGTCCATTTTCAATATACATCGTTTTGTTCCCATCTGAAACGATGTCCACAGCACCGCTTACAACAACGATACAGCGAAGTCTTTGTGCGAGACTTTTTGTAACTTCCCCGGCGCTGCTGGTATCGGCAAGGTCACGCTCGGAAGCGTCAACACCTCTCGTTTCTGCACCTAAACCCACCATAAACCTAATTTCAGAGATATTCCCCCGGAGTACGCTCAACTTCACTTCCGTCATCAAGCGTTCAGCGGTATTATTGCGAAATTTTGACGCACCAGCACCAACGGGGTCCAGTACAACGGGTATGCCCTTTGCATTAGCTGATTTCCCGGCTGCTATCATTGACGGAATTGTGCGTTCGTTGAGTGTTCCCATATTAAGAACCAACGCACTTGAGATGGCGGTGATATCAGCCGCTTCGTCAATCGCATCTGCCATTACAGGCGAAGCGCCAATTCCAAGCGTTATATTCGCACAATCATTTACCGTCACATAGTTCGTAATATGATGAATCAAAGGCTTTCTTTCGCGTATTTGATTCAATAGAGTTCCAAATTCCTTATTCAGCATTTCACTCCTCGATTCTTTTATTGTCGCACGCTCTTTTGTCGCCCAGTATGCTGTCTAGCTTTTCGACTTTCGATTTCAATGTGTTTATATACCCTGGACGGATGTCTGCTCTCAATGCAACGCCTGTACGAAAGCCTTTATTCGCAAGCACAAATGTTGCGTCTTTCACTACTTTCATCACATCGTCCCACTCTCCCTCCATTTCTGTGGCCATGGACGTTGTGCGGCTTGGAAGCCCGGAGGCCTCGATTACTTTTATAACCTCCGCAACATGAGCCGAAAGAGTTTCCCCCGCACTCATTGGGTAGATAGAAACAGATATTAAGGTGTTCATTATAATAATCCGCCTTTCTTATATAGTTGATAAAAATGATGGGTTGGGCCGTTGCCTTTCCCAAGTTTAGGCGCATTTGCGATTGCAGCGTTTATGTATTCCTTCGCTTTTCCAACCGCCATGTGAACAGAAAATCCCAGAGCAAGATTTGAAGCAATCGCCGAAGAAAATGTACAACCTGTACCGTGGGTGTGCTTTGTCTTAACACGGCAAGCGGGGTATTCATAAAAGTCATTGCCGTCAAACAAAATATCAATCGGATCACCCTTGCTGTGTCCACCCTTTACCACTACAGCGCGGCAACCCATTGCATGAATGAGTTTTGCCGCGTGTTTCATGTCGTCATTATTTTTGATTGCCATTCCTGTCATTTTTTCGGCTTCTGGAATATTGGGCGTTATCAAATCCGCCAATGGAATCACTTCTGATATTAAGGTGCTGATCGCGGATTCTTCCATTAAGGCGCTGCCGTTTTTTGCGTACATGACAGGATCAACGACTATATTACGCGGTTTCCATTGCCGCAGTTTTTCCGCCACCACCAACATAGTTTCACGGCAAGAAAGCATACCGATTTTCACTGCGTCTGGTGGTATATCCTCGAACACATCGTCTATTTGCTTTTCAATCATGTCGGGGCGAATGTCTTGATAGTCTGTTACACGAAACGTATTCTCCGCAACGACTGATGTGATTGCGGTCATGCCAAATACGCCATGTGCCGAAAATGTCTTGAGGTCTGCCTGTATTCCCGCGCCTCCGCTACAGTCCGATCCCGCAATGCTAAGTGCTGTGTTCATGCTGTTCCCTCCAAAAAATTTAGAAATAAAAAAGGACGCTACCCTTAGCAGGATAGCGTCCACAAAACTCATGGTGTTTATTTGCTTCCTACGCTGGTATTAACCAACAGGTTCAAAGGGTCAGGCTTTGCCTTCTCAACTCCGAAGAGTCCCCCTGCAAACATGCAGTATTCAATTACCCATATTATAGCATAACGCAATGAAGACTGCAAGCAAGATTTTTGGATTTATCGGTTTTCAATTGGCTCGCAGTATGTAAACTCGCCTTGCATCTGTCTACATTGTCTTGCTCGATATCTCCCGCATTATAGGTTGTGTGACTGGATTTTTTCAAATAACCAGCCTTTCCTTTTTTGAAATTCTGATGGAAATAGCACCGCCGTCCGCGGTGCTATTTATTTGCTCTCGCTCGATTTGAAAAATCGAGCGGACTATGGTATGATGAGTGCGTCTTGCTGGCGCTGGAACAATATTTCGCGCAGATTGCAAAACCGGAGGCATAGAACCACTCAAAACCGAGCGCTATGCCGAACTCCTCTATCACCAAGCCCTCTTAATGGCTGATCTCCCGTTGGAAAACCCCTCAGAATACGCCGAACTTACCTGAAGCCCGCTCCTCGACTGATCGCCAAGGCGCGTCGGTACATCTGGCCCCTCTAAGGGCCGAAGCACAATCGTCTCAATCCCCTTCGTCTCCGCGTAGCTGATGGCCTGGTCCAAAAAGCCCTCAGCTACGTTGTCATGTACGGCGAGGAGCCGTCCGCTCCCTTTGAGCATCTCCTGACTGCGCCTGCCGAGGCAACCTCGCGTATAGCGGCCTTGCAGGGTGAACACCTTGTCCGCCCTGGCGAGGACATCGAAGTAGGGTTCGCGCCAGAGTTCAGGCCAGTGGTTGGCCTGCGTCTCGCAGGGCAAATAGCAGTGGAGCCGAATCTGGGGGAAAACAGTATCCCGCAGCCAAATCAATCGCCGCGCCGCCCAAATGTCAGCCCCCATATTCATCCCGACCCGAAACTGCGTAACTCCCTCATGAATCGCGATTCGGAGCTCCCGCTCCAGAATACGTCCCATCATCGCCTCGTGGAACCCCAGTTTCTCCGTGTCTAAACGATAGGCCTGCAGGCAGACCACACTACATATGTTATTTACGACATGCATCTTCCGCACCTCCCAATACTCCTTGCGTAATCTTTCTTTTTCGTTATCATACTCCCCTATTCGGGAGAAATTCGTCGTTTCTTCGGACGAGACAAAAAAATGATCGAAACCCCTCCGGAAATACCCGGGAAAGGAGAAGTGTGCCGGCATGGACGCAAATCTGAAATACGATCTCACCGAAGGCAGCATTCTGCAAAAACTCGTCCGCATCTCCGCCCCCCTGATTGGAACCCAGTTCCTGCAAATGACCTACAACCTGACCGACATGTTCTGGCTGGGCCAAATCAACGCAAACGCCGTCGCCTCCGTCGGCACAGCCGGCATGTATGTCTGGCTCTCCTTCGCCTTTCTCATCATCGGCCGCATGGGCGCCGAGATCGGCGTCTCCCAGAACATGGGCCGCAAAGACCCCCAGGCCGCCCAGGCCTTCGCGCAAAACGCCATTTTCCTTGCCCTCATCGCCGGAATCCTATTCGGCCTCCTCATCCACCTATTCCGCCACCCCCTCATCGCCATTTTCGCTATCCAGGAAGCGCACGTGGCCTACGACGCGGCGACCTATCTCGGCATCGTCGCCTTCGGTATGCCCGCCGTCTTCCTCTCCTCCGCAATCACTGGCATTTTCAGCGGCGTGGGCAAAAGCCGCACCCCTTTCGTCACCAACGGCATCGGCATAACGCTCAACATGATCCTCACCCCGCTTCTCATTTTCCGTTTCGACTTCGGCCTCGTCGGCGCCGCTTGGGCTACGGTAATCGCCCAAACAGTCGTTGTCATTTTGGCCCTACTGGCCGTACGTCACCTCACTGTCCGCCCCTTCCCTGACCTCCGCCTGTTCGTCCAGCCCGAACCCCAACGTATCGCGCAAATCTTCCGCTGGACACTCCCCGTCACCATCGAGTCCGCCGCCTTCACCATGCTCGCCATGGTCGTTGGCCGCTTCGTCGCCGCCTTCGGGGCGGACGCCTTGGCCGTACAACGGGTCGGGCTCCAGCTTGAGAGTTTTTCCTGGATGATCGCCATGGGCTTCTCCAGTGCCCTCACCTCTTTCATGGGCCAAAACTACGGGCGCGGCAGTTGGAGTCGGATCCATCAGGGTACCAAACTCGCTATGCGCGCCATGGTCCTCTGGGGCCTTGTCATCATGGCCATCCCCTGGCTCTTCGGGTATCAGATGATGTCCCTTTTCTTCTCAGATGAAGCCATCATCACGGAGGGCGTCCGTTTCCTCCGGATTCACAGCATCTGTCAAGTCTTCATCTGCCTGGAATACTGGGCCGCCGGGATTTTCAGGGGCCTCGGCAAGACAATTCCCCCGTCCGTCTCGTCGATCATAGGCAACATCCTCCGCATCCCGCTGGCGTATTTTCTCAGCCGCACCGCCCTCGGCGTCGCCGGACTCTGGTGGGCGATCGCCCTGGGCGCGGCGCTCCGGTCTGTGATTTTGGTGATCTGGTTTTCCGCTTACGTGCGACGGTTGCCGCGGGAAGATGTGCCGGCAGAATCTGCGACTTCATAGTACATATAAAAGAGAAGGCCGACGCAATTGCGTCGGCCTTTTTATCGGTTGTTGCTGTACAATGTACGCTTGCAGCAAATGCTTATTTGGCGCTCAAAAGCTGTTGTACATACTCTAAGGAATACTCAAACCGCTCAGATACCTCCTGCGCGGTAAGTCCTTGAGCAAGGAATCTCTTCGCTACAACTTCCAAATCTTCACCAAGCTCAATAATATGCCCATCAGGGTCGTAGAAGCGAATCACCCGCTGTCCCCAAATGTATTCATGTACATCGTGAATCATCTCAACGCCGGACGCTTTTATCTTCGCTTGCCAATAATCAATATCTTCAACCTCAAATGCCAGTTGATAGTTATTTGCCTTAGCCTTCACTTCTAACTTTGCGCCGGTTGGCGTGGCGGCAAAGTCTTTCGAGCCTTCGACAATACTTTTGTAGTCACGTTGCAAAGCCATGCCGCTTTTGTAGTTGATGTGGTCGTCGCCAATCACTTCTTCTACTTCCTGCTCCAGAACTGTTTCATAGAAATTTCTTGCCTTTACAAAATCATTTACCCCAAGCAAAATCCATGCCCTGCTCATTTTATTTTTCATGTTTATCTCTCCTGTATTTTCTATAACCATAACACATAAAACGCGGCAGCGTCATGTCTTGTTTCGAAAAAAGTAGTAGAGTGCTGCGGAGCAATGCTCTCCTACGCCAACTTCCCATTCTTCACCACCGTATGTACCAAGTTCGACCCGAACCGCGCGCATAGATAGTCCAGCGAATCCGCCTCCCAGATCACAATATCCGCCCGCTTGCCGACTTCCAGGCTGCCGACGCTCTCCGCACGGTCTAGCGCGGCGGCGGCGTTTAGGGTGACTGCGGTGAGCGTCTCTTCCGGGGTAAGCCCATATTTCCGCGTGGCCAACGTCATGGCAAAGGGCAGATTCAGGCTGGGGCTCGATACCGGATTAAAATCCGAGCCGACGGCAATCGCCATCCCCGCATGCAACATATCCCGCGCCGGGGCATAAGGCCTGTTGAGATAGAAGCTGGTCGTCGGAAGCAATACCCCGACAACCCCTCTCCGGGCCAAGGCATTGACCGCCGCCTTGTCGCTCACAATCAAGTAATCCACCGAAACCGCCCCAAGCAAAGCCGCGACCTGCGCCCCACCGAGACAATCGACCGCATCCACGTTCGCTTTCAACTGAAATCCAAGGTCTTTCGCCGCCGTAAGAATCTCGCGGGTTTCTTCTGTGGTAAACGCATCCGTGTCGCAGGTAATATCGCAAAATTCTGCCAGCCCCTCTTCCTTCACGCGGGGCAGCATCTCCTCACAGAGCATCCGGATATATTCCGCACGATTCGCCTTATATTCCGGTGGCAGAGCTTGGGCGCCGAAAAAGGTGGAGACGATATCCACAGGCCCCCGCTCGTTCACCTTCCGCAAAACGCGAAGCTGTTTGAGTTCGTCTTTTGTGGAAAGACCGTATCCGCTCTTGGCCTCAGAAGTGGTGACCCCAAGCGAGAACTGCTCCTCCGCAAACTGAAGGGTCCGTTCCACAAGCTCCGTCTCCGGCATGGCCCGCATGCGCTTTACCACAGACAAAATCCCATCTTCCCCACTCTGCCAACCCCCGAATCCGAGATGGGTGTGCGCATCCACCAGCCCCGGCGTAACGAGGCGGCCGCCGATATCCAGCGTCTCCTTCGCCCGAGGCGCCTTTGCTGTCGAGCCGACGTAGGCGATGATGCCGTCCTGTATGCCAATCGCGGCGTTGTCCAGGGCCAGAATATTGCCCTGTTCTTTGCCGCACCTGGGCCCTTTTCCTTCCGGGGTTCTGAGGGTGATATTGCTGATTACGAGGTCTAGCATGGTGTCTCCTCCTATTTTGACGGGACGCCGCGGACAGCGTCCCCTGCGTTTCCTCTTGGAAATATATCACAAGCCGTGCTGAAAAGCAATTGATGCCGGATTTTATCGAACTTTTCCTCTTCCCCCTTGCCAAGCGACCTCGCAGTTGATATCATGTGACAATACCGACTGCGAGGAGGCCGCCTATGGCACAAATTGTCGAGTGCATCCCCAATTTCAGCGAAGGCCGAGATCCGGCGGTGATCGAGGCGTTGGCACATACCGCGCGGCGCGTTCCCGGCGTCACACTGCTTGACTATTCCGCAGATGTCAACCACAATCGCAGCGTCTTCACTCTCATCGGCGACCCTCTAGGCATCGCAGAAGCCGCATTCCAACTCTGTAAAACAGCGAGCGAGACGATAGACATGACCCGCCAATCCGGCGAGCACCCCCGCATGGGCGCCTGCGACGTCATCCCCTTTGTCCCGATCAAAGGCATCACCATGGACGCGTGCGTGGCAATCTCCAAATCCGTCGCAAGGCGGATTTACGATGAACTCGGCATCCCCATCTTCCTCTATGAGCGGTCCGCTATCCGGCCAGAATGCGAAAATCTGGCAAATGTCCGTCGGGGTGAATTCGAAGGTATGCCCGAAAAACTGCAACACCCGAACTGGTCCCCAGATTTCGGCACCCCGCACATCCACCCGACCGCCGGCGTCACCGCCGTGGGAGCCCGCCCGCCCCTGGTAGCGTTCAACATCAATCTAAATACGGATAATCTGGATATCGCAAAAGCTATCGCCAAAGCCATCCGCGGCTCCTCCGGCGGCTACCAATATTGCAAAGCCATCGGCATCCTGCTGGAAGACCGCAACATCGCCCAAGTGTCCATGAACCTAGTCAACCACGAGGCTACCCCGATCTACCGCGTATTCGAAGCCGTCCGCTTCGAAGCCGCGCGCTGGGGCGTCCAAATCATCGGCAGCGAACTAATCGGCCTCGCCCCCGCCAAAGCCCTGATCGACTGCGCGGAGTATTATCTAAAACTCGAACACTTTGATTATAACAGACAGATATTGGAGAATCATTTGTTGGAGTAATCACGGCAATGCAGCGAATTTATAATAGGAGGTCATAAGGATGAAAAAGGTAGCAATGATTTTCTCCGGAATTATTTTGGTTTTGGGATGTATAACTTTAGCTTTTTCTCTCTTAGTTTCTTCTGTTTTGCCTAATCTGTTCTTAGTATATTTGACCGCCAACCCAGTAAGTTTTTCCCACGAGATACTTTATCCGAATATGACAGGACTTTATGTTTTTTCAGGTGCCAAAATAATTTTTGGCACCGTTGGCCTAGTATACTTTGGTTCAAAAATGAAGGACTGATAGCGCCCCATTATTCACCGCAGTATAAGCATTTTCTGCCCACCCCCACAAAACAAAAGGAGGCTCCACCATGTCATTCAAATCTGATATCGAAATCGCCCAAGCAGCTACCCTAGAGCACATCCGCGACATCGCGGCAAAAGCCGGGATAGCCGAACAGTACATTGAGCAATACGGCAACTACAAAGCCAAAATCGACTACAGCTACCTCACCGACCATGCCGCCACGCCCGATGGCAAACTCGTCCTCGTCACCGCCATCAACCCCACCCCGGCGGGCGAAGGCAAAACCACCACAACCGTCGGCCTCTCGGACGCGCTCCGCGCCATCGGCAAAAATTCCATCGTCGCGTTGCGTGAGCCGTCTCTCGGCCCCGTATTCGGCGTCAAAGGCGGCGCCGCCGGCGGCGGCCACGCCCAAGTCGTTCCAATGGAAGACATCAACCTCCACTTCACCGGCGACTTTCATGCCATCAGCGCAGCAAATAACCTCCTCGCCGCCATGCTGGACAACCACATCCACCAAGGCAACGAACTCGGCATCGACATCCGCCGCATCGTCTGGAAACGCGCGGTAGACATGAACGACAGACAACTCCGCTTCATCACCGACGGCCTCGGCGGTAAAGCCAACGGCGTCCCCCGCGAAGACGGTTTCGACATCACCGTCGCCTCCGAAGTCATGGCCGTCCTCTGTCTCGCGGACGACATCACCGACCTCAAATCCCGCCTCGGCCGCATGATCGTGGCCTACACCTATGACGACAAACCCGTCACCGCTTCCGACCTCAAGGCCCACGGCGCGATGGCGGCGCTCCTCAAAGACGCGCTCAAACCCAACCTCGTCCAAACCCTGGAAGGCACCCCGGCCATCCTCCACGGCGGCCCTTTCGCCAACATCGCCCACGGCTGTAATTCCCTCACCGCAACCCGCATGGCCCTCAAACTCGGCGACTACGCCGTTACCGAAGCCGGATTCGGCGCAGATCTCGGCGCGGAGAAGTTTCTCGACATCAAATGCCGCGTCTCCGGCCTCAAGCCGGACGCGGTCGTCATCGTCGCCTCTATTCGCGCCCTCAAGCACCACGGCGGCGTAGCCAAAGCCGACCTTGGCACACCCGATACAGGGGCCCTCGACCTCGGCCTGCCCAACCTTCTGCGCCACGTCGAGAACATTACAAAAGTCTTTGGCCTGCCCGCAGTCGTTGCCATCAATCGCTTCCCGACAGACACGCCGGAAGAAATCGCCCTCGTCGAAGAACGCTGCCGCGCCCTCGGCGTCAACGTGGCCCTGTCTGAGGTCCACAGCAAAGGCGGCCTCGGCGGCGAAGCCCTCGCCAAAGAAGTCGTCCGCCTCTGCGAGACAGAAAGCACACTAAACTACGTCTACGACCTCGACCTATCCATCGAAGACAAGCTTAACGCCATTGTTCGCCGCATCTACCGAGGTGCTGGTGTCAGCCTCACTGCCGCCGCCAAAAAGCAGGCGGAGCAACTCGAGGCCCTCGGCTTCGGTAAACTGCCGATCTGCGTGGCGAAGACGCAATACAGCTTCTCGGAAGACCTGAATCTGCGCTGTGCGCCGGAGGGATTCACCATCACCGTGCGCACCCTGAAAGTCTCCGCGGGCGCGGGCTTCATCGTCGCCCTCGCCGGAGATATCATGACCCTGCCGGGCCTCCCAAAAATCCCCAGCGCGGAGAAGATTGATGTGGATAGCTCCGGCAAAATCAGCGGATTATTCTAGTCGATGTGTAACCAGAACCCTCTCGCCCATTGGCGAGAGGGTTCTTTGTGTGATGGACAGATCATACAAATTATTTCCGTTTTTCGATGGAACAAAGTCGCATCCAGGCGCGTCTGACAGGCAAAGCAGTTCCAAGAAAGGGGTCCTTTATGATGAGAAAGAGAGTCTTCCTAACTGCACTTTTCCTTTTGCTCGTACTTTCCCTCACCGCCTGCGGCAGCGCCGCTCCTACACCCGCACCCACCCCCGCCCCGGCGTCAGGCGGCGGAGAACAAGCGGCTTCCGCACCCTCGGCTCCGGAAAGCGCCGAACTCGATTTCACGCTACGCGCTACAATGCAAGACTCTGCCCCGGCCGCCGAGAGCGACTATTTCCGATTCCCAACCCTGACTCCCTCCCAAGCGGGCGACAGAAGACTGGTCTACTCTGTCACCATGACCCTGCAAACCGCCGACTTTCTGCCGGGCATGCGTATCCTCCACAATACGGTAGCCGACACGGGCGGATATATCATCAGCGCGCAAATCGAGGGCTATGACCTCCGCAATCCCTCGCCAACGCGCAGCGCGACATTTCGATTTCGCGTCCCGACAGAACAGCTTCCGGAGTTCATCGTCGTAATCGAAAACAACTTCAACATACGCGCTTTGCAGCAAGAAATGCACGAACGAACCGCGCAATACCAAGAAAATGTCTGGGGATTAGACGAATTGCGCGAACAGGAAGCCCACCTGTTCATGCTCTTGGAGGAAGCCACAGAGGACGCGCGCGCCGCCCTGTTAGACAGACTGAATGAAGTACGCCGATCTATCCGAGACCTAGAGATCGCGCAAGCAACCATTACAGATTCCGTGACCTACTCAACCATCGACATCCGGCTATTCGAAGCAGTGCCGGGCGAACTGAGCGCCGGACCAGGACCTATGCTTTTCATCATCATGGCGGTTCTTCTTACTGGTGTTGTCGGCCTAGTCATCCTTGTCCTCGTCGCCCAAAAGCGGAACTCCTCTTCTGGCGCAACTCCGAGCTAGACAGCAGCCCAAACAAAAAACAGACCCTTGTCGAGTTCAGATCGACAAGGGTCTGTTCTTTTCTATTCTCTAGTGCCCGTGACAACTGTCACAGTCATACCCGCAACCCACAATCGGCTCTGGGTCAATCCCCTGCCGCTTGTAGTAATCCGCAATCGCGGAGCGGATCCCAGCCTCGACGAGGACAGAGCAGTGCAGCTTCTCCTTCGGCAGACCGTCCAGCGCATCGGTTACAACACTGTTGGAAATATTGAGCGCCTCCTCTATCGTCTTGCCCTTCACCAGCTCCGTCGAAATCGAACTCGTCGCGATCGCCGCACCGCAGCCGAATGTTTTGAAGCTCGCATCGACGATCACATCGTTCTCAATACGCAGATAGATCTTCATAATATCCCCACACTTGGGGTTGCCCACTTCTCCGATGGCGTTCGCGCCCTCCAACTCTCCCACATTACGGGGATTGGCAAAGTGGTCCATCACTTTTTCTGAATACATAAGCTCGGGTCTCCTTATCCGTGTTCTCTCTTTTGTTTACAGTGCGATCATGCGGTCCAGCGGAGCCTTTGCCGCATGAATTTCTTCCTTCGTCAGGTGTATCTCGTGCGCCCCTGTCGCCAGGGTGTTATATACGTCTTGCAGGGTCGTCTTCTTCATATTCGGGCAAACAAATCCCGCCGCGACTGACAAGATCTTCTTCTCCGGCATCTCCCGCTGCACCAGTTCTAAGACACCCAACTCCGTGCCGAGGATGATCTCTTTCGCCTCTGTTTTCCGGACAAAGTCTATCATCTGCGCCGTACTGCCGATGAAGTCCGCCAGAGCCAAAACCGGCCCGCGGCACTCCGGGTGCGCCACGAACAGCGCGTTCGGATACCGCTCTTTCGCCTTCTGCACCTGCTCCACTGTCACCCTGTCATGAATCGGGCAAAACCCGGGGTGAAGGTGAATCTGCTTCTCCGGCACATGCTCGGCCACATAGCGGCCCAGATTCCGGTCCGGCACAAAGATAATCTCATCCGCATCCAATGCCCGCGCGATCCGCACAGCGGACGAGGAGGTACAGCAGATATCCGACACAGCCTTCACCGCCGCCGAAGAATTCACATAGCACATAACAACCGCGTTCGGATGCTTCTCCCGAAGCGCCAGCACATCGTCCGCATCCACCATATCCGCCATCGGACAGCCCGCGTCCGGCGCGGGGAGCAAAATGGTTTTCTCCGGGCTCAAAATCTTCGCGCTCTCCGCCATGAACCGGACACCGCAGACGACGATCGTCGACTGCTCCGCGTCTCTGGCCTGCTTGGCCATCTCGTAAGAGTCTCCCACCACGTCCGCCACGTCTTGGACGTCTAAGGTCTGGTAATAGTGGGCAAGGATCAAAGCGCCGGTGGCTTCCTTCAGTTTCTGAATTTCCTGTTTGAACTCTGTCACTGTCATCAAGATTTTGCCTCCCACAGAGGCGACATCGCCCGGAGTTTCGCGATGATGCCGGGGAACTTCTCTAAGATATAGTCCACATCATCTTCCGTACTCTCTTCTCCCAAACTGAGACGCACAGACCCATGGGCAATCTCATGCGGCAAGCCGATGGCGAGAAGCACATGAGACGGGTCCAGTGCGCCAGACGAACAGGCCGAGCCAGACGAAGCGGCAATGCCCACCGCGTCCAGCATCAAAATCATCGCTTCCCCTTCGACGCACTCCACCACAAAACTCGCGTTGCCCGGCAAGCGATTCACCGGGTCCCCCGTGAGTTTGACAGCGGGAATCGCCGTCATCCCTTGGATCAGCTTGTCCCGTAGGGCTGTAATTTTTGCGCGCTCCTCATCCATATGCTGAACCGCCTCTGTCAGCGCCGCAGCCATGCCGACGATACCGGCGACATTCTCCGTCCCAGCCCGGCGGCCCTTTTCCTGCCCGCCTCCGGTGAGGAAATTGGGGAGCTTGATCCCCTTTTTCACATACAGAGCCCCCACACCCTTCGGGCCGCGGAACTTATGCCCGGAGAGGCTGAGCAAATCAATGTTCATCACCGCCACATCCACCGGCACATGGCCCACGGCTTGTACCGCGTCGGTGTGAAACAACACCCCACGCGCCCGTGCCAAAGCCCCAATCTCAGCGATAGGCTGGATCGTCCCGATCTCATTGTTGGCAAACATGATCGTAACGAGGATCGTATCCTCCCGAATGGCGGCGTCCAAGGCCTCTACCGAGACTCGTCCACATTCATCCACCGGCAAATACTCGATTTCAAAACCCTGTTTCGCCAAATCTTCCAAGGTATGCGAAACCGCGTGGTGTTCAATGGCACAGGAGATAATATGACGGCCCTTCTCCTTTTTACTCTCGGCAACCGAACGAATCGCCCAGTTGTCCGCCTCGGTGCCGGTACCGGTGAAGAGGATCTCCTCCGATTTTGCACCTAGCGCAGCGGCAACTTGATCTCTGGCCTGGTCCAGCGCACGACGCGCCTCCCGGCCCAGCCGATAGACACTGGACGGATTCCCATACCCCTCCGCGAGCCAAGGCAGCATAGCGTCCAGCGCAGTTTGGGACAGTTTTGTCGTGGCGGCGTTATCCGCATAAACGAAACGTGACATATTATAGTTTCCCTCCTTATGAGGCGAACCCCGTAGAGCCTCTACTCCTGCTTGGCCCTCAGACACCCGCTGATCGAGCGATAAATACACCAACATGCTGGGGGTATGAGGCCCCAGCATGTCTATTTTTTTGATAACCTTCACTCTATACTATAGGATTTTGTTTGTCAATACATGGTATTGATATTCTGCCCCAAATCATGCTATAATATCTGCGATAGTCCAAAAAACGGCAACTTTCTACAGAAACAGGAGGCGCGCCATTTCATGCCTAAAAACAAGGTCAGCCACAACGTCGTTTTGCGTCTGCCCCGGTATTTGCGATATCTCGAAGAGCTCCGTGTCCGAAACGTGGTCCGCATCTCCTCCGGAGAACTCGGGCAGCTCATGGGCATCACCGCCTCTCAAATCCGGCAGGACCTCTCCTGCTTCGGCGGATTCGGGCAGCAGGGCTATGGCTATAATGTAGACATGCTCATCAAAGAAGTCTCTGATATCCTAGGTATTCGCCACGAGCGGACAGCCATTGTCATCGGCGCTGGCAATCTGGGCCGGGCAATCATCGGCAAATTCCCCTTCCAGCAATACGGCTTCCGCCTCACAGGCGCCTATGACCTCGCAGAGAATCTCATCGGCGAGCAGATCGGCCCCGTCGCCATTCGCCATATGAACCAGCTGGCAACGGACCTCCAGAGCGCACCGCCCGACATCGCAGTACTCACCATGTCCAGCAACAGCGCCGACGCAATCGCCGAACAACTGATCGCCGCCGGCGTGCGCGGCCTCTGGAATTTTACAAACGTAGACCTCACCGTCTCCAACCCCAACGTTGTCGTAGAGAATCTCCCCTTCTCCGACAGCCTACTTACTCTCAACTACTACATGACACACGGCACCAACCGCGACAGCACAGACAAATAGCAACCCCACACGTCCGCACGTTTTATGGACGACTCCTGAAAGAAGGCCACCTGCATGTTAAAACCACGAAAACTGCTCACGCTTGCCCTCACGACACTACTCCTATTCACCGCAATCCCTGTCGCGGCTTTTGCTCAGCCCGCGGAGCCATTCGCCCTGGGCAACACCCCCACAAACAGCCTCCACGGCGGGACGATGGTTTCTTACAACGGCACCTTCTTCTGGGCAGACCACACCGGCATCTACGCCAACGACACTTTGCTCACGAACGAAGCCGGCCGCCACCTCAACGTCCTCCACGGCGGCCTCTATTTCACCACCGGGGACGGCCCAACTATCCTACACCGCTTCGATCTAACCTCCGGCGCAACCACAACCGTCCTCACCTGGGACACCGCAATTGACCAACTTTACATCGTCTCCGACGGCATGGTGCTCCTCCTATCCGAAGGCCGCGTACACCGGATAAACCGAACGACCCACGCGACTACTATCGACAATGCCGTCTACCCTGTCGTCGGCTTCATCCCCACCCCCTACGGCACCATCTACGCCACAGGCCAACTGGGCGACTACCGCCTATACGCAGACGATCGACTGATCGAAGCCGGAGTCTCCCGCTTTTTCACAGAAGACGACGCCCTGATTGTCCGCCGAGGCACGGAAAATTTCGAGGCGAACTTTAGAAACCTCTTCATCGGTGCCATTACGCTCACAGCCTATCAACCCCGTATCAACAACGACCTCCAGTTATTCTCGGCAACCCCGGCAGGCGTACCCCACATCCTCCCGCTCAACGCGGCCCCCGCCATAACCACCTACAGCCTCCCGCTCAGCCAGGCACAGCAAAACATCGTGCGCCGCGCCCGCCAACAACTGGAAATCCGCTGGACTCCGCTGGAAGACATCGTCGGCTGGCGCGGAACCTATACCTTCCGGGCTGGCAACACCTACATCGGCATCCCTTACGCCCAACCGATCAACCAAGGCCGCTATATCCCCTGGGGCGCTTCTTTGGAGCGGTTCATCAACGCCGTGAAGGACATCAACAGCCCCATGTACACCAGTTTCTCCTACATCGGCACCCACGCCAATATTGGCCCCTTTTATGGATCAGACTGCTCCTCTTTCGTGTCCTGGGCCCTGAACCAACCTCGCCGCACCCATACCGGCACCTTCCCCACCTACGCGCACCGGATTACGCAGAGTATCTACGCCGTTGAAGTGGGAGACGTGTTCAACGCCCCGCACCATAACCTCCTCGTCACAGCGGTAGAGTTTGACGCCGCCGGCAACCTCGTGGCGATCGAAACCATGGAGCAAGACGTCCCTCTGCCCTTCCACCGCCGCTTCGGCGCGGGCGGCACAGACGGCGGCCTGCAAAACCTTGTAGACAGAACCTTTGGTAGAGGCTTCCACCTCTATCGCAGTAACTTCCTGGCCGATGGAGACGTCCCTTTCACCCCCTCTCCCGTCGTCAACGTGGAAGACGGGCAACGGCACATCATCACAACCGTAGCCGGATCCGGCGGCGTCATCAGCCCCGGCGGCCTGACCCCCGTGCCAGTCGGTTATGACCAACGTTTCGTCATCCACGCCCGCCAGGGCTACAGCATCTCCCGCGTGCTGATTAACGGCACAGATGTTGGCCTCGTCTCCGAATGGACCTTCTCGAACGTCACCACAGATGCCAGAATCGAAGTCCAATTCACCCGCAGCAACAACCCCTTCCTCGATGTAAACGAGGACGACTGGTTCCACGACGCCGTGTTTCACGTCTTCCAGCAAGACCTCATGCGCGGCATCTCTCCAACCCACTTCTCCCCCAACGTCACCACCACACGCGGCATGTTCGTCACCATCCTCGCCCGTATGGCCGGCGTCCGCGCGGAAGACTGGGCCTTCCCCGGCACAGTGACCGGAACTACAGTCAACATCCGGCGCGGTCCCAGCACGGGCCACGGCGTCCTCGCACAAGCCCGTAGAGGGGATACCGTGCAAATCATCGGCCACGTGGGAGACTGGTACCGCGTCCACCACGCAGGCCAGACAGCCTATGTCTTCCGAGACCACATCGACGCCCAACGGCGCACCTTCACAGACGTCGCCCCCGGCGCCTTCTATGCGCCCTATGCGGAATGGGCCAATACCAACAACGTCACCACAGGCACCGGCGAAGGTCTGTTCAGCCCCAACCAGACCATCACCCGCCAAGAGATGACCACCCTGCTCTATCGCTATATCACGGTGATGAACATCTCTCTCCAGCAGAACGACTTCCCACCCTTCCCCGACCTAGACACCGTCTCCCCCTGGGCGCTGCCCGGCGTAACAGCTCTACACCGCGCCGGAATCCTACAGGGCCTCCCCGGCGGCAACTTTAACCCCTTTGGGCATAGCGACAGAGCCAGCGTAGCCCAGATCGTTTCGAATTTTCATCAGTTATATGGTTGAGGAATAGCAAAGAAGCCCCCGTCAATGACGGGGGCTTCTTTGTTGGGACGCGCATTGCGCGTCCGCGGACGGCCAATGGCCGCCCCTACGCAGTGGGTTTACACCCGCAATACCTCTGCCGATAGAGCCCCAGCTCTTCCGACAAGGCCACACTCCGCTGATGCCCGCCCACCTTCTTGAAATCCGCCGGGAGATGGGCCACGCCATACCGCACGCTCACAGCCTCCCCTATCCCATTGAGCAGTTCCGCGTCCTTCATCGGTCCTGTGGTGAGCGTGGTGCCGAAATAGTCGAAGCCCTGCTGTTGCGCGAGCCGGGCGGCCTCTTCCAAGCGGAAGGTAAAGCAGTTCACACACCGTGCCCCGCCCTCAGGCTCGGCCTCCAAACCCCTAGTCGCCGCCACAAAAGCCGCCACATCATAGGGACCTTCCAGTAATGTCACCGGATAGCGCGTCGGTATCCCCTCCACAACCAACTTCTGCGTCTCCACCCGCCGCTGATACTCGTCCTCCGGGAGAATATTCGGATTGTAGAAGTAAAGCGTCACCGCAAAATGTCCCCCCAACCGCTCTAACGCGACAGTCGAGCACGGCCCACAACAGCTATGAAGCAACAGCGTGCTCCCCGGCTGCGTAGTAGCAATCATTTGTTCCATTTCCTCGTAATACGCTCGTTTCGCCATCTCGGCCCCTCTTTTTCTCATGTAGGGACGAACTGTGTTCACCCGTTTCGGATCCAGACGAATACAATTCGCCCCTACGATTAGTATGGCGCAAAGGATTCCCTTTGTCAATCGACCCGGATGGTGGTATACTGCTATTGTCAAAGAAAGGGCGTGATCTCCGAATGCGAGCTACCATCCTCAGCGGCGGCGCCATGACCGACTATACCTATTTCCAACAATTCCTGCGCCCAGACGATGTCATCATCGCGGCAGACAGCGGCTATCGCCACGCAGAGGCCCTATGTCTCCGCCCCCGCATACTCCTCGGAGACTTTGATTCTCTGGACCACCCCCCCGCAGACATCGAAACGCTTCGCATCCCCCGGGAGAACGATTATACCGACACTGAATTTGCCGTCAATTGGGCCCGCGCCCAAGGCATTCGCGACTTCCTCTTCCTCGGCACTATCGGCACCCGGATGGACCATACACTGACCAACATCCTGCGCCTCTCCGACCTCCTCGATCAAGGCGAGCATGGCGAGATGATAGACGAACACAACCGCATCTGGATCACCAATTCAGCAATTGAGATCATCGGCGCCCCGGGAGCCCTCCTATCCCTCATCCCTCTCACCCCCTGCATCGGTGTGACCACAAAAAACCTCGCCTACCCGCTTCAGGATGCCACCCTATACGTCGGCCACGGACGCGGCGTCAGCAATGTACTCCTTACAGAGACAGCAAACATCCGCCTCTCCTCAGGGAAACTTTTGGTCATGCTGTGTAAAGACTAATTGAACATTCTATGTTATAATCATACCAACACTTCACAGAGGGGGATTCTAGGATGAAAGTCGGGATCATCATGGGAAGCGATTCAGACCTGCCCGTTATGCGCGGCGCGGCTGATTTTCTGCGGGAGATGGATGTCGCGTTCGAACTCACCGTCGTCTCCGCACACCGCACACCGGATCGGCTCTACGAATATGCCACCACCGCAAAAGAAAGAGGCCTCGGCGTCATCATCGCCGGAGCCGGGGGCGCGGCCCACCTACCCGGTATGGCCGCCTCGCTGACCACCCTGCCGGTGATCGGTGTCCCTGTCCAGACCAAAGCCCTCGGCGGTGTCGACTCACTCCACTCCATCGTCCAAATGCCCCCCGGCATCCCCGTGGCGACTATGGCGATCAACGGAGCAACGAACGCCGGAATCCTCGCAACCTCCATCCTCGCCATCACCGACCCCGTTCTCGCCGACCGTCTCGCTGATTACAAACGCGTTCTAAACGACCTCGTCCTCGGCAAAGTCAACCGGCTGGACAGGCTCGGCTACGAACAATACCTCCTAGAAATGGAGGGAAAATAAGATGACCCTCCTTTATTCTGGCAAGACAAAAGACGTCTACGAAAACCCAGACGGAACGTATACCCTCAAACTCAAAGACGACGCCACCGGCAAAAACGGCGTGTTCGATCCCGGCGAAAACACCGTCGGTCTTAGCATCCTTGGCCTTGGTCGCGAATCCCTCCGCCTCACGCGGTATTTCTTCGACAAACTCACCGCCGCCGGCATCCCCCACCACTTTATCAAAGCCGACATCGACGAAGTGACCATGACCGTCCGCCCCGCAACCGTCTTCGGCAAAGGCCTCGAATTCATCTGCCGCCCCGTCGCAGACGGCAGCTTCGTCCGCCGCTACGGCGCATATATACAGCCGGGCACAGACCTCGACTATCTGGTCGAAGTCACCCTCAAAGACGATGAGCGCGGCGACCCGCCCATCACGAAAGACGCCCTCCTCGCCCTCGGCCTCCTCACCGCTGAAGAGTACGAGACCTGCTACACCCTCACCCGCGCCATCACCAAACTCGTCGCGGACGATCTGGCGGCGAAGGGCTTGCGCTTGCATGATATTAAATTCGAATTTGGCAAAAACCGGGACGGCGAGATCATGCTCATCGACGAAATCTCCGGCGGCTGTATGCGCGCTTATCAAAACGGCACGTCCGTCGCACCCTTGGATTTGACGAAGTTTATTGTGGGGTAAAATCGCCCCATTTTTGTTCCATTATTGCCCCGTTTTGGGCAGTCGAGCATAAAAAATTTATGAATAGAGCGAGGATTTCTATGAAAAAGAGAATCGGCATCATCGGCGGCGGTCAACTGGGAAAAATGATGATTTTGGAAGCCAAACGTCTTGGCTTTTACGTGGTCACCCTAGACCCCACCCCCAACTGCCCCTCCAGCAGCATCAGCGACCATCAAATCGTCGGCGCTTTTGACGATCCCGCGGCTTATGTCGAGCTCGCCAAGTTGGTAGATGTCATCACCTACGAATTCGAACACATCCACGCCCCTGTGCTGGAGGCCTTGGAACAACAGGGCCATACGATCTACCCTTCCGTCTCTAGCCTCAAGACGATCCAGAACAAATATACCCAGAATCAGGCCCTAGAGGCTGCTGGCGTCCCTGTGCCGCGCTTTGCGCTCGTCGAAAGCGTCGCAGACATCAAGCATTGGGGCAATGCCGCCAACTTTGGCTATCCCCTCATGCTCAAAGCCACCCTCGGCGGGTATGACGGCAAGGGCAACGCCCTCATCCGGGACGAATCCGAGGCGGAATCTGCCTTCCAGTCTCTCGGCGGCGGCACGAGACAGGTTATGGTAGAAGAGTTCTGCGATTTCGAACGCGAAATTTCCATCATCGCCTCGCGCGGGATCGACGGGAGCCGCGTGATCTATCCGGCGGCGGAGAATCACCACAGAAACAGCATTCTTGACACGACCATCGTCCCGGCCCGCGTGCCGGATGAGGCGGTGACGAAGGCCACGGAAATCGCGAGCCGTGTGATGGAGGTCTTCCAAGGCGTTGGGACCTTCTGTGCGGAGATGTTTGTGTGCAGGGATGGCTCCGTCTCGGTCAACGAGGTCGCGCCGCGTCCGCATAACTCGGGACATTATACGATTGAAGGGTGCCTTGCGAATCAGTTTGAGAACCACATCCGGGCGATTGTGGGACTGCCCTTTGGCTGTGTGGAATTGCGTAATCCTACGGTCATGGTCAATCTGCTCGGCGAGAGCGATGGGGTGACGGAGCTCCATGGGCTGATGGAGGCGTATCAGGATCCATGTGTGAAGGTGCATCTCTATGGCAAGGAAACATCTGCGCTCAATCGGAAAATGGGGCATTTTACGGTGGTGGATTACACCGTGGAAGGGGCTTTGGAGAAGGCCGAGCGGGCCAAGGGGCTTTTGCATGTGGTTGGGGTGTAGGTGCCTCCTACCAGTGGTTTTTTCTGTTTTTAAATGAGCCTGCGGCTCGTTGCGCTCGTTTCGCCGAGGCGACTCTTGCCCAAAAAGTATGCAAAAAAATGCGCGTCAGATGGCTTTTCCCCCTGCCTGACGCCCCCGTTTTGACGTTTGGTTTGTGGGCATTCAAGGCCAATGGTTCCGCCGGACGAGGCGGAACCACGGAATTTTGTACGCACGGATAAAAGTCAAAAGGAAGAGATTTTTAAGAGAAACCATTCGGTTTCTCTTAAATCGCTTTTTTGCCTACTTTTTGTCAACACAAAAAGCAGGTCGCCTTCGGCGACATGAAGCGCTTGACCCGCCAGGCCAATAGAAATATCCCTATGGAGAAGAATACAAAGCACATCAAAGGGCGTAGGTATGGACCCCGTCTTTGCTGTGTCGTTGTAATCTCCCCTGCAACACCAGATGGTCAATGTGTGAAATTGCTTCTCCTACGGCGAACCATCGCTGGCCGGGCGGGAAGTCGGCCCAGCTTTTGGCGCGGATCGACCAGTGCATTTTAGAGGCGATTTCGTAGCCAGTACTATACGGGTTTTCCTGTACGATGTTCAGAACGTCATCAAGTCGCTCTTCGTGGTGTTTGAGCAGTTCCGGAATCCGTTTTTCGAGCGTGCCTTCGTTCTGCCTGTGTCCTGTCAGTACGGTATTCACGTTGAGGCTAGAGATTTTGTGCAGGCTTGCGAAATAGTGACTGAGCGGGTCCTCCAGTTCTCGCCACCACGCGATGTTAGGAGTGATGTCGAACAGGAGGTGGTCGCCGGTGAAGAGGATGTTGTGTTGGCGTTCATACAGGCAGATGTGCCCTGGGGTGTGGCCCGGGGTTGAGACGACTTCCCAAGTCCATTCGCCGTAGCGCAGTATGTCGCCGTCGTGGAGGGAGGTGACTTCGAACAGGCCTTCGGAGATGAATTTTCGAGCTGGGTTAGCGAGGCGCGTCTCGGTCAATTTTTCCTCCGGGTAGCCCTCTTGGCGAAATCTGCTTTCCCCGTCATTCCACCACTGCGTGTCGCCGGCGGACATGACGTTTCGGAATATCTCCGCGTCCGCGTGTCCCATGTAGACCTTGGAGTCTGCGGAGATAGTCTGTGAAATGAGACCTGTGTGGTCCGCATGGACGTGGGTGGCTAGAACATCGGTTTTGTCCATGTCGAGCCCCAGCTCTCTGATGCCTCTGCGCAAGGTGTCCAGACATTCGGGGCGATTAAAGCCGGTGTCAATGATTAGACTGCGCTGTGGGGACACGATGACATAGCTGTTGAGCCACTTCAAGGGATTACCAGGGAGGTCTACCTGGAGTCTGTATAAATTGCCGTGGATTTGTTTTATCATGCGACTGTCCCTCTCCTTAAAAAAACGTAATCTGCGGCGGCTTATAGGGACGCTTGTAGTCCTCGGTGATGCTTGGCATCTTATAGCGGAGGCCTCGTTTTTGGCATTCCTCGGCGAAGCGTTCGTGGAGTTGTTTTGCGTGGGGGCTGGCACAGGAGTAGCGGTCGCCAAAGCGTTTGGCGTATTGTTCGCGGAGGCCGGGAAATTGTTTGGCTAGTTGTTGATAGAAATACTCTCTCTGCCCTGCCCGGAGCGTTACGCCGAAGGCGGGGTAGATGTATTTTGCGCCGTTGTCGTGGGCCAGCCGGACGATGTTGAGGATGTTCTCCTCTGTGTCTGTGATCCACGGGAGGACGGGCATAAGGAGGACGCCAGCATAGATGCCTTTGTCGGAGAGGGCTCTCAGGGCGCGGAAACGGTCGCTGCTAGGGACGACGTGAGGTTCGATCTGTTTACTCAGCGCGTCGTCCGCTGTGGTGATGGTCAGTTTGACGAGCACCGGGGCCTGTGTTTGGATGTCTTGCAGGACGTCGATGTCTCTTGTGATGAGGGGACTTTTGGTTGCGACTGCTACGCCGAACTCGTAGGCGAAGAGGAGTTCTAGGGCGTGGCGGGTTAGGCTCTGGGTCTGTTCGAAGGGGTTGTAGGGGTCGGACATGGCGCCGGTTGCGACGACACCTTTTTGCACTTTGCGGTTTAGATCGTCTCTGATGATTTGGAGGGCATTTTCTTTGGCGCGAACGCGATCAAAGTTGTCGATGCGGTAGCAGAGGCTCCTGCTGTCGCAATAGATGCAACCGTGGCAGCAGCCTCTGTAGATGTTCATCGTATAGTCCGCGCCGAACCACGCGCTGGCGTGTTTCGTCTTGGTGACGATGGTTTTTGCGGGGATATAGTCCACCTTGATTAGCCGCGCAGGGTTTCGGCGTAGACCTCGCAGCGCCGGACGGTTTCTTGACAGGCGGCGCGGTCTTTGCCTTGGGCGAGGATATAGACCTTTACCTTTGGCTCCGTGCCGGAGGGGCGGACGAGGAAATTAGTGCCGTCCGCCAAGGTGAAGCCGAGGACGTTGGAGCCGGAGAGTTCCATTGCGTTCTCAACGCCATTAGTGGTGCTTTTGCCGCTTTGATAATCGCAGATGGTTACTACCTGTTGTCCGCCGATTTCGGTGGGTGGGCTGGTGCGGAGCGTATCCATGAGGGCCTGCATTTTTTGCAGGCCGTCGTAGCCGGGCATGACGAGGTTGAGTGTGTGTTCTTCGTAGTAGCGACCGAGGGTCTGGAAGTGTTCCTCCAAGCCGTCGATCAGGGTCATGCCGCGGGTTTTGTACCATGCCGCCATTTCGGCGATGATGAGGGAGGCAGTAACGGCGTCTTTGTCTTTGACGAAGGTGCCGATCATATAGCCATAGGATTCTTCGTAGCTGAAGATGACCGTTTTACTGTCTCCCAGCGCTGTGGCTTTTTCCGCCATGTTTTTGAAGCCGGTGAAGGTTTTGTAGGCCGCGAGGCCTTCGCGTTTGGCGATGTCCATCGACATCTCGGTTGAGACGATGCTTTGGATGAAGGCGGCGTTTTGTGGTAGGGTGCCCGCCACTTTTTTGGCGGCGATGAGGTAGCCGAGGAGGAGGACGCCCATTTGGTTGCCGCTGATCATTTGATAGTCGCCATTGTGGCGGACCATTGCGCCGACGCGGTCGGTGTCGGGGTCGGTGCCGATGATGAGTTCGGCCTTATTGGCGCGGGCGAGTTCTAGGGCTAGGGTGAAGCCCTCCGGATCTTCTGGGTTGGGGCTTTTTACGGTTGCGAAAGTACCGTCTGGCACCATTTGGGCGGCGACGGGGAGGATGTGTTGGAAGCCGATGCGGCGCAGGGCTTCTGGCACGACGATGCGGCCTGTGCCGTGGAAGGGGGTGTAGACGATTTTGAAGGTATCGGCGACTTTTGCGACGCTGCCTTGGTCTACGGATTCGTTGAGCACGGCTTCGAGGAATTCTTCGTCCGCCTCGGGACCGAGGATGGTGATGCGCCCTTCGTCTATGGCGGTTTGATAGTCCATGGTTTTAACGCCTGCGAAGAGGTCGATCTCCGCCATGCGTGCGGCGACGACTTTGGCGAAGCTGGTTGGGAGTTGGGCGCCGTCTGACCAGTAGACTTTGTAGCCGTTGTAGGCGGGAGGGTTGTGGCTGGCGGTGATGTTGATGCCCGCTGTGGCGCCATAGCGCGGAATAGCGAAGCTGAGTTGGGGGGTGGGGCGCATGTCGGGGAAAATCCGGACATGTACACCGTTTGCCGCCATGACGGAGGCGGCTTCTTTGGCGAAGAGGTCGGAGTTGATGCGGCAGTCGTATGCGATGACGACACCGGCTTTTGCCGCCGCCTCACCCTCTGCCGAAATCACCTCGGCGAAGCCTTGGGTGGCGTGGCGGATGACGTGGACATTCATGCGGGCGAGGCCCATGCCCATGATTCCGCGCAGACCCGCTGTGCCAAAGGCGAGGGGGGCGTGGAAGCGTTCTTTGATTTCTTGGTCGTCGGATGCTATGGCGTCGAGTTCCGCGCGCTCCTCTGGAGTGAGGGCTTTGGCGAGGCGCCAGTTTTCGTAGGTTTCTCTATACAAGGTCGTCCTCCTCATATCCGTCTTCTGCGATTTCGCCTTCCAGCATACCGATGGCGTCTTCTAGGCGGGTGATGGGTACATAGAGATCGATCCCGGTGCCGGAGATGCCGATGATGACGCGACCGAAGGAGCCGCCGTTGGGGTATTGCGTCACGACGGGGATGCCTTCGGATTCGAGCATGCTGATGACGATCTGCCCCTCTAGGTCTACTGCGCTCAAGTGGACCAGGAATGCTGGTTCTATGGGCTTTCCGTTTTCATCATTGGGCCAAGGGAGTCCTTTTGTTGGTTTACCGAAGCTCCAGTTTTCAAAGGCCATGGTGTGGGGCCTCCTTTTTTGTTTTGGAATTAGTATATCATGAATAGGTGTTTTTCTCTATACTGTGTACCGTTCTTTTTTATTAGCCTGCGGCTCGCTACGCTCGTTTCGCTGAGGCGACCTACTTTTTTGCATCGCGCAAAAAAAGTATGCAAAAAAAGCGATTTAGGGGCTTCGCCCCTAAAGACCCCTTTTTGACTTTTGGTTTGTGTGCGTTCAAGTCAAGTGGTTCCGCCTGCCGGCGGAGGTTTAGGTCGCTTTCTGGCGTACGCGTTCCTGTGCGGTAGGTGCGATCGAATGTGCGGTGCTCTTCGCACTGCATTCCCATCCGCCGGCCGAGGCGGAAGACATGCGTTGTGTTTCGCTGTGCATAAAAGTTAAAAGGAAGAGATCTTTAAGAGAAACCATTCGGTTTCTCTTAAATCGCCTTTTTGCTTCTTTTTGGCGAAACAAAAAGAAGGCCCGTCCGGCAGGACATTCAGCCTGCGAGCCCGCAAGGCTCATAAATAGCCCTATGGCAATAAGAAAAGAGAAAGACCCGGCACAAATGCGCCGGGCCTTTTTTATTTTACGATATCGCCCGCAGATTCGAGGTATGATCCGGCTCGACGGGGGCCAGCAAATAGTCGATGTCTGCTCCGAGGCCTTGCATTTTTTCGACGAGGTCTTCATAGCCCCGTTCGATGTAGTGGATCTGCTCTACGATTGTCTCGCCTTGGGCGGCTAGGCCCGCGATGACGAGAGCTGCACCTGCCCTAAGGTCACAGCAGGAGACGGGTGCGCCGGTGAGGCCAGTGACGCCTTCGATGACGGCTGTTTTGCCGTCTACCTGGACTGTTACGCCCATTTTTTTGAGCTCGTCCAGATAGCGATAGCGGTTGTCCCAGATGCTCTCGGTGATGATGCTGGTGCCTTGTGCTAGACAGAGCGCGATGCCGATTTGGGGTTGCATATCTGTCGGGAAGCCGGGATAGGGCATGGTTTTGATGTTGGTGCGGTGGAGCGGGCCGTCTCGTTTGACGAGGACCGCTTCGCCGAGGTCTTTTACGGTGACGCCCATCTCTTGGAGTTTGGAGGTGATACACTCCAAGTGTTTGGGGATTACATTTTTAACGAGTACTTCCCCACCGACGGCGGCCACTGCCGCCATGTAGGTACCGGCTTCGATTTGGTCGGGGATGATGGAGTAGGCGCCGCCGGTGAGCTGGCCTGTGCCGTAGACGCGGATTACGTTGGTTCCGGCGCCGCGGACGTCTGCGCCCATGGAATTGAGGAAGTTTGCGAGATCTACGATGTGCGGTTCGCGGGCGGCATTTTCGATGGTAGTTTTGCCTTTGGCGAGCACGGCAGCCATCATAATATTCATGGTTGCGCCGACGCTGACGACGTCGAGATAGACCGCGTTGCCGGTGAGACCGTCTGGGGCTTTGGCATAGACCATGCCAGCTTCGACTTCGACTTTGGCGCCGAGGGCGTTGAAGCCTTTGATGTGTTGGTCAATCGGGCGGGCGCCGAGGTCGCAGCCGCCGGGCATGGAGACTTCAGCGTGGCCAAAGCGGCCCAGGGCCGCACCGATTAAATAGTAAGAAGCGCGGATCTTCCGCATGAGTTCAGAGGGGACACCGGTCTGCCGGGCTTGGCTACAGTCAATATCTATTGTGCTGCGGTTAACTCTGCGGATGGTCGCGCCCATTTGCTCCAGAATATTGAGGAGCAGCGACACATCGCTGATGCGGGGTACGTTTTCCAGACGGCAGACTCCATCGACCAGCAGGGCGGCGGGGATGATGGCAACTGCGGCGTTTTTCGCGCCGCTGATTTCCACTTCGCCATATAAGGGCTTGCCGCCTTTGATGAGATATCGGTCCAAGTATTCACCTTCTCACTTTGGTCATTTCTTGCGATTAGTATGTCCAGCGAGAGTTCTTCTCACGCGCTTTTTCTCAAAGATTATATCAATTAATTCCGGAAAAAGCAACAAATAAAATCAACGAACTGTAACAATTCTGCAACAATACTCTGCAGCGTGTTACAGCATTCATCTGCTTCTTTTCTTTTTCCCTGTTTCGTAGTATACTGATAGACTACCTTTTACATATAGGCAGGGCCTGAATATGGATATTACACTCCGCAAAATTAATCGCGCCGAGGTGCTCAGATATCTCGGTTATGGCGACAACGCGCCGGACGCTTTGGTGGCGGCACAACTCGATGAGGCCGAAACCATTGTCCGGCGTTTGGCAAAGCCGCGCGTATTGTATCGCCTGTTTGACCTGGAGCCTGCGGGCGAGACTCTTCGCGTCCGGGGCACGGCGCTGGACCTTGCGGGCGAGGCCATTCTGGCGCATCTTGCGGGAGCGGATCAGTGTGTCCTCTTGGTTGCCACGCTGGGCATGGCGGTGGAACGGGAGATTTTTCGGTTGCAGGTGGTGGATCTCGCGCTCGCGACGGTGGTAGATGTTACGGCGAGTGCGGCGATTGAGCAGGTTTGCGACCAGGTACAGGAGGAACTTGCGGAGATGACCGCGTCCAAGGGGCGGTTTTTGACTACGCGTTTTTCGCCCGGATACGGAGATATGCCACTCTCGCTCCAACAGCCTTTTTGCAGCGTCTTGGACGCCGGGAAAATCGGGGTGACGGTTTCGAAGTTTTATTTATTGACACCGCGGAAGTCGGTGACAGCTGTTTTTGGGATTTGTCGTGAGCCGGTTTCGGCTCCGTTGAAAGCTTGTGCGCTTTGCGCCATTGCGGATACTTGTAGTTTGAGAAAGGCTGGGACGTCCTGTGGGAAGTTTGATTGATCTTAAAAGTCGGTGCGCCGAGGGCACGGCACCCTACATTTTGTTGGACGGCGGAATGGGGACGATGCTGCAACAGGGCGGGCTTTGCGCCGGAGAGAATCCTGTGGCGGCGAACATTACCCGGCCGGAGTTAGTGGAGTCCATCCACCGCGCCTATGTGGAGGCCGGGAGCGATATCATCCTCACGAACACCTTTGGGGCCAGCCGGAAGAAGCTGTTGGATACGGACTATACGCCAGCCGAGGTGATCGGTGCCGCTGTGCGGGTGGCGCGGCGGGCGGCGGACGACCGGGCTAAAGTCGCCCTCGACATCGGGCCTTTGGGTGAGCTGCTTTCCCCGCTCGGCACTTTGACCTTTGACGAGGCTTATGACTTATTCCGGGAGCAGATCGAAGCGGGCGCCGAGGCTGGGGCGGACCTTGTGTTTATCGAGACGATGACGGATTTGCAGGAGGTTCGGGCGGCCTTGCTTGCCGTGAAGGAGTGCTCTGATCTGCCGGTGTTTGTGACGATGAGTTTTGAGCCGTCTGGGCGGACGTTTACGGGGGTTTTGCCGGAGAGTTTTGCCATCGTTGCGACGGGTCTGGGGGCGGATGCGATAGGGGTCAACTGCTCTATGGGGCCGGATCAGATGGTGGATGTGGTGGATCGGATTTTGCGCCATACGGATTTACCGGTGATTGTCAAGCCCAACGCAGGATTGCCGGACCCGTTTACCGGGGCGTATGACATGGCGGCTGATGTCTTTGCGGAGTCGATCGAAGTTTTGGCCGCTATGGGTGCAAGTATCCTCGGCGGATGTTGCGGGACGAGCCCTGCGTATATCGAGGGGCTGCGAGCGCATTTTGCGAACGATACCCGGCCTAAACTGGGCAAGCGTCCGCGGCAAAGTCTCGTTTGCTCGGCGTCGAAACTGGTCGTCATTGATGGCGTGCGGGTGATCGGGGAGCGGATCAATCCTACGGGAAAGCCGGAGTTTCGGCGGGCGCTCGGAGAGGGGAATCTGGATTACATCTTAGAACAGGCCATCAGCCAAGAGACGGCTGGGGCGGATTTGCTGGATGTGAATGTCGGTTTGCCGGGGCTGGACGAGCCGCGGACGATGGCGGATGTGGTCAACGCGATTCAAGCGGTGACGGGGCTGCCCTTACAGGTTGACTCGTCGGATCCGGCGGCTTTGGAGGCGGGGCTGCGCGCGTTTTGCGGGAAGGCGATTGTCAACTCGGTGAACGGGGACGCGGCGGTGTTAGATCGCGTGTTGCCCTTGGTGAAGAAATATGGCGCGGCGGTGGTCGGGCTGACCCTCGATGAGGCGGGACTGGCGGAGACGGCGGAGCGGAAACTCGCAATTGCGCGGCGCATTTTGGATGCGGCGATTGCACACGGGATTCCGAAGGAAGATGTTTATATTGACTGCCTCACACTCACCGTCTCGGCTCAGCCGGAGGGGGCGGTGCAGACGCTGCGGGCGGTGCGAACCGTGCGCGAGGAGCTGGGACTGCAGACGGTGCTTGGGGTATCGAACATTTCCTTTGGGCTGCCGAACCGGGAGTTGGTGAATCAGACGTTTTTGACCGCCGCGCTGGAGGCGGGGTTGACTTTGCCGATTCTCAATCCGAACAGCCGGTTGATGATGGATGCGGTGTCCGCGTTTCGGCTGCTCCATGGGGCCGATCCGGACGGGGCGGGATTTATTGCGCGGTTTGCGGATGCGTCGGAGCGTGAGGCCGTGCCGTCTGCCACCACCGGGACTCCCATCGGCGATATTGGTCAGGCAATTGCACGGGGGCTGAAGGAGGATGCGCGGCGGATTACGGCGGAGTTGATGCAGGCTATGCCGGAGATGGCGGTGGTGCAGGAGCATCTCATCCCGGCGCTGGACAGTGTGGGGCGGCAGTTTGAGGCGGGGACGCTCTTTTTGCCGCAGCTTCTCAACGCGGCAAGCGCGGCTGGAGAGGCGTTTGAGGTAGTGAAGCAACGGCTCGCGCAGAATGGCGGGGCGACGATTGACAAGGGCACCATCGTCCTCGCGACAGTGCGGGGGGACATTCATGATATTGGCAAAAATATTGTGAAGGTGATTTTGGAGAATTACGGGTATCGCGTCATTGACCTCGGACGGGACGTTTTGCCAAAACGGGTTGTGGAGGCGGTTCTCAAGGAGCAGGTAAAGCTTGTCGGGCTGTCCGCCTTGATGACGACTACGCTGGGGGGCATGGCGGAGACGATTCGGGCACTGCGGGCGAGCGGGCATGCTTGCAAGATCATGGTGGGCGGCGCAGTATTGACTGCGGATTACGCCGCCGAGATCGGCGCGGATTATTACGCGAAGGACGCGAACGAAGGCGTGGCAATTGCGCGGGAGGTATTCGGTGAATAAAACGGAGTTTTTGCGGAACTTTGAGCAAGGCCCGCTCCTGTTTGACGGGGCGATGGGGACTTGTTATGCTGCCTTGAGCGGGAACCTTACGGAACGGTGTGAGGTTGCAAACCGGACGAATCCGGAGCTGATTCGGCGCATTTTGGGGGACTATATCGATGCGGGATGCCGGGCGATTAAGACCAATACGTTTGGTATCGGTCCCATTGCGGCGGAGTTTGGGCGCGAAGAGGCGTTTGATCTGACGGATCGCGCTTGGGCAATTGCGCAGGAGGCTGTGGATGGACGGGATATCGCCATCTTTGCGGACTTTGGCCCGCCGACGGGGGAGGATGCGGATTGGGAGGCGATTTATCTCGATCTCGCAAATCATTTTCTTTCGCTTGGGGCACGTTTTTTTCTGTTTGAGACATTTCCGGACGATGCGCTCATTCGCGCGGTAGCGGCGCATCTGCGGACGCGGGAGCCGGATGTGTATATTGTGGCTAGTTTCGCTGTTTTTCCGGACGGATTTACTGGAGCGGGACTGTTTGGCAAGGACCTTGCGGAGCGGCTTTATGATGATGGCCTAGCGGACGCCGTTGGCTTTAACTGCGTGTCTGGGCCGGGGCATTTACTGCGGTTGGTGGAAGAGATGGATACGGCGCGGTATCCGCTCACGATTATGCCCAATGCCGGATACCCGACTACGGTTGGTGGGCGGACGATTTATGGCAATAATCCCACTTATTTTGCCGATCGGATGCGGGAGATGGCGGCACGGGGCGTGAAGCTGCTTGGCGGGTGCTGCGGGACGGATGCGGATTATATCCGCGAGACGGCGCGGGCGCTTTATGGGGAGCGGATCACGCCAATCTCTGCTGTGCCCAAGGCGGCAGAGGCGGCGAAGTCTCAGCGCGAAAACCGGTTCCGCGACAAGTTGATGCGCGGAGAGCGGGTGTTTGCCGTGGAATTTGATTCTCCCTTGGACAGCGATATTGAGCGGTATATGGCGGGCGCGGCGGAGCTCAAGGCCGCGGGAGCGGATATTATTACGATTGCGGACTGTCCTGTGGCGCGGTCTCGGATGGATTCGTCTATTGTGGCTTGCAAGGTGCACCGGGAGCTTGGGATTGATACTTTGCCGCACTTGACTTGTCGGGACCGCAACCTCAACGCGACGCGGGCGCTTTTGCTGGGGCTTTCCGCAGAGGGAGTGCACAATGTGCTCATCGTCACGGGGGACCCTATCCCGACGGCGGAGCGGGATGTGGTGAAGAGTGTGTATAACTTCAATTCCCGTATGCTGGCTCGGTATATCCGGCAGCTGAGCAGCGATGTGTTTCGGACGCCGTTTTGTATCGGCGGGGCGCTGAATGTCAACGCAACGAATTTTGACGCGCAGCTTCGGCTGGCGCGGGAGAAGGTCGAATGTGGTATTGAGATGTTGTTTACGCAGCCGATTATGACACCGCGCGGGGCGGAGAATCTGCGGCGGGCGAAGCGGGAGTTAGATGTGAAGATTCTGGGCGGGATTATGCCCATTGTCAGCCATCGGAATGCGCAGTTTATTTCCAGCGAGTTGCAGGGGATGGATATTTCCGCGGAGACGGTGGAGTTGTTTCTGGATAAGTCGAAAGAGGAATGCGCGCGGCTCGGAATTGAACTCGCGCTGGAGATGGCGGAGCGGATTGCGGGTGACATTGACGGGTATTACCTGATTACGCCGTTTTCGCGGACGGATATGATTGTGGAGATTTTGGGGAAGCTGAGGTAGGGGCGGTCGCCTCTACGACCGCAATAAAGGAGGCCACTATGCTAGATCATATCCAAGTTCAAACTGCCCAAGTTGTTGAAGAACTGCTAGCAGCCGCAACCCTTGTGCCCGGGGACCTCTTTGTGGTGGGGTGTTCGACCAGTGAGGTTCTGGGCAAGCAGATCGGCAAGGCCGGGAGTCTGGAGGTTGCTGCCGTGCTTTTTGATGGTATCTATCCTGCACTTTCGGCGAAAGGCATCTCCCTCGCGGTGCAATGCTGTGAACATCTGAACCGGGCTTTGGTGGTGGAGCGGGGCGTTGCGTTGGCGTATCGGTCGGAGATTGTGTCTGCTATCCCGTTTCCCGACGCGGGCGGGTCTTTTGCCGCTGTGACGTGGAGCCGGTTTGCGGACCCTGTCTTGGTCGAGGCTGTCCGCGCGCAGGCTGGGCTCGATATCGGGTTAACGATGATCGGGATGCACCTCGCCCCTGTGGCTGTTCCGGTGCGGCTTGGTCTGCGTGCTATCGGCGAAGCTCCGATTATTGCGGCAAAGACACGGCCTAAGCTGATCGGTGGTGCGCGGGCGAGGTATGAGTAGAGGCGAACTGTGTTCGCCCGCCTCCCGCTATTCTGACGGGCGAACACAGTTCGCTCCTACAACCGCGACATGTTTTGATTGACTGTCGGATAAAAACTCGATATGATAAAAAGATACTATGAAGAGCGAGGCGCACGGCATGAGACATCGATTGAATTGGGATGCATATTACTTCCGCTGGGGCGTTACTGCTTTTGCGGTCGTGGTGTGCAGCATTCTCTTTTATGCCGCTGTGACCCGCTTTCCCGCCTTGTTTGGCAGTATTCAATCGCTCCTTGGCATCCTCGCCCCTGTTCTGTGGGGCTTGATTATCGCCTATATGCTCACCCCCATCGCGAAGCGGTTGGAGCGCTTGCTCAGACGTCTGTTCCCGGGGCTTGCTGACGGACGGGGGGCGCGTATTTTCCGCGCTATTTCCATCGTGCTCGCTATTTTGATTACGCTTTCGTTACTTACGCTTATCTTAGTTAATCTTCTGCCCCAGATTTACGCCAGCCTCGAGACTTTGATCTTCCGTCTGCCCGGCTATGTCACTACAGTGATCGCCTTTGCTCAGCATATGTTGGACGGCATTCCCGGCGCGGAAGAGGTCGCGATCAACCTTTTGGAGGAGGGCGAGGCTTGGCTGCTCAATTGGGTCAACGCGACACTCTTGCCCAACATCGACGTCATTATCCTCGCGATGACGGCGGGTGTTTGGGGGTTTGTGCAAATTCTCATCAACCTCTTCCTCGGACTGGTGCTCTCCGTCTATGTCATGTATAACCGGGAGCGGTTTGCCGCGCAGATTAAAAAACTGCTTTATAGTCTGATGCCAGGAAAGCAGGTGGCTTTAACGCTCCGGGGGGCACAGCATGTGGACCGGGCTTTTGGGCGGTTCTTCCTCAGCCGCGTGCTTGATTCCCTGTTTATCGGGACTACGGTTTTCCTCTTCCTTACGGTCATGGGCATGCCTTATGTGGCGCTGATTACGGTGGTCGTCGCCATCACCAATACGATCCCTTTTGTCGGCCCTTTCATCGGCGGAATCCCCGCCGCACTCCTGATTTTTATGGAGAATCCGATTCAGGGTTTGATTTTCGCTGTTTTCATCCTCGTTTTGCAGCAGATTGACGGGAACATCATCGGACCGAGGATCGCGGCAAATGTCACGGGATTGCCAGGGTTTTGGATTTTGTTCTCTATTCTCGTCGGCGGCGGGCTGTTTGGGTTTACGGGGATGCTCCTCGGTGTGCCTGTGTTCTCTCTGATCTACGACGGATTTGGCTACCTGACGGATCGGCGGTTGAAGCGGCTGGGGTTGTCTACGGACACGATGGCATATTCCGCTAATGCGCCTCCGCTTGCCGCGCCAGTGGAACCGACTGCGGAGGATGACGCAAAATCAGAATAGCGGGCGATCTATTCAAGTAGGAGCGGGGCTGCTCCCCCGCTCCTACATCGCCTATTGACAAATGATCTGATCTCGGGTATACTGGCTCTTGTTCTCGGACGATTAGCTCAGTTGGTAGAGCATCCGCTTGACGTGCGGAGGGTCAGCAGTTCAAGTCTGTTATCGTCCACCACTAGAAAAATCCCCGCAACCTCATCGGTTGCGGGGATTTATGTTTATTGAGAGCCTGTTTATTCTATTTCAGGTGGCAGATTGCGGAAGATGTCACAATCGTAAAACTCAACAATACACAACTCTAGGCCATCACACAATTTTTTCACGGTGATAGCGCTCACATCTCGGCGGTCCGGCTGTAACATGCTGTAGACGGTGGAGGGCGACACACCTGCCAATCGTGCAAGATGTGTATAGGAAATGGAGCGTTCTTTGCACAGTTGGACGAAACGCTCTACGATAGCATCTTTAATCATTGCCCTCACCACCTTCCGGTCAAGTTAAGACAATCCTACCAATCAATACGCAACTACGTATACGCACTTGCGGATATCAAATATTTCTGATACACTGGCCTCGAACATCAATTCGCCTTGTTCTAAAGCAGGGCAAAAGGAGGCATCTGGTTACATGGATACAGGAAAAATGGAAGAAGTGTTGCAGAAAATCGCCGAAGCGCACGGGGTTAGTGTCGAAGAAGTCCGGCGTGAAATCGAGCTTGCCGCCAAATTCGCACAGGAAAATCCGGATCCGAAAATACAAGCGCACTGGGCCAGCATTCCGCGCAGAGGGGACGCGCTCACGCCAAACGAGTTAATCGCGCATCTTGCAACGATGGTTGAGGATCGGATGAAATAGTTAGCGGCATTCTCAAAAATGCCCCTTGACAAACAAAAACATCCGTGCTATTGTTAGCAAAATTCATTTACAATCGAGGAAAGGAGTCTGGCTTATGAACCGTTTTCAAACTGTTGCTCAATTTAGCTTTTGGTTTTGGTTTTTTGACGGGGTTTGCCAGGCACCGTCTTTTTCCTCATTGCCAAAATAAAATGAGCAACTGAGCGTAAAGACAACCGGGCAAACCTCTCAAACAGGTTTGCCCGGTTTTTTGTTTTAACAGTGTGCAATTATGAAAAGGAGCGTTTTACAATGAGAAAAGACTTACAAGGGACCCCCGTCTACAGACCGCCCGGCAGCCAATATTTGAACTTGGCGAACAATGAGAATTTCTATGCCACGTGGTGGTATGAGGTCCTCGGCGGACAGATGGACGACATTGTAAAAGCACTCCCCTTTCACCAGTATGGAACCGCCAGCTATGAGCCGTTGATTGCGGGCTATGCAAAGTATCTAAACCTCGCGCCCGAGCAGGTGCTGCCGGCGCCAGGGTCGGACAGTTTGATTCCGCTCCTCATCAACGCCCTGTCTGAGCATACGGTTTTGACCTTTGATGTGGACTTCTTCCGCTACGGGCAATTTGCTAAGATTCTGAAGCGCAAGCACGTGACAGTCCCGACCGCGGGCGGTGTAGACGGTTTGATCGACGCGGCGGCGGAGCAGCAGGCGGATGTGATCTTTTTCTCGAACCCGAACAATCCACTCGGGATCCTACAGAAGCGGGACGCGCTGGTCAAATTGCTCGACAGCGTAGACTGCTATGTGGTGATCGACGAGGCGTATGCGGAGTATGCGAACGAGAGCGTGGCGGACCTTGTGACAAAGTATCCAAAGTTGCTTGTGATGCGGACTTTGTCGAAGGCCTGGGGACTGGCGCGGCTCAGAGTCGGATTCCTGCTTGCTGATGCGGACTTGATCCAGTACGTGTCCGCGGTGCGCGGTCCGTTTTCACTCAGTGATTTGAACGCGAACATCGCGACTGCCGCCCTGGCTTACGAGCACTTGATGCGCGCTTCTGTGGAGGAGACGATTCAGACGCGCACCTGTTTTATCGAGTTTTTGCAGGCATATGATCTTACGGTTTTGCCCAGTGCTTCGAACTTTGTTTTTGTCCAGGCCGCGGACGCACGGGCGATTGCGGCGCAGGTGTTAGCAGATGGAATCGCCCTCGCGGCGTTTGACAGCGGTCTTCGGATCACGATCGGGACGCTGGCGCAAATGGAGCGTTTACAAAATAGCTTGGCAAAGTATTTGCCGAGCGCGAAATGAGGATACTTACTGTGCAGCTATTCAAAGAGAATCTATTCAAAGTTCTGAATGGCATGAGCATCGGCATTATTGTGGCCTTAATGCCCAGCGCCATGCTCGGGAACATTATCGGGCAGTTTGACGCGCCTTATCTGGCCATGCTCCTCGCGCTTTCCACATCTATGCTCGCTTTGGCCATGGGCATTTGCATCGGCTTGCAGTTTAAGCTGGACCCGATTTCCCTCTGTATTCTCGCGATTTCGACGATGGTCTCGGGCGGCGCGGTACGCGGCGTTGTAAACGGCGCGATTCAAGTGCAGGGTTCTGGCGATGTGCTCAACGCAACGCTCGGCGCAGTTATCGCCTTGGCGATTATTCTCACGTTCGGCCATCGTCTCAAGGCTTATAAACTACTCGTGCTTGCTCCGACTACGCTGATTATCGTCGGCACGATTACCAGCCTCACGGCGGCGCCTGTCGGCGCGATTACGGGTTATGTCGGCATGATGATCGCACACTTCACGACATTACAGCCGCTTATCATGTCTATTTTGATTGCGATGTCGTTCGGGCTTATCATTGTCTCTCCGCTTTCTACGGTGGCTGTCGCGCTGCTGATCCAGTTAAGCGGAACGGGTTCCGCGGCGGCGAACGTCGGCTGCGCGGCGGCGGCAATCACGCTGGGTATTTTGAATTATCGCAGCAACGGACTCGGGACTTCTTTGGCACATTTCTTGGGGTCGCCTAAGATTCAGGTGGCGAATTTTATCAAGTCTCCCATCATGATCTTGCCGGGCCTTGCCGCCGGAGCCATCGCGGCGATTTTTGTGCCTCTTTTTGGTGCTGTCGGAACGCCGATGTCGGCGGGCTTTGGTCTTTCCGGTCTTATCGGGCCGCTCGGGCACCTTGGCCTCACGGGATTTGACGCGTATAATATCTTTGTCGCCGCCTTCGTCTTCGCTGTGGTCCCGGCGGTTACAAGTTTTGCGATGGCATGGCTCTTCCGCGACGTGTTGAAGATCGTCAGAGACGAACAATATAAGCTGGACTTTTAATGTGAATAAAGGAGAAAATATATGAAAATCGCAATCGCTGGGGCTGGGGCAATGGGGAGCCGCTTTGGATATATGTTATCCAAGGCCGGGATGGATGTCACCTTGATCGACCAATGGGAACCGCAGGTGACCGCAATCCGGGCACATGGGCTGCAGGTGAATGACAAGGGCGAAATGACGACGGTACAGCTTCCTATCTACTACCCGGAAGAGGCCATACAAAATCAACTTCAACCCGATCTTATCATTCTATTTACGAAGTCTTTGCAACTGGAGGGTATGGTACAGGCGATCTTGCCGATTATTTCGAAGGACACGAAGGTATTGTGCCTCTTAAATGGCCTCGGGCATGAGGTGATCGTTGAGAAATATGTGCCCAAGGAAAACTTTTTCCTCGGCAACACCATGTGGACTGCCGGTCTGGAAGGGCCTGGGAAAGTGAAAATGATCGGGAATGGGAGCATTGCATTGCAAGAACGGATGCCGGAGTCGAGGGAAACCGCAGTGCGTATTGCCGCGCTTCTGTCTGAGGCTGGCTTGAATGCGGCGGTTTCGGAGCATATTATGTACGACATCTATAAAAAAGCATGTGCCAACGGCTCTACCAACGCGCTCTGCACGATGCTGGAAGCGAATCTGTATACGGTGGGTAATACCACTTGCGCAGTAGATATTGTGCGGGCCTTTATTGATGAGTACGCGGATGTCGCGGCGGTGGAGGGGGTTGCGTTGGATCGTGACGCGATTACGGCTTATGTCAAGACGGCTTTTGACCCCAATGGGATCGGGCTGCACTTCCCTTCCATGTATCAAGATTTGATTACGAACAATCGCCTGACTGAGGTGGATTGTATCAATGGGATCATTGCGGAAAAGGGAAAGGCTTATGGCATCTCTACGCCCTATTGTGCGTTTATGACGCAGCTGATTCATTGCAAAGAGGAAATTGCAGGCGCAAAATAGTGCGCGGGCGGCATCTGAATGAAGCAGAAAAGTCCGAATCTACCAAGGCGTGGGTTCGGATGTTTTTCTTGCAAAAATCGGGTCCGACTGCTATGCTGGGAGAAAGTGTGCGCGTAGAGGAGAGAGAGCATTGGATTGTGTATCAAAGAAGCATCCGCTATCTGCTTACCTGAAGTTTTTTCTGTTGCCCTTGATCGGGATCGTTGCGTTTTTCGTGAATATCCCCCTGCCGAGCTATACCATCGTCGGGGCGACGGTTGCGGAGAATTCGACGATTTTGGTCAACCACTTGACCAGTTTCCTCAGGGCTTTGCTCTGGAACGGGAATATTCGGGTGATGCCCTATATCGTCCTTGCGATCTCGGTCTATGGGCTGGTGGACCTCTATGTGCGGCGGAAGAAGCATTTTTCGAATACGGTTAACAAAGTGTTCGCCGTGATTAAGATGATCGGCGTTGTCTTTGTGTTTTTCGCGGTGTTTCATTTTGGTCCTGAGGTCATGCATGAGCCGCGGGCTTTGCTTGGCGGCAGGGGGATTTCGGCTTTTGTGATGAATAGTATTTTGATTTCCATCACCATCAGTATCCCTTTGGCCGCTATTTTTCTGCCTTTTTTGCTCAATTACGGGCTGGTGGAGTTTGCCGGGGTGCTGGTCCGGCCGATTATGCGGCCGGTTTATCGGCTTCCGGGCCGTTCGGCTGTTATTTTGGTGACTGCGCTGCTCGGCAACTTCTCTGTGGGGCATATCGCGGTCAATGGGCAGTATGAAGAGGGGCATATGACGGAGCGGGAGTCGGTTGCGATTTGCACCAGTTTTTGCAATCCCTCGATTGCGTTTATGCTGGTTTTGGCGATCAATACGGGGATGATGGCGCATTGGAACGCGTTTTTCTGGTCGGTGTTCCTGATTACGCTGATTGTGTCCTTTATTGGGGTCCGTATTTTCCCGCTTTCTCGGATTCCGGACAGTTATGCGCCCGGTATTACGCCGCATCCGGAGACGGTATACAAGCATAAGATCCTGCAAAGCGCCTTTGGGGAGGCGCTTTGCACCGCAGAGACTTCGCAAAATCCCTTTCAAGCCATCGCACAGATACTGAAAGCGACCTTTGCTATCCTCGCCGCGATCATTATGGGGGCCGGATTCTCTACCTCTGTGGGGATGTTACTCTACTTTTATACGCCCATTTTCGAGTGGATTGGGGTCATTTTCCACCCCATTTTGTGGCTGGTACAGATACCCGCCGCGGAGGTGAATATGGCCGCGACGGGGGCCGCTATCTCGCTCTTAGAGGTGACGATTCCTTCCCTATTGGTCAGTTCAATTGACCAGTGGTCGGTCCATATTCGATACATGATGGCGGTTATTCCGTTGACATCGGTGATCTTTCTGGGTAGTTTTGTGCCCAGTTTGCTCTCCCAAAACATACCGGTAAAGTTCTGGCATCTGCTGGTAATCTGGTTTGAACGGATGGTAATGTCGATCTTTTTTGCGGGGATATTCTCCTTGATTCTGTTTGGGATACCGAGTTAAATGAACCGGAACCGTTTCCTTCTCGTCCCTTTATGGGACCTTATCCGTCCCTTTTGAGACTTAAAAAACTCCGAACCCACCGTATATGGGTTCGGAGTTTTGCGTTTCTGATTTTCCAATGCCTAACTGCGTTTATGCAAAATTGATTACGACGTCGTCGCCGAAGGCGATGAAGATGAATTCGCTGACGGAGGTCATGGTCATTTCTTCGCCGTCGAAGATCATGGTCATGTCCATTTCCATGGTCATCGAGACTGGGTTGTCGTTTGCGTCTACGATGATGGTCATGGGAACGTCGCCCATGGTGATTTCGAGGTCCATGCCGAGGTCGGCGAGCATACCGTCTACGGCGGCCATTGCGAAGTCCATCATGAGTTGACCGTCTAGTACGACGTGCATGTGGGTGTAACCGTCGATCACTTCGATTTCAGCGGAGAGGAAGGCTTCCGCTTCGACGTCTGGCATGTTCATCGCGTCTTCGAATATCCCTTCCAGCATTTCCGGCAGGAGGAACTCAGAGGGGATTTCTTGCCCGTCTACGATCATGCGGATTTCGGTGAAGGAGGTGCCTTCCATCGCCATGTACATTTCCATGGTGGTGGTGCCGAAGGCGTCCATGTCCATTTCCATGACCATGAAGGATCTTGCGATTTCGCCTTCGACGATCATTTGCATGTGGCCGTGGGTGACGGAGTGGATGGTTTCGCCCATGAAGTCCATGGTCATGTCCATGGTGAATTCGAGGTCGTACGCACCGTCTTGGCCAGGGCCGAGGTTCATGGAATTCATGATTTGCAGATAGGCCTCAAAGGCGTGTTCCTGGGGGTCTTGTACCGCCGGGGGTGTTGGGGTCGCGGTTGTGCCGCCTCCGCATGCCGCGAGTGTCACGACGAGGAGGAGTACAAGTAGAATTGCTCCGATTTTTTTCATCATTTTTTATTTCCTCTCTTTCTGGCTGGTGAGCCAATCAATATCTATTGTACTATAGTTTTTTTAGCAATGCAAGCACTTTGCATTGCTCCTTGTAAGGCACGGGGCACTTGGGACCGGTCAGGCTCCTTTTTCAAAGGAGGCTTTTGGGGGGCGGGGCGTCCTGCGTATATACCAGAGCCGGCGGGCGGCAGATTGCCGCCCCTACGCGTGCAACAAAGAGTACGGCTCACTTGTGTGAGCCGTACTCTTTTGATTTTCTTTATCGTACTCTGACTAGGACTTCGGCGTTCATGTTGCCGACGCTGGCTCTGATGATGGACTGTTGGCCGGCGCTTCGGCCTTCTATGGTGACGCGGCGGGGGTCTTCGTGGTCGATGGTGATGCCGACCGCCAGGTGGTTCTCTGTCAGCCATTCGATGTTGGCGACGGCGTCTGTGGGGAAGATTTCGGCCCAGAGGTCGATCTGGGTGCCGACGTGGATGGTCATTTCATTGATGCCTGGTCTGTAGTAGGCCCAGGTGATGTTGACTGAGGTGACCGGGACCGGCGTGGGTGTTGGGGTTGGCGTCGGGATTGGAGTGGGGGTGGGGTCTTCGTTTTCTTCCCCATTGCCCGCTCCCCCGCCTTGGCCTTGCGACATGCCGGGGCCGCCGGGGGTCGGGGTGCCGACGGGGTCGGCGTTGAGGTCCAGCACTGCCGCGCTGATGACGGTGATGACAAGCACCAGCACTAACAGCGCCTGGATCATCCGCCGGGCGGACGCGTCTCCGCTATCGTTGGCGCGTTTTCCGCCGCGGCTTCGACCGGCGCCGCAATAGGGGCATCTGAGTTTCAGCCCCGAATAGTTCCGATCGCATCGGCCGCATTTTACATTTGGGATCAGGCTCATAGCCGTTTCTCCTTTATCTTAGACACAGAAAAGCCCGTATGTTACCTGTATCCATTTTACCGCAAATGGCTTAGTTCGTCAATATCAGACTATGCCAATCTCCGTCTTGGTGGCGGCCCGCGATTTGGAATCCGCCTGTTTGGAAGGCTTCTTCCACTTCGCGTTCGCGTCCGTTTATGATGCCGGCGCAGATCATGTGTCCGCCGGGGGCCAGCCAGGGGGCGGTAAAGTCTGCGAGGCTGATGAGTACGTCCGCTACGATATTGGCTAGGATGAGGTCGTATTGCGTTTGACCGAGCTTTGTGCGGAGGGGGCCTTTGGCTAGGATGTCGCCGTAATGGACGGTGAGTTTTGTGTTGTCCAGCCCGCTCCAGGCGGCGTTGGCCCTAACTACGTCTGGGGCTTTGGGGTCGATGTCGCAGGCGGTGGCGTGGTCGGCTCCTAAGAGAAGGGCGGCGATGGAGAGGATACCGCTGCCGCAGCCGAGGTCTAACACCCGTTGACCGGGGGCGGCGAGGGTTTCTACGAGTTCTAGGCAGCGTCTGGTCGTCGGGTGGGAGCCGGTGCCGAAGATGAGGCCGGGGTCTAGCCGGATGGGGATGCGGGGGCCGGGGTCTACCTCTTCCCATTGGGGCACGACCAGGAGACGATTGCCGATGGGGATGGGGCGGTAGTATTTTTTCCAGTTGTTGGCCCAGTCTTCCTCCTGGATTTCGCGTTTTGCGATTTTACAGGCTAGGGCGGATTCCAATCTGGCTAGTTCGCGCTCGCCGGATGGGGTGGATTCGAGGTAGAAGATGACCCGGCTTTTGCCGGACATGGCGGTGCGGAGGTCTTCGTCTACGTAGTCCCAGTATTGTTGGTTGTGTTCGAGGAAGGACAGGAAATCCGCTTCGTCTTCTATGACGAGGTCGGTGATGCCTTGGGTTTCCAGGTCTGAGACGACGCGGTTGACCGCGCCGTCCGCCGCTTCGATTACAAGTTCAAGCCATGCCATTATCCGTATAACTCCCTATAGATTTCCATGAAGCGGTTGACCCGCTCCACATATTCTCTGGTTTCTGTGAAGGGGATGGTGTGGAGGGTTTCGCCGTCGTGGCTGTATTGTTCGTCCGCCAGCCATGTACTGACGTTGCCCATGCCGGCGTTGTAGGCGGCGAGGGCGGTGTCTACGTGGCCGAACATGTCGATGAGGAGGCGGAGGTAGTAGGTGCCCATGCGGACATTGTAGGCGGGGTGCATCAGGTCCGTTTCTGTAAAGCTGACCCCCATCCGTCCGGCAAGCCATTCGCCGGTGGCGGGCATGATCTGCATGAGGCCGGTGGCGCCCATGGGGCTTACGGCGGTCGGTCGGAAGCTGCTCTCGGCTTGGATGACGCCCATCACGAGGAAGGGGTCTAGGTCGTGTTCTTCGCTGTAGCGGAAGATGAGTTCTTCGTATCGGAGGGGGTGGCGCAGTTCTAACTGCCAGCGTTGGGCTGCGGGCCAGAGTTGGACCGCGAGGAGGACTATGGCGGATATGGATAAGAGAAACACGACGACAGCGGGGAGACAGCTGCGTCTGCGTCTTCTGCGTTGTGGGAGTTCGGGGGGGAATTCGTGTTGCATGGGCGCTCCTTGTCTGGGGCTTATGGCGGTGGCAGGCGGTCTGGGCCACTTTGGTTTCAATAGTATACCATAATCGGCTTTGGTTTGCAAAGAAAAGTGGCCGGATACCGAGTGGTATCCGGCCACTTTATTTGAGTTTCGCTTACAGCCAAGTTACAACGCCGGTTGCGACGTCGTATTCTGCGCCGTATACGGGAACACCAGCTGCGGTGATTGCCGGGTCTGCTTTCAGCGCCGCAACTTGAGCTGCAACGTTGGTAGCAACGGCGTTTTCTTTGGTGTCTACGTGTTTGACGAGGGCTTTGATGTCATCGAGGATGCCTTGGAGCTCGCCCGGCAGACCGGAGGTGCCCATGTGTGCGTTGAAGACCGCGCCGCATTGGGTGTGGCCGACAACTACGATGATTTGGGATTTCAGAACCGCTGCCGCGAATTGGAAGGAGCCAACTGCTTCGCGATCTGCGAAGTTACCGGCGTTTCTTACTACGAAGATGTTGCCGATACCTTGGTCGAAATAGATTTCTGGGGAGCAACGGCTGTCCGCGCAGGTCAGGATGGAGGCGAAGGGGCTTTGTTGGGTAGCGGTTTTGCCGAGGGATTCTTTGTAATCGGTCGGTACGAGGTTATTCGCTACGAATCTTGCGTTACCCTCTTTCAGAAGCGCGAGAGCTGCTTCTGCGGTGGTTACCTTTACTGCTGGATCTTGATACTTGCTCATGACAATTCCTCCTAAAAAATATGTTTTAGTATTTTTGCCTGATATGCCAATAAATGTAGATCAAGTGTAATGCATAATTTGGTAATTGTCAAGAGAAACCTAGTCCTTGCCCATTATTTATTACCCATTCAGGTGGGATGGCAGGGGCCCTTTAGGAGCCTCTTTGGGGCAGGTAGTTGTGCGGCAGGGTGCAGCCTTGGTGGCCGAGGGCGCAGACGCTGTAATCGGCGAGGGCGAAGGTCATTAGCAGGCCGACCAGGATGCCGAGGATGGCCGCGAAGGTGGTGAGGCGGCTTTTGGTGATCTGGGAGGATTGCGGGAGGACTTCGCCGAAGACGACGTAGAGCATGGTGCCGGAGGCGCCGCAGAGGGCGAGGGCGAGGGCTGTGTCTGAGATGCCGCCGATGAGCATGCCGATGATGCCGCCGATGATGGTTGGCGTGCCGCCGAGGGCTGTGAGGGCGACTGCTTTTTGTTTGGACATCCCGCCGCCGATGAGGGGGGCGCCGATCGCCATGCCTTCGGGGATACAGTGCAGGGCCGCGGCGACGGCTAGGACGATGCCCATGCGGATGTCGTAGGTGCCGGCGGCGCCGATGGCGATGCCTTCGGGCAGTTTATGCAGGGAAAGGGCGACCAGCATGATGATACCTGAGCGCACCAGGGTGGGGCGCTCGACGCGCTTGTGCTCGTGGCAGACTCTGGTGTGGCAGATGTGGACTTCTTCCCCGCCCTTTTTGGCGATTTTATCCAGCAGATGGCTCAGGACGGCGACAGCCGCGACGCCGAGCGCGAGGCCTATGACGGCGGTGGTCACGCCTGCGAGGGCAATGCTTGCGGGGATCATTTTGAAGCTGACGACACTAATCATGACGCCGCCGGCGAAGCTGAGGAGCCAGCTCATCGCTCTCGGAGAAACGGTGCCGAGCAGGGCCGAGATAAGGCCGCCGAGTCCCATGCCGACGATTCCGACGAGGGCAGTTAATAATAGGATTTCCATTTTGTAGCCCCTCTCGGTTGCATAGAGAACGCCGCTTTTTGCAGGTGTTCTTCTCGATTCGCGTATACATGCCAATTTGCTACAACAAGGCTAACAAAGCCTCCCCTTTTTGTCAACAACTATTTCGGGTGCGGGGTACCACCCTTACAATCGGGTGGGATAAGGACGGTATGCCGTGTACATTGGGGTTTTGCTGCAACTCCCCTTTCTCGGCGGGAGGCTGGGGGTAAGGGTACCCTCCGTCTCTGCGGGCTACCCCTCCAGGGAGAGAAATTTGCGAGATCAGGCGGTTCCTTTGCACGCCAAAAAAGCAGAGGCGTGTGTGCCTCTGCTTTTTCTAATTACTTATGCTTACGCCATGCCGCCCAAACGTTTGGTCAGACTGCTCTTTTTGCGGGCCGCGTTGTTTTTATGCAACAGGCCTTTGGCAACAGCCTTGTCAACCGTTTTAATCGCCAATTGGTAGGCGCCAGCCGCCTCTTCTTTGCTGCCGCTGGTCACTGCCGCGTCGAAACGCTTGAGAGTCGTCCGCAAACGGGTGCGGTTCGCTTTATTTTTCGCTTCACGAATTTCTGTGATCAGAATCCGCTTCTGAGCCGATTTAATATTCGCCATCTTCCTAAAACACCTCCTCTGACAGTGTCTCGCTATCCGCGGAACGTCATTTTATCACGCAAAACGGGAAATTGCAATACTTTTTTGAAAAAAGAAGAGGAGAACACGTTACTCTGTCTTTCCACCTTCGCTTGGGCCACCGGGCCGTCTTCTGCGGCGACGGCGGGGGTTGGGCTTTTTGTCTGGGTCTACGCTTGGTTCGTCGGTTGATTCTTCTGGTTGGGTGTCCTCCGCGGGGACTGCCTCTTCCAGGGGTTTCTTCTCTGGGCGGCGCGGGGCTTCGCGGGGTGGTTTTGTGTCCATGTGGCGTTGGAGGCCGCGGTGCGGGCCGCCGGACTCTTTGCTGGGGCCGCCGTTTGTTTCTTGATCTTTGCTCTCCGCCGCGATTTCGGCGCGGCGTTGTTTGCCGGTTTTGATGAATTGGAGGTCGGTCAGGGGGTAGTAGTTGATTTGCGGGTCGCCGCCGCGGATTTCCAGGCGGACTTTTGCTTTTTGGCGGAGGAGGTTGATTTCGGTGATGGTGCCTTTGCCGTCTGGTGTGTCTACGTAGGAGTCTAGTTTGGGGGCATTTTTGACGAGTTCTTCATAAGCGTCTTGCTCGTATTTGAGGCAGCACATGAGGCGGCCGCAGGCGCCGGAGATTTTGGTGGGGTTGAGCGAGAGGTTTTGGGTTTTTGCCATTTTGATGCTGACGGGCTGGAAGTCGTCCAGAAATTGGCTGCAGCAGAACTCTTTGCCGCAGATGCCGAGGCCGCCGAGCATTTTGGCTTCGTCTCTGACGCCGATTTGGCGCAGTTCGATGCGGGTGCGGAAGATGCTGGCGAGGTCGCGGACTAAATCGCGGAAATCGACGCGGCCGTCTGAGGTGAAGAAGAAGAGGATTTTGTTGCCTTCGAAGTTGTATTCCACGTCTACGAGTTTCATGTCCAGCCCGTGTTCGCGGATTTTTTCTACGCCGGTGCGGAAGGCGTCCTGCTCTTTTTCTCGGTTGCCGGCCTCGGCTTTTTTGTCTTCCGGGGTCGCGATGCGGAGGACGGGGCGGAGGGGCGGGACGACTTTCTCGGATTCGACCTGAAAGTTGCCTCTAACGCATTCACCGAATTCTTCGCCTTTGCTGGTTTCGACGATGACGTCTTGACCGGTGCGGACTTCGTGGCCCGCGGGGTCGAAATAATAGTTTTTGCCTCTGCTTTTGAAGCGTATGCTCACTACTTCTGTCATTGGTTTCTCCCTTGATGGTGCGGACGCGCAATAGGCGCCCCTACAATCTCGTTATATTAGTGTCGCCAGGATTTTGCCGGATATGTGGCCGGCGCTGACGTTGAAGCGCAGGTCTGTGCGCAGGGAGTCGAATAGGTCTATGGCTTTTATGAGTTGGGCACGGTCTGTTTTGGTTTGAGCGAGGGATCGGACAAGGGTGCGGTGGGTGGTTTCTATGAAGGCGGTTAGGTGCGCGCGTTCTAGTTTTTCCAGGCTGACGCAGAATTGGAGCAGAGGGAGGCCGCCTTGGCGGAGGGCTGTTTGGAGGTTGTTGACCAGTTCGGCGATCTCTTCGGGCGGGATGTCGAGGGCGCTGTCTCCCGCGTCGGGGGTGAGGCTTAGGTGGACACAGCGGGAGCGGACGGTGGGCAGGAGCGCCAGGGGATTTTCCGCTAATAATAGGAAGGTGACGAAACTGGGCGGCTCTTCCAATAGTTTGAGGAAGGCGTTTTGGGCGCTGGGATTGAGACTGTCCGCCGATTCTATGATGTAGACTTTACGGTCGGCTTCGTTGGGCAGGATGGGGGCTTCGGCGACCATCTCCCGGACTGCGGCGACGGGGATTTCTGTTTTGCCTTCTATGGGGCCTCTCACCTGGATGTCTGGGTGGATGCCGCGTGCCGCTTTTTCACAGGGGGGGCAAACGCCGCAGGGCCGCGCTCGGTCTGCCGCTTCGCAGATGAGGGAGCGGGCCATGAGGTCTGCCAGTATTCGCCTTTGGGCGGTTTCTTCCCCGCTGATGAGGTAGGCGTGGGCCAGGGGGCCGGCCAGTTGGGCTTTGATGTGGGCGTTGCCCATGAGGTTCGTTGTGTTCATATGGCTTATAGTATACTTGATGTTGGGGTATATTTCAATATGAATGTATTTGTTGATGGGGTGCTTGTTTTTTTGCTGGAGAGGCGCGGCTTTTTTCTGTTTTTTGAGCCTACGGCTCGCTATGCTCGTTTCGCTGAGGCGACTTGCTTTTGGGGCGGTTCGCCATGCAGATATTTCTATTAGGCCTTGCGGGCCTCCGCTTCGTGTCGCCGAAGGCGAGGTACTTTTTTGCGTTGGCAAAAAAGTACCAAAAAAAGCAATTTAAGAGAAACCGATGGTTTCTCTTAAAGATCTCTTCCTTTTTGACGTTTGGTTTGTGGATGTTTTAGGGTTGGGGTTCCGCCTGCCGGCGGAGGATTAGGTCGCTTTTGGGCGTATGTGTTCTTGTGCGGTACGCTAGACGAATGTGCGGTGGGTTTTGGGCGGACTGTTGGCTGTGCGGGAAAAGGGCAATCCTCCGTCCGCTTCGCGGACAACTCCTTTGGGAAAGGAGCCTACTGTGCGCCGTTTTGGTGTGCGGTGGTCTTTGTGGGGGCGGGGTTCTCAGCGCTCTGTTCTCTTGTGGGGGCGGTGGGTGTGGGGGTTTTGAAAGTAGTGACAAATGTCACTACTCGGCATTGGGGGTTCTTTGCTATACTGTGGACAGTGACAGACAAAACATGAAAACAGGAGGACATTGCTATGATAGCTACTATGAAGAACGTTGTGAAGCGCTATGGGGATACCCTTGCTCTTGACCATTTGAACTTGAATGTGATGAAGGGGGAGATTCTTGGGCTGCTTGGGCCGAACGGCGCGGGGAAGACGACCGCGATCCGTACGCTCTGCGGGCTGCTGGACGCGGATTCCGGGGAGACGACGGTGCTTGGGCAGCGGCAGAGCATTCAGAATTTGGAGGCGCGGCGGGAGATTGGGCTGGTTACGCAGGAGATTACGGTGTTTACGGATCTGTCCGCCGCGGAGAATCTGCGGTATTTTGGCGGGCTGTATGGTCTGCGGGGGGCGGCGCTGCAGGCGAATGTGAAGGAGATGTTGGAGTTTGTCGGCCTGAGTGATCGGGCGACGAAGAAGCCTGGGACTTTTTCCGGGGGGATGCAGAGGCGGCTGAATATCGCTTGCGCGCTGGTCCATAAACCGAAGCTGGTGATTATGGACGAGCCGACGGTGGGGATTGATCCGCAGTCGCGGAACCATATTTTAGAGTCGGTGAAAGAAATTGCGAAACAGGGGACGACTGTGGTTTACACTACGCATTACATGGAGGAAGTGCAGGCGATTTGCGATCGGATTTCTATCATGGACGCGGGGCGGGTGATTACGGAGGGGACCTTGGACGAGTTGGTTGGGCGGATTCAGCATGAGCAGAAGGTGCATTTGACCGCGCTCCAGCCTTCTGAGGCGCTGACCGCGGAATTTCAGGCGATTTCGGGTGTGAAACATGTGGCGGCGAACGGGAATCACTATATGATTACCTCCGCGAGCGGGAGCGGGAATGTGAGCCGGATTATGGAAATTGCGCAGCGACATGGGGGCGTTACCTCCTTTACGGAAGAGAAACCGAATCTGGAACATGTGTTTTTGACGTTGACGGGTAAAAAATTGCGGGATGATGGGGAGGTGTAGACGTGGGCAACTTTTTCTTGATTATGACGCACTACATGAAACGGATGCTTCGAGATATGCCGGGGCTGCCGATCCTTCTGCTCATCCCTGTGGGGATCATTGTGATAAACAGTCTCGCCGGCGACCCGGTAATGTTGGATGGATATAATGTGACGGCAAGTTTTGTTATGCCGGTTATGATGCTCGCGTTTCAGTTTTTTAACATGGGGTTTCTGCACTATGTTCTCTACACCGACTTCAAAGGTGACATGCGTTGGCGCTTGCGGGCCGCGCCCCAGTCGCTCACTGGATTTATGCTTCCCGCGTTTACGGCGGGCTGGATCTTTTCCATCCTGTGCGGCGCTGTGATTACGCTTGTTTCTGTGTTGTTCCTCAACGTATATATTGGGAATTTCTTGGTGTTTGCGGCGGTGCTGGTGCTTGTTTCGCTGATGGCGACTTTTCTTGCGATGTTGATTTTCCTGTTTGTGGCGAAGGTCGGCACGGCGAACGTGACGGTTTATATTCTTTCCTTCGGCCTTTTGACGTTGAGCGGTACATTTTTCCCGCTGGGGAACAGCGCGGCGGCGCAATTTATTGCAAACTTTGGTACACCTTTGGTGATTGGTCAACGCGCCATTATCTATTCCGGCTCGCTCAATGAGATCCTCGCGGCCGGGAGAGGGATGGAGGGGGCGCTGTTTAATATCGGTGTTCTGGCGGCGATTACGGCTGTGTTGGCGCTGGGCACACTCCTTGCGGCGAGGGGGCGGAAAATTTGACCATCTTTCGATTCGCTCTGATTAAGGGGCTGCGCAATCCGGCGACGCTGCTGTTCAACTGCATTCTGCCCCTTCTGTTGATTTTTGTGCGACCGCTTTGGACGGGGGGCACTGCCGTATCGGGATATGGACTTCTCATCCTAGTGATCTGGGGCGGCTCGTTTCTCATCGCGCAGGGGACACTCAATGACAGAGAAAGCGGTGCCCTCACTCGCATTTTGGCGGCGCCAATCTCCATGCGGAGCTACTTGACGCAAAACCTTTTGGCTTACATGGTGCCGTTGACGGTGCAGGTTGCGTTGATCTCCGCGCTCGGCACGATTTTGTATGACTGGAGCCTGACCCTTGCGCTTGGCTTGTTCCTTTGCTATACTGTGTTTACGATTGCATCGGTCACAATGAGTTTTGCTTGGAACTGTCTGTTTAAGCATAAAGAAACCAGCTTTGCCAGTTTCAGCGCGATGGTGACTTTTGGCAGCATACTCAGCGGCGCCTGGATCCCTCTTGCACAACTGCCGACAGTTCTACAATATGCAGGCGCGATCTTCCCAGCTTATTGGGGTGTGCAAGGGATCACTTCTCTGATAGAACTCGGCACGATGGGCACGGAGTATTGGATGGGGATTGCCGCGATGGCGCTCTTTGCGATGGCATATTTGCTCTACGGAGGCAAACGCAGGATGATATGAGTGTTTTCAAGCCGGAAACCACGTTTTTGATCTGTAAAATCGCAGGATTTGGTCTGCTGCTCGCGCTTTGGCTCAGCGAGAGCGAGACAGCAGGCTTTTTCCTGCTTTTGTTTTTGGTGCTCATGTCGCTGCTGCGCTGGCGGTTTCCGCGGCTGGGCGCGACGACGATACTGGATTGCGTCGCCTGTGTACTGCTCTCCTCAATATGGGGGTATGCGCAGTACGCTTTGGTTTTGGTCTTGTTTGAGGGAATGTATCGGCGCGTTTATCTCTTGGGCGCTATCGGCGTATTGTTTTCTTTTCATTTTGCGGCCGACTTCTTTGACTTATCTTTGACGGTTTTGCTGGCACTGGGTGCGCTTTGCGGTTTATTTCTCGGGCAGTGGGAGCGGGAATCGGAGCAAAAACTGGTTTTGCGCGATACGGAGGCGGGGAAATACTATGAGTTGGAGCATTTGCAGAATGATCTCATGACTACTTTGCCGCAGATTGAGCGGATGACGGCGGTCGCTGAGCGGGCGCGGATTGCGCGGGATATTCATGACAACGCGGGGCATGAGATTGTGGCGGCGTATATCTCGCTTCAGACGGCGCGGGGGATGTTGGATGGGGCGGACGCGGATGCGTTGGAACTCTATGACGCGGCGCTCCAGCGGCTGAATAGCGGCGTGAACAAGATACGGGAGACGGCGCATAATTTGCAGACGGTGACGTCGATCGGCGTGGAGAGTTTGTTGGAGACTTGCGAGAAGTTTCCCGGGTGTCCGGTCGAGTTTCGTACATATGGAGACACGGCGCGGATTCCGGTGTATGTTTGGAATATGTTGGAGGCTTGTTTGAATGAGAGCTTGACCAACGCGACGCGGCACGCGCGGCCCAGTTATGTCTCGGTGGAGTTGGACGCGACAGCGCATTTAGTGCGGCTTTGCATTGAGAACGATGGGGCGGGGAAAGCCGGGGGCTCGATGGGGAATGGATTGCGGAATCTGCGGCACCGCGCTATCGCGATTGGCGGGACGTTTTCGGTGGACGCGGGCGAAGTTTTTCGCGTGGTTTGTGTGATTCCAATTCAGGAGGAGCAGTATGAAAGTATTGATCGTTGATGACGACCCTCTTATCCGCAAAAGTTTGTCTCTTATGCTGGGGCGGGAGGCGGATATTGCCGTAGTCGGGACGGCGACGCATGGGGCGGAGGCTTTTGAGATGTGCGGGGCGCATCTGCCGGATGTGGTGCTGATGGATATTCGGATGCCTAACGTGGATGGTATCGCGGCTACGCGGTTGATTAAACAGGCTTATCCGCAGGTGCGCATTATGATGCTTACTACGTTTGATGATAAGCCTAATATTCAGCAAGCGCTCACGGCGGGCGCGGATGGGTATTTGCTCAAGACGGATGAGATAGCGGCGATTGCGGGGAAATTGCGGCCTTTGGTGGAGGGCATGGGGGTGTTGGACCCGAAAGTGCTCAGGAAACTCACCGCGCCGGAGAATCCGGCATTGGAGGAGTTGACCCAGAGAGAGCGGGACATTGTGCGTCTGGTGGCGCAGGGGCTTTCGAATAAGGAGATCGCGGCGCAGTTGTTTCTCGGCGAGGGGACGGTGCGGAATAATATTGTGACGATTATGGAGAAGCTGGATGTGAAAAATCGGACGCAGTTGGGGATGGCGTTTTATGGGAAGTAGGCCGGGGCGGAGGAACCACCCCATCACCCTGCGGGTGCCACCCCTCCAAGGAGGGGAATGGGTTCGGTACACCGCCGCACGAATCCTCCGTCAGGCTTCGTCTGCCACCGCCTTTGGAAAAGGAGGCTTTCTGTGCGCGGTAGGATATTCCGTCAAAGACCAACGGACGGCCAAAGGCCGCCCCTACGAAACCCACTGCACATTCGTATCATATACCGCACAAGAACGCGTACGCCCTAAAGCGGCTCTCCCTCCGCCGGCAGGCGGAACCACATGGCTTGAACGCCCACAAACCAGAAGTCAAAACGGAAGAGATTTTTAAGAGAAACCATCGGTTTCTCTTAAATTGCTTTTTTGGGTACTTTTTTGCCAACGCAAAAAAGTACCTCGCCTCAGCGAAACGAGCAAAGCGTGCCGTAGGCTCAGGACAAATAGAAAACAGCCTCTAGGCGATTCACCTAGAGGCTGTTTTGTCATGCGAGGTTACACCGCGCGTTCGACTTTACCGGAACGCATACAGCGCGTGCAGGCGTACATACGCCGGGGCGAACCGTCTACCACTGCTCTGACGCTTTTTACGTTGGGTTTCCATGTCCGGTTGGAGCGACGGTGGGAGTGGCTCACCTTGATGCCGAAGGAGACACCCTTATCACAATATCCACATTTTGCCATTTCCTTGCACCTCCCCTTTATTGGGCGGATTATTCTCTCAATACATAGAGCGGATTATATTGTACCAGCCTTTTTCGTGAAATGCAAGAGAAAAATTTGATTTTTCTTTTTCGCGTTTCTTGAATTAGACACAAGTTTTTGATAAAATAGGATGTTATCATTTATTTGGAGAGAGCACACATGGCGATTAAAATTGGAATTGATATCGGCAGCACCACGGTTAAGGTGGTGCTTTTGGACGACAATAACACCCTGCTCTACCGGTCCTATACGCGGCATTATTCCAAAGTGCGCGAGGTGGCGGCGGAGCAATTGCGGGTGGTCGCGGACCGTCTGCGGGGGCAGGATGTTGTGCCGCTCATTACGGGGTCGGCGGGGCTTGGTGTTTCGAAGGCGAGCGAGGTTGCCTTCGTGCAGGAGGTCTTTGCTACGGCGGCGGCGGTGAATACGTACATACCGGATACGGACGCTGTGATTGAGCTGGGCGGCGAGGACGCGAAGATCATCTTCTTCGGCGGGACGCTGGAGGAGCGGATGAACGGGTCCTGCGCGGGCGGGACGGGGTCGTTTATCGATCAGATGGCGACTTTGCTCGATGTTTCGGCTTTGGAACTGAACGAGTTGGCTTTGCGACATGAGAAGATTTACCCCATCGCTTCGCGCTGTGGGGTGTTTGCGAAGAGTGATATCCAGCCGCTGCTCAATCAGGGCGGACGGAAGGAGGATATCGCGGCTTCGATTTTTCAGGCAGTGGTGGATCAGACTGTCGGCGGGCTCACACAGGGGCGGGAGTTGACTGGGAAGATTGTGTTTCTCGGCGGGCCGTTGACCTTTTTGCAGGGTCTGCGGGATAGATTTGTGGAGACGTTGGAGTTGGATGCGGAACACGCTGTTTTCCCGGAGAACGCGGATTGTTTTGCGGCTATCGGGGCGGCGCTTTGCACGGGCGGTGTGGAGGCGATGCCGTTTGGGGAGTTGCTGCGGCGCCTAGAAGAGGCTGCTGATGAGTCTGGGTTGACGGACACCTTGCCTCCCCTCTTTGCGAAGAAGGCGGATGTGGAGGCGTTTCAGGCGCGGCATGCGAAGGCGACGCCGGAGCCGGTGGATGCAAATGCTTATCGCGGGGACGCTTATCTCGGCATTGACGCGGGGAGTACGACGACGAAGATGGCGCTCATTACACCGGATGGCGGGATTTTGTATAGTTATTACGGCTCCAACAAGGGGAATCCGGTTACGATTCTGCTGGCGGAGCTTCGGAATCTTTATGCCTTTTGCGGGGATCGGATTACGATCCGGGCGAGTGCGGTTACGGGGTATGGGGAGGATTTGATTAAGAGCGCGTTTTCGATTGATCTTGGGTTGGTCGAGACGATCGCCCACTATCGGGCGGCGCGGCATTTTAATCCGGATGTGGATTTTATCATCGACATCGGCGGGCAGGATATGAAGTGTTTTAAGATTCGCAATGGGGCTGTGGACAGCATTTTGCTGAACGAGGCTTGTTCGTCCGGGTGCGGGAGTTTTATTGAGACGTTTTCGAAGGCGTTGGGGCATGATATTGCGGACTTTTCCCAGCTTGGGCTTTTGGATCAGACGCCGACGAATTTGGGGAGCCGGTGTACGGTGTTTATGAACTCTTCCGTCAAGCAGGCGCAGAAGGAAGGGGCCGGGGTGGAGAGCATTTCGGCGGGGCTCTCGCTTTCGGTTGTGAAGAACGCGATTTATAAGGTGATCCGAGCGGCGAGTGCGGATGATTTGGGGAAACATATCGTCGTGCAGGGCGGGACGTTTTTGAATGACGCGGTGCTGCGCGGGTTTGAGCAGGAGATTGGGCGGGAGGTGACGCGTCCGACGATTGCGGGGCTGATGGGGGCTTATGGCGCGGCCTTGTCGGCGCGGGATATGACGGGTGAGACTGGACGTTTGTTGGATGCGGCAGCGTTGGGGAATTTCAGCCACACGGCGCGGCCTAGTGTTTGCAACGCTTGTACGAATCGGTGCAGTCTGACGATCAATACCTTTGATGGGGATAGACGGTTTATTTCGGGCAATCGCTGTTCGGTTCCGCTGGGCGGGGCGAAGGGCGGGGAGCCGAATTTGATGCGGTATAAGTATGAAAAGATTCGGGTGATGACGGGCAAGGGCGCGGGGGATGGCAGTCGCGGCAAGATTGGGATTCCGCTGGGGCTGAATATGTATGAGAATCTGCCGTTTTGGTTCGAGTTTTTTACGAAGTTGAATTTTGAGGTGGTCCTCTCCCCTGAATCGACGCGGGCGCTTTATCAGAAGGGGCAGAGGAGTATTCCGTCGGATACGGTTTGTTATCCGGCGAAGATGCTGCATGGGCATGTGGAGCATTTGATTGACGCGGGCGTGGATACGATTTTCTATCCTTGCATGGCTTACAATTTTGACGAGGGCAAGGGGGACAACCATTATAATTGTCCGGTTGTCGCTTATTATCCGGAGTTGCTGCGGGTGAATATGTCTCGGCTGCAACAGGTGCGGTATATTGACGCCTACTTTGGGCTCCATAGACCGAAGGATTTGGAGCGGATTGCGGGGGCGTTTTTTGCGGCGGAGTTCGGGGTGCCGGCGCGGGAAACCGCGGCGGCGATTCGGGCTGGGTATGCGGCTTATGAGCGGTTTCGTCAGGAGGCGCGGGATGAGGCGGATCGGTATATCCAATACGCGAGAGAACACGGCAAGCGGATTTTGGTTGTGGCGGGGCGGCCTTATCATATTGATCCAGAGATTAACCATGGGCTGGACGAGCTGATCGGGTCTTATGGGTTGGTGCTGGTCACGGAGGATAGCATTGACCATCTGGTGCCGAAGGCGAAGCGGAAGATTTTGAACCAGTGGACGTATCACGCGCGGATGTATGACGCGGCGCGGTATGTGGCGACGCAGCCGGACATGCAATTGCTCCAATTGGTCAGCTTTGGCTGTGGGTTGGACGCGATTTCGACGGATGAGATGCGGGATATTTTGGAGGCCACGGGTAAGCTGTATACGCAGATTAAGATTGATGATATTTCGAATCTTGGGACTGTGAAGATTCGGATCCGTAGTTTGATTGCCGCCGCAGACGCGTTGGACGGCAAAGTAATGTTGTAAAGGAAGGGACGTACTATGGCGAAACTTACTTATGATGCGCACGGGCGCCTCTTGTTTACGAAGGAAATGAAGGAGGAGTATACCCTCCTAATGCCGCAGATGCTGCCGGTGACGTTTTCGATGATGAAGCGCTTGTTGGAGCTCGAGGGGTATAAGGTCGAACTGCTTGATACGACCCATAGGGGGATTATTGAGACGGGGCTGAAGTATGTGCATAACGACACTTGCTATCCGGCGCTTTTGGTGATCGGGCAGCTCATTGAGGCGATTAACAGCGGGAAGTATGATACGAACAAGATCGCGCTGTTTATGTCGCAGACGGGGGGCGGGTGTCGGGCTTCGAATTATATCCATCTGCTGCGCAAGGCCTTGCAGAAGGCGGGGCTCCAGCATATTCCGGTGATTTCGCTGAATTTGTCGGGGATGGAGAAGAATCCGGGGTTTTCGATCAATCTGCGGCTGGTGCGGCGGTTGGTGCCGGCGATGGTTTATGGGGATTTGATTGTGCATCTGGCGAACCAGTGCCGGCCTTATGAGGTGGAACGTGGGGCGACGGATGCGTTGGCCGCCGTTTGGACGGAGCGGTTGGTGGCGGGGTTTGCGAAGAATCGAGGGCGGAGCAAACGAGAGATGCGGGTGATTATGGCGCAGATCGCGGCTGAGTTTGCCGCAATCGAGCTCAGTGGCGAGCAGAAGACGCGGATTGGCGTTGTGGGTGAGATTTATGTGAAGTTTGCGCCGCTGGGGAATAATAATTTGGAGGATTTTCTGCTTTCGGAGGGCTGTGAGCCTGTTGTGCCGGGGTTGACGGATTTTATGTTGTTTAAGATCGACAACCGGATTGAGGATATCAATCTCTATGGGGGCAGTTGGTTGAAGAAGAAGCTGTGCCAGGTGTTTCTCTGGTATGTCGCGGGCTTGCAGCAGTGCATGATAGACGCGGTGAAGACGCAGCCGAAGTTTCATGGTTTGGCCTCTTTTGCGGAGATCAAGGCCGGGGTGAAGGGCTATCTCGGATATGGGAATAAGATGGGTGAGGGTTGGCTGCTCACGGGTGAGATGATCGAGTTGATTCACTCTGGGGTGACGAACATTGTATGCACCCAGCCTTTTGGCTGTCTGCCGAACCATGTGTCTGGCAAGGGGATGATTCGGAAGTTGAAGGATGATTTTCCGGCGTCTAATATTGTTACGATTGACTATGATCCGGGGGCGACGCGGATTAATCAGGAGAATCGGATTAAACTCATGTTGGCGAGTGCGGGGCGCGGGGTGTGATTAATGACTGCGAAAGCGCAAATCACAAAAAAGCAATGGGCTGTTACGGCGGGGCTGTGCGTTGGGATCCTTGCTTGTTTTTTGGCAGTATTATTTGTTTTCTTTTTCAACCCGCAGAGGACTTTTACCATAACTGAGACATACAGAATCACAGCCGAACACCGTTCGGAGACATATTTGCGAGTCATTCTGCCTATGAGTGGGGGATATCAAGAGATTGGAGCCGTGTTGGTTGACGGCGTGGAGGACTATAGCATTGCAGATTTTGACGGGTGGCGGGAACTGACGGCCAGAGTACCGGCGGCGGGGTATGAAGTAGTTGTAACCATATCTTATACTGCGCGGTTGTTCCGAAATGCTCCACCTTGGGATGCGGATGTGCGGGACGAGTATATGCTGCCACAGCAATTTGTTGATTCTGACAATGAGGCTATTGTCGCGCTTGCGGCAGAGCTTCGCGGTGATAGCGATTTTCAAACCGCGCGGAATATACATGACTATGTGAATGATTTGATTAGCTGGCCATCGGGTCCACAAATTAATATTGGCCGGCTTTATGCTTCTGAACTTTTGGGATCTCCCATTGGGGTTTGCGGCGATTTTGCGAACTTGATGGTCGCACTGCTCAGAGCGGAGGGCATCCCTGCCCGGAACATTTCGGGGCTGGCTTTGCAAATTCCTTTGGGTCGCGCAACCGATTGGGGACATCAAGGCGGCGCACATGCTTGGGTAGAGTTCTATGCAGATGGGAAATGGCATTTTGCTGACCCGTCGTGGGGATGGTTTGATCGGAATGCTACGGCGCATTTGTCGTTTGGGACATATGAGGCATATATTCGTTCGGATTTCCAGCAAGCTCGTTTTGACGAAATAGAAAACACAGGCTTTTTTCTCCGCGGCGGAATGACCGCTCCGCTGGCGTTTATGCTTTATTCAACGGATGAAACTGCTACTGTAATCCCACGAGGAGAGGTTCGTTTTTCGTGGTTTAGATGACACAAGCAAGGCACATTGCCGCAGCATTTTTTATAACCAAGGAGATACCATGCAAGATACGATACACATTAAAGGGGCTCGGGAGAATAACTTAAAGAACATTGAGCTCAGCATTCCGCGGGATCAGCTGGTTGTGCTGACGGGGATTTCTGGGAGCGGGAAGAGTTCTTTGGCGTTTGACACGATTTACGCGGAGGGGCAGAGACGGTATGTGGAGTCTCTGTCCGCTTATGCGCGGCAGTTTTTGGGGCAGATGGAGAAGCCGGACGTGGATTCGATTGACGGGCTCTCCCCCGCTATTTCGATCGACCAGAAGACGACGAGCAAGAATCCCCGCTCTACGGTGGGGACGGTGACGGAGATTTATGACTATCTGCGCCTCTTGTGGGCGCGGGTTGGGGTGCCGCATTGTCCAGAGTGCGGGAAGGAGATTCGGCAGCAGACGATTGACCAGATCATCGATCAGGTGATGACTTTGCCGGAGGAGACACGGATTCAGGTGCTGGCTCCGGTGGTGAGAGCGCGCAAGGGCGAACATGTGAAGATCTTTGAGGACGCGCGGAAGAGCGGGTATGTCCGTGTGCGAGTGGATGGGCATATTTATGACTTGTCTGAGACGATCACCTTGGAGAAGAACAAGAAGCACTCGATTGAGGTGGTCGTGGATCGTCTCGTGATTAAGGAGGACGTGGCGAAGCGGTTGGCGGACTCGGTGGAGACGGCTTCGGCGCTTTCAGGCGGGCTTGTGATTGTCGAGATTGTGGGAGACGAGCCGCAGGAATTGTTGTTTTCGCAGAATTACGCCTGTGAAGAGTGCGGGATTTCGATTGAGGAATTGACGCCGCGGATGTTTTCGTTTAACAATCCGTATGGGGCTTGTCCGACTTGTACGGGGCTGGGACATATTATGCGGGTGGATCCGGATATTATTATTCCGAATCGGTCGCTTTCCATTGCGGAGGGGGGGATTGTCGCCTCTGGCTGGGGGAATGTGACTGGGGATTCGATTTCGCGGATGTATTTTGATGCCTTGGCGAAGACGTATGGGTTTAAGCTGACTACGCCGATCCGGGACTTGAAGCCGGAGGTTTTGGATGTGATCCTCTACGGTACGAAGGGGGAGAAATTGGCGCTCAAGTATGATCGGGATCGCGGGTCTGGGACGCTGAATCAGGCGTTTGAGGGGATTGTGAGTAATCTCGAGCGGCGGTATCATGAGACGCAGAGTCCGGCAATGCGGTGGGAGATTGAGAACTATATGTCGAACCATCCCTGTCCGGATTGCCATGGGCGGAGGCTGAAGCCGGAGGCTTTGGCGGTTACCGTTGGTGGGATTAACATTGCGGATATGACGGAGATGAGCGTGACGTATGCGCTCCGCTTTGTGGACGAGTTGAAGCTTGGCGAGACGGAGCAGATGATCGCGTTTCAAATTCTCAAGGAAATTCGGGAGCGGCTTGGATTTTTGGTCAGCGTGGGACTGACTTATTTGACGCTTTCGCGGCAGTCTGGGAGTTTGTCTGGCGGGGAGAGCCAGCGGATTCGGTTGGCGACGCAGATTGGGTCAAGCCTCATGGGCGTGCTCTATATTTTGGACGAGCCGAGCATTGGGCTGCATCAGCGGGATAATGAGAAGCTGCTGGTTACGCTTCGGCGGTTGGTGAACCTTGGGAATACGCTGCTTGTCGTGGAACATGATGAGGACACGATGCGGGAGGCGGATTTTATCGTGGACATCGGCCCGGGAGCGGGGGTTCATGGTGGGGAGGTTGTATTCGCGGGGACGTATGAGGAGATTTTGGACTGTGACGCCTCGATCACGGGGCAGTATTTGTCCGGCAAGAAACAGATTCCGGTGCCAAAGGAACGGCGGGCGCCGGATGGGCATTGGGTCGAGGTGATTGGGGCTACGGAAAACAATTTGCAGGATATTGACGCGGCGTTTCCGATTGGGTTGATGACTTGCGTGACCGGGGTTTCGGGCAGTGGGAAGAGTTCGTTGGTCAATGAGATTTTGTATAAGGGGCTGGCCGGGGAGCTGAATCGGGTTCGGGTGAAGCCGGGGGCGCATCGGGAGATTCGGGGCGCGCAGTATTTGGACAAGATTATTAACATTGACCAGAGCCCGATTGGGCGGACGCCGCGGTCGAATCCGGCGACGTATACGGGGTTGTTTAATGATATTCGGGATCTGTTTGCGTCTACGCAGGACGCGAAGACGCGCGGGTTTGGGCCGGGTCGGTTTTCGTTTAATGTGAAGGGCGGGCGTTGTGAGGCCTGTTCGGGCGATGGGCTGCTCAAAATTGAGATGCACTTTTTGCCGGATATTTATGTGCCTTGTGAGGTCTGTAAGGGGAAGCGGTATAACCGGGAGACTTTGGAGGTGCGGTATAAGGGCAAGAATATCAGCGATGTGCTGGATATGACGGCGGACGAGGGCCGGGTGTTCTTTGAGAATATCCCGAAAATACAATCTAAACTGGAGACGCTTTGCGAGGTTGGGCTTGGGTATGTGCGGCTGGGGCAGCCTTCGACGACGCTTTCGGGTGGTGAGGCGCAGCGCGTGAAGCTCGCCACAGAGTTGACGAAGCGGGCTACGGGGCGGACGATTTATGTGCTCGACGAGCCGACGACGGGGCTGCATGTGGCGGATGTGGCGAAGCTGCTGGATGTGTTGGAGCGACTGGTCGCGGCGGGCAATACGGTGGTTATTATCGAGCACAATTTGGATGTGATTAAGACGGCGGATTATATCATCGACCTTGGGCCTGAGGGTGGGGACGGTGGCGGGCAGGTGATTTGCGCGGGGACGCCAGAGGAAGTTGCGGCGTGCGAGGCGAGTTATACGGGGCAGTTTTTGAAGAAGGCGCTGGGTTAGGGCTGGCTTAGTGCTAGGAGGATAGTTATGGTGGCGAAACGGGATCTGAGGCAGGAGTTAGTTGCTGAATTTTTAGGCTCCATGTTCCTAGTCATGGCGGCGATTTCGTCTATGCTCTTTTTTACTTATGTGTTGGGGAGTTCTAAGAGCGTTGCGATTGTGGCGAACGCGCTTTCTGTGGCGTTTGTGCTCTGTGTGTTGATTGAGATGTTCGGGCCGGTTTCGGGGGCGCATTTTAATCCGGCGGTTACGCTGGTGATGCTGTTGGAGCGGAAAATAGGTGCGCGGCAGGCGGGTTTGTTTGTTTTGGTGCAGACTTTGGGCGGGGTTATTGGTACGGCTTTGACGCATCTTATGTTTTGGCGGGAGATTGGGGCTTTGTTTCTGGTTTCGGAGAATGTGCGGTCGTATGCTTACTTTGGTGAAGTGATTGGGACGTTTATTCTGGTGCTGGCAATTTTGATGCTTGTCAAGGGGAAATCAGGGCATATCCCGATGATGGTTGGGTTTTTGGTTGGCGGGCAATTGATGGCGACTTCTTCTACGATGTTTGCGAATCCGCAGGTCACGATTGCGCGGATGTTGACGAATACGGCGTCTGGGATTCGTCCGGTGGACGGGTTTGTGTTTATCTTGATGCAGATGATTGGGGCCTTGTTGGCGTATGCGGTTTATCGGTTTGTATTTGCGAAGGCGGAGGGCGGCCTAGATGGATCAAATTGAATTGAATTTGGACGGGCGGAAGCCGCGGGTGGGGTTTATTTGTGTGCATAATTCTTGTCGAAGTCAGATGGCGGAGGCGCTTGGGCGGCATTTCGCAAGCAATGTGTTTGAGAGTTATAGCGCGGGAACGCAGATTAAGGATCGGATCAATCAGGATGCGGTTCGGATTATGAAGGATAAGTATGGCATTGATATGGAGCAGACACAACGCTCCAAGCTGCTTGCGGATATACCGGAGCTTGATATTGTGATTACGATGGGGTGTAATGTGGATTGCCCTCTCCTGCCCTGCCAGCATCGGGAGGATTGGGGGCTGGATGATCCGAGCGGTCAGGTAGACCGGGTGTTTTTGCAGACGATTGCGCGGATTGAGCAGAATATCTTAGATTTAATACGGCGGGTTGTTGTGCAGTAATCGCCTGCATATGGGCGGGCGAACGCAGTTCGCCCCTACATTGATTGGCAAAACATCCTCTTCTTGCATAGAATGTGGCGAGGATGGAAGCGGTTTGGATGTTTTTTTGCAAATTATGATTGTGCGGTTGTTGGCACGGAAATATGCGAATGTTGTGATCTGTCAGGTGGAGGAGGTGAGGCAGTGGATCGTGGAGAGGACATAATCGCGGGGAGCGGAGAAGACGCGCTCGCGGGGCGGGTGACGGCGATTGTTTTTCAGAGCGAGGATACGGGGTATACCGTGCTCCGGCTGGATGTCGGGGGCGATGAGACGGTGACGGCGGTTGGTACGCTTCCCTTTCTTGTGCCGGGCGAGACGCTTGCTGTTACTGGGGCTTGGGCTTCGCATCCGACGTATGGGGAGCAGTTTAAGATTCAGTCTGCCCGGCGGGAGCTGCCGCAGACGGAACAGGGGATTTTTGATTTTCTCGCGTCCGGCACCATCCGGGGCGTGGGCGCGGCGACGGCGCGGGCGATTGTGGATCGGTTTGGGACCTCGGCTTTGGAGGTGATTGACGCGCATCCGGAGCAGCTTTCGAATTTGAAGGGTGTCTCTCTGCAGAAGGCGCGGGAGATCGGGCATTCGGTGCGGCGGCAGGCGGCGCTTCGGCTGTTGATTGATTTTTTGACGCGGCATGCGATGCCGGCGGTATTGTCGATCCGGTTGTATCAGGTGTATGCGGAGAAGGCTTTGGCGGTGGTGAAGGAGGATCCTTATCTGCTGGCGGATCCGCAGTTTGGAGGGGATTTTCATCTGGCGGATAGCCTCGCGCTTTCGTTGGGTGTGGATGGGGACAGTCCGCGGCGGTTGATGGCGGCTTGTCTGTTTACTTTGGAGCACAATTTGAATAATGGACACTGCTTTATTCCGCGGGACAAGCTACTCTCGGCGACGGCGCGGTTGTTGGATGTGCCGGAAAGTCTCTGCGACGACGCGTTGGACAGGCTGATTGAAGCGGGTCGGGTGGCGGAGAGTGAGTTGCGGGGGCAGGCGGTTTGTTATTTGGATTATTTGTTTGAGGCGGAGCAGTCTGTCGCTTCGCGGATTCGGCAGATGACGGAACGACGGCCGGAGGGTCTTGTGGATGTGACCAGTTTGTTGCGGCAGGTGGAGGAGGATACGGGTCTTACCTATGCGCCGGAACAGCGGGAGGCGGTGGCGCGGGCGTTGGAGGGGCATGTATTGGTCCTCACGGGCGCGCCGGGGACGGGCAAGACGACGGTGGTACGGGCGATTTTGGGGCTGTTCGATCGACTGGGGCTGCGCACGGTGCTTGCCGCGCCGACGGGTCGGGCGGCGAAGCGGCTCAATGAGCTTACGGGGCGCGAGGCGGTGACGATTCATCGTTTGCTCGGGGCGGGGTTTGGTGAGGGCGATTCGGCCTTGTGTTTTGAGCGGGACGCGGCAAATCCGCTGGAGGCGGACGCGATTGTGCTCGATGAGACGAGCATGGTGGACATTTTGCTTATGGATGCGCTGATTCAGGCGGTTCCACCGGGGTGTCGGTTGATTTTGGTGGGGGACGCGGATCAGCTGCCCTCTGTCGGGCCGGGGAACGTGTTTTCGGATTTGATCCGTAGCGGGGCGGTGCCTGTGGTGCGGTTGACGGAGATTTTTCGGCAGGCACGGGAAAGTGCGATTATTCGGAACGCCCATGCGATCAATCGAGGCGAGGTGCCGGACTTTAAGCAGAAGGAGGCGGATTTCTTCTTTTTGCAACGTCCGAACGCGCGGCAGACGGTGGATACGGTGGTTGATCTCGTGGCGCGGAGGCTGCCGGAGAATATGCGGATTCCGGCGCAGGAGATTCAGGTGCTGTCTCCGTTTAAGCGGGGCGAGGCGGGGACGATTAATCTCAATCGCCGGTTGCAGGAGGCCTTGAATCCGAAGTCTGCCGAGAAGGCGGAGCGGCAACTCGGGGACTGGACTTTGCGCCAAGGCGATAAGGTGATGCAAATTCGGAATAATTATGGTATACTGTGGAAACAGACTGACGGGATGGTTGGTCAGGGCGTGTTTAATGGGGATATCGGGCGGATTTCGGCGGTGGATACCCGGGAGGGTTCTGTGACTGTTGATTTCGACGGGCGGGAGGTTGTCTATGCTCCCGAACAACTGTTAGAGTTGGAACACGCGTTTGCTATGACGGTGCATAAGAGTCAGGGCAGTGAATATCGGGCGGTGGTGTTTGTCACGGAGGACGGGCCGCCGATGTTGCAGAACCGCACGGTTCTTTATACCGGGGTGACGCGGGCGAAGGCGCTTTTGATCTTGGTTGGGGATGGGAATGTCCCCGCTGTGATGATCGCAAACGACCGGACGCAGAGGCGGTATAGCGGCCTTAAGCTCCGATTGGCAGGTGAATAGCTCTATGGGTATCTTCCGGCCTATGTTGGACCTTCTTTTTCCGCCGCGATGTGTGTTTTGTCGGGCGTTTCTGGGAAGGAGCGGGAATACTTGTCCCTCGTGCGCGGATGCGCTTCCTGTTTGTGCGGGTGAAAGGGCTGTCCAGCCGGGTGAGTATTATTCTTTTTGCGTTTCACCGTTTTATTATGAGGGCGTGGTGCGGGATAGCCACCATCGGTATAAATTCCAGGGGGCTAGCTTTTATTCGCGGACTTACGCGCCGTATTTGGCGGAATGTATTGCGGCCCACTGCGGGACGCGGTATGATTTGATTAGTTGGGTGCCACTTTCGCGGAAGCGGCTTCGGGAACGGGGTTACGATCAGGCGAGGCTGCTGGCGGATGATACTGCCGCTGTGCTTGGTACGCGGACTGTGGCGACATTGAAGAAGGTTAAGAACACTGCCGCTCAGTCGGGTCTAGGTGGGCCGGAGGAGCGAAAGGCGAATATTTCGGAGGCTTATGTGGTTTTGGATCAGGCTTCGATCGCCAGAAAGCGGATTTTATTGGTGGATGATGTTTCGACTACGGGGGCTACGCTTGCAGAGTGCGCCCGTTGTTTGTTGAAAGCCGGGGCGGAAGAAGTGATTTGCGCGACATTGGCGCGGCGTTTGGATGCGTAGGGGTCCGCGTCTCATGGGTTCCTTTTTCAAAGGAGTCTTTCGTTCGGGAGTCTTGTTTTAAATTGCACGATTTTGCCAATACTGTTTCGAGGAGGAAGATTGGCTTATGCTTTTCGGACGCGACATTGGAATTGATCTCGGCACCGCGACGGTGCTGGTCTTTGTGAAGGGCAAGGGGGTTGTGTTACGGGAACCTTCTGTTGTCGCCATGGACAAAAATACGGGGCGGCTGCTCAAAGTCGGCGAGGAGGCGCAGCGGATGTTGGGGCGGACGCCTGGCAATATCGTAGCGATTCGTCCGCTGGCGGCGGGCGTGATCTCGGACTATGATATGACGGAGCGGATGCTCAAGGAGATTCTTCGCAAGGTGACTAGTTTTTCGCTGTTTAAGCCGCAGCTCGTGATCTGTGTGCCAAGCGGGATTACGGAGGTCGAAGAACGGGCTGTGATTGACGCGGGACTGCAGGCGGGGGCGCGGAAGGTGTTTCTGATTGAGGAACCTGTCGCCGCGGCGATTGGCGCGGGGATTGATATTTCGAAACCCGAGGGCCATATGGTTGTGGACATCGGCGGGGGGACTACGGATGTGGCGGTGATCTCACTGTCCGGCGTGGTGGCCTCGGAGTCGATCAAGATCGCGGGGGATAGTTTTGACGAGGCCTTGATTAAGTACATCAAACGTAAGCACAATGTGCTCATCGGCGAGAGTACGGCGGAGGAACTGAAGCGGTCGATTGGCTGTGTGTTTCCGCGACCGGATATTTTGGCGGTTGAGGTCAAGGGCCGGTGTTTGATGACGGGGCTGCCGCGGGTGGTCGCTGTCAATTCGAACGATATGATCGAGGCGTTTGAAGAGGTTTCGGAACGGATTTTGGAGACGATTCATCAGGTGCTGGAGAGTACGCCGCCGGAGTTGGTGGCGGATATCTCGAACAACGGTATTGTGATGACGGGAGGCGGGAGTTTGGTCTGGGGCTTTGATAAGTTGGTGGAGTCTCGTACGAGCATCCGCACGCATATTGCGGACGACGCGGTAAGTTGCGTGGCCTATGGCACCGGCAAATCGCTAGAGTGGATCAAGGATATGCAGGACGGGACAATTAATTTGTCTCGGCGGAGGCAGATGAGTTAGGAGCGGAAATAGAAGGGCGGCCACTTGCGTGGCCGCCCTTTTTGTTAAGCGAATTTGTGTTTGAGAAATGTTCGGAAGTTGGCGTCGATCTCGACGAGTAGGTTCATTAGTTCGTCTATGGGACGATCGAAGTTATTCACGACCCATGCTCTGACGATGCCCAGGCTGCCGGAGAGAAAGAATTGGGCATAGGGTCGCATTTCTTCCGGCCTCTCTGCGAGATGAAATTCACTGCGCCAGCAGGCCATGCAGGAGGTTTGGAATAGGTTGGAAATTCGATTGAAAAAGGTGCCGCTTGTGTTTTCTCCTAAAATTAGGCGGCATACTTTTTTATTGTCGGCGATATATCGGAGCAGGACACCGAAGAATACCTTGGCGTCTAGATTGTATTCGGCCGAGAGTATCTCGCTGACTTCCTCTATTACAACATCTTCCATTTGCCCGTATAGGTCGTAGATATCCTTGAAGTTTGCGTAGAAGGTGGATCGGTGGATGTCTGCTTTTTCGGTCAGTTCTCGCACGGTGATGTGCTGTATGCTTTTTCCCATCAGGAGTTCCGCGAGGCCTTCGCGCAGGGCTTTTTTTGTTTTTCTGACACGTCTGTCTTCTTGTGTGGCGACAGGCATGGACATACTCCTCTCTATCCGACACATCCATAGCAATTCGTCTGTTTTGAGACGGATTGCTATGGATGTGATTGTTGATACCCGTACACTTGTCTATTATAATATAGATTGTCGGAAGAGACAAGGCTTGTCTATATTGGGAGGCGCTGGGCTATGGTTATGTTTTATTTTTCGGGGACGGGGAATTCGAAGTATATTGCGGAGCTATTTTGCGAACATCAGGCAGCCGCATGCCACTCCATTGAAGAGGAGATTGATTTTGGAGCATTGATCCGTGCGGAAGATGTGGTCGGGTTTTGTTATCCGGTGTATTTTTCAGGCGTGCCACGCGTGATGCGGGAGTTTGTGGCGCGACATTTGGAGGCGCTGAGGGGTAAGCGAGTGATTGTTTTTTGCACGCAATTTATGCTCTCGGGTGACGGGACTCGGAAATTTGTGATGCTGTTTCCGGAGGGTTATATGGAGGTGATTTATACAGAGCATTTTTTCATGCCCAATAATATGAATGATGTACCTCTGCTGCCGATCGCGGACGAGACGGGCATCGAGAGATTTCTTGTGGGAGCGCGGAGGAAAATGGAGGTCGTTTGCCGCGATGTTCGGAATGGAACGGTCAAAAAGCGCGGATTTTCTATTGGCGCACGCCTATTGGGGTTGCCGCAGATTGTATTTATGGGGACCATGGAGCGGCGGGCGAATCGAGCGGTTCGTATAGATGGCGATTGCACCAGATGTGGGCTATGTGTCGAGATTTGTCCCATGGGTAATTTTTCTATGGAGGGTGAGGGTGTTCGGCTGAATCAGAATTGTACCATGTGCTATCGTTGTATTAATATGTGTCCGGAAAAGGCAATTTCTGTGCTTCTTTCCGGGAAGGTTAGATGGCAGTACAAGGGAATTTTGTAGGATTCTAAAAAGCAGAGAAGGGCGGCCTCTTTCGTGGCTGCCCTTCTCTTTTGTTGTGACTAGTCGCTCACATCAATTGGTGGAGACGGCGTTCCATCTGGCGGTGGGGGTTTCTAGTCTGGCCCAATCTAGGTGTGTGCGGATGTTTTCCCAGACGACGTAGTTGCCGTTGTATGTCCACCGGAAGTCAGTGGA
>WRAO01000012.1 GCA_009780175.1 Oscillospiraceae bacterium
ATGACCTCTCTGAGGCTTTGGAAGGGAGAGTCGTAGCGGACCCATACGCCGAGAGATTCGTCGGCCAGGGCGCCTACTACTGTGAAGTCTCTGAAGTTTACCGGGGACAGGCCAACCAGATAGGCGTTGTAGAAGCTGGACCCGACCGCGCCGAGGGAATAGTTGTCGCCGCGCCGCTGGGCGAGGTCTGCGTAGCCGATGGCTCCGCCGCCGCCCGTGATGTTGACGACATTGATCGTCTGATCGACCAGATTATACTGGTTGATGATGCTGACGACAGTGCGGGCAAAGATATCGCTTCCCCCACCTGCTGAGAACGGGACGACGAACTCGATGGTGCGCGTTGGTGTCCATGCCGGTGTTTCTGTCGGCTCTGGGGTTGGCTGACCGGGGGCTGGAGTTGCCGGGGCCGGGGTGGGCTGTGCCGGGGTTGGGGTACACGCTGCGAGAGTAAGGAGTAATGCGAGGACCAAGATAATTGCGATCATTTTCTTTTTCATCATTTAGAACCTCCTCTTCATTATGTAGTGCTTCTTCCAGCGGGTATTCTTTGCCTATTTAACCCGTTATATCACACGTCATACAAGTTGTCAATATCGTTATTAATGTCACAGAGTAAAGAATTTTTTCGTCAAAATTAGCCAATATCCGATATCCAAGCATTATAATTTGGTGCTTTGTTTATGGTACGTTATTGAAGCATATTTCCGGTTTGCGAGAAATAGGACTCTCACTTTTGCATGCGGGCTGTATGGTCTGACAGTGGCTTGATTGGAGAGACTTTGTTTGACAGTTGAAATGGTATGTAGTATACTTCAAGTATATAAAGTGAAAAGAGGAAGTTGCATGTTTTCACCAGTTAGTGCGAGTACGGAAAAGCTATCTGAGAAGCTGGTTGAACAGATCAAGCAGCAGATTGTGCTTGGAGAGGTCAAGCCTGGCGATAAACTTCCTTCGGAAAATGAGCTTTGTGAGCTTTTTCAAGTGAGCCGCACGACTGTGCGGGAGGCGATTTTGAGCTTGGTTGCGCTTGGAATTGTGCGGGTTCATCATGGAAAAGGCATTTTTGTAGAGCAATTTAGCTTGGATCACTTTTTGCAGAAAGCGTATCCGATCATTCTATCCACGCCCGGGGATTATGAGGATTTGATCCGTACGCGATGCTTGATTGAATCGGAGTGTGCGCGGCTCGCGGCGATCCATGCGACTGAGGAAGATATTGAGAAAATGTGCCGGTTGATTACTGTTTCTACCAGACTTCGGCCGGACTATGAGAACGATCTTGAAAAACTGAAAGAGATCAATTCGCAGTTTCATCGTATTATTGCCAGAAGCTGCAATTCGAAGGTGCTGCTGCATATTGTGCAGCCGCTTTGGCATGTGATCGACAAGACGCGGCAGGTGTCTTTGATTACGTCTGAGCGCAGACTGCAGTCGGTTCGGGAGCATACGGGTATATTGGAAGCCATCCGTGCCCGCGATGCGCAGAGGGCTTACGATGAGATGAACAAGCACTTGCAGGGCATCCGGATCGGAGGCCAAGAGCATGGATAAGTTACAGACGCTGATGGCGGCGCTGCCGTCTGAGATAGATGGGGCGTTGATCCTCCCTTTCACCAATCGGCGGTATTATACGGGATTTGCGTCTAGTGCGGGGATATTGTTGGTTACGCGGGGGCAGAGTTATTTTATTACAGATGGGCGGTATTATGAGGCCGCTTGCCAGACAATTGATGCTTGCGAGGTGATCCTCCGAGAGGACCGTTTGATGCCGCAGTTGCTTGGATTGTTGCGGGGGGCCGGGGTGAAGACTTTGGCGGTTGAGAGTGAATATACGAGTGTGAAAGAGTTTCGGGAATATGAAGAGGCGCTTGTAGGGATCCAGTTGATTGCGGATGATCGCTTAAGTGACGCGATAGCGGCCGGGCGGATGATAAAATCAGAGATAGAATGTTTGACTATGGCGCGGGCGCAAGCGATTGCGGACCGGGCTTTTCAGCATATTCTGGGGTATATTCAGCCGGGGCGCACGGAGCGGGAGATTGCGCTGGAGCTTGAATTTTTTATTCGGTCTAGCGGTGCGGACGGAGTGGCGTTTCCGGTGATTGCGGCTTCGGGGGTGAACGCTTCCCTGCCGCATGGCGCGCCGTCTGACAAGCGGGTGGAGCGAGGGGATTTTGTTGTCCTCGATTTTGGGGCCTCGGTGGATGGTTATTGCTCGGATATGACGCGGACTGTGGCGGTTGGCGCGGTGCGTGATAGCCAGCGGCGTGTGTATGATGTTGTGCTGGAGGCACAGCTTGCGGCCTTGGGTGCGGTTCGGGCGGGGGCTGTGTGCTCGGAGGTGGATCGCGTTGCGCGGGATGTGATCTCCGCGGCGGATGGCGGGGTGTATCGGGAGTATTTTTGCCATGGCTTGGGGCATGGGATTGGGTTGGATACGCATGAGGCGCCATTTTTGCATCCGTTTTGCGATGATGTGCTGCGGGCAGGCATGGTTGTGACGGTGGAGCCGGGGATTTATGTGCCGCAGACGTTTGGGGTGCGGATTGAAGATATGGTGGCGGTGACGGAGTATGGGATGCGGAATTTTGCTTTGAGTGGGAAAGAGTTGATTGTGATTTAGGTGTTTTTGAATGCCCCGGATTGGGGCATTTTTGCTGTCTATGAAGGATTCTCGGCAGGTTAATTGCGCGATAATGATTATGACAACTAAAACGTGGATGGAAAAAATGCGAAAATCTATTTCTCGCTGTGAGTAAATTTAGAAAAAATGAAAAAAATGTAGAAAGCAAAACAGAATCTGGATTGTGGATAACTATGTGGAAAATGTGGATGACTCATTGTAGTGCTTATACACGTTTAAAATTATGTAAACTAAAATAAAAAGAAAATTGTGAAAAAGATCGAATTTTGTTAGACAAAAAGACAGGAAACTATGGGCGAATTTGGGCAAAATCCCAGTTGACTTTTGAGGTAAAAAAGTTGGGGGCTATGCCGGATGATGGGGCGGGATATGCGAAGTGGGAGAATCGCTTCAAAAAATACCGAATGTAGTATTCCTTCCCTGTTGACAGGCGCTTAGAAGTATGGTATATTCTCGGACGATGGGATTATTGTGAGCATGCTGTCGTGGCTCAAAGGTAGAGCACGTCACTCGTAATGACGGGGTTGTGAGTTCGATTCTCACCGACAGCACCATCCATAATCCCCTCTTGTATTTTGTGATCCGATGTGGTATTATGCTTTGGTGTCGGAGACGATGCAAGATATCCGGGTGTGGCGCAGTATGGTAGCGCGCTTGACTGGGGGTCAAGAGGCCGCAGGTTCAAGTCCTGTCACTCGGACCAAAACGGGGACCGTGAAACGCTTGAAAATCAAGTGTTTCACGGTTTTTCTTTGTTGGTGGAGGTGGATTTTGTCCCTTATTTGTCCATTATGCGCTTTATTTTATAAATAGAGGCCACCTCACTATGGGGGCGGCCTCTATTTATTATGCGCAACCAAAGATCTTCTTACAGATTTCGTCTCTCGTCTCACAATGACATCGTAGCATACGCATTCAGGGCCAAGTTGTCCAATACCCCCGGTTTCGGCTCAAAATAGGCTTGGCAGGCGATCATGGCGGCGTTGTCGCCACAGAGGGACAGCGGCGGCAAGTATAGGGTGCGGCCTTCCCTGTTTGCGGCTTCTTCTAGATCGCGTCTAATACGGGAGTTGGCGGCTACGCCGCCGGCGACGCAGATGTTGTGATAGCCGAGTTTGCGGGCGGCCTCCATGGTACGGGGTACCAATGTGTCGCTGACGGCGGCGGCGAAGGAGGCGGCTAGGCCTTCACGGTCTAGGGGCTCGCCTTTTTGGTCGGCGTTGTGGATCAGGTTGAGGACAGCGGTTTTTAGGCCGGAGAAGCTCATGTCTAGGGGGGCATCGTCTACCTTGGAACGCGGGAGTGTGTAGACGGTGGGGCTGCCGGATTGGCTGAGGTCGTCTAGGGCTTTGCCGCCGGGGTAGCCTAGGTTTAGGACGCGGGCGATTTTGTCGAAGCACTCCCCTGCCGCGTCGTCGCGGGTGGTGCCGATGATTTGCATGTCGGTGTAGGTTCGTACATCGACTAATAGGCTATGTCCGCCGGAGACGACAAGGCAGAGGAAGGGCGGTTCTAGGTTTTTATAGGCGATGTAGTTTGCGGCGATGTGTCCGCGGATGTGGTGGACGGGGATGAGCGGGATGCCGAGGGCGTAGGCCATGCTTTTGGCGAAGTTTACGCCGACGAGGAGCGCGCCGATGAGGCCGGGAGCGTAGGTGACAGCGATGGCGTCTAGGTCGGATTTTTGGAGGCCCGCTTCGTCCAATGCGCTTTCGACGAGTTTGGTGAGGACGATAATATGGTTGCGTGAGGCGATCTCCGGAACGACGCCGCCGTAGAGGGCGTGGAGGTCGGCTTGGGAGAAGATTTGGTTGGCGAGGATTTCTCTGCCATTGCGGGATATGGCGACGGCGGTTTCGTCGCAGGAGGTTTCGATGGCTAGGATGGTCATGGGGGGCCTCCGGTTGGGGGGATAGTTGGACAAGGGCGGATGGGGGGCTGTCTGGTTTGTTTGGATACTGCTTATTTTCTACTGTGGGAGTGTAAGCATGAACGAAACTATGTAAGCAATTGCAAAAGTAAAGCAGTAACTCGATCTGTCTCTCGATTAATAACGATATTTGCGAAAACATCATCCATATAATATAGAAGACTTTCTCGGGTACCAAGCATTACTCTTTCACTTGGCTCTCCATGCGCTATAATAACTTCTTCATAAGTAGAGCCTAGCCTGATGTTTCCTGGCACTATCAACGGTGCTGGGGTACGCCAAAGACTACTCACTTCGACGAGCACAATCATGCCTTCCCTTAAAGGAATCACATACTCCGTAGGATTGAAAAAAGTTACAAGGATCATTTCACGGTCATCCTTGGCTATGCGCTGAGAGGCCCTATGTTGATGTGGATATAACATAATATCTGCCATAGCCTCTCCTTCTTCCCAGCCATTGGCCTCTAGTTCCGCAAGGGACAGCGGCAGCGTATAGAGAACGCCATTTAAGCTGAACATGAGACTGTGGATATCATCGTCTAGCCCTTCCGGCGCTGTTGCTGGTTCGGTGGTATTGCAAGCTGCAAAGATTAAGCAGAAAACCGCGACACAGAGCATTGCCAAGCACACATGCAGTATTCTTCTCTTCATATTCTTTCACCTTCTATACTTCCTCCTTGGAGGGGTGGCGCAAAGCGCCGGGGTGGTTCCTCGCGCAACCGTGAATTCTATTCCCACGAATGCAAAGGCGGCCATTGTCCGTCCCAGCGTATTACACAGTAGGAAAATGGGCTGTCTTATAGGGTGTGGTTCATTAGAAGGGCGTCTTCCTGTGGGGCTTGGTAGTAGTTGCGGCGGAGGCCGGTTTGGTGGAAGTTGAGGGCTTTGTATAGGGCGATTGCGGGGGCGTTGGAGGCGCGGACTTCTAGGTGAGTGGTGGTTATGCCGTAGGATTTGGCCTCTTTTAGGAGGGCTGTGAGGAGTTGTTTCCCTATGCCGGAGCGTCTCGCTGGTTTGTCTATTGCGATGTTTTGGAGTTCGGCTTCGGGGGGGATTTGTTGGAGGATGGCGTAGCCTAGGAGTTGGGTTTTCTCCCCTTCTGCAACCAAAAATAGGGTTGTGGGGTCTGTGATTCGGCGCATTAGGAGGTCGCTTCCCCAAGGGTCGGGGAAGTTTTCGTGTTCGATTCGGAGGAGTTCTGGGAGGTGGCGGGGTTCGGCTTTGGTTATTTTCATTTGGCGTCGTACCAAGTTTGGCCGCTGTGGGCTTCTACGGTAAGGGGGACGGTTAGGGTGATGACGTCGGCCATTTCGGACTCTAAAAGGGCGGCTACTTGTGTCGCCTCCCCTTCTGGACATTCGACGATGAGTTCGTCGTGGACTTGGAGGACTAGTTTGGCTTCGAGGCCTTCAGCCTCTAAGCGCCTGTGGACACGGATCATGGCGAGTTTCATGATGTCTGCGGCGGTGCCTTGGATGGGCATATTGAGGGCGACCCGCTCGCCGAAGGAGCGGGTGTTGTGGTCTGCGGCTTTGAGCTCAGGCAAGGGGCGGATACGTCCGAAAAGGGTACTTACTTTTCCGTCTCGCTTGGCTTCTTCTATGATGCGGGTCATGTAGGTGCGGACGCCGCTGTATTTGGCGAGGTAATTGTCGATGTAGTGTTTGGCTTCGGCTACGCTGACGCCGATGTCTTGGGCCAAGGAAAAGGCGGAGATGCCGTAGACTATGCCGAAGTTAACGGCTTTGGCGCGGCTGCGCATGAGGGGGGTGACGTCTTCGATGGCGACGTCGAATACTTGGGAGGCGGTGACGGTGTGGATGTCTTCGCCCTCTGAGAAGGCGCGCTGCATCATTTCGTCGCCAGAAATGTGGGCCAGGAGACGGAGTTCGATTTGGGAGTAGTCGGCGTCTACGAGGAGTTTGCCGGGTGGGGCGACGAACATTTTGCGGATTTCTCCGCCGAGCTCTTTGCGGACGGGGATGTTTTGTAGGTTTGGCTCTGTGGAACTAAGGCGGCCGGTGGCGGTGACGGTCATTTGGAAATGGGAGTGGATGCGGCCATCTGAGCCGATGGTACGGACTAGGCCGTCGGCGTAGGTGCTTTTGAGTTTGGAATATTCGCGGAAGTCCATGATCTTTTGGATGATCGGATGCTGGTCTTTGAGTTTTTGCAGAACTTCGATGTTGGTGGAGTATCCGGTTTTGGTCTTTTTGGCGGTGGGCAGACCGAGGTGCTCGAAGAGGATTTGCCCGAGTTGTTTTGGGGAATTGATGTTGAACTCTTGGCCTGCTAAGTCGAAGATTTCGCGTTCGGCGTCATTGACCCAAGCAGACAGCTTGTTCCCGAAGGCGCTGAGTGCGGTACGGTCTACGAGGAAGCCTGTGTACTCCATTTGGGCGAGGACTTCGCAGAGGGGTAGCTCAATTTCTTCGAAGACTTTGATGAGGCCGTTCGCCTCTAGCTGATCGCGGAGTATGGTGTATAGGTTGTAGATGATATGGGCTTCGACTGTGGCGGTGCCGTCTAGGTATTGGGCAGAGAGTTTATCCGGTTCGTAGGAACTGACGGTGGGATCCAGGAGGTAGGCGGCGAGGGCTGTGTCGAAGAGATAGCCTTCGGCTTCGATACCTTCTTCCAGGAGGGCGTGCATGGTGTCTTTGATGTTGTGACCGACTTTGGAAACCGCGCTGCTGAAGAGTTCGCGCAGGAAGAAGTTGTAGTTCTCCCCTACGTTGCCCCATTGGACAATGCTGACGCGATCGGATTCGCCGATTTCTATGCCGTCTAGGTTGTCCAGTGCGCGGACCGCTACGTAGCGGTCCGCGGCTTTGCAGCGGGACAGGAGGGCGTCTAAGTCGGCAGTGGAAGTGATGTGTTTGGATTCGATGGTGGGTGCATCGGGAGTTGGTTCGGGGGTAAATTTGTCTAGGCCGAATTTGGGCATGAGGCTGAGGAATTCTAGTTTGATGAAGAGTTGCTTGAGGTGTTCGGCGTTGTAGGGTTGGCGTTTGGTGTCTTCTGGGGCGAAATCGAAGGGGGCGTCGCAGATGATGGTGGCGAGGGCGTACGAGAGTCGTGCGCTTTGTTCGCCTTCCGCTAGTTTTTTGCGGACGCCGTCTTTGATGTCGAGGCCGGCGAGGTTGTCGTAGATGTCGTCTATGGAGCCGTAGCGTTGGACGAGGTCCATCGCGGTCTTTTCTCCTACGCCGGGGACCCCGGGGATGTTATCGGAAGGGTCGCCCATAAGAGCTTTGAGGTCTATCATGCGCAGTGGGGCGAAACCATAGACTTCAGCGACTTTTTCGGGGGTGTAGTCTTCGGTTTTCGTTTGGCCCATGCGGGAGGTGACGAGTTTGACGCGCACGTAGTTGGTGACGAGTTGGAGATCGTCTTTGTCGCCGGTAACGATGACGCAGTCCCAGTCTGCGGCGTGGGTTTTGGCGGCGATGGTGCCGATGAGGTCGTCCGCTTCGTAGCCTTGCAATTCATAGCGCGGGATGTTCATGGCGTCTAGGACTTCTTTTAGGATGGGCATTTGGGCGGCCAGGTCTTCGGGCATGGGCTTGCGGTGGGCTTTGTATTCGGCGTATTGTTCGTGGCGGAAGGTGGGGCCTTTGAGGTCGAAGGTGACGGTGAGGGCGTCTGGCTGCTCTTCTGTCAGCAGTTTTTGTAGGATGTTTAAAAAGCCAAAGACGGCGTTGGTGGGCGTGCCGTCTTTGGTATTGAGGGGGCGGATGCCGTAGAAGGCGCGGTTGATGATGCTGTTGCCGTCGATGACCATGAGTTTCATGGGGAGTCCTCCGATTGATGGGGAGTAGTTGGGGGAAATGTATAGCTACTGTGTATCGCTACAAAGAAACGGCCTCCACTTTTGTCTTGACAAAGGTGTCTGCAACTTTGATAGCCATATTTCTCAAGTGTAGACCACTCCACCCCGCTAGCGTAAGTAGGCATGGCAGAATTGCAATTTTTATATCAAAACCATACTGAATAATAAGGGACACCATCACTAGAATCATCAAAAGGAAAACGATCCACATAAATTTAAATATCAATGGACTTTTGTGTGTCATAGTAATTATGGTTCCATTCTCGCCTTCGGCCAGCGTGATCGAAAATTTGAAAGCATTTGAATATTGGCCCTACCCAAAAGTGACTGTAAATGAAATTTGCCCTTTTCGATTTCTAACTGATAAATCGGTATAGTTCAGTATTTTCCCTTTTTTGTCCTTTACTACAAGGCTATCGTGATTCAATTCTCTCCATGTTCGCCTCTCAAAATTTGAACTTGGCTCAAAATTTCTGCACATGAGCTTATCCGCGAAAATTTGATTGCACTTTCCGATAGAAAACTTTGTCAAATATCTTTTCGTCGTCATATACATCTACTTAGTCAAACGGGCTTTGATGATGTGGGTGTAGGTGAATTCTGCTAGGGCTTCCGGGTTTTCTAGGTACCATTGCAGGTCGCCCATGGTACCGAGGACGTTGCCTGTTGTGAAACGGGACATGTATAGGATAATTTCTTGGTCGTCTATTATCTCGATGGGTTCTTGGATGGGGCCGAAGGCACGGGCCATGTAGGCATGCTCGGCGGTCCACGGTGTACCTTGTTGCGTGGCGCCGCCGATGGAGATGGTCCATTGGAATTCGTTGCTGCCGGGTCGCGTGATTGTGATCGCGATAGGTCTGGCCTCTATGGGGGCATCTGATAAGGTTTGGAGGCCGCCGCGCTGGTCGATCAGTTCGCCGTAGCGGTAGATTTCGACCCAGATTTCTATGCTGATGAATACGCCGTCTGTGTATTCGAAGAGCAGGATCTCTTGGTTGGGGTTTGTGAGGAGGGTTACGATCTCCTGCTGGGCATCTGTCAATGCCATGGGGGCGATGGTGGGCAGCTGGTTTGTGCCCGCTCCGCCCGTGCAGGCTGTGAGGAGGGATGCGCAGAGACAGAACATCAGCAAAACGGCGATTTTCTTTCTCATGTTATGCCTTTTTCCACTTGATCCCCTGTGGGGTGTCTTCCAGGAGGATACCCATGTCTTTGAGTTCGTCGCGGATGCGGTCGGATTCGGCCCAGTTTTTGTTTGCTCTGGCCTCTTGGCGGGCGGCGATTAGGGCTTCGCCTTGGGTGTCTAGGTCGTCCGCTTGATTGGGCATGGCGTAGAGGAGGCCGAGGATGTCGGTGAGCTCTCTTATGGCGGCCAGGCAACCTTCGACGAAGGGTTGGGACAGTGTTTTCTCTGCGGCGGTAGCACCGTTGATCTCGCGGATCATCTCAAAGATGACGGCGATGCCGTCGGCGGTGTTGAAGTCGTCGTCCATGGCCTCGATGAAGCGGGTTTTGTAGGTGGTGAGGCTGTCTAGGAGGGTTTGCTCTTCTACTGTAAGTTCGGTGGTAGTTGCATGTTTAGATAGGAATTCGAGGTTTTCTACGGCGGTGTAGAGGCGTTCCAGGCCGGCTTTGGATTGGACCAGGATTTCACCGGAGTAGTTGAGAGGGCTTCTATAGTGGCTCATGAGCATGAACATGCGGATGGCGTCGTAGCCGTAGGCCTCTGCGGCGTCTCTCACGGTGAAGAAGTTGCCGAGGCTTTTGGACATCTTCTTGTTGTCGATGGAGAGGAAGCCGTTGTGGAGCCAGTAGTGGGCGAAGGTGCAGCCGTTGAGCGCTTCGGACTGGGCGACTTCGTTTTCGTGATGCGGGAAGGTCAGGTCTTGGCCGCCGGCGTGGATGTCGATGGTTTTGCCGAGGAGTTCGCTTGCCATGACGCTGCATTCAATATGCCAGCCGGGTCTCCCCTCTCCCCAGGGGGATGGCCAGGAGGGTTCGCCAGGTTTTGCGGACTTCCAGAGGGCGAAGTCCATGGGATTTTCTTTGCCTGTATCGACATCGACGCGGGCGCCGGCTTTTAGGTCGTCCAGGCTTTGGCCGGAGAGTTTGCCATAGTCGGCGAAGGCGGCGGTGCGGTAGTAGACGTCGCCTTCGCCGAGGGCGTAGGCGTAGCCTTTGTCGATGAGGGTTTGGGTAGCGGCGATCATGCCGTCGATGTGTTCGGTGGCTTTGGGGTGGATGGTCGCGGGGCGGACGCCGAGGCCTTTGGCGTCGGTGTAGTATTCTCTGATGAAGCGCTCAGTGATGGTATCGCAGGAGACGCCTTCTTCGTTGGCGCGGTTGATGATTTTGTCGTCTACGTCGGTGAAGTTTTGGACGAAGGTGACGTCGTAGCCTCTCCACTCCATGTAGCGGCGGAGCACGTCGAAGAGGATGACGGGGCGGGCGTTGCCGACGTGGATGTAGTCGTAGACGGTTGGGCCGCAGGCATACATTTTGACTTTACCGGGTTCGATGGGGGTGAAGGTTTCTTTTTGGCCGGTTTGGGTGTTGAATAGTTTCATAATGATTCTCCTGTTTCCTTAATGAGGGCCTTAACGACTTCGCCGGCTAGGATGAGGCCTGCGGTACCGGGGACGAAGGCATTGCTGGCGGGGATTTGGCGGCGGGTTGAGCCCGCTCGGTCTATTGCTTCTACCGGGGTTCTGGGTTTTTCCTCGGAACACACTACGCGGAGGCTTGTGATGCCGCGTTTGCGGAGTTCTTTTCGCATGACGCGGGCCAAGGAGTCATTTTGGGTTTCGAAGAGATTTTTTACGCGGAAGGCGGTGGGGTCGAGTTTGTTGGCGGCACCCATGGCGCTGATGATTGGGACACCGGCGGCGTTTGCGCGGGTGATGAGTTCTAGTTTGGCGGTCACGGTGTCGATGGCGTCTACGATGTAGTCGTATTGGGTGAAGTCGAAGTCCTCCGCTGTGTCGGGGCCGTAGAAAATGCGGTGGGGTTCGACGGTGGCGTTAGGGTTAATGTCGAAGATACGAGCTTTCATGACATCGACTTTGTACTCCCCTATTGTTTTGTGGGTGGCAATGATTTGGCGGTTGAGGTTGGTGATGTCGATTTTATCGCTGTCGAAGAGGGCGAAGTGGCCGACGCCGGAGCGGGCTAGGGCTTCGGCCGTGTATCCGCCGACGCCACCGATGCCGAAGATGGCGACGTGGCTTTGTATCAGGCGGTCGATGGCGGGTTTGCCTAGGAGGGCCTGGGTGCGGGAGAATTGGTTTTGCATGAGGAGCCTCGCTCTCGTTTTGGGGTATTATTTTATTGTAGCAGTTTGGGGATGGGGTTGCAAGGAGGCAGCAATAAACTAATCTTGCGTTTCTACCTACTCCCATATTCCTTCAAAAACATCCATTTGCCTGTCATAATATCCCCTGAAACCCCTGTTGGAGGGATGCGCAGAGTGAAGCTGGTATCCAAACCTAAAATAAATTGGTAGGTATATTGCAAAAAATCATCATACTCGTCTGAGATAATTTCCCGTAAATAAGCGGAGATCACCGGAGGCAACAGAGCAGGAGACGAAAAGACTGAGGAACAGGAGAATGATGAATTTTTTCATGGATACCACCTGCCTCATATAAACTCGGCACATTTCTATTATTTTACCACACTTGGAGCCGTGTTTCTATAGGGGTTTACAAATCGGTTCGGACTGTGTATACTAGATACAAATTGAATCGTCTTCAGGGCGGGGTGTGAGTCCCCACCGGTGGTAGAGCCCACGAGCCGCGAGGCTGACTCGGTGTAATTCCGAGGCCGACAGTATAGTCTGGATGAGAGAAGACATGTCTGTTTGTGTTATTTTGACATGATTTTTTGTGCGCTGAAGATGTATTCTTCGGCGCATTTTTGTTTTCCGGGAGGTGACCTTACGTGACGCATGAACATTGGATGCAGATGGCGCTTGATCTCGCTCGTCTCGGTGTCGGGCGGGTGAATCCGAACCCTTTGGTGGGGGCGGTGATTGTGCGGGATGGACGGGTCATCGGGCAGGGGTATCACGGGTATTACGGTGGGCCGCATGCGGAGCGGGAGGCACTTGCCGCTTGCTCGGAAGACCCGCGGGGGGCGACGATGTATGTGACGTTGGAGCCGTGTTGTCATTATGGGAAAACGCCGCCTTGTACGGAGGTGGTGCTTGCGAGTGGGATTTCCACGGTTGTCATTGGGTCGGCGGATCCGAACCCGAAAGTCGCGGGGGGCGGGGTGTCTGCGCTGCGCGAGGGCGGCGTTACGGTGATTGAGGGCGTGCTGCGAGAGCGGTGTGATGCGCTCAATGCCGCGTTTTTTCATTATATTCTCGGGGATACTCCCTATGTGGCGTTGAAATACGCGATGACGGCGGATGGGAAGATTGCAACTGTCACCGGGGCTTCTCGCTGGATCACGGGGGACGTGGCACGGGCGCATGTGCATGCGACGCGGCATGCATACTCGGCGATTTTGGTTGGGGTTGGGACGGTGTTGGCGGATGATCCGCTGCTTACTTGTCGGTTGCCGGAGAGACGGAATCCGCTGCGGGTGATTTGTGATTCGGGGCTTCGGACGCCGCTTAATAGTCAGATTGTGCGGACGGCACGGGATGTGCCGACGGTGATTGTTTGTGCGGGGCGGCGCGTTGAGGATATCGCACCCTACGAGGAGGCCGGGTGTCGGGTGCTTGATCTGCCCGGATTGGACGGGCGGGTGGATTTGACAAGGCTGATGCAGGTCTTGCATGCGGAGAAGATTAGTAGTGTCTTGGTTGAGGGCGGGGCGGCGGTGAATTATAGTTTCCTTGCGGCGGGGCTGGTGCAGAAGATACAGGTTTATCTCGCACCGAAATTGTTTGGGGGCGAGGCGGCGAAGGGGCCGATTGGTGGAGCTGGGGTTGTGGTTCCAGATCAGGCGTTTTTGTTGGGAGAACCTGTGATTACGCAGTTAGGGGCGGATTTGTTGTTGGAGTATGATGTGTTGGGTGGTGGTCGTTAATGTTTACTGGGATTATTGAAGAGATTGGTGTTATCGAGCGATTAGAGCCCGGGGCGCGGTCTAGTCGGGTGACGATTTCGGGTCGGGTGATTTTTTCGGACTTGAAATTGGGTGATAGTGTGGCGGTCAATGGGGTTTGTCTGACCGCTAGCTCGATTTCTGAAGCACAGTTTACGGCGGATGTCATGCCGGAGACGTTGCATCGCACGGCCTTGTCGGGGCTTCGGCCCGGAAGTCGGGTTAATTTGGAGCGGGCGATGGCGGCGAATGGGCGATTTGGCGGGCACATGGTTGCCGGGCACGTGGATGGGACGGGAAAAATCCAGAGTCTTCGTCGGGATGACAATGCAGTTTGGGTACGGATTACGGCAGGGGCGGAGATTTTGCGGTATACGATTTTGAAGGGGTCAATTGCGATTGATGGGATCAGCCTCACGGTTGCTGAGGTAGATGGGACGGGGTTTTCGGTGTCTATTATTCCCCACACCGGCAGTGAGACGACACTACTCTCGAAGGGGTCGGGGGATTTGGTCAATTTGGAGACGGATTTGGTTGGTAAGTATGTGGAAAAGCTGCTGTTGCCGCGAGATATGGAAGTTCCGCATACCGGGATAACCGCTGAATTTCTGGCCGAACATGGCTTTTGATATCAATCGCCCGCATATTCAAGACGGGCGATTGATAATCGCCCCTACAGGAGGACATATATGTTTCGATACAACACGATAGACGAGGCGCTAGAGGCGCTGCGGGCCGGGGAGATTATTCTCGTTACGGACGATGAGGATCGTGAGAATGAGGGGGATCTCATTTGCGCAGCTGAGTTTGCCACGCCGGAGAATGTGAATTTTATGGCGGCCTATGCCAAGGGGCTGATTTGCATGCCCATGGAGCAGGCGCTGGTGCGGAAGTTGGATTTGCCACAGATGGCACTGTCGAACACGGACCCACATGCGACGGCGTTCACGGTGTCGATTGACCATGTGGACACCGGGACGGGCATCTCGGCACAGGAGCGGTCGCTCACGGCGATGAAGTGCGTGGACCCGGACGCGAGGCCGGAGGATTTCCGTCGGCCGGGACATATGTTTCCGCTGTTGGCCAAGTCGAACGGTGTGTTGGAGCGGCCGGGACATACGGAGGCTACGGTGGATTTGATGCGTCTTGCGGGGCTCTACCCCTGCGGGCTTTGCTGTGAGATTATGGCGGATGATGGGAGCATGATGAAAACGCCGGAGCTTATAGCGTTTGCCGAGGCACATGGGATGAAGTTTATCACTATCGCCGCATTGCAGGAGTATCGGCGGGCACACGAGGTGCAGATGGAGCATCAGGCGTCGGCCCACTTCCCTACTCGGTTTGGCGAATTCACTTTACATGGCTATGTGAACAAGATTACGGGCGAGGAACATGTGGCACTCACGATGGGTGATTTGTCCACTGCTGAGCCGCCGCTGGTACGGGTGCATTCGGAGTGTCTCACAGGGGATGCGCTGGGCAGCCGTCGGTGTGATTGCGGGGAGCAGTTTGAGGCGGCTATGGCGCAGATCGCGGCGGCGGGCCGAGGGATTTTAGTCTATCTGCGGCAAGAGGGGCGCGGGATTGGGCTGCTGAATAAGTTGAAGGCCTATGCGCTGCAAGATAAAGGGCTGGATACGGTGGAGGCAAATCACGCGCTGGGATTTGGGGATGATCTGCGGAATTACGCGGTTGCCGCGCAGATGCTTCGGGATTTGGGACATGCGGAGGTTCGGCTGATGACAAATAATCCGGACAAGATCGATCAACTCACGGCGTATGGGATCACGGTTCAGGAGCGGGTGCCGATTCAGATGGAGGCGAACCCGGCGGACCTTGGGTATTTGAGGACGAAGCAAGAGAAAATGGGACATTTAGTAGATTATAAATAACAAAGGAGAGAATGTCATGTACAAAGTTTTTGAAGGCAAGCTGGTCGCGAAGGGCGCGAAAATTGGGATTGTTTGTGGGCGGTTTAATTCATTTATCGTCGCGAAACTGCTGGACGGTGCGCTGGATGGGCTCATGCGGCACGATGTGGAGATGGAGAATATTGAGGTCAGTTGGGTGCCGGGGGCGTTTGAGATTCCGCTGATCGCGAAAAAGATGGCGGAGACGAAGCGGTATGACGCGATTATCTGTCTCGGGACGGTGATCCGTGGATCTACTTCTCACTATGATCTGGTGTGTAGTGAGGTGACGAAGGGGATCGCGGCGGTTTCGATGGAGACGGGGATTCCGGTGATCTTTGGGATCAACACGACGGAGACGATTGAGCAGGCCATTGAGCGCGCTGGGACAAAGGCTGGGAATAAAGGCTATGACGCAGCCTTGGCGGCGATTGAGATGGTGAATTTGATTCGGGAGATTGGATAGATACGCATGAAGAAAGCCCTCCGCACCGCTTGGTGTGGAGGGCTTCGTTTTGAGATGAGGATCATGTGCTTATTTTGGCGACGCATCCTACTCTTCCCAGTTGTGCCAGATGTTTTGGACGTCGTCTGAGTCTTCGAGCATGGAGAGGAGCTTTTCCATTTTTTTGATGTCTTCTTCCGTCTCGAGTTTGATATGGTTTTGGGGAATCATGGCTATTTCTGCGGAGAGGAAGGTGTAGCCCTTCTCCTCTAGCGCAATGCGGACAGTTCCGAATTGTTCGGGGCCGGTATAGACGGCGAACATTCCTTCGTCTGGTTCGAAGTCGATCGCGCCGGCTTCTAGGGCGTCTAGCAGGACGGTTTCTTCGGTTAGTTTGCCTGCCTCATTGTCGACGACGATGAGGCCTTTTTTATCGAAAGACCAAGAAACACAGCCAGCGGTGCCGAGATTGCCGCCGTATTTGTCGAAATAAAGGCGGATATCAGAGGCGGTACGATTTTTGTTGTCTGTCATCGTTTCTACGATTACGGCGACGCCGGCGGGGCCGTAGCCTTCGTAGGTGTTCTCTTCGTAAGTAGTACCGTCTCCCCCGCCGGCGGCTTTTTCGATGGTGCGTTTGATGTTGTCATTGGGTACATTCGCGGCGCGGGCTTTGGCAATTGCTTCGCGGAGCCTGGCGTTGGAGTCTGGATCTGAGCCGCCTTCTTTGACGGCGACGGACATTTCACGGGATATCTTCGTGAATATCTTACCGCGCTGGGCATCTGATTTTCCTTTTCGTTCTCTGATATTTTTCCACTTGGAATGTCCTGCCATTGTGTTGCCTCCTGAAAACTGGCGCACAGTGTGCGCCCCTACATTTTTCTTTGATTGTAGCATAAATATGGAAAAGTTTCTAGTTCCGGACTGTATAAAATTCCCTGGGCTGGCAAAGATAGTAGTGCAATATTCTCTGAAAGGAGGTTTCTCGCATGTCAAAGAAGAATAAGAATCAGGCGCAGGACAATACTACGCCGCAAGCTCCGCAGGAACTGGAACAGAAGAAAAAGCAACAGGCCGGTCAGATGAAAAACGAGACGAATCGCGCGAAGTAAGTGCATACAGACAAAAGCCCCTCCACGTAACGTGAAGGGGCTTTCGCTATGTTCTTGTTATCGCGCTTTGGGGATGATGAAGAGCTGGCCCGGATAGGGCACGGCGTCCTCCCCTAGCCCGTTGGCGGCGGCGATCTGCTCTTCTGTGGAGCAGTAGCGTCTCGCGAGTTGCCAGAGACTTTCGCCGCCTTCAGCGTGGAAGACGACTACACTGGGCAAAGATGCGAGATCACGGGGGGCGGTTTCGTCCCAGCTTACGCCGCCAATGGCTGTGAACCGCAGTTTTCGGCAAGGCCAGACGGTAAAGGTGATGCCGAGGCGCAGTTCTAGGCCATTTGGAGTCAGCATGATTTGGGCCTCACCTGTTGGATGCCCGCTTGCGGTGTAGGTGCGATTGGGGCGTTGGTCTAGCTCTGTTTTTGCCTCAAATCGGCGGGTTAGGCCTGCGAGGCGGCCGGTGTCGGTGACGTAGATGACGCTGCAAAATACCGATGTACGGAGAACGAGCTTTCCGCCTTCTTGGGTGATTTGGACTCTGCCCGTGTAGGCTGAACTGTTGATGACCCGCAGAACCGGGCCGCCAAGATCTATGGTTTCGCGGACTTCTGCGTAGAGCAGTTCTTCAGGGTCTAGGCTTTCTAGGGTGTGTTCAATCTGCCTCGTGTCGAGGTCGAACTTGGTGCTGTAGGCGTCGGATATGTATGGTATGGTGCGGGACTTTTTTTCAATGGCTTGGGCGACCATGTGGAGCTCTACCCCAATCGCGCCGCTTTCCGTCATGCCGGTTTCAATGTAGACGTTGGTGAGCATAAGGGAGATTTCGTAGGTGGCGTGTTCGCCGTCCCCTTCTAGTTCCATGATCTGAGAGAAATTGGCGACAAGGTCGAGTGCATGGGGTTCCGGGGTGTTTTGGGCGGTGTAGAGGACGTGGATTTTGGCTTCGCCTTTGAAGATGAGTTTATTGCCCACGTTTTTGACATCGTCCGCGCTGAGCCGGATGCGGGACTTGAGGATCTGCCCGATGGGTGGGCGGCCCGCGGGGAGTGGGAATTCGTCTGAGAGCGCGAAGGTTTTTTCCCGCACTCCAGAGACGAAGCTCTGTTCAATCTCCTCGCGGCGGACGTGAAGTCCGGCTTCGGCTGCGTCTTCCAACGCTGTGGTGCAGGTCATTGAGGCGGGTTCATAGCCTTTGGCTTCGACTAAAACGTCGGCCCTGACTAGGACTTTGCGGGAATTAATCATGCGCGCGTCGATGCTGCCGAGACGGACTGTGACGATGGCCTCTGTATTGTCGCTGATCTCGGCCCAGTCGTGTCCGGCGGTGAAGGGGATGCTCAGTTCAAGACTTCGCAGGCCTTCCTCCCCTTCCGGCAGGTAGACCACGGAGACGGCGATGGCGCCGCTGACCGAGAGCCGTCCGGCGCCTGCCTCTTTGCTGCGGAGCGTGATATTGCCCTCGACGTCCACGATGGCCGCCATGTCGGGGTAGGCATCGGGCACGATTGTCTCTGAGGTTTCCTCTTGGGTGAAACTCGTGTCTAACACTGCACGCAAATATTCGATTGAATCGACCTTCCATTTCGCTTCCATGTGACGCACCCTCTCCTCGTAGTCGCTGAATTCTACTAGGAGCATATGTATGGGTGTGGGCTTGTATTACTTGATCCCGAAAATTTTACGCAAAATCCCTCTGAGTATCTTCGGTGATCTCATCACGATTATTTTCACGTCTGCACCTCCTGTTTGTTGTGGCCTATCTCTTCAAGAGCCATATCCCGCCGCAGAGAAATCCGATTGCGATCGCGATCCACCAGAACCACCACGGCAAGAGGAGGGCGATGAGCATCGCCGCGCCGATGCCGGCTAAGATGAGTCCGATTCGGTTTTTTCCATGGGGGCCGTGTCTTTTCATGGCAAATGCCGCCTTCTATCGATACTGTTTCTCTACAGTATACGTAAGAGGCGGCATTTTGTGATTGGTTTTTTTGGGATGGGGTGGTAGTGGCAACTACAGCAACGCAGTATGCTTGTACTGCAACCTATCGTCCAGATAAATTTAGTGTCATCTGGACAACATCCTCAGCAACTGGATTTCCCTTGAATGTATAACCATCTTTTGCGATGTTAGAGATAGAAAATCCAAGCTGTTCATAGACATGAATTGCCCTCTTGTTAGAACTACGGACATCAAGCTCAATTTGGTGATAGCCGTATTTTTCCGACAAAGAAATCACCTCTTTTATTAGCTGTTTCCCAAATCCTTGCTCTCGATAGGCCGCCAGTAAACCCGTGCCTAAATATCCGATCGTTTCTGTTTTTGGCATAGCGTCGCACCAACCGATACAGCGGTCTATATCCGTATCAATGGCAAATAAGAATGGAATGTTTTTATCAATTGCCGCCTTTACAAACTCAACTGTAGATTCTAAGGGAAACGCTTCCGAGGTCGCAAGATAAATATCCTCTTGGCAAATCACATCAAACGCTTCCCAATATGACTGGATATAGCGTTCTTCTGGACGGATATATTTTATCATACGCTACCCCTTCTGCTCCCACGGCTTAATCTCCTTCGCCTGCTTATACAACCGCACATAGCTCTCATGGCGGGTGGGCTGGATTTTACCTTCTGCCAATGCTTCTAGGATGGCGCAGCCTTGTTCGGAGACATGCGAACAATCGCGGAATTGGCAGTGGCCGAGGTAGGGACCGAATTCGCGGAAAGCGTATTGGAGTTCTTCTTTGCCGGTAAGCGACATCTGCTCGATATCAAAACTAGAAAAACCCGGGGTGTCGGCCACTTCCGCGCCGCCGGTGAGGGGGAAGAGTTCGACATGCCGGGTGGTGTGGCGGCCGCGGCCCAGTTTTTCGCTGACTTCGGCTGTTTTGACCGTGAAGCCCGGTTCTAGGGCATTAAGGATACTGCTCTTCCCTACACCGGAGTTGCCCACGAAGGCACAGACCTTGCCCGCGATTTCCGCGCGCAGAGCCTCAATCCCCTCGCCGGTGACAGCGCTGGTGCGGATGGTGGGGAAGCCTGCGGCGGTGTAGATCGCGAAAAGGTCGTCGCCGGGGTGGAGGTCGGTTTTGTTGACGCAGATGACGCATTCGGTGTCGTACGTTTCGGCGATGGCGGTGATGCGGTCGATCAGGAAAGGGTCAGAGATGGGGTTGACGCCGCTGGCGAGGAGGATCATGCAGTCGATGTTGGCCACAGGGGGGCGGACGAAGGCGTTTTTGCGGGGGTGGATCGCATCCACCATGCCTTTGCCGGGCTCCGTTCGGCTCACTGCGACGCTGTCTCCCACAAGAGGACTCTCCCCTGTCTTGCGGAACTTGCCGCGGGCTCTGCATTCTATGATCTCGCCGGAATCGTCTAATCGGACGTAATAGAAACCGGAGAGAGCTCTGATGATTATACCGTCCATCGGCTAGGAATTCTCTTCCGAGCCATTCGGGGTTTGGATTGGCCCCTCCGGGATTGACGTTGGAGTTGGAGACGGTGTCGGTTCCGGTGTTGGGGTCGGCGTTGGCTCTGGTGTGGGGGTTGGAGTCGGGGTTGGCTCGGGGCCCTGGGAGATGGTTAAAGTAATGCGCGTGCGCTCAGGGACCATGGTGTTTGGTGCAATGTCTTGGTCGATGACGGTGCCGAGTGTCTCGTTGCTGTATTCCATGATCGTGTTATAGTCAAGGCCTATGCCTTGGAGCTCCATAATGGCGACGCTAAGCGCCCGCCCTTGGAGATTCGGCACGCGGACTTCCCTCTCTTCTGGGCCGATGCTGACGAAGATAAAGACATCCATACCGTCAAACAAAGGCCGTTGCCGCTCTGGGATGGTGTGGATGACACGGTTTTCCATGATCTCATCGCTGGCTTCGTCTCGCCTGTGGATGTTGGCCATGGGGATACCCATGCCGGTAAGGCGCATCTGGGCCTCTTCGAAGGTGAGGTTAAAGAGGTCCGGCATTTCCGGTTGATCCGGTGCGGTCGCTACGGTGAGGGTGACGCGGACGCGGCCGTCTGCGTCTACGTTGACTGGTCGACCAGCCAGGGGGCTTTGCCGGATGACAAACCCTTCTGGGTGTGCATTGGTCGCTTCGTATACGGTGGTGAAGTTATAGCGTTCTCTAAAGTCCGGGTCGTTCATCACAGATTCGATGTGTAGGTTGAAGAAGTTGTCAACTTCAACACGCTGTGCCGGTGCGAAGAGGGGTTGGATTATCATGGTCCATAGGACCCAGAATATCGCTACCAAGACTACAAGGATTACACCGATCCCTAATAAGGTTGAGACGCGTTTTGCTTTTTGGTTTTGCGTGCGATATTTCTCGCGCTCGTCGTCTCTGGGCGGACGCTCGCCTTTGCGGGGACGGGATCTGTCATCTTTCGGATCTCTCGGAGGTTGGGATCCGTATCTGTCATCTGCCGATGGGCGTCTGGGCGGCACAGAGTTGCCACCCGGGGTAGCCGCAGACCAGGGGTCTGTTGCCGCACCCGCGACTGCACCCGCCGCACTGGCAGTTGCCGCTGCGGAGACATAGGGGAACACGATGTTCGGGTTTTTGCGGAACTCTTCGAAATCGCGCAGCATTTCGTCTGCGGTCTGGTAGCGGAGGTTGAGGCTTGGGTTCATGGCCCGCATGGTGATGGCTTCAAGGCCCACCGGAATCTCCGAGTTGATCTCTCTCGGACTCAGCGGGATGGAGCTGATATGTTGGATCGCCACGGAAACCGCGCTGTCTCCCTCGAAGGGTAGGCGGCTGGTGAGCATTTCGTAGAGCACGACGCCGACGGAATAGAGGTCTGACCGGGCGTCTACCTGGGCGCCTTTGGCCTGTTCTGGGCTAATATAATGGACGGAACCGAGGGCCTCCTGCGTGAGCGTTGAGCTTTTCCCGTCTTGGAGGCGGGCGATGCCGAAGTCGGCGACTTTTACGCTGCCGTCTTTGAGGATCATGATGTTGTGGGGTTTGATGTCTCTGTGAATGATGCCGCGCGAATGGGCGTGGCTGAGCGCCTTGGTGATCTGCGTGGCGAAGTGGAGAGACTCTTTCCAGTTGAGTTTCCCCTTGCGGTTCATATATTGTTTGAGGGTGATGCCCTCGACGAGTTCCATAACGATATATTCGACCTCGAGGCTCTTTGAAACATCGTATACCGCCACGATATTCGGACTCGACAGCATCGCGACCGCTTGGGATTCCGTTTGGAATCGGCGGCGAAAGTCTGCGTCGAGTGCAAGGTCGTCTTTGAGGATTTTGATTGCCACAAGACGGTTGAGACGGTTGTCTCTGGCTTTGTAGACCATAGCCATACCGCCGGTGCCGATGATTTCCAGTATCTCATATCGCCCGTCTAGTACGGTGCCTAAATACTTATCCATTTTCTCTTTTCTCCCTTTATTTCAAGCGATCAAACGCGAATCATGAGGACTGTTACATTGTCTAGTCCTCCCTTGGCCAGGGCCAAGGTGATGAGCATCTCGCAGCAGTTTTCAAGGTCTGTATAGTGCTGAATCGCTTCGAACAACTCTTCGTCGCTCACGAGGTTCGTGAGCCCGTCTGAGCAGAACAGGAGTCGGTCCCCCGGTTTCAAGGCTAAACTGAAGAGATCTCGTGTTACTTCCGGCTCGGTGCCGACTACACGGGTAATCAGATTGCGGCTCGGGTGGTGGAATGCCTCTGCTCTGGTGATCTCGCCACGGCAGATCATGTCTTCCACGAGAGAGTGATCCTTGGTGACCTGCACCATGCAGTTTGCGGATATGTGATAGGCTCTACTGTCTCCTACATTGATGATGTTGGCTTTCCAGCAGTCTCCCTTCTTATGCAAAACTGCGCCTACTAATGTTGTACCCATACCCATGTAGTCCGCCTGGGTTTTCGATACCTCGTGGACCACGCGATTGGCCGCCATCATGGCATCTGTCAGCGCGTCTCCAACCAGTTCATCGTCCGCCAAAGCGCCGGGCTGGTTGCAAAGTGATTTCATAAAAGTCTCTGTGGCGAGCTTGCTGGCAACGTTGCCAGCTTGGGCGCCGCCCATACCGTCACAGACGACGCTGATGAATAGTTTATCCGCTTCCAACTCCTGGAGTTGGAAGTAGTCTTGATTGTCCTTGCGGACGATGCCTTTGTCCGTTCGTCCAAATGCGATCATGTAACTCTCTCCTTCTCACGCCGTCTGCGCAACTGCCCACACGAGGCGTCTATATCTCCTCCGAGGCTCCGACGGACGGTTACGTTGATGCCGCGCTGCCGAAGGGTTTCGGTGAATGTGTCTAGGTTTGATTTCCCGCTTGGACCGAGAGTTCGCTCGGCGATAGGGTTGAGCGGGATAAGATTGAGGTGACCGCCTGCGTGTTGCATGCGTTTTACCAGATGTTCCAGGTGTTCCTTTGTATCGTTGACACCGTCTATCATGGCGTATTCGAAGGAGACGCGTCGGCCCGTGCGTTCGAAGTATCGTTTGCAGGCCGCCATTAACGCATCTACGCCCGCTTTTCGATTGGTCGGAACAAGTTGGTTTCTGGTCTTGTCATCCGGGGCGTGCAGGGAAACCGATAGTGTTAATTGTACGTTATGTAGACCTAATTTGTCAATCTCTTCCACCATTCCGGAGGTAGAAAGTGTGATATGGCGCATGCCAATGTTAAGTCCGTCGGGATGATTGACTAATTTTAGGAAACGGAGGACGTTGTCTAGGTTGTCCAGCGGCTCTCCGATTCCCATGAGGACGATGTTGGAGATAAGCTGTCCGCTGTCTTTTGCGGTGAAGAGGACTTGGTTTAGCATCTCGGATGGTTCCAGGTTTCGCACGAGGCCGCCGATGGTGGAAGCGCAGAAGGTGCAGCCCATGCGACAGCCGATTTGCGTGGAGATACAGACGGTATTGCCATGGTGGTAGCGCATGAGCACGGTTTCCACAGTGTTTCCGTCTTCCATGGCCCAGAGATATTTGATGGTGCCGTCTTCTTTTGAGACTTGCTTGGCGAGGAGCGTTGGGACGGCGAGGGTAAACGCAGCAGCAAGTTTGTTGCGTAGCGGGACCGAGAGGTTGGTCATCTCGTCGAAACTTACTACGCCGCGACCCAGCCATTGAAAGATTTGCTTGGCGCGAAATTTTTGTTCGCCCATAGCGACGAGGGCTGATTCCAGTTCTTCCGGGAGCATGGAGCGGATATCTTGTTTTTGCATTATTTCACCCGCCTTAATTTGCAGAAAAAGAAGCCGTCCGTGTCGTGGAGGTGTGGATAAAGTGTAATTTCGCCGTTTGCTGCCTCCCCTATTTCGCCGGGGAGAGTGAAGGGTTCTCGAACAAAGTCGGTCGTGGATTCCAGGAAGGCTGATATGACGCCGTTGTTTTCTTCTGAGAGGATGGTGCATGTGGCGTATACTAATGTACCGCCGGGAGCGACGCAGCGGGCGGCACCTTGGAGGATCGCGCGTTGGATCTCTGGGAGTCTGGCAATTTCTTCGAGGGGTTTGTCTCGGATCTCCGGCTTTTTGCGAATGATGCCGAGGCCGGAACAGGGCGCGTCTACGATTACGGTATCGAAGAGGCCGAGTTCAGCCGGATCGAGGTCTTTGGCGTCCATGGCGCGGGTTGTGAGGATATCGATGCCCAATCGGGCCGCACCTTCTCTGATTTTAGTGAGCTTTTTCTCTTGTAAATCAGACGCTAGAATCTCGCCTTTGTTCCCCATTTGGATTGCGGCGGCGAAGCTCTTGCCACCGGGGGCGGCACAAGGATCTAGAAGTCTGGTGCCTGGATTTGGGTTCGCGGTGAGGACGGCCAGCTTCGCGGCGGGGTCTTGGATATAGAATTGGCCGGATTGGAAGGACGGGAGATTTGCCGGGTTGCCGGTGTTTGTGAGAATGAGGCAATCAGGCAGCCAAGGGTGGCGTTCGGTTGTTACACCTTCTGTTTGGAGCGTCGCCTCTAGGGTGGCGGTGTCGGTTTTGAGCGTATTGGTCTGGGCATAGAGCGGGACGTCGGCGTTGTTTGCGGCGAGGAGGGCTTCGGCGCCATCGAGCCCGAGTTCATCTAGGAAACGCTGGACGAGCCAGCGGGGGTGGCTGTATTTGGTGGCGAGGTAGGTTGTGAGGTCTTCTCGCGGCGGGTCTGGGAGTGCGGCCTTATTCTCAGAGAGGCGGCGAAGGACGGCGTTGACCAGACCTGCCGCTTTGGGGCTGCCGGATTTGGTCAGGCTGACGCCTTCGTCCACTGCGGCGCGGGCTGGGATGCGGTCGAGGAAGACGATTTGGTAGGCGGCGACGCGCAGGATGTCCAGGACGCGGGGTTCCAGCTTTTCTACGGGAGTGCGGCTGAATTGACCGAGGTAGAAATCTAGTAGGGTGCGGTTTTGGAGCACACCAAATGTTAACCTTGCCGCCAGGGCTGTATCTCTGGGGTCTAGGCCTTTGTGGTTTATTTGCTTGTCCAGGGCTGCTTCGGCGGAGAGGCCGGTTTTGCGGTAGGTCATGAGGGCCTGCACTGCGGCTTGGCGGGCTGATGGCATGGGGTATCTCCTTATGGATACTGAAAGGTCATGTACGGGCTATTCTATGATTTGCTTTTTCCCAAAGTATTGCGTTAACGTTAAAATCAGTGCGGTACTCGCCAAAATGCCATCCATAATTCCGAACGGCAATAGGTGCATCATCATAGCTATGGCAATCACGCAATTTATTACGGAGAGCGTGAAGCCCCACATCAAGTTTTTGAATAATCCAATACCACCTACTAATCTAATTACACCCCAAACCAAACCCGCAATTACTATGTCTGGAGGCGGAGGATCAAACGGAATCCATTCGCTTGGCTTAACTCCGAATAGCCATATCGGTAATACTGAAAAGAAACCACCGATTTCTATAAAGCCGTGTATGATTATGATAATTGCTGCTGCTTTATATCGTTTCACTTCCGATTACTCCGTTCTGCACCTAGTCTAAATTTACTATTATCGGATGGGATTCCCGCGCAAGTAGTCCGCCGCTGCCATAGCTTTTTTGCCAGGAGCTTGGAGCGTCGTAATGATGACGGAACCATCTCCTGCGGCGATTTCTAAGCCGGTTGCTCCGGCTACGATAATAGTGCCTGGGACTCCACTTCCCTGCCCTACGTGAACGGTGTGGAGCTTAAATATCTTATCGCCAAGCTCAGCCGTCGCCATGGGCCAGGGGTTTAGGCCGCGGATTTGGTTGACGATGCTCTGGGCCGGGCGGGTCCAGTCTACCGGGGACTGGTCGCGGCTGAGTGGAGGAGCGTAGGTAGCGGCGTCGCTCTGTTGCGGGGTTCTGGTTGCGGTGCCATCTAAGATGCTGGAGATGGTGTCGGCTAGGAGTTCGGCGCCTAGCGTGCTGAGGCGGGTGAACAGGGCGCCGGAGGTTTCGGTGGGCTCAACGGGCGTTTCACGCATGCTGATGATATCGCCAGTGTCTAGGCCGACGTCCATGTGCATGATGGTGACGCCTGTAACTTGCTCGCCGTTAAGGATGGCCCATTGGATGGGCGCGGCGCCTCGGTATTTAGGCAAGAGCGAGGCGTGGACATTAATGCAACCTTTGGGCGGGATGTCAAGGATTTCTTTGGGGAGAATCTTACCATAAGCTACGACTACGATCAGATCTGGGGCAAGTTCGCGAATTAAGTTTGCGGCTTCTCCACCTTTTAGGGTAGCCGGCTGGTAGATGGGCGTGCCATGCGACAAGGCCAGTTCTTTGACGGGGGGCGGAGTGAGTTGCATGCCCCGATCTTTCGGCTTATCCGGCTGGGTGAAGACGGCGCAGATGGTGTGGCCTGTCTCGTAGAGCGCCTCTAGGGTCGGGCAGGCGAACGCGGGGGTGCCCATGAATAGGATGCGGGATTTGGTCACTCGCTCTCCTCCTCGTCCGGCATGTCTGCGGTGTTGATGAGTTCCTTGGTGAGGCGGTTATAGAGCAGGCCGTCGAGATGGTCAATCTCGTGGCAGAGCGCGCGGGCGGTGAGGCCTTCGCCTTCTACTTCGTACCACGTGCCGTGCCTATCTTGCGCGCGGACTTTGACACGCTCGGGGCGGGTTACGAGTCCGACATAACCGGGGATGCTGAGACAGCCTTCGTAGGCCTCGTATTCTCCGTCTTTCTCTAGGATGACGGGGTTGATGAGTTCGTAGAGATGTTCTTCAATCTCGTCCTCCCCTACTTCTTTGAATTCGAGCACGAGAGCCACGCGGCGCAATATGCCCACCTGCGGCGCGGCGAGGCCGATCCCGTTGGCGTGGGTCAGCGTGTCTTTCATGTCTTCCAGCAAGATGTGGAGCCTATCGTCGAAGTCGGTGACTTCGCGGCTCATTTTTTCTAGCGTGGGGTCACCTTTTGTTAAGATATTGCGTCTTGCCATGTGGGTTCACCTCTTATGTGCTACTGCGAATCTATTTATTTTCTACTTCAAGTCCACGCCCGATATAAACGCTTCCATTCTTCCTCGCGTTCAGAGTCTCTTTCTGTGGCGTACGTGGGTCTGCCATGCTGTAGTTCATTTTTGCCTCGGCGCTGATATTGACAAAGGAAATCGGCAGTCCGGCAGAGGCGAAGAAGGATTTTCCGGATTGCAATTGAAAATGCAGATGCGGCTCCGACGTATTGCCGGAATTACCGCATTTTGCGATCACTTCACCTCGTTTGACTTGATCTCCTTTGCGCACAGTGATGCTGCCGGGAATCAGGTGGGCGCTGAGGCTAAACTCTTGTTCGGCGTGCTGGATCACAATAAAATTGCCTCGAATATCCCATGTGTCGCAGTAGACTTTTGTGCCGGTTACTCTGCTGTCTTTGTGGTTGCCGCTGACCTGAACAACCGTTCCATCTGCGGGGGCAATAATGTTTTCTCCATAGCAATAGTAGCTATCTAGCCTCGTATTGTCTCCCTCGAACGACTTGCCCTCGTCGTTCATGATGATGAAGTCATAGGCGTATCTTTGCGGTAGGATGCCCCAAGAGTGAGAAAGCGCTTTGTCTACGCCACCGTTGAAGGTCGTCCACTTGCCTTCGAAGGGCAGGATGTAGTCTACTTTGCAGTCGTAGTTTTCTGCGGACGGCAAGTTCGAGCCATATTTGATCTTTGCAAACCAGCTTCCAAAAATTTGACACATTCCCAGCCAAAAATTGACGTCCAGAAACACAAACAAGGGGAGCATAGAAAGCAAATTCAAAATCGAAGGGTAAGATATTCCGAATACGCCGATTAGTATCCGGATTAATGTCCATGTTACCCCTATCCTCCATAATACGCCTGGAATGCGGATGATTGTTACCATACTAGTACGCTCTCTTTTCTATGAATTCCTTCACACCCCTACGCCCCGTCCACATCCCCATACACCGACACCCCACGATATTCTTTCAGGGTCGGGACGCGTTTTAGGGTGTTGCGCTCACCTCGTGTGTGTGTCTACGCAATTGCTTATTCGATACGGAGCATGGTCTTACTTTTTCGGAGTCCATATCTTCTGAACTTCTGATTTTTCTTCGCATTCGTGCTCTTCCTCTAGCGCATTGCCTTTCTGAATTCCATCTGCACCGATGTTATCGTTTTTTTCATCATGACTCCTTTTGGTTTCTACTAGCTCTTCCTCAAGCTCTTTTGCACGCTGTGCTTGGAATTCGCTGGCTTCAACCTCGGTAGGAGTGGGAATTCTGAACGTCTTAAGCTTCTCCATAAGCTTTTCCCTAGATTTTTCTATAGGCTTTTCTGTGGAAATGTACATTATAAAATAAAATATTCCTCCAACAATAAGAACCACAGAAACGATCACACCAATGACATAGATATAGTATAGAACCATTATAAGCACCATGGGATGACCCTCCAATTTTCTCCGTCACAGAACCCCCTAGCTTGTTTCACACCCCTACGCCCCGTCCACATCCCCATACACCGACACCCCACGATATTCTTTCAACGTCGGGACGCGTTTTAGGATGTGGGCTATGTAGCCGCGCACCAGTTTATTCTGGCGCGTACGGATGGTCACATGATAGCGGTAGCGATTGTTTACCTTGACAACGCCCGCCGGGGCTGGGCCAATCATTTCGGCGCCCTCTCCCAGTTCTGCAAGGTGCGTCTCGAGGGTGCGGCGGATGTTTGTGATACAGCGGAGCACCATGGTTTCGTCGAGGCCGGTGCAGGTGATGCTGATGAGGTCTAGGATGGGAGGCGCGCCTTGGAGCTTCCTGATGGTGATTTCGCGTTCGTAAAATCCGTCGTAATCCTGCTTTGCGGCGAGGAGAACGACTTCGTGGGCGGGGGTAAAGGTCTGGATTACGGCGCGGCCCGCTTTTTCGCCCCGCCCTGCCCGTCCGACGACTTGGGTGACGAGGGAAAAGGTACGCTCTTGGGAGCGGTAGTCGTTCATGTAAAGACCCTGATCCGCGGAGATGACGCCGACTAAGGTGACATTTGGAAAATCGAGGCCTTTTGTCACCATTTGCGTACCGACGAGGATGGGGATTTTTTCTTGTTCGAAGCGTTTGAGGAGCGCGTCATGGCTGAGGGTTGGGCCGATGATATCGGTGTCCATCCGGAGGATTTCGCGGCCCGGAAAGAGCGTTTCTAGCTCTTCTTGGACGCGTTGTGTGCCTGCTCCGACGTGTTTTAGTATCCCATTACAGTCCGGACAGGACTCCTCTACGGGTGTACTTTGGCCGCAATAGTGACACATAAGGCGCCCATTTGCCCTATGATAAGTCAGGCTTACGCTGCAGTTTTCGCAGGTATACGTGTACCCGCATTCGCCGCAAACGAGGAGGTTACTGGTACCTCTGCGGTTGAGAAAAAGGATGCTTTGCTCCCCCATCGCGATGTTTTTGGCGAGTTCACGGTGCAATTCTGTGCTGATATTGGTGCTATTTCCGGCCTTTAAATTCTCCCGCATGTCCGCGATAATGACCTCAGGCAGTTGCATTTGGTTGTAGCGAGAGGTCAATTGGAAGGCGTGATAGCGTCCCGTTTCGGCGGCGTACTGGGTTTCTATAGAGGGCGTTGCGGAGCCAAGAAGGAGAAGCGCATGTTCCTGTGCGCAACGATATTTTGCCACATCACGGGCGTGATATCTGGGGGATTGCTCAGACTTATAGGTATGTTCCTGCTCCTCGTCAATCACGATAACGCCGAGATTCTTCACCGGTGCGAATACCGCCGATCGCGTGCCGACAACGACAGAGACGGCGCCGGAGTGGATGCGCTTCCACTCGTCGTACCGCTCTCCGAGCCCCAGCGCGCTATGGAGGACGGCGACGCGGTCACCGAAGCGTGCGGTGAAGTTACCCATCAGCTGAGGCGTAAGGGCGATTTCGGGAGCGAGGACGATGGCAGTTTTACCGTCTTTTACAACTTGGTCAATCAGGTGGAGGTAGACCGAGGTTTTGCCGCTGCCGGTGATGCCGCGCAGGAGGGCAGCTTCGGGTTTGTCGCTTTGATAGAGCGCGAGTAGGCCGTCATAGGCAATTTGCTGTTCTTCGGTAAGAGTCGTAGTCGCCGTGCCGGGTTTTGGGGTATGTTCGGGGCGGCGGAAGACTTCTCTGGTTTCGATGGTAATTAGCCCCGCTTTGGCGAGGGCGTTGAGCGTCTGTGTTGTGGCGCCGGTGTAGTAGCTCAGTTCTTTCGCGCTGACTTCACCGGCAGAGGCAAGAAGTTCGAGCACTTCCGCCTGTTTTTTTGCGGTACGCTGTTTGCGCTCGGCGTATTCCAACGCGTCTTCTGGGAGGACAGCTAGGGTCACGAATTTTTCGAGCTTGTCCTTTACACGCCGGGCCTCGTCTATGGTCTGGATGATGACGCCTGCATCGAGCAGACGGCGCAGACCGTTCATGGCGGTTTTTGCGCCGACTTTGCGGCTGAAGTCCGCTTCTTCTACGGGTTGTTTCGCATTGAAGAGGACTTCCAACACCTCAAGAGCGGCTGTGGCATGATGCACCGCCGCTTCCGCCGCAGGGCGGTTGATGCCCTCTGCGAGACGGTAGCGGTAGTTGATTTGATACCAGAGGCCTGTGGGCAACATAGCTCTGACGGCGTCGTAGACGGTACAGAAGAATCGTTCTCGCATCCACAGGGCGAGTTTGATTTGGGATTCGGCGAGTACGGGTTCTAGGTCTACCACACTGTCAATGGGTTTGAGCTTTGCGTGGGCGCTTTTTTCCGCCACGCTGAGGATGAGGCCTTCACAGCGGCGGTTGCCCCTTGCAAACGGAACGATCACCCGCATCCCGGGCCGCACGGCTTCTGCCAGATGGGCTGGGACGAGGTAATCGTAAGGCCTGTCTATCGAATAGGTCGCCGAGGATACGGCTACTTTTACAACAGTTCCGCTCACCGACAACCCCCCTTTTACGCAGAACAATCTGCTTTCTTACTGCTCGTTGACCGTAACGGCGAGTTTGCCGTCTGCGATTTCTTCGATCGCGTAGGAGACGGGTTTTTTATCGAGGACGTAGCCGTTTTGCTCGGCGCGGTCTGAGATGTTACGTGCGCGGCGGGCGGCGACGTTGACGAGCATGTAGCGACTGTTTACCTTTTCGAGCAGTTCGGACATGGAGGGGTATAGCATCATGTTGGTGTTCTCCTTTTATTGTGGGGACAAAACTGTGTTCGCCCGCGTTTTTCATGAGATAAGATGGCGGCGGAATTCTAGTTTGCAGTGTTCGGCTTTGATGATGGCTAGGACTTCAGAAACGGCTTCTTCTGCCGTGTCGTTGATAACGAGGTAGTCGTAGAAGTGGGCTTTGGCGTATTCTTCGCGGGCTCTGCCCAGGCGGTTTAGGATTTTTTCTTCCGTATCTGTCCCTCTGGTGCGGAGGCGCTGTTCCAGGATCGCGATGGAGGGTGGAAAGAGGAAAATGGCGACTGCTTCCGGCATTTTTTCTCTGACTTTGGCGGCGCCTTCTACCTCGATGTCTAAAAACACATCGTGTCCCGCGTCGAGCTGGGCTTTTACGGGGGGCAAGGGGGTGCCATACCAGTTGCCGAAGTGGTGGTTGGACTCCAGGAATCCGCCTTCGGCCTGTTGTTTGAGGAAGGTTTGCTCCTCGATGAATAAATATTCTCGTCCGTCTATTTCACCGGGGCGTGGGTGTCTGGTGGTGGCGGAGACGGAGAAATGGGCGTCGGGCAACTGTTCGAACACACCTTTTAGGATGGTGCTCTTTCCGCTGCCGGAAGGTCCGGATAGGATAAAGAGCTTGCCTTGTTTTCTAGTTATCATCGTGGTCCAATTCATCCTCTCCGTGGGATTTGCTCGTCACACGGCCTGCGACTGTCTCCGGCTGGATGGCCGAGAGAATAACGTGACCGCTATCCATTATGATAACCGCACGGGTGCGCCGTCCATACGTGGCGTCGATGAGCTTTCCGCGATCTCTGGCTTCGGTGATGATGCGTTTGATGGGGGCTGACTCCGGACTCACAATGGCAATCAGGCGCGATTGAGAAATCATGTTCCCAAATCCTATGTTGATTAGCTTCATCTCTATTCCCCTATTCGATGTTTTGGGCCTGTTCTCGTATCTTCTCGATTTCTGCTTTCAGGTCGATCACGATTTTTCCGAGGGTGAGATCTTGACACTTGGAACCGATGGTATTGGCCTCTCTGCCGAATTCTTGGAGTAAAAAGTCGATCTTGCGACCCACTTGACCGCCGGCGTTTAAGATGTCTCTGAGTTGGGAGATGTGGCTACGGAGCCTTGTAATCTCCTCGTCTACCGCGACTCGGTCGGCGAAGAGAGCGGCTTCCGTTAAAATTCGGCTCTCTTCGATGTGCTTGCCCTCTAGGATTTCAGTCATGCGTTGTTCGAGTTTTGCGCGGTAGGCTTTTACTGTCTCTGGGGACAGGCGTTCGACTTGGTCGGTCAGGGCGGCGATGTGGTCTAGGCGGGCGGTGATGTCTCGGTGGAGTTTCGCGCCTTCTATGAGGCGCATGGTATTGAAATTTGTGAGGGCCTCTTTCAGGATTTGGTGGATGTCTCGCGTGAAGGCGTCGTCATCAGTTTCTGGACGGTCTACGGTGAGTACGTCGGGCAGTCTTGCCACTTGCACGGCAGTAAGTTCGGAGGGTAGGCTGAAGCGATCGGCGATTTGTTTGAGGGTTGTCACGTAGGCGTCCGCTAAGGGTTCATTGAGGGTGATTTTTACCTCTTGGTCTTTCGCGCTGTCTACATTGATGAACACGTCTACCTTGCCGCGGGCCACTTCCCCGCCGATCTGCTTTTTCAGGCTCTCTTCCACGAATAGATAGCGTCTTGGCATGCGGACGGAGATGTCCAGGTAGCGGTTATTTACCGCTTTGAGTTCGATTTCCAGTTCTAGGGTGCCTGATACGCCGTTGGCGCTGCCATAGCCGGTCATGCTTCGGATCATTTGCGAGTCACCACTCTCTATAGTTGTTCTCTTTGTTTATAAATTCGAATGAGGTAGAAGCTGATTAGTCTGCCCATACCGATGTCGTAGATTAAAAAGGCCACCGCGCCGCCCAGGTAAATGAGAGGAAGCGCCCAATCGCCGAAGGGGATGGCCCCGAGCACGAGGGCTTGTAGAATGGTCAGGTACAGGGTGAGGGCTAAAAAGAAAGCGGCGAATTTGATTGCGAAACCTACAATTTGAGAACTTTGCCGCTCTGCGAAGCTCTTTATGATTGGATAGGCGCCCAAAAAGGTAAGATAGAGGATCACCCCGGTTCGGTCCGGAACGATGAGCAGGCCCAGGATCGCCGTGGCGGCAAAGCAGAGGATGCCGTAGCGGAAGCCGCCCTCAATCACAGAGGCGGCAACAAATACGCCCGCTAAGGCCGCGAAGGAGAGATGCATAAGAGGAAAGATGGTGCCCATGAATAACATCGCAACCGCAGCGGCTACGTAGATAGCGGTGAGCGTGAGGGCGCGCGTCTCTGTTTTCATCGCGTTACCTGCAGCAGCAGTTGAGACACATGAGAAGGGTGCAACAGTCGCACATGTCTACGCCGCCTTGTCCTTGGCCGCCCCGATAAGCAAAGCCACCGGTATTGACCTGATGGAGCGCCGCCTGATATTCCCGATTGTTAGGCTCCATCGCCGCAGCCTGTTGGATATGTTGCCGAGCCTGATCGAGCCAACCCTTGCGATAGCAAAGGCTGCCCATAAGAAAATGCCATTCCGCATTACGGTCACGCATGGAGTTGAGCATCTGTTCCGCTTGGACCAGATTGCCCATTTGAATCGCCATGCGGATTTGGGCGGATGTTCCGCTATAGTTGCCACTGTAGCCGCCGGATGCGCCGTTGTAGCTCGCATTACCGGAAGAGCCGCCACTTTGCATCCGTTGAATGGTATCGTAGGCTTCGTTGATTTCTTTCATCTTCTCCTGAGCCAAGTCTGCCAGGGGATTGTTGTGATAGTTGTCCGGGTGGTATTTGCGGGCGAGTTCCCGATAGGCTTTTTTTACCTCGTCTTCACTGGCACGCGGGGACACGCCCAGTACTTTGTAGGGATCATTCATATGTCGGTTGATTCCTTTCTTCTCTGCCATCTGCCCATGTTTCGCTGAAAGCGGCCTTCGAAGACGCTTTTTGTCGCTGTGGGGAAACTCAGGTAGATGATGTTCTCTAAAATGCCGCTCCATTGGCCGCTCGGCAGAAGATTGTAGGCCGAGGCGATAAGGTTGGCTGAATGATTTATGGTGGTTTCCAGCCAGTCTTTGTCCGCTTCTCTCAGCTTGCCGTCTGTGAGTTGGAAACGTGCCGCGAGCGGGTTATAGTTGCCAGACTGCTTGTCTTGTTCTAAGTCGTCATAAGCGTCGATAAGGTAGATCCATCGGCCGGTGTGGTAGAGGAGTTGTTCGAAAATGCGCCGTTCGGCTTCGTCTGTCACCTGTTCTGCGGCGTGGGGTAAGATGGCGGCGAAGGTGTCTGCCACGCGGTCGAGATCGCCACTTTGCGCTTGTTCCAGTTCGCGCAGCTTTGAGAGTTGGGTTTGGCAGTGGGAATCGAACGCGATAAAATCGCGGGCGGCTTTTCGATAGGCTCTGCCGAGAAGTAGGGAGGCAAATCGGGCGGGCAGGCTTTTGATGAATCCGCCGTCGGCGATTTGGTCTTTTAATCGCCAGTGCGTGAGAATCAGGCTGTATCCCGCCGCCTGGTGGAATGGTTCGCTGCCTTCAGGACAGCGGCGCGCGCGAAAAGGTTGGGCCAGACAGCGTTTTTTGCAATATTGCATCTCCCCCGCCCCCTGCGAAAGCAGGATAGCAAGGAAGGCGAAATCGTAGTTGAGCACGAAGCGGGCGAGGAATCCGTAGTTTTTCTTTAGGCTATGGCAGAGGCCGCAATAGGCTCCTTTGAACTGTTCGAGTTCTTTGACTTTCAGTTCCGCCTGAATGGGAATCACATATCCAAACATATTATGCCCGCTGGATGTCTACAGCGACCCCCTGCCCTGCCCGGATCACAGCGCCAACGATCTCGGGGGGCCAGTCGCTCACCCTTACGGTGACGTCTTCTACGTTGAACCAACCGAGCCGACCGTCATATCCGGCGAGGTTGATTAGGATGGAGATATCGCTCTCATCGAGCTCTGCTAAAATTGCTTCCGGACCTCGAATCAGGAGGGTTATGGTGTCGATCGCTACTCGGGGATCTGTGCCCGCCGGCGGATTGGCGATCGTGGCACGTTCTCTCGGGATGTGCATCGTGCGCTCACTTACGCCTATGATCTCGATCCCGACGTCTACGTAGGCGGGGCCGGTGAAGACCTCTGTCAGTGCGGGCACTGGAATCGAACGGCGGACGGAATCAATCATACTTTCTCTGCGGTCTAGTCGGATTAGGCCGAGAGAGAGGTATTCCAAATTGCGGAGTACGTCTGCGTCTCCGATGAGCCAGACCGCTTCTTGGCTGAGCGTATAGCGCATGTTCTCTTCATTGGCTCCGGCACCGAACTCAAAAACGGGCAGGATGGGCACGGAACGTACCATGCTCACAGCCACTGTTACAGTCACGGTGTCTCTGGAAAAGATAACATCTGCCAGAGCTTCCTCCGGCATAAGTTCCCCTTCATAGTCGTAAACGCGTAGGGTCCCCACCATGGTTGTGGTACTCATGAGCGGCTCCGGGAAGTCAACCTCGATTTCGATGTTGGTGATTCTTGCCAGAATTTCTTCCGGGCCGTCGATCAAGATGGCTTCTGGTTCTATTGTCGGCACAAGGTCTCCGATATAGCGGTATTCCGCTTCGTCTTCCGTTTCGGCGATCTCGTAGCGAATTCCGGCGGTGCCGAGTTGGATCGTCCGGGCGGTTACGCGATTGGTGCGGACGACGATGGTGTCGTTGGTATTAGAGATTAACGGGCCTGTGCCACCGATGGGTCGCATAGTTACATTGCCTGTCATGAGGGTGCCTAGGATAAATCGCATATCGTGCTCGCCCGGTTCTTGAATAGTCGAGACGTCTACGATGATTTGCGGATTTTGCTCCAGCCGGATCATGTCAGTGGCGGAAGCTGTCACCCACATGCGGACGGTCTCCGGTGTGTTAGAGGCAAGGCGCAGATTGTACTGCTCCAACACCCCGACGCCCTCGTAGCGGATTTGGAAATCAATGAGATTACTCTCGCTCGGATTGACCGAGTTGACCACCCAGAGCCAGAGCGTGAATGCGGCTATCAGACTAATCAGAAGATAAACCAGACGGCTGTCTAGAAGTTTTTTCACGGCTTGTCTCATGTGTTCTTCCCTCCCAACAGCTTCAGGAGCCGAGATCTGCGCGGTGCCTCGTCTACAAGCAACTCTTTGCGCAAGAGGTTCTCAAAGCTGTCCTGCGCTAGATGGCGGCGCAGAATACCGTTGACCGCGACGGAGATAGAACCCGTCTCTTCCGAGACGATTACCACAACCGCGTCGCTTCTCTCGCTGACGCCGATTCCGGCGCGATGGCGCATGCCAAGATCGCGACTAAGACTTGGGTTGTCCGATAGAGGCAACATGCACCCGGCGCTGGCCATACGGCCATTGCGGACGATAACCGCGCCGTCATGCAGGGGCGCTTTTTCGTTGAAGATATTCATGAGGAGTTCCGCCGAGAACTGGGCATCGAGCAGGGTACCGGTTTTCACCTCTTCTTCGAGGCCGATTTTTCGTTCAAATACAAGCAAAACGCCCGTTCTGTCCTCTGCCATCCGCGTGCAGGCGGCGACCGTCTGGGCGATGATCCATTCCATTTTCTGACTTTGTCTCTTGCTCTCTCCGCTGAACAGATCGCCGATATTGCCCTTGCCAAGGCGCTCTAGCGTCTGGCGGATTTCTTGGTGGAAGAGGATGATGAGGGCTAAGATACCCATTTCCATGGCTTGGCTGGTGACGAAGTTGAGTGTCATCAAATTCAAATGCCCGGAAATCCAGACGACCAAAATAAGGACCACGATGCTTCTCGCAATCAGGCCCAGGCGGCTTTTTCGCAAAAATTGGAGTAATTTGTAGATTACAAAGGCAATGATGAGCATGTCAATGACGTCGGCAATGGTGATTCTGCCGACGACATTCACAGTCCAGGTTCGCAGGAATAGCCAAAGGGTTTCAAAATACCGGCCTATGCCCATGCTCAAACGCCTCAATTCCAAGTGTGAGAAGGCGCACGAAATACGCCCCTTTATCTATATCTTGTTATTGTATACTACATTGGCGCCTAATGCAAGTTTCTTTCCGATTTTCTGAGGTTTTTTCCGATTTTCTCGAGTATGCGCAAAAACGCATCAACTTCTCTGCTTGTATTAAATGCGGAAACACTGATTCGCACGGTGCCTATTTCTAGTGTCCCGGCGGACTCATGGGCTAGGGGTGCGCAGTGGAGCCCGGCTCTCACGGCGACGCCTTGTTCGTCCAGAGCGGCGGCGATTGTTTCACAATCTATCCCCGCTAGGTTGAGCGAGAGGACACCGATCTGGAAATTAGAGTCTTGTGCGGCATAAAGTTGCATGTTCGGAAGTTGCCGCAGGCCTTCAATCAGACGTTGGGTTAAGGCTCGCTCGTGTTGCAATATCTGCGCCTGACGGCGTTCGACGAAGCGGAGACCTGCGAGCAAGCCATTGATACCGGGCATGTTGGGGGTCCCTGCTTCCAAGCGGTCTGGGAGATGGTCCGGCATTTCACGGCGCGTGGCGTCGCTGCCGGTTCCACCCTCAATGAGGGTGGTTGTCGGAGTGTGTTTACAGATCAAGAGGCCTGTGCCTTGGGGGCCGTAGAGCCCTTTATGGCCCGGCATGGCGATAAAATCGGCGCCTAGTGCGGTGGCGTCAATCGGAAGCGCACCGGCGGATTGGGAGGCGTCGAGGAGGAAGGCCACCCCTCGCGCTTTGCAAATACGCGCAATTTCCATCGCCGGCAGGACATAGCCAAACACATTGGAAGCATGGTTGAGTACCACCAGCTTCGTCTCCGGCGTTATTTGGGCTTCGTAGGCCGCGACCGCCGCCGGTGCGTCAAACAGCGGCGACCTGGCGACGATGAGGTCGGCTCCGACTCTGTGCAAGGGTCGAATGACGCTGTTGTGCTCAAAGCTCGAAACCACTACCCGATCTCCTGGACCAACTAGGCTTTTGATCGCCACATTCAGCCCGTGGGTGGCGTTCATGGTGAACACGATCTGCTCCGGTGCCTTTACAGAAAAGAACCGCGCGGCTATTTCTCTGCACTGCCATACGACATCTGCGGCTTTCATGCTGGCGCTGTGGCCGCCTCTGCCCGGGCTCGTCTGTTCACGCAATGCGCGGCATACGGCCCGGCTGACGGCGGATGGTTTTTGCAGGGTTGTCGCCGCGGCGTCCAGATAGATCATATCGGCACCTCGCGGTACTCGCCGGTGGGATATTGGAGATACACTCGGCTAATGCGGGCGTCTACGTCTTTTAATATGCGAAGCGCGAGGGGACCCCGCTGCTCAGAGACTTTAACAGAATACGAACAACCCTCTTTGCTGAGCCCCTTGGGTGTCCGCATGATGTGCGCGGTGATCCCCGCTCGCTCCAGGGCCCGCGCCGCTTTTTGCGCGTAGGTGAGCGACCTGCAGGTGATTAAATAATAGACCACAATAGAAATACTCCTCTCAAAGTAGTCATTGCCATTCTATGCGATGGCATGCCGAGAGGGTGCGAGATATAGTCAAACCGCTTGAAAATCGCCTCCTGCCTTGCAGTCTATTTTCCGTACTTCGGCGTCGTCATCCTTGCATTGCAAAAATATCCTCGCAATGCATGAGGCCTTGACTATAAAAAATCAGAGGACGCACAGGGTGCGTCCTCTGGGGTTTAAACTGATGTAAGATTAGTGGCCCGCGAATGTGCGCTCTGCGAGTACGCCGCCGTTGGCGTCTAGGTAGCGCATGGTGAGATAGAGGGTGCTGATGTTGATCTCATTGCGCATTTCGGTTGCCATTTCTGTGTAGAAAGCGGAGTCTTCCTCCAGACCTTCTGCCAGGAACTCGCCTAAAAAGTCGCCCAGTTCTGTGCCTACGAGGAAATCATTATCATACAGGGTATAGCTCAGTCGGAGTTCATGGTCTCCGATGATGTCGAGCCGGATGGACATGTCGATGCCGAACATCGTTGCCATCTGCTGTACTTCCAGTTCCATCTCTGCCTCGAACTCCGCGAGTTCGCTGGGGTTTGCTTCCATGTATTCCCGCACATTGGTCGGGCGGCTACCACCGCAGCCTGTCAAAAGGGCGGCGACGAGCAACACGCTCATCAGGAGAACAAGTAACTTCTTTGTCATGATCCTAACTCCTCTTCTCATCCAAAAAATATAAATATCGAACGTTCGTAGATATTTTAACACAGACTACGCGCGTAGTCAAGTGGATTTCTACACCTGTTCCGCGGTTATCATTAACACAACCGGCTCCTCTGAGCTCTTCCCTGTCTCGCGGCAGACTTCTACGGTGTAGTGCTCGTCCCCATTTTCAAACCAACTGACGATGACGTAGTCGCCTTTGTCCAGCTCTTCTTTATAGGTGTGGTCGTGGTGGCTGAAGTAGAGCTTTACGCCGTCTCGGAGGCTATAGAAGGAGACGAAGCGGCTGTTGTCTAGGGCTAGTTTATCGTTGCAGCGGAGCAGTTCGAATCTCCCTGTGAAGTTTTCGGCGGTGAGGAGATTGAGGTCTGTGCTTTTGCCCCGGCCTTCACTCTCCCAGTCGCCCATGCTTACGTCTTTTTCATATTGCCCCAGGGTGATGCTATGCTGATCTTTGTGTTCTAGGTGCATTTCCCCGTCTAGGAGGATAATTTTTCGTTTGAAACCTGGGAATTTGCGGAAGGTGCTCCGTTCGTTTCGGTCATGGTTTACGGCTACACGGAAGCCGAAATTGTTCTCCTTGTAGAGGGCATCTTCGGGGTAGATATAAAGTTCTTCTGATTCGCCGCCGTCCCAGCGGACGATTTTGTGATGGCCGCGCCTTTGACATTCATAGTGAAAGGCCGGGTTGACTGTATCACAGCCCCGAAACCGCTCCGGTCGCGGTCGGAAAAGCAGCATGTTGACGGAAACGCCGATGATAATGCCTACCATTGTATCTAAGGTTCGATTGATAGCGAGGAGTAAGGGATTCATATAGCTAATTTCGGGTCCGTAAAGAATGATGGTAAAAGTCGCAAGGCCGATAATAATGCTGCCCTCAAGCCGGAGGAGGTGGCATACGAAGATATATAGTACGATCCCGATAAATCCGACTGCCGCCGCGACGAGGATGTGCCGTTCTAGGTGGTAGATGCTCCCCGCTATACTGCCAAACAGGCCGCCTAAAATGGTGCCGATGGCCCTGTCTAGCCCTACTTTCCAGGACTTGTCTACAGAGTCTTGGACACAGATGAAAACAGCGATGCAGGCCAGGGCGAGGCCCTCAATCCGGCCGATGAGCAGGTAGAAGACGATGCAAATTGTTGCCGCCAGGGCTGTTTTTACATTGCGCAGGCCTGGTCGGGGTATCTGTTGGATTTTTGGGATCAACGGGGGCACACCTCCGGCTCTTAAGGGACTTTTATTTTACCAGTATATCACAATTTGGACCCTAGTCAAAGGACATTTGGTGTGATACACTGTCCTTATTAAGCACCATTTTCGCCGAGAAAGGGTACCTTATGCGCCACATTCCGAACCTATTATCTTCCTTTCGGATCCTCTTAATTCCCTTTTTTGCGGCTTATGTGGTCCGTGGGGAGATGATTTGGGCCGCTATTGTGCTCATTATCTCCGGTCTTACGGACCTGTTGGACGGATTTCTCGCCCGACGGTTTCAGTGGGTTAGCCAACTGGGCAAGATACTCGATCCCGTCGCGGATAAGTTGACGCAGATTACGGTCTGTGTACTCTTTTTTTGGTTTTTTGGGTATCAGTTCCGGCTCTTTTTCGCGTTTTTGATTTTCAAAGAACTGGCCATGCTCGTCACCGGGGCTTATTTGCTGCGGAAGGACGTGAAGCTCAATGGCGCGCGTTGGTTTGGTAAAGTGGCGACTGTGCTGTTTTATGCCACGATGATCCTCATTGCTCTCTTCCCCGCCCTGCCGATTGCGGCGAAGTATGCGATGCTGATCCTCATCTGCATCTGTGAGCTTGTTTCGGGGCTGAAGTATTTGCCGGAGTTTCGGCTGTATCGGCAGCAGACGAAGATGGCGGAGTAGGAGGCGGGGCGCATGATGCTGTTCTTTGGGATCGCGTTGATCCCTTTGGGCGTGTGGATCTTGTATCGGAGATATCGGGTTATGTCTGGGGCTACCTTGCATTTGGCAGACATATTGCATACAGAAATAGTCCATCGCAGAGGCGGGTCTTTTTCTTTTCAAACTGTAAGATTTCGTTACGGGAAAGAGTCAGTAAGAAAAGTTGTGCAACATAAATATCCCAAGTTTGCACCTTTTTGGGTTTACTATAACTCCGAATACCCAAATACAATCATACGAAAAGAGGATAAGTCCGCTTTCTTTGTCGGGATTGGGTGTGTTGTCTTTGGTATACTTCTTCTGCTCTACGCTAGGACCTTTTGAGCACATAGTTCACGCAAGCAAAAACCTGCCAAGAAGCGTTCGTTTCTTGGCAGGTTTTTTGTTGTTTCTAGTAATCGGGCGGGATGGCTTTGCGCTTATGTTATTTCCGCGTTACAGTGCGGGCAGTTGGTGAGGCTCACGTCGGGTACGGAGGGCTTTATGGAGGCTTTGTGAAGCGGAAGCCGCTTGCGGCATGCGGTGCATTTCCAGAAGAGGACAACAGAGACAAAATTGGCGATCATAAGCGCGAGCGCGATACCAAGGAGTATGTTCACGTCAAAAGGCAATGGGAACGCAAACATATGAATAAAAGCGAGCAGTAACGCCAGATAGACTGTAACCGAACTTATCATTGCCGTGCGCTGATTGATTGCGGCGAACTTTTTGGGGCTCATGTGGTTATTCTCCTTCAAATATACGTTTACTCTATGACGCTCCAGTCGTGCAGGGTTTTGCCGTCTTTGTCTTTGAGGCTCAGCCAGGTATTCTCTCCACCGAAGCGCAGGAAGAGGCCGAGTTCGTTGGGAGATGGGAAGAGGATGTCTTCTGTGGTGGCGCCGTCTACGATGTTGTCCGCATGGTCAGCGCGGAGGGTTTTGGCTACTTTCGCCGAGAAATTGAGGCTGCCGTCTTGATTGAGCTGCGGGTCTGGGGTTAGTTTTGCGCCGGCTTTTAGGAGCAATTCTTTTCGTTTTTGCCAGAACACTTTGCCAAAGCTGCCGCGGTCGGTGAAGGTGAACTCTATGTCTTTGAGGTCTGGGCGCCATCTGTGCTGGGCTTTCATCATACCGGGTCCCTCCTAGTCTAGCGTTACGGTCCGGGAAAGGATGGTGAGGGCGAAGAGCCAGGCGGCCATGTAGTAGAACAGATTTACGGAGCTGGCGACTTCCGCGGCGTCTGTCCAGAAGAAGCTGAGCAGGAACACCAGCCCGATCACGGAGGAGGCGATACTGAGGATGGTGTTGCGGATGACGGCGCTCCGGAGCCGTTTTCCGCCGATGATGACGTCTGCCAGAGGGCGCAGGCCTTCTCTGTGGAGGACGGCGAAGGGGCGGGCTCTCTCGTCTGGCTCTTGTTTGCTGAGTTCGTAGCGCTCCTCGTAGGTGAGGAAGTCGATTTTGTCTGTGGTGATGTGGAACTTGTTTTGGAGCATCATGGGTGTGATGTTGAAGTCTCTGACGGCGAAGAGGGGTTTGATCTTTGTCTGAAGCAGGCTCACCAAAGCGTCCATGACGGAGGCTTGGGGGGCGTAGTTGATGGCGAAGACGCCTACTAGCTCGCCATTCATCGCGACAAAGACGGCGTTTTTGAGGTTGAGTTCCTGCGGCAGGCGAACGCCCATGAGGTTCATAAAGCTGGCGCAGCCCACGATGACGTCTTCATGGCCGATTTTGGCGCCGATGCCGCCGCTGTCGTAGCAGACCAGATCGTCTACGGGGATCGCGTCGAGTTCCTCTTTTCGCAGAATGTCTTCAAAGACTTCCGCGAGGCCCGACTTTGCCTCTATAATGAGGCTGCTGGTGTAGACTAGGACGCGCTCTTGTTCCGCGTCTGACGCGAGGAGGATTTTGACGCCGCTGAGCGACATTGTGCCTGTGGGGAATACGTCTTTGTCGGTGATGATGAGGCCTTTGGCGGCGGTTACTTCCATCGCCCCGCCCCAGCCGGCGATGGCCGCGCCTACTTTTGCCAGTTTGCGCGCTAGCATCGCATAGGGTACGCCGTAGGCCATGAGCGCGGTGAAGGATGCGCTGATTAGGGTCATGGCGGAGAAATAGTGGAGCACGTTCCAAAAGGTGAGTTCTCCTTCGCCGCCGAAGGCCGCGAGGAGGGCGAACACCGCCGACATGACAAGGAGGAGCGGCGTGACGATGCTGTAGGCGTATTCCGAAAAGTCGATCTGTTCTGTTTTGCGGACGAAGCCTTCGAGTTCGCCTTTGGCTTTTGAGAGGGTGTACTCCCCTTTTGTCTCATCCCATTTACTGGTGACTACGTAGGGGTTGGAGCCGATGACGGCTGCGCGGAGGGATATTTTCATCGCGGTGCGGGTACTCTTGATGCCGAGCAAAGCCGCGCCGAGGGCGAAGGTTACTACGGCGGCGTAGGGCAGGGCGCGGTCTGTGACGCCGACTTGGAGGACGCGTATGGCGTCTAGGATGGAGACGAGGGCCGCGATTGTCACTAAGGTTTCAGCGCCCATGCGGCGGCGGAAGATGTCTAATACCCCTGTGGTGAGGACTTCCGCTGTGAGGAACATGGCGAAGAGTTGCAGGATGAGGAGCGCCGCGGTGAGGCCGCCGATAGTACTTAAAAACCATGGGAGGTTCCAGCCCGCGTCTCCGAGGCCGGTGAAGAGGAGCATGAGCAGGGCCAGCAAAATCGCACCCATACCGCGGAGTTGGTATCCGCCGAGGCCTCTGCCATACCGTCCGGCGGCTTGTTGGGGGCGGAGATTGTCCGGGAGGAGGTCCGCGTCGTCGTAGCGGCCGTCGAGTTCGTGCGCGTCTAAGTCTTCTCGTTTTCCGCGCGGCCTCAGAAAATTGGTAATACGGCTGAGGAGGCTGCTGTTGTCTTCTTCTGGTTCACTGAGCTCCGCTTCCACTTCTTCCAGGCGGGCGGCGAATTCTTCGACCCGGGTTTGATCGGCGTATGCGTACGCATCACCTTCCCTGCCGGCGGCTGATGTGATATCTGAAGCAAACTCACGCTCTGAGGATGCCGGAAATGGGATGGATACCACCTGCCCCGGCTCTAATTTTTGGCGGCGCACGGGTTCTACCACTTGCTCCGGTATGGCTTGTCCTGTCGGGAGTCTGGTGGGGACGGGCGTGCTCAGTTCTACAGGCGTGACGGTGGGTAATTGGATTGTCTCTTCGGACGCCTCCTGGAACACCGGAAACACAAACTCTTCCACTTCCGCCACATCGACCTTCGGGAGTTGGATCGTCTCTTCAATCGGTTGCGCGGGAGCAGGCGTTATGAACTCCGCCTCCGGCAAATCAACTTTCGGCAATTGGATCGTCGGCTCCGCGGCGGGCGGCGGGAAAATCTCCTCCGGCAAGATTACCGGTGTCAGTGGGCGTATTGGCTCGTCTATCACGGGCGGCGTGTATGACAAAACAGAGGTCGCCTCCCCTGGCGCCTCATTTTGGACTTCACGCAAGGTTTCCGCTAGGATCTGCTCGGCTTTGCGGTCCAGTTCTTCTTTTGACGTTTTCTTGTCCCCTTGGATAAAGGCCGCGCCTTTGTATTCCGCCAGAATGGCCTCTAGGGTAAAGTCGTCTTGTCCTTGTGGTTTGTCACTCATCGCATTCACCACTCATCATGATGTCGTTATTTGCTCGTTCTCTGCCGCATGGTTTCGTAGAGCATCAGCGCCGCTGAGACGGAGGCGTTGAGGGAGCTCATCTTCCCTGTCATGGGGATGTTGACGAGGAAATCGCAGTGTTCGGTAACTAGGCGTCCCAGTCCGTCTCCTTCGCTGCCGATGACGAGGGCTAGGGGGCCGGTTAGGTCGGTGTCCCACATGGATTTTTCGCCTTCCATCGCGGCGCCGTAGATCCAGAGGCCTGCTTGTTGGAGCGTTTTTATCGCCGCGGTGAGGTTTGGGACTCTCGCTACCAGCATATGATTCACCGCGCCCGCCGAGGTCTTTTGCACGATGGGCGTGATGCCGGCGCTGCGCCGCTTCGGAATGATGATCCCATGCGCGCCCGCCGCCTCCGCGGTGCGGATGATGGCGCCGAGATTGTGGGGGTCGGAGAGTTCGTCGCATAGGACTACGAGGGGTGTTTCGCCGCGCTCCGCGGCGAGGGCTAGGATGTCTTCGATCTCGCAATATGCCTTGACTGCGGCGAGGGCTAGGACGCCTTGGTGGGTCTGGTTTAGGCTCATTGCGTCTAGGCGGCGGCGGTCTACGTCTACTACGACGGAGCCGGCTTCGCGCGCGCGGGAGGCGATGTGGCGGAGGGCGGCGTCAATGTCGCCTTTGGCGATGTAGACTTTGTCCAGCGTCATCCCGGCGTCTAGGGCTTCCAGCACGGCGTTTCGGCCTAGGATTAGGCCTTCGTCCAGTTTGTCTCGGAATTCTTCTTTTTCTATTGTGAGGCCTTCTGGCCTGACATGGCGAGGGGCTTGGCCTCGGTTTCTATCGCGTTTATCCATGGCTTACAAATAGGCCGCTAGGCGCTCTGCCATGTCGGTCTTCTCCCAGGGTAGGTCTAGGTCTGGGCGGCCGAAGTGGCCGTAGGCGGCTGTTTGGCGGTAGATGGGGCGACGTAGGTCGAGGTGGCGGATGATGGCGGCTGGACGGAGGTCGAACTCTTTTTGGATGATTTCGACCAGTTTGCCATCGTCTATCTTGCCTGTGCCGTCTGTGTTTAGGTAGACGGAGACAGGCCGCGCTACGCCGATGGCGTAGGCTACTTCGATGAGGCATTTCCGGGCGAGGCCGGCGGCTACGATGTTTTTCGCGACGTAACGCGCCATATAGGCGCCGGAGCGGTCTACTTTGGTCGGGTCTTTGCCGCTGAAGCAGCCGCCGCCGTGGCCGCCGTGGCCGCCGTAGGTGTCTACAATGATCTTGCGGCCTGTGAGGCCGGAGTCTCCGACGGGGCCGCCGGTGACGAAGCGTCCGGTGGGGTTTACGTAGATTGCTGTGTTTTTGTCGATCAGCTTGGACGGCAGGCTTTTTTCAATGACAGAGGTCCGCACGGCGCGGCGGAGTTCTTCCAGTTCTACGGTCGGGTCGTGTTGGGTGGAAACTACGATGGCGGCGATGCGTTCGATCTCTCCGCTGTCGCCGTATTCTACGGAGACTTGGCTTTTCCCGTCTGGGCGGACGAAGGGCAGTTCGCCGCTTTTGCGCACCTCAGCCAATCTCCGAGATAGGTTGTGGGCATAAGCGAGAGACGCGGGCATGAGCTCTTTTGTCTCGTCACAGGCGAAGCCGAACATCATGCCTTGGTCGCCGGCGCCGACTTTGTCTAGCTCGTCTTCGCTGCCAAACTCACGGGCTTCTGTGGCGGCGTTTACGCCTTGGGCGATGTCTGGGCTTTGCTCGTCTATGCTGGTCATTACCGCGCAGGAAGACGCGTCGAAGCCGAATTCGGGTTTGTTGTAGCCGATTTCGCGGACGGTTTCGCGGACTACTTTGGGAATGTCTACGTAACAATTGGTGCTGATTTCGCCCATGACGAAGACGAGTCCTGTGGTGCAGACAGTCTCGCAGGCCACACGCGCTGTGGGGTCTTGTTCTAGGATACTGTCCAGCACGGCGTCTGAGATTTGGTCGCAGATTTTGTCTGGATGTCCTTCCGTTACGGATTCGGATGTAAAAACTCGATTTGCCATATCGATGAGTCCTCTCTGTTTGTACTATGTTAACTTTTTTTATTATAACACACCTTGTCTACTAGCTCAACGACATATTTTTCGCTTTCTTTTTTCTGGACTTTTTCGTTTGGCTGCGGTACACTGTCTCTATTCGCAACTGCTTTCGGGAGGTTCTTCATGCGTTTGATTGATCGTTTTTGTGCCCGTTTTCCAGGTTTTGGGATTCCGCATCTGATTAAATTTATTGTCTTTGGTACGGGTCTGGTTTATATCTTTGTACACATTGCCCATGAAACCGGACTTCTTCTTTGGCTTATCTTCTCCCCTGCCGATATCATGAACGGTCAGGTTTGGCGCTTGTTTTCGTTTATCTTTGTCCCCTCACAGAGTAATCCGGTTTGGTTTGCGATTTCCCTGTATGTTGCCTATATGCTCGGCACTAATTTAGAGCGGCTTTGGGGAACGGCGAAGTTTAATCTGTTTATCCTGTCGAACATCCTCATCCTCGCGGGCGCTGGAATGGTCGTGCATTTTGTTGATCCTTCCCTTTCCGGGGCAACAACCTTCTTTGTAAGCGGATATTTTGTTCAGACATTTCTTATTTTTGCTTTCATCACATTGGCACATGATTCTACGTTCAACCTCTACTTTGTTCTCCCCATTCGGGCCAGTTTGATTGGACTGATTTTTGGCGGAGCACTCATTTATGAGATGTTTTTCGGCCCCGTATTTCCACTTTTCTTTCCGCTCAACTTCCTCCCCTTCGTGCTGTTGATTCCCTATCTACTCTTCTGCGGAGAGTCCTTATTCCGCCACGTCGGCTCTTCTCGTCCACGGACCAACAACGCAACCGTAATCAACTTCCATCGCGCGAAATCAAAAATCGAGCGTGAACAACGGGCGAAGTCGTATAATCGCAAATGCGAGGTTTGCGGCAAGACGGATACGGATTATCCGAATATGGAGTTCCGGTATTGTTCGCGGTGTAATGGGTATCATTGTTTCTGTATGGATCATATTAATAACCACACGCATTTTCAGTAGATAAACAGGGCCCTCCGCAATGCGGAAGGCCTTGTTTTTTGTGTGGGGGGCGTATGATTCCTCCGCGACGCGGAGGGCCTTGTTTTTTGTGTGGGGGGCGCATATTTTTATTTACAGAAAATTACGATCGCGTCTCGCAGGAAGATTGCCGCGCCTGGGGCGACTTTGTCGTAGTGGGCGGTGAAGCGCGGGTCGTCTACGTACATCTGGGCGACGCCGATGTGGGCCTCGGGGCTGTACGTGGGCCAGAAATGGCAGAGCCATTCTTTGTGCAGGGCGGCGGTTTTTTGCGCGCGTGCGCTGGCTGGGTCCCCTTCCGCGAAGGCCGCTTTGAGGGTTTCGTTGATTTCCTCTGACAGGCGTTCTACCTCGGCATATTGGGATTCGGTCATCCCCTGTAGTTTGGCGTTGGATTGGTTGACGGTTTCGTCGCCGTATTGGGCGCGGATTTCCTCGCCGTAGGTTTTCTCGTTTTCGTTGACTTTTTCTTGCAGGAAGCCTTCGAATTTTTCTTTGTCGCTCATGTTGGTTTCTCCTTTCATGGTGCGGATGGTTTTTTCTACGTTTCGGATCAGCATATCCAACTGGGCGCGTTTGACCCAGAGGGCCGCGAGGTGGCTTTGCAGCGCTGTTTGACCGTCAAATCCTTCGGCCGATAGGATTTGTTTGATCTCGTCCAGCGGGATGTCCAATTCGCGGAAGAAGAGGATTTGTTGGAGGCGATCTACCTCTGCGGGGCCGTAGACGCGGTATCCGTTTGTGGTCTGGCGGGTCGGTGATAGGAGGCTGCGTTCGTCGTAATAGCGTAAGGTCCTCGTGCTCACACCTGCCAGTTTTGCCAGTTTGTTGATCGTGTACTCCATGGTTTTCCCTCCTCTCTGTACACAGTATAAACCTTGACGCAGCGGCAATGTCAAGGGGTTTTGTAAATAAAAATACCCTCTCCGATTGGAGAGGGTATTTCGCAGCGAATTTAGCCGATCACACGTATGCGGATGATGCCTTCTACGGCTTGCAGTTTTGCCGCCAGATCAGCGGTCACTGGGCCGTTGACGTCGATCATGCCGTAGCCGTATTGGCCTCTGGATTTTTCGACCATGCTCTCTACGCCGAGGCCGTTTTCGGCCAGGATCGCCAACACACCTTGGAGGACGGCTGGGCTATTCTTGTGGATGAAGCACACTCTCACATGGCCGCCCCAGTCCATGTAGGCGTTGGGTAGGTTGACGCTGTTGATGATGTTGCCGTGTTCGAGGTAGGCTTTGATTTCGTCCGCCGCCATGACAGCGCAGTTGTCTTCACTCTCGGGCGTGGATGCGCCGAGGTGCGGGATCGCGATGACACCGGCCGCGCCGGCGGATTTTGCGGTTGGGAAGTCTGTTACGTAGCAGGCGACTTTGCCGTCTTTCAGGGCGGCGATGATATCGTCGTCATTGACCAATTCCGCGCGGGCCATGTTGATGACGCGGACGCCGTCTTTCATTTGGGCGATGGTTTTTTCGTTTACCATGCCGAGGGTGGCATCGGTCGCGGGGACGTGGAGGGTGATGTAGTCGCACTGTCTGAAGATGGCGTCTAGGCTCTCCACGTATTTTACTTTTGGGGAGAGGCGGCAGGCCGATTCGGTGGTGATGTAGGGGTCGTAACCGAGGACGTCCATGCCGAGTTCGACCGCGGCGTTTGCTGTTTTGTAGCCGATGGCGCCGAGGCCGACGACGCCGAGGGTTTTGCCGTAAATCTCGGGGCCGGTGTAGTTACTCTTACCTTTTTCTACGAGCTCCGCGACTGCCGGGTCGTCTTTGATCGTCTGCACCCAGTTCACGCCGCCGACAACATCACGCGCGGCGAGGAACATGCTGCAGAGGACCAGTTCTTTGACGGCTTCGGCGTTTGCGCCGGGGGTGTTGAAGACTACGATCCCCTCTTCGGCGCAGCGGTCCAGCGGGATGTTGTTGACGCCGGCGCCGGCTCTCGCGATGCAGAGGAGTTCCGGATTGAATGTGTAATCGTGCATTTTTGTGCTGCGGACGAGGATGGCTTCCGGCGTTTCCAGTTCAGCGCCGATGGTGTATTTCTCTGGGGCCAGGCGCTCTGTGCCGTATTTCGAAATCTTGTCAAGGGTCTTTACATTATACATGTCTACTTCTCCCTTAGCGATTTTTGGTTTCGAACTCTTTCATGAACGCGACCAGTGCCTCTAGGCCTGCTTTCGGCATAGCGTTATAGATAGAAGCGCGCATGCCGCCGACGTTTCTGTGGCCTTTCAGGTTGCTCAGGCCCTTTTTCTCGGCTTCTTTGCAGAACGCGTTGTCGAGGTCTTCGTTGCCTGTGACGAAGGGAACGTTCATCATGGAGCGGACTTCTTTCTGGACTGGGGATTTGTAGAACGTTGTCTCGTCCAGGTAATCATAGAGGACTTTTGCTTTCTCTACGTTCTTGGCTTGCATGCCTACGAGGCCGCCTTCGGATTTGATCCATTTGAGCACGAGGCCGAGCATGTAGATGTTGTAGCAGGGCGGGGTGTTGTGCATGGAGTCCGCCTCAACCATGGCTTTGTAGCTCAGCATGGTCGGGGTTACGGGCAACTCGTTGCCGACGAGGTTTTTGTCAATGACGACGACGCCGAGGCCTGCCGGGGCCATGTTCTTCTGCGCGCCGGCGTAAATGAGGCCGTATTTCGATACGTCAACTGGCTTAGACAGGATGTTGGAGGACATATCGCAGACTAGGGGGACAGAGGCCTCGGGTATATAGTCCCACTCGGTACCGTAGATGGTGTTGTTGGAGCAGTAATGGAAATAGGCCGCGTCTGGGCGCAGATTGAGGTCGGCTTGACGCGGGATGTAGGTGTGGTTTAGGTCCGCGCTGTCGCAGGCGATGTGGATGTCGCCGTATTTTTTGGCTTCTTTCATCGCCAGTTGGGAGAAGTTGCCGGTGACGGCGTAGTCCGCTTTTCCGGTTGTGCCGATGAGGTTCATCGGCACCATGGCGAACTGCATCCAGGCGCCGCCGGGCAGGAAAAGGGCTTCGTGTGTCTCGGGAATACCCATGACCTCTTTCAAAAGCGCCTTTGTCTCCTCAAAAATCGCGAGGAAGTCTTTGCTGCGATGGCTCATCTCCATGACGGAAGTACCGGAACCACCGAAGTTTAGCAGCTCTGACGCCGCTTGTTTGAGGACTGACTCTGGCAACATGGAAGGACCGGCTGAAAAATTGTATATCCGCTCTGTGAACATGATTTCCATCCCTTTCTTTATTTAATTAGCTCATTATAGTCCACTTCAGTCTGCTTGTAAATAGAAGATTGCACATTCTACTATTCTTCCCTATGCTGCATCGCTTGGGTTCCTATCGTTTGTTTATTTTTCTACAATCTCTCCTATGAGTTGTGCGCCGGATTGGCCGCAGATGGTTACAGTGCGAACCTGATTTTCCAGCCCGCCTATCGATACGATTACGGGGCAATAGTTTGGGGTGTGTCCTTGGCTTTTTCCGTTTTCAGTTGTCTCGAAGAGGACGGGCATGGTTTTTCCGATCTGGGCCCTAAGCCAGTTTTGCTGCAAGGCTTTCGCCATCTCCCCTGCCTGTTTTGCGCGGCGGGTGCGGTCGGCTTTTGGGATTTGATTTGGCAGGTCCGCGGCTTTTGTGCCTGTTCGTTCAGAATATGGGAAGACATGGACTGAGGCGAAGGCGCAGGTTTGCAGAAAAGCGAGACTTTCGTCGAACTCGGCCTCAGATTCCCCGGGAAATCCTACGATGAGGTCTGTGGTGACGGCGACGTCCTGAAAGGTGCGCCGCAGGAGCGCTAGAGATTCTAAATATCGCGCAGTGTCATAGCGGCGGCCCATTTGGTTGAGTACCTCGTCACTGCCGGATTGGAGGGAGAGGTGGAAGTGGGGGCAGAGGTTTGGGTAGCTGCCTAATCTCTCGCAAAAGGCTTCCGTTACGGTGCGCGGTTCTAGGGAGCCGAGGCGGACGCGCAGATCGGGAACGGCTTTGCAGATGGCTTCGATCAAGTCGATAAGGGTTTCGCCGGTTGTTTGGTCTTTTCCATAGGAGGATATTTCGATGCCTGTGAGGACCAGTTCTTTGTAGCCTTCTCTCGCGAGGCCGCTCGCCTGCTCTACCGCCGCGTCTAATGGCATGGATCGGACTGGGCCGCGGGCGTAGGGGACGATGCAGTAGGCGCAGAAGTTGTCGCAGCCGTCTTCTATTTTGAGCAGGGCGCGGGTGCGGCCTTCCAGGCCTCCGGCTGGGAGGATTTCGAATGTCTCGCGATCGCGGGCGATGTCTATCTCGGTCTGGGCGGTTTGGCCTGTGGTGACGCGTTCTAAATCTTCCACAAAGGCAATCCGATCTCCGCTGCCGGCGACGAGGTCGGCTTCTAGGGCCGCCACTTCCTCTGGGCTGAGTTGGGACAGACAACCGCAGACCGCTACCATACATCCGGGGTGCTCCGTCCGCGCCTTGCGGACCGCGCTCCGGCTTTTCCGGCAACTCTCAGCGGTGACGGCGCAGGTGTTGACGATCACAAGCTCCGCACATTCGTCCGGCTCTGCTAGGCGATGGCCTCTTGCCGTAAGGAGGGTCTGGAGCGCCCCGGTTTCGAATTGATTGGTTTTGCAGCCTAGGGTTTTGAAACTGAGGATCATAGCAGGTCCTCCTTTTCTTGAATTTTTACATTGGATGTATTATAATGCCAATTCAGATAAAAAAGCAAGGAGCCAGCTATGATTTACCTAGACAACGCCGCCACCACTTGGCCTGATCCGGAGGTCGTGCGGGTTATGACTGAGACGCTGAACAACTGCTCCGGCAATCCCTCGTCCCTGCACGGACCGGGTCGGGCCGCGGCGCGGGTTTTGACCGTTTCGCGGGAAACTGTCGCTAAGGCCCTTGGCGGCGGGATTGTTTATTTCACTTCCGGCGGGACGGAGAGCATCAACTGGGCGATTCAGGGCGCGCTCCATGTGAAGCGGCATAAGGGGCGGCATATCATCGCCACCGCTGTCGAACACGACGCTGTGCTTGCGCCGCTCCGAGAGCTCGCGAACGCCGGATATGAGGTGACGCTCCTCGCACCGGACAAAAGCGGACAAATTTCGCCGGACGCATTGGTCAACGCACTTCGACCGGATACGGCGCTCGTTTCTGTGATGCTGGTGAATAATGAAACGGGGACAATCTTTCCCGTGCAGGAGATGGTTCGCCTCGTCCGGGAACACTCCTCGGCGCTGTTTCACACCGACGCGGTGCAAGCGTTTTGTAAAATTCCGTTTACGGCGACGGATTTGGGGATTGATCTCCTTTCTGTCAATGCGCACAAACTTCACGGGCCGAAGGGTGTGGGGGCTTTGTGGGTCAGAAATGGGTTGACACTCCCTCCCCTCCTCAAGGGCGGCGGCCAGGAGGCGGGCCTGCGCTCGGGGACGGAGGCTTTGCATAATATCGCGGGTTTTGCCAAAGCGGTCGAGCTTGCGGCTGCGCGCTTTGAGGAGACGACCGCCCATTTGAACGCCTTGCAGGCTTGCATCCGGGAGGCCTTGCCAACGGCTGTACCGAAAGCGCGATTCCTCCCGGGGGGCGCGCCGCATATTGTGAGCCTGTCTCTGCCGGGGGCCAAGAGCGAGGTGCTGATGAATTTTTTGGATCGTCAGGACATCGCTGTTTCGCATGCCTCGGCTTGTAAACGCGGCGGGCGGAGCCATGTGCTCTCCGCGCTGGGGCTGCCGAACGATGTGATTGACGGTACGCTCCGAGTGAGTTTTTCGCGGGATACTGCTTTTGAGGACGTGGATTGCTTTGTCCGGGCACTTGCGGAGGCTTCGATTACGCTCTTCCCTTCACTTTGAGTTTGTGGTATGATTGATAAATTCGTATCAGGGGTGTCCTTATGAAAAATAGTTTTTTCGCGCTCGTCTCGCGGATGCGGTATATCGGACGCTGGGGGCTGATGCGCAACAGTTCGCCGGAAAATGTGCAGGAGCACAGCCATATGGTCGCCGTCATCGCGCATGCTTTGGCTGTGATTCGCAGGGATGTGTTTGGCGGAGCGATAGACCCTAATGTAGTCGCTGCCGCGGCGCTTTATCATGACGCTTCCGAGATTTTCACGGGGGACTTACCCTCCCCTATTAAGTACCTGAATCGTGACATTTTGGCGGCGTATCGGCAGGTGGAAGATGTGGCTATGGAGAAGTTATTGGCCCTCTTGCCGCACGAGGTGCAAAGCGCTTATCGCCCCTTATTGGTTGAACTGGATGAGGATGTCCGCAAGCTCATCAAGGCTGCGGATCGGCTCTCGGCTTATATCAAGTGCCTTGAGGAACTTAGGGCCGGGAATGATGAGTTTCAGGCGGCAAAGCGGGAGATTTTGCGTTCCATCGAGGCGAATCCCCTGCCTGAGACGGCATATTTCATGGAGTATTTTATCCCGGCGTTTGGCCTCACTTTGGACGAGCTTGATTTGTCAGTTTAATTTCTGGAAGGAGATTTTTATATGAAAGCCATTGTCACTGTGATCGGAAAAGACCAAGTCGGCATTATTGCCGCTACCTGCAACGCGCTTAGTTCCGCGCAGGTCAACGTGCTCGACGTCAGCCAGACTATTTTGCAGGACTATTTTGTCATGATTATGCTCGCGGACCTCACGACGTGCAGTGTCTCCCTCGCCGAGCTTTCTGAGCTCCTGCGGAAGACTGGGGAGGGCCTCGGCCTTGATATCCGTATTCAGCGGGAAGATATCTTTAACGCGATGCATCGCATTTAGGAGGACCAGATGATTCATCCAAAAGAGATACTTGAGACGATCCAGATGATTGACCAGCAACATTTGGATATTCGGACGATTACCATGGGCATTAATCTGCTCGACTGCGCTCACCCGGATGTCGATGTTTGCTGTGAGCAGATTTACAATAAGATTGTGACTTCCGCGAAAAACCTGGTCACAACGGGTCGGGCGATTGAGGCGGAATTTGGGATTCCCATTGTGAACATGCGCATTTCTGTGACCCCCATCTCCCTCGTGGCGGCGGCGACTACGAACGCGGAAGATTACGTCCCCTTTGCCAAGGCGCTCGACCGGGCCGCGAAAGAGGTCGGGGTGAATTTTATCGGCGGGTTTTCCGCGCTGGTACACAAGGGCTTTACGGATAGTGACCGTCGGCTTATCGCCTCTATCCCGCGCGCCCTCGCTGAGACGGAGCGGGTTTGCGCTAGCGTCAACGTTGGTACGACGAAGGCGGGGATCAACATGGACGCGGTGAAGCTGATGGGCGAGGGCATCAAAGAGGCGGCCGCGCTCACTGAAAGTACGGGCGGGATGGCTTGCGCGAAACTCGTTGTGTTCTGCAACGCTGTGGAGGATAATCCATTTATGGCGGGTGCGTTTCACGGTGTCGGCGAGGCGGAGCGTGTAATTAATGTGGGTGTTTCGGGGCCTGGTGTGGTGCATACCGCGCTCAAGTCTCTGGGAGGCGACGCGCCGTTTGATGAGGTTGCGGAGACGATCAAAAAGACCGCCTTTCGCATTACTCGTATGGGGCAGTTGGTGGCGATGGAGGCATCGCGGCGGCTTGGTGTACCTTTTGGGGTGGTGGACCTCTCTCTCGCCCCTACCCCGGCGGTGGGCGATAGCGTGGCCCGCATTTTGGAAGAGATGGGCCTTGAGACTTGCGGTACACATGGCACGACGGCAGCTTTGGCATTGCTGAACGACGCGGTCAAAAAAGGCGGCGTGATGGCTTCGGGCCATGTTGGCGGTTTGTCCGGCGCGTTTATCCCAGTCAGCGAGGACGAGGGCATGATTGCCGCCGCGCAGTCTGGCATACTTACGTTGGATAAGCTGGAGGCGATGACTTGTGTCTGTTCCGTGGGCCTTGACATGATCGCCGTTCCGGGGGATACTCCGGCTGAGACGATCTCTGCGATCATCGCAGACGAGGCGGCAATTGGGATGGTGAACTATAAGACCACCGCCGTGCGGATTATCCCCGCGCCGGGGACGAAGGTGGGTGACCTGATTGAGTTCGGCGGGCTGCTCGGTTCCGCCCCTGTTATGCCTGTGCACGCGGCGACCAGCACGACCTTTATTCAGCGCGGCGGGCGGATCCCGGCCCCGATGCAGGCGTTGAAGAATTAGTAATTGCGGACGCGTAACGCGTGTCTCTACAAAAAGCGCAACACTTGACTTGGTGTTGCGCTTTTTTATTTTCAAATTTTTCTAACTCACATGCAACCGTTTCCATTTTTTGTTGTCTATCTCTATGAAGAGAAAAATTTCAGGAGGCTTTTTATGTTTCAAATCATTTCTGACAGCGGCTGCGATTTTACCAAAGAGGAAATACAAGAGTACGGCATCGACATCGTTCCGTTCTACGTCACCTTCGACGAAGAGACACATCTTAAAGAAGGCGTGGACATATCTAAGCAGGACTATTTCAAACGTCTCGTCGAAGAGAAAACCCTCTTCCCAAAAACCGCGCAACCAAGCCCGCAAGACTATGTGGACGTGTATACGCCGCATCTCAAGGCCGGGAAAGACATTATCTCACTCACGATTTCTTCTAAGGTCAGCGGCACTTACAATAGCGCAACCCTAGCCGCTACTATGCTGCAAGAAGAGTATCCAGACAGAACCATCCTCGTGATTGACTCTTTGAACGGCAGCGTTGGCCAAGGCCTGATCCTGCGGGAGATTATAAAAATGCGCGACAAGGGTTACGCTATCCGTGATGCCGCCGCGATTGCGGAGCAGGTCGTCAAAACGACAAAGATTTATTTCACAGTAGATACTCTGGAATATCTCAAGCGAGGCGGGAGAGTCGGTCCTACCACTGCGTTGGTTGGAGGTATTTTGGGTCTGCGGCCCGTGTTGCACTTAGTCAACGGGTCGGTCGAGCAGCTCGAGAGCGTGCGGGGGACGAAGCGCGTGATGCAACTCATAGAGGAAGGCGTTGTGGGGGCGCTGGCAGGTGAAACACAGCACATCAACCTCAGCCTGGGGCATATATTCCGCGAGGAAGATGTCGCAACATTGAAAAGCAACATAGAAGCGGCGCTTGGCATGACCATAGTCAATCCGATCGCAGAGGTTGGTGTAACCATCGGCACGCATGCGGGGCCGGGGGCACTTGTGGTTGCATATTGCAAAAAATACGAAACTTTCGTACAATAGGAGCGAGGAAAACATGAACACTTGGTATATCATCGCGCAGGTTCTCGGCGTCATTACGATCTGTTTTGAGTTTACGTCGTATCAGATCAAGGACAAGACCAGATATTTTCTCATCACCGGTATTGGTAGTTTCTTCTGGATGACGATGTTTGTCGCCATGGGCCTTGCGACGGGAATGAGCACACAAGTCTCATTGATTGTCGCGGGGACGTATAGTGCCATCCGTAATTTAGTGTTTTGGAGAATTTTTTCCAAGAACACGCCGCAAAGCAAAGAGGCCGGACTTAATTTCTTGCTTGTCATGATCGTTGTCGCTCTGGTTGCCGGCGCGCTTGCTATTGTGAATGCGCCGCCGCAAGTGAGATGGCTGCATACGCTCGGCTTGATTACAGCCTTGAGTTTTGTCATCGGACAATATCTGCCTGGGGTTCATTATGTGCGGATTACGGTTGTGTTCTATGCGCTGGTGGTTATCCTCACGCAATCTCCTTTGAACATTCTCTATGGGGACTTCCGGTGGAATATCATGGGTATCTTGATCGAATTGGCGAAAATCGCTTCTGTGGCTGTATTTTATGTCCGCTATTCCAAGGACCCGAAAACGCCGCATCTGCAATTTGCGAAACCTTAACATGGTTCCAGGCTGGGGTGGTAACATTTGGACGACAATGACATTATCGACCTATTCTTTGCGCGGCGGGAAGACGCGCTCCTTGAGACACGACAGAAATATGGTCGGCGTCTGCTTTTTACTGCCATGAATATCCTGCACAACGCAGAGGACGCGGAAGAGTGTGTGAGTGATACGCTCTGGAAAACCTGGGAAACCATCCCCCCTACCCGCCCGACGATGTTTGGGGCGTTTTTATCGAAAATTACGCGGAATTTGTCGCTCAACCTTTGGAAGGCGCAACATGCGATTCGGCGCGGCGGCGGCGAAGTGGAGCTGCTCCTTGGCGAACTAGAGGATTGCATCCCCGCCAAAGAAGTTGATACGCCGGAGACGGCTTATGAGTCTCAAGTTCTTACTGAAACCATCAACGACTGCCTCCGTTCTATGGATCAAACCGCCAGGATTGCTTTTGTCTTGCGGTATTTTCATGGGGAGAGCATCCAGTCGGTCTGTACGCAGCTTAATATGAGCGAAAGCAAGGCGAAATCTCTCCTGTTCCGAACGCGAAACCATCTGAAGGCATATTTGGAGAAAGAAGGTATTGTACGATGAACCGTTCCTTTTTAGAGCATCTTCTGGACTGCATCGGCGCGATTGACGATGCCTTTCTTGAAGAGGCGGAGACTCCTTATTTCATCTATACCAAACCACGTAGTATGGGGCGCATCCTTCAATATAGCGCATATGGCGCGGCGGGCCTTGCCGTGCTTGGCGGGGCGGCCGCGGCGTTTTGGAGGCTTCGATCTGGCCGGAGTAAGAAGAGCGCGTAAGAAATCTGGACGACGAAGCGGGCGGCATATGGTGTGCCGCCCGCTTTTGTATTTTCGTATGATGGTTTAGCAGGTACCGTCGTTTGATTCGATGATGCCGTAGTCGCCCTGTTTGCGTCTATAGACGACGGCAAAGGCGTCTCCGGCGTTTTGATTGAGGAAGGCAAAAAATTCGTGGCCCAGCAGATTCATCTGCAAGATCGCCTCTTCCGGTGTCATGGGTTTGAGGGAGAAGCGCTTGGTCTTTTTGATTACGAACTCCGGCTCTTCTTCCTCGTCTCTGGCGTAGCTCGGCAGGGCGCCGATCTCGCGTTCAATCGCGCCGTCGCGCAGGCGTTTTGCCAGGCGGGTTTTGTTTTTCCGGATCTGCCGCTCGATGGCGGCTACAGCGGAGTCGATTGTGGCGAAGAGGTCGCTGGTGACCTCGCTCACGCGGTAGTACATACCGTTGTTGTGCAGTGTGACTTCGACATGGAAGCGGCCTCTCTCTTCGCTGAAGGTGAGATGGGCGTCGGAGTCGGCTTTGAAGAACCGGTCTAGTTTTTCGATTTTCCGGATTGCGTAGTCTTTGATTTCGTCGTCTAGGGTGATTCTGCGCTCAAAAAATGTGAAATTCATCGATTTCAGCTCCTTTGCTGGACTTCTTAATCGCTGGGGTTTCTATTTTGATTATATCACGTTTTTTGAAGAATTGAAGCCCCTTCTTTGAATTTTCTCCCTTCTTTTGGAAATGATTCAAAATGAAACATGCGGAGTCATTATATATTAATGTTTTATTCCCTTTCCTCGCCTGGAATCCGCCTCGTTTTCGTTCGAAATATATGAAAGTCTATCAAAAACAAGATCTTTTATTATGCTATATGACATTGACGGATGCTGCTCGAGCGACTATAATTAGAGAATACGCACAGTGAATGTGGAACTTTTTCCCATTTCATCCGTCGTGTCAGGCATATCCGGCGGGGGCTTGAGAGAAAATGTGTTGAGGGAGGCGTGTCGATATGATTCGGTTTGAAAACGTGTCTAAGAGCTACAAACAGCAGAAGGTCGTTTCCGATGTTTCGTTTACGATCAACGACCATGAGCTTGTGGTATTGATCGGGCCGAGCGGGTGCGGAAAGACCACGATGCTCAAAATGATTAACCGCTTGACCAATCCGACCAGCGGACGGATTTTGATTAACGAGGAAGATATCCGAAATCGGAGCGAAGTGGAACACCGAAAGAGCATCGGCTATGTGATTCAGTCTATTGGGCTATTTCCGCACATGACGATCCGGCAAAATATCGAGATTATCCCTCGGTTGCAGGGCAAGAATAAGGATGAGATTTTACAAAAGAGCCGTGAACTGATGCAGATGGTGGGCCTCGACCCCGATCTCTATTTTGATCGTTACCCCTATCAACTCTCCGGCGGACAGCAGCAGCGCGTCGGCGTGGCTCGTGCGTTTGCCTGTGATCCTGATATTATCTTAATGGACGAGCCGTTCTCCGCTCTTGATCCGCTTACACGTCTACAGTTGCAAGACGAACTGGCGGATCTGCAGACGAAGATGAAGAAAACCATCGTATTCGTCACGCACGATATGGACGAAGCGGTGAAAATCGCCGACCGCATCTGCATTATCAACGAGGGGCAGATTGTGCAGTATGATACGGTGGAAGAGATTATGAAACATCCGGCGAATGAATTTGTCGCCGAATTTGTCGGGCGTAATCGGATTTGGACTTCGCCGGAGTATATCTATGCGAAAGACATCATGGTGAAGAATCCGGTCTGTGTGAGTCCGAGCACTTCCCTCTTCCGCTGTATGGAGCGGATGAGAATGTATAAGGTGGATAGCTTGTTTGTCGTAGACAGCGAGAAACAACTCCTCGGCCTTGTGCAGGCGAAGATGATACAGACACAGGCGAATACTTCTATCCCGGTTTCTGAGATTATGCATAAAGACATAGATGGCATCGGGCCCGATACAAATATCGTAGAAATTTTGCAGAAGGTCAGCGAGAAGGGCATCAATACGATCCCCGTCGTCGATGAGAGGCATGTATTGGTGGGACTGATTACAAAGAGCAGTCTGCTCACTACGCTCAGCCATCAGTATCTTGACACATCGGAGGTGGTCTAAATGGAAGCATTAAGAAACCTCTTTGCCTTTATGTCGGCTAACTCTTCCGTTCTCATTGACAAGACCATAGAACATATGCAAATCACAGGGACCGCGATTGGCATCGCTATTTTGCTCGGCGTTCCGCTTGGTATTTTGATTAGCTACGTTGTGCCGCTGAAAAAACCTGTCATCGGGTTCGCCAACGTGATGCAGGCCATCCCCAGCCTCGCGCTCCTTGGATTTTTGGTGCCGTTTTTGGGTATTGGAAGAACGCCTGCGGTATTTGCGGTTGTCGTATACTCCCTCCTGCCTATTCTCAAAAACACAGTGACTGGCCTTGCGAATGTAAACGCAGACACGTTGGAGGCGGCCCGCGGCATTGGGATGACGCAGCTTCAAATACTTACCCGTGTTAAAATTCCGCTTGCGCTGCCTGTGATCTTTGCGGGGGTTCGCATCTCAGCGGTGACCTCGGTCGGACTTGTCACGCTCGCTTCGTTTATCGGCGCGGGCGGGCTGGGTGATATCATCTTTGCCGGCATCCGTACGCTGAATACGAACCAACTCCTTGCGGGTGCGCTCGTGGCGTGTATTTTGGCCCTCACAGTAGACCGGATTGGCGGGATTATCGAAAAACTGGTCACGCCGGCCTGCTTTAAAGAGCGGAAATAGGAACTGCGGAAATTCCATGAAGGATACAACATATGAGGAGGGTTCTATTATGAAGAAACGGATTGTTGCACTATTGGTCATTGTGGCGCTTATGGTTGGGCTGCTTGCCGGTTGCGGCGGAGGCGGGAATGATCGCGACCGCATTGTCGTGGGCGCGAAGGATTTTACTGAGCAAATGATTTTGGGGTATATGACCACCATCCTTTTGGAGCATCATACGGATCTTGACGTAGATTTTCGACATGGCATGGGCACTCACGTCCTCTTTGCGGCGCTCACGGGCGGCGATGTGGATGTGTATATCGAGTACACGGGTACGGTTTACGGTTCGATCCTCGGGTATACTGACACTTTACCTGCTGCGGAAACCTATGCGATTGCGCAGAGAGAATTGGATGAGCGTTATGACATCCTGATGCTTGACCCGCTGGGCTTTAACAACACGTATACGCTCGCAGTACGTCAAGATACGGCCGCGCAGTTTAACCTTCGGACGATTTCCGATCTCATCGCGGTATCCGATCAGCTCACGCTTGGCGCTACGTTTGAATTTTTGAACAGATATGACGGATGGCTGGGATTGCGCCAAGTATATGCAGGTATTGCTTTTAGAAATGAAGTTGCGCTCGATGGTACGCTCCGCTATGCGGCGATCGACAATGATGAAATCCAGGTCACGGACGCGTTTTCCACCGATGGGATGTTGCTCGCGTTTGACCTTGTGGTATTGGAGGACGATCTCGCATTCTTCCCGCCCTATTTCGCCGCGCCGATCATCCGGAGGGATACTTCGGAGAGACATCCGGAGCTCCTTACGATCCTCGCTATGCTTGCGGATGTCCTTGACGACGACACGATGCGCGGACTCAATTACAGAGTGGATGTGTTGCACGAGAACCCAAGCGCGGTTGCCCAAGACTTCTTGCAGTCTCGCGGGCTGATCTAATCCTCCCTTGAATAAAAACCGCCGCCTTCCCTGTTTTGGGGAAGGCGGCGGTTTTGTTTTGGAGGTTCTGCCTATTTCATGCGGATCAGCAATTGGCCGGCTTTGACTGGTTGGTTCTCTCGGACGCAGATTTCATCAACCACGCCATTTGCGCGGGCCACGACGGTGGTTTCCATTTTCATGGCCTCGATCACGACAAGTACGTCATTCATCTTGACTTCGGCGCCCGGCGTTGCTACGATCCGGCTGACACGGCCTTGGATGCCGGCGCCGATCTCCATTGGATTAGCGGGGTCTGCCAGTTCGATCATCTGGGCGGTCGCGGCTTTTTTTGCGTTTTGGGCCGTGATCTCGCGCCGGATGCCGTTGAGTTCGAAGACCACGTTGCAGTTGCCGTCTTCATCGGGATCTCCCACGGTGATGAGTTTGATGAAGAGGATTTTTCCGTCTGCGATTTCGACTTGGGTCACTTCGCCGGGGACCAGGCCGTGGAAGAAGACAGGGGTGTCCATGGTCGTGAGATCTGAATACTCTTGCAGGTGCTTTTGGAAGTCTTCGAACACTTTGGGATACATGCAATAGGATACGAGGTCTTGCATTGTTGGGTCTTCCAGGAAGGCGCCTACTTTCGTTTTCAGTTGTTCGAAATCAACCGGCGGCAAGAGGTCGCCGGGGCGGCAGGTGATGGGGGTCTTCCCTTTTAGGACTACTTCCTGGAGGTCTTTTGGGAAACCGCCCTGGGGCTGGCCCATCATACCTTCGAAGTAGCTCACGACGGAATCCGGGAAGGCCAGGGCTTTTCCTTTTTCTACGATGGTTTTATCGGTTAGGTCGTTCTGCACCATGAAGATTGCGAGGTCGCCTACCATTTTAGAGGATGGGGTGACTTTTACGATGTCGCCGAGGATTTCGTTGGCCTCGCGGTATTTCTCTTTGACATCCATGAAGCGGTGCCCGAGGCCGAGGTTATTTACTTGCGACTGGAGGTTCGAATATTGCCCGCCGGGGATTTCGTAGCGGTAGATATCTGTCGTCGGGGTGGTAAGGTCCGCTTCGAAGGCGGCGTAGAGTTTGCGAACGCCGCTCCAATAGTTGGAGATGGGGAGCAGATCGGCGTCTTTGAGGCCGGTGTCTCTCTCATGGCCTTCGAAGGTCGTCACAATCGCGTTCATGGAGGGCTGGCTTGTGATGGAGGAGAAGGATGCGACCGCCGCGTCTACAATGTCTACACCCGCTTCCGCCGCCTTGATTGCGGCCGCGACGCCATTTCCGCTGGTGTCATGTGTGTGGAAGTGGATGGGCAGACCGATTTCCTGTTTGAGCGTGGTGACAAGTTTGTGGGCGGCGTAGGGTTTGAGGAGGCCTGCCATATCTTTGATGCCGAGTATATGTACGCCGCGGCGTTCCATCTCTTTTGCGAGATTGACATAGTATTGCAGGTTGTACTTATCCCGCTTGGGGTCGGAGATGTCGCCGGTGTAGCAGATATAGCCTTCGGCGAGTTTGCCTTGTTTGAGCACCTCTTCGATGGAAGCCTCTACGTTGGGGAGCCAGTTAAGGGAGTCGAAGACGCGGAATATATCTACTCCGGCCTTTGCCGATTGACGGACGAACTCGCGCACGACGTTATCCGGATAGTTCGTGTAACCTACGGCGTTCGCGCCGCGGAAGAGCATCATGAAGGGGATGTTCGGAATCTTCTCCCGGAGGAGTTCCATCCGGGTCCAGGGGGACTCGTGGAGGAAGCGGTAGGCTACGTCGAAAGTCGCGCCGCCCCACATCTCTAGGGCGAAGAGGTCTGCCATGGAGTGGGCTACATGGTCGGCGATGGCTACCATATCCTTTGTCCGTACTCTGGTTGCCAGGATGGACTGGTGCGCGTCTCGCAGGGTGGTATCCGCGAGGAGGAGTTTTTTGCTGTTTAGGCAGTAGTCCCGCACGGCCTCGGGACCTTTTTCGTCGAGGAGCTGTTTGAGGCCGGGTTTGATCTCCCCTGCCGGCGACTTCGGCGCTCTGGGGGTGGCATGGGGGGCTTTTTCGCCGTGTTTGTTGTTTACGATTACATTGCCGAGATATTTGAGAATCTTTGAGGCGCGATCTTTTGAATCGGCGAAGTCATAGAGTTCGGGGGTGTCGTCGATGAAGGTTGTGTTGCAGTCCGCTACGGCGAATTTCGGGTGGGATAGGATGTTATTGAGGAACTGGATGTTGCTTTTCACGCCGCGAATTCGCATCTCGTTGATGGCGCGGATGGATTTGCGGATCGTTCGCTCGTAGTTGCGGTCAAAGGCGGTGACTTTGACGAGGAGGCTGTCGTAGTAGGGCGAAATTTCAGCTCCTGTGAAGGCGTTGCCCGCGTCGAGGCGGATGCCGAAGCCGCCGCCGGAGCGGTAGGCTGTGATCTTTCCGGTGTCCGGCGCGAAGTTGTTCTTCGGGTCTTCCGTGGTTACGCGGCATTGAATGGCGACGCCGCGCATTTGGATGGCGTCTTGGCTTGGGATGTCAATCTCCGGGTCGGTGAATTTGTGGCCTTCGGCGACCATGATCTGGGTCTGCACGATGTCGATCCCTGTGATGACTTCGGTAATGGTGTGTTCGACTTGGATGCGGGGGTTGACTTCGATGAAGTAGTGGTTATTGTCTTTGTCTACGAGGAATTCGAAGGTGCCGGCGTTTACGTAGTCTACGTGCCGCGCGAGTTTGACGGCATCGGCGTAGAGCGCTTGTTTGACATGTTCGGGCAGGGAGATCGCGGGGGCGACTTCGATTACTTTTTGATAGCGCCGTTGCAGAGAACAGTCTCGCTCGAAGAGGTGGTAGACGTTGCCGTGTTTGTCCGCGAGAATTTGGATTTCGATGTGTTTGGGTTCGACGAGGTATTTTTCCATGAAGATATCGCCGCGGCCGAAGGCTTTCTTGGCCTCACTCTGGACGACCGGCAGGGCGGCTTTCAGCTCATCTGGGTTGTTTACGCGTCTCATCCCGCGTCCGCCGCCGCCCGCGGCGGCTTTGAGGATGACGGGATAGCCGTATTCGTCGGCACGCGCAAGACCGTCTTCTACGCTTGCGAGCGGCTCTTCGCTGCCGGGGATGGTGGGGACCTTGCAGGCTTTGGCGATTTCCTTTGCGTTGAGTTTATCCCCCATCTTATCGAGGATGTGGGAGGGCGGGCCGATGAAGATTATGCCATTTTCTTCGCAAGCTCTTGCAAAATTCGCGTTTTCTGATAAGAACCCATATCCGGGGTGGATGGCGTCTACGTTTTTCGACTTTGCCAAGTGGATGATGGCGTCTATATCCAAGTACGCCCCCAGAGGCGTCTGGTTTTCTCCGATTAAGTACGCCTCGTCCGCCTTTGTGCGGAAGAGATGGAGCGCGTCTTCTTGCGAATAGATGGCAACGGTTGTAATACCCAGGTCATTACAGGCTCTGAATACCCGAATCGCGATCTCTCCGCGGTTGGCCACGAGCACTTTTTTGATTTTTTGCTGCACCATGTTCTCCACTCCTAGTTAGTTAATTTCATGTAAATTGGATCCATTTTAGCATATGGATCCAATTAATGCAAGATGAATTTTTATAAATTGCATAAACGGATTTGTGGCGATCTGCCCTATGGCTATAACCATAAACGGTTATATCTCGTTATACCTGCATGCGGGTATAATAGAGAGATCAAACAATTAACAGAGCACGGCATTCCTTTTGATGATCCCAGAGTAATCCGGGCGCTGGAACGTTTTCGACGGGCTGATTTGGAGTGGAAGCAGTTAGAGGCGGAGCATCTGCAGTTGCGGACGAAATTGGGGATCGTGACTTGACGCAGAAAGTCCTACAACCAGTTTGATTGTAGGACTTTTGCATGTGATTTGAGCCAAACAACGAGCCCGCTAGATTCCCCAACTTCTCACAAAGGTAATCGAATACCCCAAATCACCCAGGGCGGCGCGGAGCAGCGTATAGACCGCTTCTTCCGCATTGCGCTGCGCGTCTGTCAGAAATTGCAGTGTGGACGCTCTGCTTTCTATGTATCGCTGTTGATCGGCAATGAAGCCTGTGAAGTCTTCCAGCTCCAGGCTCGTGAAAATGCCCGTACGCTCATCCAGCAGCTGAATTGATTCTATATCTATGGCGTGCGTTAAAATGACAGTTGCTGGCATATAGACGTAAATTCCGCCATAGGCGTACTCGTCTTCCACAACTCTTAACTGAATTTCGCCGACGTCTATACCAAATCGGATATCGCCGCTGAAGCGCAGGATGAAGGACCTTGCCGTTCCCGGCAGATTGAATTGCCAGCCCCAGACGTCAACGGTGGTTTGGTCCGCAAAAAAGCTTACTTCTGTGTATTGCTTTGCAAGCGTGGAAAGCTCCGCAATTTGCCTAATGCTGGATTCCAACAATTCGGAGTCAATTTCCACTCTGGTATCTACCTCTATAGGGATGAAGCTGGCATTTGTGATACGCCCATAAATCGCAAAGCCAATAAAACCCGCAATGATTAGGCAGCAAATGGCCATTATGGTTGTAATGCTCCTTAATTTTCCCATATCGCTTCTCCCCCACACTATTCCAGATGTCATAGCCTTAATTAATATATATAAAATAAACTTCTTTTGTCAAAATATACCATACTCTGCCGCAAACATCAATCTATAAAGTCAAAACCCTGACAAATATTTTGTCAGGGTTTTGACTGTTTGTGGTGCCGGTGGCCGGGATCGAACCGGCACGGGACGTTAGTCCCACGGGATTTTAAGTCCCGGGCGTCTACCTGTTCCGCCACACCGGCGAAGGGCCCTCGTATCGTACCATTTTTCGGAGGCCCTTGTCAAGTCGGCAACGCTTGTTTAGGCGCTTCTCCGCCGTAGGCGCATCGGCAATACGCCTGCTAACGCGCCGCCGGATAGCGCGGCGGCAAGGAGGAATAGGCTCAATCCGCCGAAGAGATTCGGCGTCTCGGCGAAGGCTCCGAGGACGAAGGTGATGGCGTATACCATCGCCCCTTCGGAGAGTCCCACAAGGAGCCGTTGAGATCGGTTTCGCCGAATCGCGATGAGCGCGCCGAGCAGGGAGCCTAGGAAGAGCGCGGCTACGGTTACTGCTCCCATCAACCTTTCCGGTACGCGTCCGGAGGTAACGAGGAAGGACGCGGCGAACAGCAAGATCAATGTAAGCCCGAGCGCGATTCCCGCGCCTATTCCCGCGTTGGCCAGAAATCCCAAGGGTTCTTGTTTCTTTTCCTTCTTTCTTTGCACGTAGGACCACTCCCCCATCTAGGTTGTCTTATCCCATACCTATTCTCCGGCGCGGAGGAACATGCCTTCCATCTTAAACCACTGTCATTCTCAATGTGACATGCTCCAAATATCAGGTCGATTGGTCGAATAAATTTGTTGTAAGTTTGAAGAGCTTGGTGTATACTGCTTACAATACCTTGGAAGGAGTGAACACCATCTCATGGGCTATCAAACAAAGAACATTCGCAACATCTGTCTCCTCGGCCATGGCGGGTCCGGAAAGACCAGTCTGGCAGAAGCCCTGCTCAAAGTCACTGGCATGATCGACCGTCAAGGAAAGGTTGTTGACGGAAATACCGTTTCGGACTACGACGCAGAAGAGATCAAACGTCAAAACTCCATTTCCGCGACCACTATGTATGCCAAGTACAAAGACCTTAAGATTAACATCATCGACACGCCCGGATTTTTCGATTTCGTAGGCGAAGTATATGGTGCGCTTGCCGCCGCAGACGCCGGCGTCATCGTAGCCACCGCCAAAGACGGTCTTGGTGTCGGCGGCGAAAAGGCATGGAAATACTTATCCGATCGAAAAATGGCCCGGATGTTTTTCATATCAAAAGTAGACGAAGAGAACGCGAGATATAAGCGTACCTTCGCCGAGTTGCGCGAGAAATTCGGCAACAACGTCTGTCCCATGATCGCACCCATCTTCGACGCGGAGAGCAGATGTATCGGCATCGTTGACCTCATCACCCGCGAGGCGTTTTCTTACGACGCCAAAGGTAATTTCGCCGAGTGCGCTCCTCCCGCCGATATGGCTGAGGAGTTGGAAACCCTCTATGCAGCGGTCGATGAGGCGATCGCCCTCGCTGCTGAAGATCTTATGGAGAAATGGGACGCCGGTATCCCATTCACAGAGGAAGAGAAAATCCAAGGTCTGCGCACCGGGATCCGGGAGCTCTCTATATTCCCTGTTTTCACCGGCAGCACCATTACGGGTCTCGGCGTTAAGAGTTTGCTCCGCGCCATCGGCGACCTGCTCCCCAGCCCTTGCGATTTTGCGGCTCGACACGGCATGCTGAACGGTGAAGAGGTCGATATTGCCTGCGACCCAGCCGGCGAAACCTGCGCGCTGGTTTATAAGACCGTATCTGACCAATATGGCAAATTCTCTTTCTTTAAGGTCCTTGCCGGCAAGGTGACGCCGGATATGACGCTCACCAACGTCCGTACGGGCACCGCTGAGAAGATGAACCGCATCTATGTAATGCAAGGCAAGAAAAGCGAAGAGGTTACCGAAATCATCTGCGGCGATATTGGGGCCGTGGGCAAACTTACGGACACCAAAACGGGTGATAGCCTTTGTAGTCCGAAGCGGCTCGTCGCCGCGAAAGGGTTTAGGCTCCCTGTCTCTTGCTATTCGCAGGCCATCACACCAAAGACGGAGGGTCAGGAGGATAAGATCAGCACTGGTCTTTCCCGTCTCAACGAAGAAGACCCCTCTTTCACGCTCGCGCTCAACCCTGAGACAGCGCAATTGATTCTATCAGGCCAGGGCGACGTTCATCTGGATGTCCTCTGCGCGAAGTTGAAGGGCAGATATGGCGTCGAGGTCAATCTTGCTCCGGCGCGGGTGCCTTATCGCGAGAAGATTCGCAAGAAGGTGCGTGTCCAGGGTCGGCATAAGAAGCAGTCCGGCGGTGCGGGGCAGTTCGGCGATGTATGGGTAGAGTTCGAGCCGGGCGATACGGAAGAGATGATTTTTGAAGAAAAGATCGTTGGTGGTAGTGTGCCGCGGAACTTCTTCCCCGCCGTCGAAAAGGGCCTCCGGGAGTCGTGCCGTTATGGTGTTTTGGCGGGCTTCCCTGTGGTGTTCTTGAAGGCTACGCTGGTGGATGGTTCTTACCATCCGGTAGACTCTAAGGAAATCGCCTTTACGACCGCGGCGACGCTCGCTTATAAGGCCGGTTTGCCGGACGCTAGCCCGACTCTGCTTGAGCCGATTGCCACGTTGAATGTCACTGTTCCTGACGCGTTCATGGGTGATGTCATCGGCGACATCAACAAGCGGCGCGGACGTGTGCTTGGTATGAACCCGGCGGGTGACGGCGATCAGGTCGTTGAGGCTGAGGCGCCGATGGCCGAGCTATCGAGTTATGCGATTGATCTGCGCTCCATGACCCAAGGTCGCGGCAATTTCACGCTCACATTTGCCCGCTATGAAGAGGCGCCTCCGCATGTGCAAGAGAAGGTCATCGCAGAGGCGAAGAAGGCACGGGAAGAGAAATAAGATCATAGAAACAGAGGCCGGCGCAGTTTTTGCTGCGCCGGTCTTTTTCGTGAGATAGGATAGGATTTGCGCTCTATGCTGGAAGATGTGGATGACTGTGAATAGAAATCCGAGCCGAGCGGTCACTCCGTGGATTCGGCTGAATATGAACATCCATTCAATCCCGCCGAGTAGAGCGCCTAGGGCAAGGAATCCTGTTATGATGCAGATTCCCCAAACGACGAGGAGTATAACATCTATTCTATACTTCCCCGCCAGCGTTGGATTGATCTTGTTTGCCAGGTAAGACTTTGTGACAGATACCAACCACTTGCGGTGGATGAAAATGTGTGCGGCGAAGAACAAGGCGCAGGCTGTCCCGACGATGAGGTGGAACGCGGGGCGCTCTGTCTCCCAGCGGATAAAGGACAGGAACAAGAAAATCGTCATGGCGATGTTGACGATGATTTTGGTGCGGCGACTGGTCCACATGGCCATCCCCCCTCGCAGGTTTAAGCGCTCGCCGCTGGGGATTTTCTTACGTGACGGACGATCAGATATACGAGGAAGCCGAAGATGCTGGCGGCTAGGGTAACTGCGGTCCAGAGAATTGTGTTTCTGTCGTGTTTCTTGCTGTCGACATAGACCCATAGTGCGAGGAGGAGCGTGAATACGGCGCGGAACAGGAAGTTGAAGACGTTGAATATACCGAAGTCGGCCGAGGTCATGCGGACATAGCTTCTCGCAACACTGTGCAGGATGCGGTTTTCAGTGCCGCGTGTCCGTGTGACCACTTCCTCGGACATGCCGTTTGTTTCTGCCAGTGCGGATTCCACTAGGTTTGTGCGCATGGCGCCGTGGCCGGAGTGTCCGTGCCAGCCTCTTGTGTGGCCTTCGCGCAAGGTTACGTGGTTTCTTGCCTCTAAGTGGTTCCGTTCGATCTGGACGGCCTCGGTCCACCCACCGTCTGACGCGGCGAAGATAAGCGATACGGCGGAGAACAGGAAAAATGCTGCGAAGAAGACGATGAAGACTTTTTTGAAGTTGATGTTTTGGATATTCATTGGTAGTTCTCCTTTTCATTTTGAGTTGTTATTTTTGGGTTGATTGTATGATAACAGTTAGAAGTAAACTGGAAACCCTGGGAAGTTAAAACACCGGTAAACAGTGGTGAACTGGATTACGCGGTTTCGATACAAAGCTCTGCTTCACAGCACGGGTCCTCGGCAACAGCTGCGTCGCGGTTGCGGAACGCCCAGTATTTGAGCATCATGAAATTGATCGGCCCCATGATCGGCAGGTTCACTATGGGCACCATGGCAGCGGGGGTGCCGAGCAATTGGAGTTGGATGAAAGTGAGCAAGGATGAGACGAAAAAGCAAGAGCTATATCCGGCGAAGGTCTTCCCCATCGCCCGCCACCAGACTTCGTTGGAGTCTTCAAATACGAATTTCCGGTTCCAGACGAAGGAGTTGGCAACACTGAGGGCCCAGGCGATTGACTGACCGATTAGAGCCATAGGGATCGTCGCGCTGTTGCAGATGAGCACGTAGTAAACGCCCAGATAGACCGCGCTGTTTGACGCGCCCACAAGGGCGAATTTGATGAACTGCATGTGCGATTTTAGGTTTATGCCGGTCATTTGGATTTCCCCTCTCTATGACTCTGGCTTTATTGTAAAGCAGAGTGGTAAATTGGAAACCGTGGCGGGTTAAAGCGCGGGTAAACAATGGTAAACCAGAAGTAAACGAAACATGCCGCCTTTGCTTGTTTGCAAAAGCGGCATGTTTGTTGATAAGAGCAGATTTCACGCTTTGAAGCGATATCCGGCGCCCCACACAGTCTGGATATATACTGGTTTTTGCGGATCTTTTTCGAGTTTTTCGCGCAGACGATTGATGTGGACGGCGACGGTTTTCAGGTCGCCGAAGGCGTCCATGCCCCAGATGCGTTCGTAGAGGTGCTCCTTGCTGAATACGATATCCGGGTTGGAGATGAGGAATAGGAGCAGTTCATACTCTTTGTTTTTCAGCTCGATTTCGGTCGCTTGGACATATACCCGATGGGTGGCGCGATTGACCATAATTGCGCCGGCTCGCACTTCGTCTGGCTTGCTGCCGACAGCGCCTTTGCCTTCCGATTTTTGTTTCAATCTCTCGTATTGGGCGAGGTTTGCTTTCACTCTGGCGACCAGTTCAGAAGGCGAGAAGGGTTTTGCGATATAATCGTCTGCGCCGAGACCTAGGCCTCTGATTTTGTCTGTGTCTTCGCCTTTGGCGGTGACCATAAGGATGGGGACGTCAACTTCACCGCGGATGCCTTTACAGATGTCGTAGCCGGTCATGCCGGGGAGCATGAGGTCGAGCAGGATGAGGTCGAATTGTTCGGCGAGGGCGCGTTTGTGGCCTTCTTTGCCGTCGGTAGCGATTGTGACATCAAAGCCTTCGATCTGCAGGAAATCTCGCTCGATTTCGGCGATGGCGATGTCGTCTTCGACGATTAGGATCTTTTTCATGCTTACTCTCCTTCTTTCGCGATAGGCAAAGATATGAGGATGTTGAGGCCGCCGTTTGGTGCGTTTTCGGCGATGATTGCGCCGTTTAACCGCTCGATAATTTTCGATGAAATCGCAAGGCCGAGGCCGCTTCCGTTGCTGGGGTTATTTCGGGACGTGTCGCCGCGGTAGAAGACGTCAAACAGATGCGGGAGCGCTTCTTCCGGGACACCTGGGCCGTTGTCTTGGATTGTGATTCGGACGCGGTTGTCATCTGCGCGGCAGACGAGTTCAGCGCGGGCGTCTTCTCTGGCGCAGTATTTGACGCAGTTGTTCAGGATGTTCTGCACGACGTTGCGGAATTGCACGGGGTCAATGGAAACTCGCGCCCCTTGCAGGTTTTCTTCTAGGGATATGTCAAGCCCTCTTTCGCTGTATTCGTCGGCAAGCCCGGCGATCATTTTATCGAGTTCTTCTCCGATATCTACCGTTTCCAGGCTGAACGGAAAGTCACCGACGTCCATTTTGGAGAAGAGGAAGAGTTGGCTGATGATGTATTCGATATCTTCGGTCTTGCTTTGGATCGTTGCGAGGTATTTCGCCTGCATCTCGGGTGTTGCGGCGACGCCTTTTTGGATGCCTTCTAGGTAGGCTTTTATCGATGTGAGCGGGGTGCGCAGATCGTGGGAAATTCCGGCGATGAGCTCTTTGCGGTTTTGCTCGTCCCGCTGCCGCTCATTTACCATTTCGAGGAGGCGGGAGGCCATTTCGTTGAAGTCGGCGCAGACGGCGTCAAACTCGTCGCCTTTCTGATAGTCGATGCGGTAGGTCAGATTGCCGTTGCTGATCTCTTGGACCCCGTTAACCAATACGTCGATCGGGGTTTCGATGCTACGGGTGATGCGTCTGGTGAGCGCGTAGTTTGTGGCGAAGATGATGGCGAGGAAAGCAAGGGAAAGGATCACTGTCAAATGTGCTCTGTTGCGCGTATCCTCTGTAATCATATGGTCGGGCAGGACGATGAGGTAGCTTCCACTGTCGGATTGGAACACGGATATCTCGGCATCGACCTCTGTGTAGTTTCCGAATCGCAGGAACGCATCGGCGTGAGATTGGTCGATGTAGACTATGTTGGCGCTCTCCCCTCGCCCGTGGACGGCATGGGATATTCCGTCTGCCGTGACCATGCCGGTGACAACGCGCACGGCTGAGAATAGGAGCAGCGTTGCGATGAGGGGCAGGACTAGCATCAGGATATTGGAGCGGAATAGGCGTTTTTTGATTGTCATTGGGATCACCTCTTGGTGGAGATAATAGCGCATCGTGGTAAAGTGGGAGGAAACGAAAGGTAAACTGGGGGTAAACTTTTCTTTGCGTTCTATTATAATGCGAATCGTGGAAAAGGAGAAGGGCATTTTCACCGCGGTGAAAATGCCCATTGATCGTATGAACTGCGCGACAAGTTATAGAACCGCCTGTAGGATTGTGCGGAATTCGTCTTCGGTGAGCAGGCCTTTCTTCTCTTCCCCTTTTGCCTTGACGCGCTCGAGGATTTCTGTGACAGCCTCATCACTTGCGCTCATACCCCACTGATCCAGGAAATACGTGATCGACGCTTTGCCGCTCTTTTTACCGAGCACAATGTCTCCCGTCTTTCCGAAATAGCGCGGGTCGGTGGCGAACATGGCGAGCGGCTGTTTGATGACTAGATCGACGCCGATGCCGGATTCCCGCGTATAGTTGCGCGAGCCGGTGATCGGCTTGTTCGGCGGGATGGGGATGCCGGTGAGGGTTGCGACGTACTCGCAAAGCCCCTGCATTTTATCGAGCCGATACGGGGTATCGAGGCCCATGAGGATATTTAGGCCGAATACGAGTTCCTCCAGAGCGGCGTTGCCTGTCCGCTCACCAAGGCCGTTGATGCAGGAGTGGATAACTTCCGCTCCGGCGGCGGCACCGGCGAGTTCGCAAGCGGTCGCCATGCCGAAATCGTTGTGGGTGTGGACTTCGATCGGGAGGTCGTCGGTGAGGCGCTTGTAGTAGCGGACCATGTGGGCTATGGTGTCCGGCATGGCGCAACCCATGGTGTCTACTAGGCCGATGGAGTCTGGTTTGGCGTCTTTCATAAGACCCTTGAAGATGGCTTCGATGTCTTCTTCGCGGGCGCGGGTAGCGTCATAGGGGAAGTATACGGTGTGCAGACCCTTGCTCTTTGCGTATTGGATGCAGGCCGCGCTTTTCTCAAACACTTTCTCCCAAGTCCACTCGAACTGATATTTCAGCTTGGGGTAGCCGATGGGCACTTCGATGATGACGCCTTTGCAGCCGGCGTCGAGTGCCATGTCGATGTCTACATCCATCGCGCGAGCGAAGGCGTAGATATTGGCTTCTTTGAAAGTTTTGGTGATGTCTTTGATCGCGTTGAAATCCGATTGGGAGACTGCGGGCATTCCGGCCTCGATCCGGGTTACACCTGCCTCGATCAGCTTTTCGGCGATCTTTACTTTGTCCGTCTGTGAGAAAACGACGCCCGGTGTTTGTTCGCCGTCTCGCAGAGTTGCGTCGTGGATTTCGACAGTGTGGCGCGGGATTGACTTCTCGACAACCTCCACTTTTTCTCCAAACGGACTGATCCACCATGCGTTTTCTTTGTAGTACTGCATAGCCATATTCAGTTCACCTCAATTCAATATTTTGCCACTCTCTATGTTGTATGAGAGTTTTTATATGCTTTGTATTTCTTGTATTGCTTGGACAGGATGGGAGCTACAAAGGCCATCACCGCGATGAAGATGAATAGCGCGCTGATCGGGCGGGTGATGAAGATGTCGAAGCTTCCGTGTGAGATGGTGAGCGCGCGTCTGAAGTTCGATTCCACGAGGGGACCGAGAATCAGCCCGAGAATGACCGGCGGAACTGGGAACTTCGCCTTTTGGAAGATGTATCCGACGACACCTGCGATCAGGGCGATTCGCATGTTGAGGATGGACAGGTTGTACGCATAGGCGCCGAGCAGGCAGACCACGAGTACGCAGGCCATCAGGATATCCAGCGGCACTTTCAAGATTTTCGCAAACAGGCGGATGCCGAGCAGGCCTAGGATAATCATGAAGACATCACTCAGGATGAACATGACGTAGATGCCTGTTACGACCTCGGGGTGATCGCGGAAGAGCGCTGGGCCGGGGGTTAGGCCTTGGATCAAAAATGCGCCTAACATGACGGCCGTAATGACGTCTCCGGGGATACCGAGGGTGAGCGTTGGGATGAGGGAGCCTCCAGTGACCGCGCTGTTGGCGGTCTCCGCGGCGAATAGACCTTCGGTCGAGCCTTTGCCGAAGAGGTCTTTGTTCTTCGAGCCGCGTTTGGCTTCGTTATAGGAAATCCAGGCGCCTGTGCCGGTTCCGATGGCGGGGATGATGCCGACGAGGATGCCGATGATACAGGATCGGACGATGTTGAAGGCATTGTCTTTGATGGTCTTGAGGCTTACCATTTTCCCTTCCACGCTGATATCGCCGATGGCTTTCTCGCGGGCGATTTTTTCCAGTTTCGTCAGAATCTCGGAAACCGCGAAGAGGCCGATGAGTACGGAGATGAACTCAATGCCGCCGATGAGGGGCATGTAGCCGAAGGTCATGCGGATGGAACCGGTGATGGGGTCCATGCCGACCGTAGAAACCAATACGCCAAGGCAGGCGGCGAGGATGCCCTTGAGGAAGTTCTCGGTGGAGAGGCTGGCGATAATACTCAGCCCGAAGAGGCCGATGGCGAAGAATTCGGCCGGCCCGAACATCAAGGCGACAGACGCGACCCGGGGGGCCAGCAAAATCAAGATCAGGCTACCGAAGGAGCCGCCGATGAAAGAGGCGATGGTTACGATGGAGAGTGCCTCGTTTGCGCGGCCTTGCTGTGCCAGCGGATAGCCGTCTAGCACGGTCGCGGCTGCGGCGGGGGTGCCCGGTGTTTTGATTAAGATAGCCGTAATAGCGCCGGCGTAGGTACCCGCCACATAGAGGCCCAGCAAAAAGGCGAAGGCTTGGATTGGCTCCATGGCGAAGGTGAATGGCAGGAAGAGGGCAACGGTCATTGCGGTGCTGATGCCCGGGATCGCGCCGAAGATGATTCCGATGAAAACACCGAGGAAGTTTGTGACTAGGTTCGTTAGTGAGAAAATAAGCGCAAAATCAAAAGCCATGTTCTATCCCTCCCCCTTTCTTATGGCAATTGAATGCCGAGAATACCTTCGAATAGCAAATAGAGCGCGAGCGGATAGACCACCGCTAAGATTGGGTAGAGCTTATATCTCTTGCAGCCGAAGAGCACGAGTACAACCAAGATAAACACGGCGGTCGCGATGAGGAAGCCGAGAGGCATAATGGCAAAGGTATAGACCAAAATTGCGCCGACCATGAGCAGAACGCGGACAAGGTCCTTCCCTTCCGCAATGTCTAGCAGGGACAAGATCGTGGTAGGCGGCAGAGGTTCGGTGCTCTTTTTCGCGGCAAGATAGGACTTGACCAGTTCAGATATCGCAAGACAAGATGCCAGGACAATGATGATAACTAGGAGTGAAACCGGGAAGGTACCGGGTCCTCCGATTGCGGCGGCCCGTGTGTGAAAGGCAAGACCGCTGGCTTCGATCAGGCCGACGACTCCCAGGATCAAAAAGCCCACAGCAACGAGAAAGCTCAATGTGATTTTCATAAAAACACCCCAACAGGCTTTTTATCATAACCGAGCACCCGCAAACGCGCCGGTGCTCGGTTGTCGATTTCTTTGCGCAAACTTACGGGTTTGGAACTAGGACGCGAAGTCAGACAGGCCCAGTTCGATCAGGAGGGCTCTGTTTGATTCGAACTCGGACATCCAGAGGTTTGTGAACGCAACGTGGTCCATGTAGTTGATGGGCTGGTTCAGGTTTTCGAAGAGCGCAATAACTTCCGGATCTTCCAGAGACTCTCTGATTGCGTTGTCCAGAAGCTCGAGGATATCTTGCGGGATGCCTGCGGGGGCTACGAAGCCCCACCAAGAACCGAACACGACATCATAACCGAGCGAGCGGAAAGTGGGGATTTCCGGCATAATCGGGCATGCTTCGGCAGCGCCGGTTGCGAGGGGGATGACGAGGCCTTCGGCGTAGTACATTGCGCCGTCGTCCGCGGTGTTCCAAGCGAAATCGACGTGACCGCCGAGGAAGGCGGCAAAGCCTTCGGCGCCGCTGTCGAAGGGGACGTGGGTCAGGAGTCCCGGCATACCGATGGAGGCGAAGAAGAGTTCTGCGCCAACGTGGTGGACGCCGCCAGCACCGCCAGCGGAGAAGGTCATC